>JAETSN010000033.1 GCA_021769625.1 [Clostridium] symbiosum | reverse complement strand
AGCGGCTACCAGTAACGAGATAATGGTTTGCCAGACCGCCTTTAGGCGGGAAAGTAACATTGGCCCCGTAGGGCCAACATCAAACCACCAGCAGGGCTGGTGGTTCGTGACTTAGATGACATTGGTTCAGCATCCACGTCAGTAAGTGGAGGTCGAACGCCATAAAATAAAAAATTGTTATAATTTATACAATAAATATAAGAAAATTTGTTAAATGTCAACATAATATGCGTTGCGTCCTGCCGAATGAGATAAATTTACACGAAAATGAAAGTGCTTCTTGAAAAAGGGAAAAGAATCACTTATACTGAATTAATACAAGCTAATTTCCTGCCTGTATCGGGCGGGACAAGTAAACAATAGGAGGAAATAAGTTATGAAGAAGAAATTGATTTCAGTTCTTCTCGCATGCACGGTAGCATTTTCCATGGTGGCATGCGGAAACAGCGCAGAAGAGCCGGCAGCTCCCGCGGAAGAGGCGGCTGAGGCGCCTGCAGAAGATGCGGCGGAAGCTCCCGCAGAGGATGCTGAGGCACCTGCAGAAGATGCGGCAGAAGCTCCGGCAGCAGACTATTCTGAAATAAAGGTAGGTATGGTAACGGACGTAGGCGGCGTAAACGACGGCTCCTTCAACCAGTCTTCCTGGGAAGGACTGCAGAGGGCGGCAGACGAACTTGGCATTCAGGTTCAGTATCTGGAGTCCAAGACAGACGCTGATTATAAGGCAAATCTGGAGACTTTCATCGATGAAGAATATGATCTGATCATCAGTGTCGGCTTCCAGCTCGCAGACGCTACAAAGGCGGCGGCTGAAGCAAACCCGGATCAGAAGTTTGCCATCATTGATGATTCCAGTATTGAACTGCCCAACGTGACATGCCTGATGTTCAAGCAGGCGCAGGCTTCTTACCTTGTAGGTTATGTGGCAGGCCTGACGACAGAGAGCAACAAAGTAGGTTTCGTGCTCGGCATGGGCACCCCGGTTATGCATGAGTTCGGTTACGGTTACTGTGCAGGCGTTCTGGATGCCAATCCGGATGCAACGATCCTGCAGCAGAATGCAAACTCTTTCGCTGATACGGCAGGCGGTAAATCCGCAGCGACAACCATGATCACAGACGGTGCTGACGTTATCTTCCATGCGGCAGGCGGAACAGGCCTCGGCGTGATCGAAGGATGTAAAGAAAAAGGTAAATGGGCGATCGGTGTAGACTCTGACCAGAGTTCCCTGGCTCCTGAAAATATTCTGACATCTGCTATGAAGAGAGTGGACAATGCCAGCTTTGAGGCGGCGAAAGCTGTATGCGAAGGCACACTGCAGAGCGGCGTTATCACATATGACCTGGCAGCAGGCGGTGTGGATATCGCTCCCACAACGACAAACCTCTCCGACGATGTGATCAAGGCAGTGGAAGATGTGAAAGCAAAGATCATCTCCGGTGAGATCGTTGTTCCTGAGACACAGGCAGATTTCGAAGCAGCGCACGGCGATGCTTACGAACTGGATTAAAGGTAAAAATTGTCATCAAATAAAAAATAAAAGAAAAAGGTGTAGAAAAAGATTTTCTACACCTTTTTCTTATGTTATGATATTAGATAGGGACAGCATCTGCCAAAGCGGCGGAAGTTTTAGCGGGTATGCGGCAGCGGGGAACGGCTTTTGAAGTGGCTGGCAGCACCGGATGAGGCAAATACATCGTATTTCGCGATGCACGGCGGAGCTGAGACGAAGAAGGAGGAAAATCATATGGGGAGAGAAAGTCATGTTGACCTTTCCAAGACAGTCATTGCCATGCATGATATCGTTAAGAAATTCGGCGATTTTGTCGCAAATGACGGCATTAACCTGACTGTCCACAAAGGGGAAGTACATGCGATCCTGGGGGAGAACGGCGCCGGAAAATCTACGCTGATGAATGTTTTATACGGATTGTACCATCCGACGTCAGGCTATATTGAAGTAAACGGGAGCAAGGTTGCCATCGATTCGCCGGAGAAGGCGATAGAACTGGGGATCGGTATGGTGCATCAGCATTTTATGCTGGTACAGCCGTTTTCGGTGACGGAAAACATCATTCTGGGAATGGAGCCGGTAAAAGGACTGACAGTGGATCTGAAATCGGCGAGGGAACAGGTGGTGGAGTTATCGCAGCGCTACGGGCTGCAGGTGGATCCGGATGCTAAGATAGAGGATATTTCCGTGGGCATGCAGCAGAGGGTGGAGATTTTAAAGGTGCTGTACAGGGGCGCGGATATTCTGATCCTGGACGAGCCTACCGCATCCCTCACGCCGCAGGAGATCGGGGAATTGATCGAGATCATCGGGCATCTGACGGAGGATGGAAAATCCATTATCCTGATCACTCATAAGCTGAAAGAGATCAAGGCTTCCGCGGACTATTGCACGATCATACGGCAGGGGAAGTATATTCAGACGGTGAATGTATCGGAGGTGAATGAGGATCAGCTTGCCGCGATGATGGTGGGGCGTGACGTCACTTTCAAGGTGGACAAAAAGGACCAGAAACCGGGGGAAGATGCCCTTGTGGTGAAGAACCTGCACGGGAAAGATTACAGAAATGTGGAGATCCTGAAAGGACTTGACATTACTGTCAGAAAAGGAGAGATCGTAGGGCTCGCAGGGGTGGACGGCAACGGCCAGACAGAATTGGTGGAGATCATTACGGGGCTCCGGAAAGGCACGGAAGGTTCCGTGACGATACATGGAAAAGAGGTGTTCGGAAAGACGCCGAGGGAAATTTTCGAGGCGGGCATCACCAGCATACCGGCAGATCGGCAAAAGCACGGACTGGTGCTGCAGTTTTCCGTGGCGGACAATCTGATCCTGCAGAATTTCGGCGAGGAGGAATTCTCCAGACACGGCATTTTGAAGAGGGATGCGATCCAGAAAAAGGCGACGGAACTGATCGAAAAGTTCGACGTCCGTCCCAGAGGGAGTGAGAATAAGCCGGCGGGACAGCTTTCCGGCGGCAATCAGCAGAAAGTCATCATCGCCAGAGAGATCACCAACGATTCGGAACTGCTGATCGCGGTGAACCCGACCCGTGGGCTGGATGTGGGAGCTATCGAGTATGTACATAAATATCTGGTGGAACAGAGGAATAAGGGGAAGGCAGTGCTGCTGGTGTCCTTCGAACTGGATGAGATCATGAGCCTTTCCGATGAGATCAAAGTTATTTTTGACGGAAAGATCGTGGGAAGCGTACCCGGTAAAGATGCAAATGAAAATGAACTGGGCCTGATGATGGCAGGAGGTGGAGCGCATGAGTAATGCAAATGATAAGACAAAAAATTCCTTTGGTACAAAAATCCTCCACGGTAATCTGCTCTATACGCTGATCTCGATCGCGGTGGGTTTTGCGGTGGGGGCGATCCTTCTGCAGGCGGCGGGCATCAGCGCGGGCGAAGCGTACGGCAAGCTGATCACAGGGGTTTTCGGCAAGCCGAAATTCATTGTGTGGGCGATCGTATATGCCTCCCCGATCATCCTGACCGGGCTCTCCGTGGCGTTCTCCTTCCAGACCGGCGTGTTCAACATCGGTGCGGAGGGACAGTATGTGGTGGGTACGCTGGCGGCATGTATCGTCGGCGTGTTCGTAAAAGTGCCTGCCATTATCCATGTGCCGTTATGCCTGATCGCAGCGGCGGTTGCCGGCGGCTTCTGGTCGATGATCGTGGCGGTATTGAAGGTAAAACGGGGCATCAACGAGGTGCTTTCCTTCATCATGTTCAACTGGATCGCCTACTACCTGTCCAATTATGTCGTAAATATTCCGGCAGTCCATAAAGAAGGGGGCGGCGAGGCGACAAAGGATATCCTGGAGTCGGCGACGATGCTGGTCAAAAACGAGTCCCTTCAGGAAGTGATGGGATCCGGGGCGAGTTATAATATTCTGGTCGCGGTCCTCGCGGCGGTCGTGATCGCGTTTATCCTGAACCGGACAACGCTGGGATATAAGCTGAAGGCTGTGGGATTCAACAGACATGCGGCGGAGTACGGCGGCATCAACTCCAACCGGGAAATCATGACGGCAATGTCGATTTCCGGCGCTCTCGCGGGAATGGGCGGCGCCTGCCAGCTTATGGGAATGGGAATGCGCATCAGCCAGTTTTCTTCTCAGGAAGGTTTCGGCTTTCAGGGAATCACAGTGGCGCTGATTGGGTCAACTAATCCCATCGGCTGTATCTTTGCTGGACTGTTCTACGGGGCGATGAAGTACGGCGGCACAAAGCTTTCCCTCGTGAATGCGCCGGCGGAGATCGTCAATATCATCATGGGAACGATCGTCTTCTTTATCGCCATCGCCCATGTGTTTAAGAGGCTGCTGCTCGATCTTGCAGGAAAGAAGAAAGCAAAAAGCGAAGGAGGTACAAAGTAATGCTTTTGAGAAATCTTGGTTTGCTTATCAATGCAACAATGACATATACGCCGCCCCTTCTGCTGGCAGCGCTGGGTTCCTGCTTTTCCGAGCGGAGCGGTGTGGTGAATATCGGTATCGAGGGAATGATGACGATCGGGGCCTTTGTGGGGGCGGCGATGGCGCTGACCTGCGGGAATCCCTGGATCGCTTTTCTTGTGGGCGGCCTCGCGGGGGCGCTTTTCGGGCTGCTGCATGCGGTGGCGTGCGTGTCCTTTCAGGCGGATCAGACGATCTCCGGCACGGCGATCAACTTTCTGGCGCCGGGGCTTGCCGTGTTCCTCTGCAAAGCGATCTACGACGGTTCTTCCGATACTCCCGCGGTGGATATCAGCGCGAAACTGCCGAAGGTATTTGACGGTATTTTCCCGGTGGGTTCCTTCTGGGACAATGTACTCTCCAATTACTCCGTGGCTTATCTGTCACTGGTTCTGGTCGCGGTGATCTGGTTTATCTTTTATAAGACAAAATTCGGGATGCGGCTGCGCGCGGTGGGCGAGTCTCCGGAGGCGTGCGATACGCTGGGCATCAATGTTTACCGCTTAAGATATACCTGTGTTATCATATCGGGATTTCTGGCAGGGCTCGGCGGGGCTTACATAACGCTGGCGACGGTGAGCCAGTTCAGACCGATCGTTATCGTGGGGCAGGGCTTTATGGCGATCGCGGCGGTTATCTTCGGAAAGTTTAAGCCGCAGGGAGCATTGCTCGCCTGCCTGCTGTTCGGATTCTGCAACGGCGTGAAAGTGCTGGCGACCTCCAGCAACACGGTGTCGCCGAACCTGATCTCCATGATACCGTATATCGTGACGATCCTGGCGCTGGTGCTGTTTGTGGGTACGGCGAGGGTGCCGGCGGCGAACGGCAAGCCGTTCCAGAAGGCGAAATGATATGGCGAAATTATATTTCAGGCATGGCGCTATGGGCAGTTCTAAGACGGCGAATGCCTTGATGGTGGAATACAATTATTATGAGAGAGGGAAGAAGGCTCTTCTCCTGAAACCGAAGCTGGACAACAGGGACGGCGATAAGATAATCAGGAGCCGCATGGGACTGGAAAAAGAGTGTCGCTTTGTGGAAGAGTTTGTGGCGATGAGCGACAAAGAAATAAGCGGATATGACTGCGTGATCGTGGATGAGGCGCAGTTCTGCCAAAAGTCTGATATCGAATTTTTTGTGCATATAGTGGATGATCTTGATATACCGGTGATCTGCTACGGGCTGCGGACGGATTTCAGGAGGGAGCCTTTTGAGGGCTCCATATGGCTTCTCGCCTGGGCGGATGTGATCGAAGAGCTGAAGACAGTCTGCTGGTGCGGGCAGGGGGCGTCCTGCAATACCCGGCTGAATGAGAAGGGGGAGATCATCCGGGACGGTGAGCAGATCTGTCTTGGCGCCAATGACAGGTATGTGGCGCTTTGCAGGAGGCACTATAAAGAGGGGAAGTTGGCACCGTAGGGGGACGCCGGAAGCGGGTATATATCCTGCTCAGACGCGCATCCCGCAGGCTCTTGAAAAACAGAGCCGACGAGAGCGTGGCGACGAAGCATTTTATGTTCTTACCGGCGTCCGTTGCCATTAACCCAATAGCACTGCTACCTGTCACTATAAAAACAGGAATCATTCCTGATTTTACTTGACGGATCATGAGCGGTGATTTATAGTGAATAAAGAGATAAGTTTGGGAAAGACTTATTATAGAAACGGAGGAAATTTTTATGGATCAGAGTGTGATGTTTAAGCTCAGCTACGGGCTGTTTGTTTTGACGGCGCAGGAGAATGGGTTTGATAACGGATGTATTATCAATACGGTGATGCAGGTGACAAGCACGCCGAACCGGATATCCATCACGGTAAACAAGCAGAATAAGACGCACGATATGGTAAAAGCGACGGGCCTGTTCAATGTGTCTGTTCTGGCGGAGGACGCGTCCTTTGATACGTTTAAGCATTTCGGTTTCCAGAGCGGAAAAAATGTGGACAAGTTTGAGGACTACGGGCCAAAGGAGCGCAGTGAGAACGGGCTTTATTATGTGACGGCAGGGACAAACTCTTATCTTTCAGGGAAGGTGGTGCAGGAGATCGATCTGGGCACGCATACCCAGTTTATCGCGGATGTGACGGCGGGAAAAGTGCTTTCTGACGTACCTTCTGTCACTTATACCTATTATCAGAACAATATCAAGCCGAAACCGGAAGCGCCGAAGGAGAAAAGCGGTAAGACAGTCTGGGTATGCAAGATATGCGGCTACGTGTATGAGGGGGAGGAACTTCCTGCGGATTATATCTGCCCGCTCTGCAAACATGGGGCTTCGGATTTTGAGAGAGAAGTGAGATAAAAACAGCAGATCTATATGTTCTGGCAGTGCCGGGTGTTCCCTCTGCGTCAAAGCGGCAGATTGGGAGCAGCCGGCATATTTTATTCCCGCGAGCAAAATGCCAAGCTTGCCTGGCATTAGCCAAAGTGATTGCTTGCAGACATTTGGCGACTGCCGTGAGGGTCAATACCCCGCCCCTTGAGGCGCATCAAATTCCATGCCCCGCTGCTTGCGGCGGGGTTATTGACTTAGAACGATCAGAGAACATTCGCCATATTCGTATCATTTCAATTAAATTTTCTGTTACAAATTCCCGTATTTTTGAAATAAAAGTACAGAAGATATTTGAAAACATAAAAATTGCAGGGTACAGCTAAGTAAAAGAAACAAGGTATAGAATTTCTTTGTTTGCAGATACTATTTCCAGAAATGGTGAGTACAGTAAATGGAGGAAATTTTATATGAAAGCAACTGGAATAGTACGTAGAATAGATGATCTTGGCAGAGTGGTGATACCGAAGGAAATAAGGAGGACTCTGCGGATCAGGGAATCGGACCCTCTGGAGATTTTTACTGACAGGGAGGGGGAGATCATATTAAAAAAATATTCACCGATCGGAGAGATGTCGACTTTCGCCAAACAGTATGCGGAGAGCCTGGCACAGGTTTCGGGCCATGTGGCGATGATCGCGGACAGGGATCAGATCATTGCGGCGGCGGGCGGCATGAAAAATTCTGTCGGGAAGTATGTCAGCAGGGAGCTGGAGAGCAAGGTAAATAACCGGGAAAGCGTTGTCAGCATCAAGGGCGAGCGCGATTTTATCCCTGTGACGCAGGACAATTCCGAGGAGTTCCGTCAGGAGGCCATCAGTCCCATCATCAGCGAGGGAGATGTGATAGGCGCCGTCATCTTGTTGAACAATGCCGAAAAAGGGAAGATGGGAGAGGTGGAACAAAAATTGATCCTGTCGGCGGCGGGCTTTCTGGGGCGGCAGATGGAACAGTAGAGATTTATACAGCAATGCCATTTAGTTAATGGCAGCGGACGCAGGTAAGGACATAAAATACTTCGTCGCCACGCTCTCGCTGGCTCTGTCCTTCAAGAGCCTGTGAAAGAACGCAGCGGGCACTAAGCTCGTGAAATACCTCGCTAAGTGCCGGCGTTTTTCAAAGGGCTCCTTAAGCATTTTATGCCCTTACCTGCTGACTGAGGTGTTAGCTAAATGACATTGGTTCATACAGGGGGACTTGGGCCGGCGGGCTTAAGGCCCCCGCAAAACAAATGAAAAATGAGAGGTGTGAGATGGAAGAACAGAAAAATGAAAAGAGGAAGTCAAAAATATCACTGCAGACCGTCATGATCGGTGTGCTTTCGGTTGTTGTCATCGCTGGCGGTATCGCCATATTTTACATATTAAACCACAAAGATACAGAGACGGCGACAATGCGGAGGATAGGGATGGAGGCAGGTGTCGTCACAAATGAGGAGGACGCAGAAGGGATAGAAATAAATGATCCGTTCTCCTTTACAACGCTGTATGACAGGGATATCCATATTACGGGCGGAAAAAACGCCGCTTGCTACATAGGAAACAGTGAAGCGAATTATTATGAGGACATGTATGTCCAGATTTATTTAAATGACGAGAATGATCAGATGGCGGAAGAGATCTATGTATCCGGGATCATTCCCCGCGGAAGCCATATTGAGTCCTTTACAGCTGAAAAAGAGTTAGAGCCGGGAACCTACCGGGGAACGCTGATACACTCCTGCGTGGACGAGGAGGGCGCGTTGGCGGGCGACAATGCGGTCATTGTGGATATTTACGTGACGGATTAAAGACGGCAGCATATATCTTCTACCATACAATAAAGACAAAAGCAAGGAGGAACTTCAGATGAGGAAAAAATTGATCAGCATATCGTTCGCGATAGCGATGCTGCTCGGCGCATCCATGGCAGTCTGGGCGGCGCCGGCGGTGGGCGGAAATGATGTGAGCGGAAACGACATAAGCGGAAACGATATCAGCGGGAACAATGTGACGACTACGATCAGCGGGAATGATGAGATACTGCGTCCCACAGATGGCAGCAATCAGATCGTTTTTAAGGGAGAGGTGGAGACGGTTCATCTTACCCTCACGATCACGCAGTCCGGCAGGATCATCGCGAATCCCTACGGCCTTACGAACAGCAGCCTGGGACTGAACGCCAATACGACGCTGACGCCGGCGAGGATCAAGTTTGAGAACAAAAGTGATGCCGCCCTGTCGGTAGGTCTTACCGGAGCGATCAAATTATATTATGACGGTGTTGAGACAACGGAAGACCAGATCAAGATCGCAGCGGAGAATGTGGCGGGACCGACAGGAAAGCAGCTGTATGTGCAGGGGAAGATAAGCGATGGAAATCGCAGATACCTTACCACGGCGCAGGGCGGCATAGAGAGCCCGATCATATATTCCGAGAAAGGAACGGCAGCGGAAAGCGCTCCCGTGCTGGCAGCGGAAGGCATGGGCGGGAAAACCTCAGCGAACGGCCAGGGTACAACGACCGATACGATCGTTCTGGAACTGAGCGGTTCTACCAGTTACTCCAAAGTGTCGGAGTGGAAAAAAGAGAATAAGTTTGATGTGATAACCATTTATGATATTAAACTTTCGGAAGCGGATAAAGCGTCCGGGTTTATAGCGGAATAATTGTAAAAAGGAAATAGGAGATATATGGAAAGGAGTATTCCTTTCGCGCAAAAAAAAACGGGCTCTGCCATCTATGGCAGAGCCATTTCTGTGGGATATTTCCCGTCTGATTTTAACTGAGGCCTGTTAAGCAAAATTATTCTATAAGCCGGTTAATAGAATTTTGGGCATAATCTAAAGCCTTTTCAATGGAGATATTTCCAGTTAATGCATTGCGGATGGAAATACCTAAAATTTGTTCAATAGCACGTTCTTCAATGATATGTTTTGAAGATAACCAGTTTTTTCGTCCTACGCCGAAAGAAAAATTATGTTTTACTTCGGGCATCCAAGGGAAATACTGGATGATTTCGGGACTTGAATAGGTTGTTGCATTTCCGGATGTTCCCCCAAGCAGCGTTATCATAAGAGAAATATCATTTCTGGATAACCAGTTGAAAAATTCCATAGCGGCTTCTTTTTTATCTGAAACTTTTGCAATGCCTAATATTCCGCCTCCAAGGAGCGGCTTTCCGCCAGGAATAGTTGAAAATCCAAGTTTACCTGCAACACGTGTAGATTGATTGCCAATAATCTTGGAGGCATGATTAGCGAAAATAATAGTCATGGCGGTATTTCCCGATGCGAATTCTTCAACGGCTTGATTCCACCAGATATTATCAGTATTTTTGCAATAATCAGAGCATTCCAGATAATTTTGGAGTGCGCTATGGCTTTCAGCATTATTCATTATAAGCGGGGCAGCCGGTGAGGCTGTCTGAGAAGCAAGGAGTCTGGGTATTAATTCGCATGAAGCCATGCCGATGTTTCCGGTTACCATGGTTATACCATAATCCGTCGGAGACAGTGGTGAATATTTTTTTGTGAAAAATTTGGCAATTTTGTTTAACTCTTCAAATGTATCCGGTGCTTTTAATTCGGTTTTATATTTTTCATAATAACCGCGTTTTATGACAGAGTCTTCAAACAGGTCTTTACGGTAAAATAGTAATTGAACACTGGGATCCAGAGGAAAAGCACATAGTACTCCATTAAATCTACAGTAATCCTCTGTAAGATCCGGAAGGATATTTTGAAACAGATCATCCGAGTAATTGGAGATAGATTCAAATGGGGTTAGATATTTGTCAGCAAACCATTGTCCCCATGCCATGTCCATGCGGAAAATATCGTAACCGCCGCTGTCGCCAAATGATTGTATGGTGTTATAAGCTTCATCGTAATCAAGAGATGTGACATTGACCTGAATGCCGGTCTCTTTTTGAAAGAGCGGAAGAATATCCGTTAATGCAGTAGTGGTTGGACTGGCAATGGTAAGTAAATTCAGGGTTTGGTGAACAGGCAGAATTGCAGGGTAATTCCGGATGGGAAAAAATCCTGTTTTATCTAAGACTTTTTGAGTGCAGGGAACATTTTTGTTCAGCATAAAAATTTGCCGGCCAAGATCCTGCCCAAGTTTCCTGAAGTCAAACTGATATTCCGTATAATATGTTCCCTTTAGCGAACTTGTTGATGTGAGAACTATAAATTCGGGAAGATGTTCAATTCCCCTATAATGATATGCATTTTTTAAAGCATTTACATATATGGGACTGGTTGATATAATGCATTCCGGTAAAAGGGATACAGAAGCCAGTTCAAAGGATTTTTGATTTATTTCAACGTACTCTGCTTCAACATGTATATAGTTTTGGAGGGTGTGTGCACAGTTATTATGAAAATTGCTTATAAAATCCGCCTCATTAGAATAGCTGAGAGGTCCGGAAAAAAGCCCGACAGATTTATACCCCATTTCAGTTATGTAATCAGCAAGCTCTCTCCCTGCTGCGGTGTAATCAAAACCAATAAAATTACAGCTCATATCAGGTTTTCGTATTGCAAAAATTTTGCTGATACCTTTCATTAACTGTGTGTTATAATATTTTGCAGCATCTGAAAGACATGTAACAGAGATGATACCGCTTATAATGGAAGATTCAATATTTTTTAATATTGATTTCTCGATAGCCGGCATATCTTTTGTCTGATAAAGTTGCAAAGAATAGCCTTTCTGCAGAACAAAATCATGAAGTTCGCTGTAAAGCTGCGCATAGCATGGTATGGTGATATCCGGAAGGATAACAGCGATAGATTTTGATACGCCTTCCCTCAATAATCGGGCTTTTTCATTGGTCTGGTATCCCAAATCTTTGACGGCTTTCTGAACAAGATTTATTTTTTCTACGCTGACATTTCCGCGACCGTTTAAAACATTAGATACGGTTCCCTGAGAAACACCGGCAGCACGGGCGATATCTTTGATTGTGGGCATAAACACCTCCTGCGGGAATGCAGTTATATAATCCATTATTCTGCATTGTGACGTTATAATTATAGCGGAAAGTCACTTTAATGGCAACTGTTAAAAAACAGTCGTTGCCGCAATATTTGGTATATATAACCTGCAATTCTGCCTATGCAAGTATACATTTTTCGATAAAATTGCTGACACAGGAGTTATCGTTGGATGAGACTATATATTCAGCAGCATTCAAGGCAGCGTTTGAAGCATTGTCAGGAGCGGCGCTTAAGGCGGCGTAACGAAGCATCTCACAGTCATTGTCAAAATCCCCGATCGCTGCTACATTTTGAATATCTATTTTACAGTTTTTACAGATCCATTTTAAAGCAGCTCCTTTAGAAACATTAAGTGGAAGAATTTCCAGATAAAATGGAGAAGAAAAGGTATATGAAACTTTGTTTTTCATAATCGGATGCAATTTTTTGCAGACATTCTGCAATGCGGAGGGTTCTGCATAAAGGAGAAATTTCATATACTGATTTTCTGCATGATAGGAAGCAAATCTGTAGGGCTGTTTTTCGTCGGTGATATAGTGGTCAATGATACAGTCCTTGTTAAGAAGCTGAATTGGTCCTTCGGCAAAAGCTTCTATGCAGATATATGGATATTCCTGAATGGAAATGTCAAGAATCTGTTTTAGGATTTCTTTTGGAAGAAATTCTTTATGAAGAAATTTGCACGTTGAGAAGTCATAAATACCGGCGCCATTATATAGGATGGACGGTGCGGTAACAGGTATACCAGTTAGGAAGGGCAGGGAGATTTCAGGGCTGCGTCCGGTAGCGACAGCAAAGTGCCCTCCTTTATCGGTGAATTTGATGATGGATTCAATGTTTTTTTGTGAAACATGTTTTTGGGAATTCAATAATGTTCCATCCATGTCTGAAAATAAATGATTAATGTGCTTCATTATAATATCCTCCAATATTGATACGTTACAATCATATTAACGCAAAAATAGATTAAAATCAAGAAAAATCATTGCAAAGATAGTAGATTTTATTGTTTTTTGCAAAAAAATCTTTGAAATGATAAAAAAACAAAGAAAAACTATTGACACGTTTCAATATAGGTGATACTATGCAGTTATAAAATAAAAAATGAAAAGGAGAACGAGGCATGAAAAAAAGAATATTAGCAGGGGTACTTGCAGGGATGATGTGTTTTTCTCTGACTGCATGTTCGTCGTCTGGGGCAACAGATAAACCGGAGGATACGGTTAATGAGGCGGCAGATGAAACCGACAGGAACAGTGAAGTGAGCAAAGAAGGAGCGGAAACTGACGAAACGGCTGAAAAACCGATATCAGGAAAGATAACTTTTGTTCATTGCGAAGGCAATGATAAAGAAGGGTTTATAAAACTGGTAGATGAGTTTAAAGCAGCATATCCGAATGTTGAGCTGGAAGCATCTTATATGGTAAATTCGGAATTAAAGAAGAATATGCAGATTAATATGCTGGCAGGAAATCTTCCGGATGTATTAGTATTTGACAGCCCTGATTTTGCTACATTTGCAGCGAATGGTTATTTTCTTGATATTACAGATTATATGAATGAATGGGGTGAAATCGAAAACTTTTATGAGGGACCCTTAAACAGTGTAACTTATGATGGTAAAATTTACGGACTCCCATGGTACAGTAATAATCTGGCTGTTTATTACAACAAAGAAATGTTGCAGGAAGCTGGCGTAGAACCTCCGACAACATGGGAAGAACTCGAAGAGGCTGCGGCAACGCTGACCAAAGATGGTGTATATGGATTTGGGATGGCACTTCCGAAGAGTGAAGTAGGTACATTCCAGTATATACCATGGCTTTACAGTGCCGGCGGAGATATTTCTGATTTGGGTTCGGACGAGGCAATAGAAGCGCTTACCTTTGTATCGGGGTTGGTGGAGAAAGGATATATGAGCAAAGAGGTAGTCAACTGGGCTCACGGGGATCTGGAAAAAGCTTTTCTGGGTGAAAAGGTTGCTATGATAGAATTTGGATCCTGGGGAATTTCTTCTCTTAGTTCTGCAGAATTCGAATGGGGAGTCGTGCCGATGCCTGCAAAAGATGCAAATGGGGAATCGATAACAGTTATCGGCGGATACAATGTTGGCATTTCAAAAGATTGCGAAAATATAGATGCAGCATTGGCATTCTTAAAATTCATCGGAAGTAAAGAACAGGCGGCATCTTATGCAGAGGCTGTAGGTTGTATTCCTGTTCGGGGAGATGTGGAAGAGAATACATTCTGGGAAAAAGAGCCAATGAAAATATTTGCAGATTCTATGCCAAATGCTGTATCTCGTGTAAATCCGTTCTGGCCGGATCTTTCAGCAAATGTGCAGACAGCAATTCAGGGAGCTGTAACCGGAGAAAAGACACCGGAGGAAGCATTAAAAGAAGCAAATGAAAAAAATGCAGCATATTGGAATATAAAATAGTAAGAAAGCAGAAGCGTTTGCTTATGATCATTCAGGTAAACGCTTCTGTATTTAGGAGGCAGATTATGATATTGGGGGTCGATAAATCAAAAAAATTATTTGCATATTTATGTATTATTCCTGCAATTATCTATATGGCTGTTTTTTGCCTTTATCCGATAGGGTATAATATTACACTTGGGTTTCAGGATTTGGAAATTTCGAATTTTGCATCAAAGACATATGGATTTGTAGGGCTTCAGCAATATAAGGATTTGCTTTTTGGAGAACATTCTGAACTGTTTTTCGTCGGCTTGAAAAACACCTTGATTTATACGGTTCTTTCGATTGTTTTCCAATTTATATTGGGTTTTGCATTCGCGTTGTTTTTTGCAAAAAAGTTTAAAACTGCAAAGTTTTTGCGGGGGATTATGTTGGTGGCATGGTTACTGCCCTCTACAGTTGTCGGTCTTTTGATGAAATTTTTATTTAGTGAGCAAAGTGGAATCATCAACAGTGCTTTAATGGCAATCGGGATCATTGATCAGCCGATTGCATGGCTGGTAGAACCGATGAGTGCTATGGCGGCATTGATCATTGCCAATATCTGGATCGGGACGCCTTTTAATATGTTGCTATTAGCTACAGGGCTTAGTACATTGCCGGAAGAAATATATGAAAGTGCGGATGTAGAAGGTGCAAACAGGCGTCAGAAGTTTTGCATGATTACACTCCCTTTGATGAAGCCTACTATTATTTCGGTGCTTACACTGGGATTGATCAGAACGTTTAAGGTATTTGACCTTGTCTATATAGGGACTGGCGGAGGACCGGTAAACGCGACGGAAGTACTGGCATCAGTTTCCTATCGCTTTGCGTTTACGTCGGGAAACTTTAGTCTGGGAGCAGCCGCGGCAAATATATTACTGCTGATATTGTTTGTCTTTTCACTGGTCTCGCTGAGGCTTTCTAAAAATGAGGGGGATATGTATTGATGAAAGGAAGAATATTGAACAAAAATATGCGGAATGAAGTTCTGGTCAATATAATTGCTGTTGCAATTTGCATATGCTTTTTGCTTCCAGTCGTTATCATGATATCAGCCTCATTTAAAACAGAATCGGATATTTTTACGCAGGCAGGGCAGATTTTACCTTCGCATCCGACGCTGGAAAATTATGCTTCGATTTTTGGGGGAAATTACAGGGTTGGGCATTCATTTGTCAACAGCTTTTTGATTGCCGCTGCATCCATGCTGATATCGACTGTTATTTCTGTCCCGGCTGCGTATAGTATGGCAAGATTTAAAGTGAAGGGGCACAGCATAATGATGCTGATCTTCTTTGTAAGCCAGATGCTTCCGCCCACGCTGACATTGACGCCGTTATTTATCATGTTTAATAAAGTACATCTTACTAATACGCTGTTTGCGCCGATTCTGGCGAATACGGCATCAAGCGTTCCGTTTGCAATTCTTACCTTGCGGACGTATTTTGTAACATTGCCGAATGGGCTTGAAGAAGCAGCACTGATCGATGGCTGTTCAAATTTTAAGGCGTTTATTAAAATTATGTGTCCGCTGACATACCCCGGAATTTGTGTGACGGCTGTCTTCTGCTTTGTGTTTGGATGGAATGATTTGATTTATTCTATGACATTTGTATCGGACTACGCGAAATGGCCGGCGACAGCGGGAATGTTTAACTTTATGAATGAGTATGGGCTGTTATGGAATATGGTAATGACTTATGGAACGATGCTTATATTACCGGTTTTGTCTCTGTTTATTCTTTTACAGAATTATATGGTGGAAGGGCTGACCGGAGGAGCGGTGAAAGGTTAAAAGGAGAAATTGTAATATGAAGGACTTAATTCATTCAACGATCGGAGAACATATATGGATTGCATCACACAGAGGACGTTTTGGTGGTTGCATACCGGAAAATACATTGGATGCATTCTATAATGCTTTGAATGCAGGGGCAGATATTGTTGAAACAGACATTACGAAACTTGCAGACGGAAATTTTATATTATTTCATGATGAAACGGCAGAACGTATATTGAGAAAAGAGGGGGATATTGATAAATATACATATGAAGAAGTAAAAAATATTCAGCTTCTGAATTCTATTGGAGAGCCGTCCGGGCGGTATCTGAATACTCTGGATGAGCTGCTTCAGGCATTAAAGGGAAAATGTTATATCAATCTTGATAAGTGCAGGGATTATCTGGATGAGGTATATGAGAAAGTTCTGGAATATGATATGGAAGATCAGATTCTTTTGAAAAATCCGGTGCCCTGTGAAAAAGATATAAAATGGCTCAAAGAAACCGGGTATAAGCCCTTATATGTGCCGGTAGTAAAAAATGATGATGGTTTAGAAGCGCTTTATCAGGTGTTGGAAGAAATTCCTGTAAAGATAGTAGAAATATTTATTACTACTGAAAGTGATTATCTGATTTCTGAAGAGTTTGTGGATGACATGCACAATAGAGGCATAAAGTTATGGTGTAACGCACTTGACATGGGAGTAAATAACAATTTATGCGTAGGACATGGGGATGATATATCTTTACTTCAGGGACCTGATTTGGGCTGGAAGTGGCTGATTGATAAAGGTATGGATATTATTCAGACAGACTGGGTATTGGAACTTGGAGAATATCTTAAAAAAACAGGCAAGCGCTGACTTGAAATATGTTGATTTAAATGCGTGTAATAACTGAGGAGAAAGAATACTGACATGCTGGAATTTCTGAGTGGCTTGAATCAGGAAACAGAAATACTTTTGGTACTTTCCATTATATTGTTTTCCGGATTTATTATGACAAGATTAACCAATACGTTGAATATGCCAAAAGTAAGCGGATATATTCTGGCAGGGATTTTGATAGGGCCGTATTGCCTTAATATGATTCCGACCTCAATTATCAAGACAATGGGATTTGTCAGTGACTGGGCGCTTGCTTTTATAGCTTTCGGGGTGGGGAAATTTTTTAAAAAAGAAGTACTTATGCAGACCGGGAAGAAAATTATTTTTATTACGATCAGTGAGGCACTTGCTGCGGGGATATTGGTTACAATTCTTTTGAAACTAATTTTTTCGCTGGAATGGGGATTTGCATTGATATTGGGGGCAATTGCCACGGCGACTGCTCCCGCCAGTACGATGATGACGATCAATCAGTACAAGGCAAAAGGTGAATTTGTAAATACGCTTTTGCAGGTTGTGGCTATGGATGATGTGGTCTGCTTGCTGGCATTCAGTATTGTTTCAGCTATTGTGAACGGAAGCGCATCGGGGAAATTGTCTGTAAGTGATATAACAATTCCAATAGTGTATAATATTTTAATGATTGCATTAGGGGCATTCTGTGGTTATTTTTTAAGCAGACTTTTAATTCCTGCAAGAAGCCGTGATAACAGATTGATCCTGGTTATTGCAATGTTGTTAGGGATTTCCGGAATCTGTGCAGCAGTAGACATTTCGCCGCTTCTATCCTGCATGGTTTTTGGGGCGGTATATATTAATTTGACGATGGATAAAAAATTGTTTCGCCAGATTAATAATTTTACACCGCCAGTTATGTCGATCTTTTTTATTGTGTCAGGAATGAATCTGGATCTTGATGCGCTAAAAACAGTTGGTGCAATTGGCGTATGCTATTTTTTGATTCGTATAGTCGGCAAGTATTTGGGAACATATATAAGCTGTCTGGCAATGAAAACAACGAAAGAGATTCGAAATTATTTGGGATTGGCTTTGATTCCACAGGCCGGGGTTGCAATCGGACTGGCATTTTTGGGGCAGAGAATGCTGCCGGAGGAAACCGGAAAATTAATGCTTACAATTATTTTGTCTTCATCCGTATTGTATGAAATGGTTGGGCCGATCAGTGCGAAGGGGGCGTTATTTTTATCCGGAAGTATTTCAAGTGGTAAAAATTTAGAAATGGAAAGTACTGGTATTGAATTAGTGGGAGAAATATCGAATAAAGAGAGGGAAGTGGGAGAATTCACAGAAACAGCTAATTGTCAGGAGGAAAACATTGCTATTCTTGCAGGGCTAAGGGAGTATGATGAAGGCGTAGATGAACGGGATGATGTAAATACGGAGCATGAAGTAACTGATATAAAAGAAGTCAAAAAAAAGAATAAGAAAAAATAGGATGATACTTGCAAAAAAGTACAGGCTCTGCTATACTGCCTTCAAAAGCATATATTCTTTTGAATCTTATGGCAGAGCCATTTCTGTGGGACATTTCCCGTCTGATTTCAACTGAGACCTGTGCTTTTTATCCAACAAATAATAAAATAGCATGGGATTTTGGAAGGGCAAATACAATGATTTTATAAAAAAGTAAAGACTGCCTTCTTTTTGGAATCTCTCAGGAGCACAAATGGCTAAAAATATGATCAGACAGGAAATAATAGATAATCTGCCTGAAATATCTATTATGGGAATGAATGCGATTGAAAATGAATATGTTAACGGATGGATAAAATATGCATTGCAGTATGCAAAGGACTATAATAACAGCAATGAAGTCGGGATCATGCTGGATAAATCAGATTGGGATATTTATGATATTGTAGTCGGGACGGAGAATTATGTAAGATATAACATATCGGGAGAACTGGAGGAGGGGAACAGCAGCCTGATACTGATTCACAATCATCCCAGTAATCATATATTTTCCGATAGGGATATTTTTAATTTCTGCAAAACAAAAGCGGTAAATACTTTGATAGTTGTGGGAAACAGGGGGAATATTTATTTTTTGCAGAAACTCCAAAAATTTGATGAGTATAAAATGATAGAATATTATTCAAAAGAGATTGAGAAGAATAAATATGTATGGTCAAGAGAGAAAATTCTGGATCATGTTTTGCAGGAAAATCAATCTGTGCTAAATATCCGCTATGTTAAGGAGGAAATGACATGCTGAATATACCGACAGCGCCCAAAAGCAGTTCTCACGTTGCAGAAAAACGTTCACGGGAATCAATTGATAGGGAAAGGGAGCAGAATAGAAGGCTCCGGGAACTGGGGATCGATCCCTATCAATATGATATTGAAGAGGGATATACAGAGGAAGAGCAAGACCTGATAAATGAAGTACTAAAATTAATTGTATTGGACAAGGAAGTACCGGAGGAACTGGCAGAGAGGGTCAGGCAGATCACCGGGAAACAGTAGCATGAAAGAATGGCTTAAAGAAAAGGATAAGCGTCCCCGCTTATCCTTTTTCACTCATCCGATCCAACAGTTCGATCTTAATATCATAAAGTTTGCTGGAAAGATCCACATAGACTTCCTGCGGATTGACCAGTCGCCTTGTCTCGTCCCAGAGTGTGGAGAGCTCCTTCTGGCAGTATTCCCGGATGTCCATCACTTTGGGAGATTCATAAACGCATTTGCCGTCTACGAAAACAGGTTTTAACAGTTCTCTCATGGTATAGGTGCCGGGTTTTAACTTTGTCTTTTTCCACGGCTCCAGAGGGTCGAAGAGCAGCAGCGGTTCGTTCTCTGAGAATTCCTCGTCCACAAGGCAGATCAGATCCGCCTTGATCTTGCCGGTCTCCTTATCGTAAATACGGTAGATGGTCTTGTTGCCCGGGTTCGTCACTTTCTCGGAGTTCTCGGACAGCTTGATCTTGGGGATGAACTTTCCGTCCTCGCCCATGATGGCGGCCAGTTTGTAAACACCGCCGAAAGCGGGCCAGTCCTTGCTGGTGATCAGGTTTGTGCCCACGCCCCAGGAGGTGATGGCTGCGCCCTGCACCTTCAATGAGTCGATCAGGTATTCGTCCAGATCATTGGAAGCGGAGATCACCGCATCGGGGAAACCCGCCTCATCCAGCATCTTCCGTGCTTTCTTCGAAAGATAGGCGAGGTCGCCGCTGTCTAAACGGATGCCGTAATAACTTAATTTTACGCCGGCATCCCGCATCTCCTGAAAAACGCGGATCGCATTGGGAACGCCGGACTTCAGGGTATCGTAGGTATCCACCAGCAGGATGCAGGCGGAAGGGTACATGTCCGCGTAGGTCTTAAAGGCGGTATATTCATCCGGAAAACTCATGATCCAGCTGTGGGCATGGGTGCCCTTTACCGGCACGTCGAAAAGCTGTCCGCAGAGAACATTGGAAGTGCCGATGCAGCCGCCGATGACTGCAGCCCTCGCGCCGTATGTGCCGGCGTCCGGCCCCTGCGCCCTGCGCAGCCCGAATTCCATGATGCCGTCCCCTCTTGCAGCCCAGCATACCCGGGATGCCTTCGTGGCGATCAGGGACTGGTGGTTGATGATGTTTAAAATGGCGGTTTCTACAAGCTGTGCTTCCATGATCGGAGCAATGACCTTCACAAGGGGCTCCCTCGGAAAGATGACTGTGCCCTCCGGAATGGCGTAAATACTGCCGGAGAAACGGAAATCAGCCAGGTAATCCAGAAAATCCTTATCAAAAATATGGAGGCTCGCAAGGTATTCAATATCCTGCGGCGCAAAATGCAGTTCCTTAATATAGTTGATGAGCTGCTCGAGGCCCGCAGAGATCGCGTAGCCGCCGCCGTTCGGATTGCTTCGGTAGAACGCGTCAAAAATCACGGTCTCATTCCTGTCCATGTTGCGGAAATACCCCTGCATCATTGTGAGTTCATACAGATCTGTCAATAATGTCAAATTCTGCCTGTCCATAGCACATACCCTCCTTATGGGTGAAATGTCAGTTTCAAATCGTCCTCATTGTACACCTCGAAGATAAAAAAAACAAGGTGAATATTTCCCGGATATCAGAGCATGGTAACGGTCATTGAAATGCAAGGCCACGCACCTGAAGATAGATACCCAGTGCAGAATTGATCAATGTGAGTATCAGCGTGATGATACACAGTATGATACCTGCGGTTGCGTAGCTTTTACCGCCCTGTTTTCTTCCGATGATTCCCAGTATTAATCCGGGAATGATAACAGGATATCCGACAAGGGGCAAAAGCCATGCCACAAGCCCGATAAGGCCGAGGACCATGGAAGCGATCGACAATCCTTTCTTTTCGGGCTTATAATATCCGCCCGGCGGCTGCGGCATCTGATAGTAAACAGGACAGCCGCATCTCGGGCAGGTCGGTGCGCCCGGCATCAGCTGATTTCCACAATTCTGGCAAAACATATCCATCCCTCCCCTGAATAAAGAATTTCTATTATTATAGCATTCTTTAAATTGCCTGTCATTATTTTTAGAGGGGCGGCGATAAAGCGGTGTAAAGCGACAACAGCGGGAATAAATTCTTGACATTTCTATCACACCCCATTAAACTAAAAATGTTAAATATTTATAAAGGAAAATAAGCCGCAGCGCATATATCGTGATAAGCCGCAGGCGTTTGTGATAAGCCGCAGGCGTTCACTGTGATAGGGAAAGGAAGAAGCCATGTACCAGAAAGTTGATACGAATCTGAATTTTGTAGACAGGGAAAAAGAAGTCTGTCAGTTCTGGAAAGAAAATGATATTTTCCGGAAGTCCATGGAGATCAGAAAGGACGGGCCGACCTATACGTTTTACGACGGACCGCCGACAGCCAATGGCAAGCCGCACATCGGCCATGTGCTGACCCGTGCGATCAAGGATATGATCCCGCGGTACCGGACGATGAAAGGATATATGGTGCCGAGGAAGGCGGGGTGGGATACCCATGGCCTGCCGGTGGAACTGGAAGTGGAAAGAGAGCTGGGGTTGGATGGGAAGGAGCAGATCGAGCAGTATGGCCTGGCGCCTTTTATCGAGAAATGCAAGGAGTCTGTCTGGCAGTATAAAGGCATGTGGGAGGATTTTTCCGGCACGGTCGGTTTTTGGGCCGATATGGATGATCCCTATGTGACATATTATGATGATTTTATCGAATCCGAGTGGTGGGCTCTGAAGCAGATCTGGGACAAGAAGCTCCTCTATAAAGGCTTTAAGATCGTGCCGTATTGCCCGAGATGCGGTACGCCGCTGTCCTCCCATGAGGTGGCTCAGGGGTACAGGGCGGTGAAAGAGCGCTCCGCGGTGGTGCGCTTTAAAGCGGTGGGCGAGGAAAACACCTATTTCCTGGCCTGGACGACCACACCCTGGACGCTGCCCTCCAACGTGGCGCTCTGCGTAAATCCGGAGGACGCCTACTGCAAGGTGAAGGCGGCTGACGGCCATATCTACTATATGGCGCAGGAACTGCTGGATAATGTGCTGGGCTGCCTTGCGGAAGAGGGAAAGCCTGCGTATGAAGTGCTGGAAACTTATGTCGGAACGGATCTGGAACATAAGGAGTACGAACCGCTCTTTGCCTGCGCGGGCGAGGCGGCAAAAAAGCAGAACAAGAAAGGGTTTTATATCACTTGTGACAGCTATGTCACAATGTCCGACGGTACCGGCATCGTGCATATCGCGCCGGCCTTCGGTGAGGATGATGCGAATGTGGGACGTAAATATGACCTGCCGTTCGTGCAGTTTGTGGACGGTAAGGGCAATATGACCGGGGAGACGCCCTATGCCGGCAAGTTTGTGAAGGATGCGGACAAGGATATCCTCGTGGATCTGGACAAGGAGGGGAAACTTTTCTCCGCCCCGAAGTTTGAGCACGACTATCCGTTCTGCTGGCGCTGTGACACGCCGCTGATCTACTATGCGAGAGAGTCCTGGTTTATCAGGATGACTGCTGTGCGTGACGATCTTGTGAGAAACAATAAGACAGTGAACTGGATTCCCGCTTCCATCGGCGAGGGGCGGTTCGGAAACTGGCTGGAAAATATTCAGGACTGGGGCGTTTCCAGAAACCGTTACTGGGGGACGCCGTTAAATATCTGGGAGTGCGAAGGCTGCGGACATCAGGAAGCCATCGGTTCGAGGGAAGAACTGGAGAAGCTCTCCGGCAATCCGAAGGCGAAGGATGTGGAACTGCACAGGCCGTATATCGATGAAATAACCTGCACCTGCCCGAAGTGCGGCGGCGTTATGAAGCGCGTGCCGGAGGTGATCGACTGCTGGTTTGACTCCGGTGCGATGCCCTTTGCACAGCATCATTATCCTTTTGAGAATAAGGAACTGTTTGAGGCGCAGTTCCCGGCGCAGTTTATCTCCGAGGCGGTAGACCAGACGAGAGGATGGTTCTACTCCCTGATGGCGGAGTCCACGCTGCTGTTTAACAGATCGCCCTTTGAGAATGTCATCGTGCTGGGGCATGTTCAGGATGAGAACGGGCAGAAGATGAGCAAATCCAAAGGAAATGCGGTCGATCCGTTTGAAGCGCTGGAGACCTACGGCGGAGACGCGATCCGCTGGTATTTCTACATCAATTCGGCGCCCTGGCTGCCGAACCGTTTCCACGGAAAGGCTGTGCAGGAGGGGCAGAGAAAGTTCCTCGGCACTCTCTGGAATACCTATGCATTCTTTGTGCTGTACGCGAATATCGATGCATTTGATGCGACAAAATATACGCTGGATTATGAGAAACTGCCGGTGATGGATAAGTGGCTGTTGTCCAAATTGAACACTGCCATCGGACAGGTGGATCAGCACCTTGAAAACTACAGGATCCCTGAAGCGGCGAGAGTGCTGGATAACTTTGTGGACGAGATGAGCAACTGGTATGTGCGCAGAAGCAGGGAGCGCTTCTGGGCAAAGGGCATGGAGCAGGACAAGATAGGTGCCTATATGACGCTCTATACCGCGCTGGTGGATATCTGCAAATGCGCGGCGCCGCTGGTGCCGTTCATGACGGAGGAGATATACAGAAATCTGGTATGCAGCATCGATAAAAATGCGCCGGAGAGCATTCACCTCTGCGATTTCCCGACGGTGAAAGAGGAGTTTATCGACAGAGAACTGGAAGATTATATGGAAGAGGTGCTGCGCATCGTGGTACTGGGCAGGGCGGCAAGGAACGAGGCAAACATCAAGAACCGCCAGCCGATCGGAGAGATGATCGTGAAAGCACAGAGCGAACTTCCCGCTTTCTACCGCGATATTGTGCGGGATGAGCTGAACGTGAAGAAAGTTACGTTTACGGATGATGTCTCCTCTTATACAAGCTACAGTTTTAAGCCGCAGCTTCGCACGCTGGGACCCAAATACGGCAAACAGCTCGGCGGTATCAGGGCATATCTGGCAGATGTGGACGGACTTTCCGCTATGGCGGCAGTTACCTCGTTTAAAGAGGGCGGTACGCTGGACTTTGAGGTGGACGGCGTAAAGATCTCCCTTGCGGAGGAGGATTTGCTGATCGAAATGTCCCAGAAGGAAGGCTTTGTGGCGCAGGCTGATAAAGATGTGACGGTGGTGCTGGATACCAATCTGACGCCCGAACTGCTGGAAGAAGGTTTTTCTGCGGAAGTGATCAGCAAGATCCAGACGATGAGAAAAGATGCCGGCTTTGAGGTGATGGACCATATCAGCGTCTCCGTGACAGGCAATGAGAAGATCGCGGATATCGTAAGGAGGAATGCCGGCGCGATCTCCGAGAAGGTATTGGCTGACGAGATCGTTTACGGGGAAGCCCTTGCGGGAGCAAAAGCATGGAAAGTCAACGGGGAAGAAGTGGAGATCGGCGTTCAGAAACGATAAAAGAAAAACGGTTTAATCAGGGAAATTGTTTGTTTTGTCTATTTCCTTTTTATGACAAAAAGACTATACTGAAATAGATGGCAAGTGTGAAGAGAAGCATATCAAGGAAGGGAGAGTGTCATGGTACTCAAATCACAGCAGAAAAAATTAAGCTTTGATAAAGAACTTTTTAAAAGAAGTGTACTGTATAATGTAAAAACCCTGTACAGAAAAACTTTGGAAGAGGCAACACCCCAGCAGATATTTCAGGCGGTGTCTTATGCGATCAAAGACGCGGTGGTGGATCACTGGATGGAGACCCAGAAAGAGTATGAGAAGCAGGATCCGAAGATGGTGTACTATATGTCCATGGAATTTTTGATGGGGCGTGCGCTGGGCAATAACATCATAAATCTGCAGGCATACTATACAGTGGGTGAAGCGCTGAAGGAACTGGGGATAGACCTCAATGTGATAGAGGATCAGGAGCCTGACGCGGCACTCGGAAACGGCGGCCTTGGGCGTCTGGCTGCATGTTTTCTGGATTCTTTATCCACACTGGGCTATGAGGCTTACGGCTGTGGTATCCGGTATCACTACGGTATGTTCAAACAGCAGATCCGGGACGGTTTCCAGATAGAGGTGCCTGACAACTGGCTGGAGTACGGAAATCCGTTTGAGCTGAAAAGGCCGGAATACGCGAAGGAAGTAAAATTCGGCGGCTATGTCAATGTATATGTGGATGAAAACGGCAGGAACCATTTCCGTCAGGAGGGATACCAGTCTGTCAGGGCGGTTCCCTATGATATACCGATCGTGGGATACGGCAACGGCATTGTTAATACGCTGCGTATCTGGGATGCGGAGCCTGTGGAGTGCTTCCAGCTCGATTCCTTTGATAAGGGCGATTATCAGAAAGCTGTTGAGCAGCAGAATCTTGCCCGCAATATTGTGGAGGTGCTTTATCCCAACGACAATCACTATGCGGGAAAAGAACTCCGCCTGAAACAGCAGTATTTCTTTATATCCGCTTCCGTGCAGCAGGCGGTGGCAAAATATATGAGGCTGCATGACGATATCAGGAAATTCCATGAGAAGGTGACATTCCAGCTCAACGATACCCATCCGACAGTGGCGATCGCGGAGCTGATGCGTGTGTTGATGGACGAATATTTCCTGAGCTGGGATGAGGCGTGGGAAGTGACGACGAAGACCTGTGCCTATACGAACCATACGATCATGTCGGAAGCTCTTGAAAAATGGCCGATCGAGCTGTTCTCAAGGCTTCTGCCCCGCATTTACCAGATCATCGAGGAGATCAACAGGAGATTTGTTATGCGGATCGAGCAGATGTACCCCGGCAATCATGAGAAGGTGCGCAAGATGGCGATCCTCTATGACGGACAGGTAAAGATGGCGCATCTGGCGATCGTGGCGGGCTACTCCGTGAACGGTGTGGCGAAACTGCATACGGAAATCCTGAAAAATCAGGAACTGAAAGATTTTTATGAGATGATGCCCGAGAAGTTCAACAATAAGACAAACGGCATTACTCAGAGAAGATTTCTGCTGCACGGCAACCCGCTTCTTGCAAACTGGGTGACAAACCATGTGGGCGCCGATTGGATCACGGATCTGCCGAAGATCGCGGGCCTGAAGATCTATGCGGATGATAAGAGGTCCCAGCAGGAGTTTATGAACATCAAGTATCAGAATAAGGTGCGTCTTGCAAACTATATTCTGGAGCATAACGGAATTGAGGTGGATCCCCGCTCTATCTTCGATGTGCAGGTAAAGAGGCTTCATGAGTACAAGAGACAGCTTCTGAATATTCTGCATGTCATGTACCTGTATAATGAGCTGAAGGATCATCCGGATATGGAGTTTTATCCGAGGACATTTATTTTCGGCGCGAAGGCGGCAGCGGGCTATAGGAATGCGAAGCTGACGATCAAACTGATCAACGCTGTGGGCGATGTGGTCAACAACGACCCGGCTATCGGCGGCAAGATCAAGGTGGTATTTATTGAGGATTACAAGGTTTCCAATGCGGAGCTGATCTTTGCTGCGGCAGATGTTTCCGAACAGATATCCACGGCCAGCAAGGAGGCTTCCGGCACCGGCAACATGAAATTTATGCTGAACGGCGCTTTGACCATCGGTACGATGGACGGCGCCAATGTGGAGATCGTGGAAGAGGTGGGAGAGGAGAACGCGTTTATCTTCGGCCTCAGTTCGGAGGAAGTGATCCGCTATGAAAATCATGGCGGCTATGATCCGATGGAGATATTCAATAACGATCAGGATGTCAGAAGGGTGTTGATGCAGCTCATCAACGGCACATATTCTCCGCAGGATCCGGAACTGTTCCGCACCCTCTACAATTCGCTGCTGAATACGCAGTCTACCAACAAGGCGGATATGTACTTTATCCTGAAAGACTTTAAGTCCTATGCGGAGGCACAGAGGAAAGTGGAGGCGGCTTACCGCGATGAAGCAGGCTGGGCGAAAAAGGCTATCCTGAACGTGGCATGCTCCGGCAAGTTTACGTCTGACCGGACGATACAGCAGTATGTGGACGAGATTTGGCATCTTGATAAAGTGGTTTTGCCTGCTAAAAATAAATAAGGTGTGACAATGGAGTCCGCCCGGATATAAAATATCCCTTCAGAGCCCCGCTCTCGCTTCGGGGAAAACGCAGCGGGTGCTAAGCTCGAAAATACCTCGCTAAGCACCGGCGTTTTCCAGAGGCTCTTCAGGGATATTTTATATCCGGGCTACGTTGTTACAGAGAGCTTATTTTGGCAGGCGGATTATTGTGGGAATAATGACTGTAAGTATGTGCTAAGATGCGATGGAGTGGTATTTTTACTTGCTATCAGCATACAATGGAGTTATAATGAGTGCAAATAGAACACAAAGGAGGCACGGCTATGGCACTGGTAACTTTAACTGCGAGGGTAGATGAGAAAGATAAGGCAAGTTTTGATGCGTTTTGCTCCAATGTCGGACTGAATGTTTCTACGGCAGTCAATATTTTTGTGAAAGCAGTTCTGCGTGAGAACCGCATTCCATTTGAAATCACACAGACTTCCGATCCGTTTTTTTCTGATGAGAATATGGCTTATGTAAAAAAATCTGTACAGGAACTGCGGGAAGGAAGAGGGACTATCCACCAATTGATCGAGGTGGATAATGAGTGAGAAAATATGGTCAGATGATGCATGGGAGGATTATCTCTATTGGCAGGCACAAGATAAAAAAACGTTGAAACGTGTTAATCAGCTTATCAAAGATATTGAGCGTAATGGCTGTATGCAGGGAATCGGAAAGCCAGAACCGCTTACAGGTGATCTGCAGGGAGAGTACAGCCGTCGTATTAATGAGAAGGATCGCTTGGTTTATCATATGGAAAGCGGGCGGATTTATATTGCGCATTGCAGAGGCCATTATGGGGATAAGTGATTTGATATAATCTTTGTCAAAGAAATTTTATAGGATAAAAGGAGTAAATATGGTTGAATTGTATAACGGCGGCGCGTGGCTGGTTGATGGGAGGGAATTGATCCCGGATGGGCCGGATGCGTGCGCGGAAGTAAAACAGAAGACAGGCGTGGAAGCAAAGAAGGAGGAAGCGGCGAAGGAGACGATGGCTTACGGGATCTTAAAGGCGCATAATACGTCGGATTCCATGGACAAGCTGAAGATTCGGTTCGATAAGCTGACAAGCCATGATATCACCTTTGTGGGGATCATCCAGACGGCGAGGGCTTCGGGGCTTGAGAAGTTTCCGATGCCCTATGTGTTGACGAACTGCCATAATTCGCTCTGCGCGGTGGGCGGTACGATCAATGAGGACGACCATATGTTCGGGCTGACCTGCGCGAAGAGGTACGGCGGCGTCTATGTGCCTCCTCATCAGGCGGTGATCCATCAGTATGCACGGGAAATGCTCGCCGGGGTCGGAAAGATGATCCTGGGCTCGGATTCCCACACTCGTTACGGCGCGCTGGGTACGATGGCGATGGGCGAGGGCGGCCCGGAGCTTGTCAAACAGCTTTTGAACCAGACCTATGATATCGACAGGCCGGAAGTGGTAGCGGTGTATCTGACGGGCGCGCCGGTAAAGGGCGTGGGGCCGCAGGACGTGGCGCTGGCTGTCATCGGAGCAGTGTTTCAGAACGGTTATGTGAAGAATAAAGTGATGGAATTTGTGGGACCGGGCGTGGCTTCCCTGAGCGCCGATTTCAGGATCGGCATCGATGTGATGACGACGGAGACGACCTGCCTGTCCTCCATCTGGGAGACTGATGGGCAGATCAAAGAGTGGTATGATATCCACGGCAGGAGCGGGGAGTACGCAGAGTTAAAGCCGGGGAAGGCCGCTTACTATGACGGAGCGATCACAGTGGATCTAAGCAGCATCAGGCCGATGATCGCAATGCCTTTCCATCCCAGCAATACCTATACGATAGAGGAATTGAACGCTAATCTGGCGGATATTCTGGCAGATGTGGAGAAACGTGCTGCAGTGAGCCTGGACGGCGCCGTTGACTTTACGTTAAAGAACAAGGTGAAGAACGGAAAGCTGATGGTGGATCAGGGTATTATCGCGGGCTGCGCGGGCGGCGGATTTGAGAACATCTGTGCGGCGGCCGATATCTTAAAGGGCAGTTATATCGGGGCGGAAGGCTTTACGCTCAGCGTATATCCGGCTTCCATGCCCGTTTACATGGAACTGATCAGAAACGGTAAGGCGGCGGATATTCTGGAGACGGGCGCAGTCCTGAAGACGGCGTTCTGCGGCCCCTGCTTCGGTGCGGGCGATACGCCGGCGAACAATGCCTTCAGCATCCGCCATTCCACGAGAAACTTCCCGAACAGGGAGGGCTCCAAGCTGCAGAGCGGCCAGATCGCGTCGGTGGCGTTGATGGATGCCCGTTCCATTGCGGCGACGGCGGCGAACAAAGGTGTTCTGACCGCAGCGACGGACTTTGACGGGGTGATTGGAAAATACAAATATCATTTCGACAGTAATATTTATGCCAACAGAGTTTTCGACTCCAAGGGCGTGGCGGATGAATCCGTGGAGATCCAGTTCGGGCCGAACATCAAGGACTGGCCGAAGATGGGCGCGCTGCCGGAGAATCTGGTGCTCCGTGTGGTGGCGGAGATCCACGATCCGGTGACGACGACGGATGAACTGATCCCTTCCGGTGAAACCTCCTCCTACCGTTCCAATCCGCTTGGCCTTGCAGAGTTTACGCTGTCCAGAAAGGATCCGGAATATGTGGGGCGCGCAAAGGATATCCAGAAGGCGGAAACCGCGAGAATGGCGGGAGAGCATCCCTGTCAGGCGCATCCGGATGTGAAACCGGTGATGGATGTGGTGAAAAAGACTTTTGCGGATGCAAGCCATGATAATACCGGTTTCGGTTCCACGATCTTTGCGGTAAAACCGGGTGACGGCTCCGCGAGGGAACAGGCCGCTTCCTGCCAGAAGGTGCTGGGCGGCTGGGCGAACATTGCCAATGAATATGCTACAAAGAGATATCGCTCCAACCTGATCAACTGGGGCATGCTGCCGTTTTTGATCAAGGAGGGAGAACTTCCGTTTCAGAATCTGGACTATCTCTTTGTGCCGGATATCAGGAAAGCGGTGGAGGAGAAAGCGGATGTGATCAAGGCATATAAGGTGGACACGGAGGCCGGAAACCTGCAGGAGTTTGAACTGACATTGGGCGAACTGACAGATGAGGAGAGGCAGATCATCTTAAAGGGCTGCCTGATCAATTATAACAGGGTTTAAAATATGGACGGCGTGAAACCTTTTACGATCATGATGAAAGATGTGGAGGTGATGAGGGTGGATTTTGACGCCCTGCGGTATGAAGTGCTGCAGGAAAAATATCTGCCCTATCCCATGCGGGGACGGCTGCAGGAAATCCCGGATGCCGGCAGCATAAAGACATCTTATGATATGACAAGGCTCATCGTGGCTGCCAGAAAGAATGAGGAGGCGGTCGTAAGCTGGTTAGCCAACCGGGTACTGCTTTTAAGCCGGGCAAACGCAAAGTGGATCTACAATCTGTTCCGCTTTGAGCAGACAGGGACGGATGAACAGAAGGTCAGGATCGCTATGACCTGCAGAGCGGCGTCCGTGGCAGATCCCTACTGGCTGAAATTTGACGATGACGGAAATATCACATGGGATCAGGTTGACATAAAGCAGAATCCGTTGAATGAGGTGGTGGCGCAGGTGGCGCTGCACGGAAAATCCCTGACATTGCAGGGATCTATGATCACTCCGGAGCTGACGACGAACGGGGCTTATGCCAAAGCGTGGAGGCGGCATGGGGATCATCTTTTATGGCTCTATAAACTGGGGGCGGACGGCAATACGGAATCCAGAATAGAGGTGATGTGCTCCGATCTGCTGGATAAGATGAATGTGGAACATGTGCACTATGAAGCCGGGGAGGATGAAGGGAAGTATGTCTGTATGTGTCCCTGTATGACTACGGAAACTAAGGCGATCCTGACCGGCATGGAGTTTGTCTCCTACTGCAACGTAAACGGGCTTGATCCAGAGAGCGAAATATTCCGCATTGACGCGGAGAGCATTTACCGGATGTGGATCGTGGACTTTCTGATCAGCAACCGGGACAGGCACGGGCAGAACTGGGGATTTTTCTATGACACGGAGACGATGGAAATTTTGGGATGCCACCCGCTGTTTGACCATAACAATGCATTTGATATCGACTATATGAGAAACATGGATGCGCCGTATCAGTTTGGCGAGATGACGATCCGGCAGGCGGCGCTGAAGGCGATGGAAAAGGTGGATTTCCACTTTACGGCGCCCATCACACGGGAGGATTTTATTACGGAGCGGCAGTATGCGAGCTTTAAAAAAAGGTCGGAATGCCTCGGGCTGAAAGTTGAATGATGTAAACCGGGATTTTTCCTGCATGTCAGCCATAAATATTTTCAAAAAACTTCCGATATATTTAATACAGGATGAGTAAAAGGCCACGGAAGGTACACAACACATAATGTGCACCTTTTGTGGCCTTTTTTGGGCCCGAATCCTACGGGAGATGCGCTTTGGACGTTTGAGCCTGCAGAGCGAGTCTCACAATGTGTGTGCGCTGCACATGCGATCATTATGAAGGAAGGGGACGAAGTACCGGATGAAAATTGAAAACAGTCGTTATTTAATGACATCGCAGACAAAAAGAAAAGAAACAGTCAAGATCAAGCAGAGTATGACGCGCACAAAAGGGAGTTTCCGCTCTATGATGCTGCGCGGGAAAGGGATGGAACAGGAGGAGGATGTATCGGGGAAGATGCGCCAGAGAAGCGTTATGTTCCTGCTGGATATGCTCTTCGGAGAACATGCGAAGAGAATGCCGTCTTTTGGTGAAAACAGCCTGTCGTCATCGTGGGGAATAGAAAATCTGCACTATGAGACGGAAACCTATTATATGCAGGAGCAGAGCGCATCTTTTCAGACGCAGGGACAGGTAGTGACGGCGGACGGCAGAACTATCGACTTTAACCTGAATGTACATATGAGCAGCAGGTTCGAGGCATATTATAAAGAAAATTTCGATATACAGAAAGCTGTGAATCTGTGCGATCCGCTTGTGATCAATCTGGATTCTTCACCGGCAACCGTTTCGGATCAGACGTTTTACTTTGATCTGGACGGCGATGGAATGGAAGAAAATATCCACAAGCTGAACAGCGGCAGCGGTTACCTGGCGCTGGATAAAAATAATGACGGCAGGATAAACGACGGAAGCGAACTGTTTGGCACAGCTTCCGGGGACGGCTTTGCGGACCTTGCAAAATACGATGAGGACGGCAACGGCTGGATCGATGAAAACGATGCGATCTGGAAACATCTGAAAATATGGGTCCAGACAGAACAGGGACCGCAGCTCTACACCCTCGCCGATAAAGGCGTGGGCGCAATCTGCCTGAACAAAATGCCAACCTATTACACCCAGTACGGCAAAGACGGAGAAGTGAGCGCGGTCACCAGAAGCACAGGCATGTTCCTCTACGAAAACGGCACCGCCGGCAGCATGCAGCACCTGGATCTGGCAACCTGAAATATATCAGACAGGTTTAGTTACGATCAAAACAGATATTAACGATGATCAGGTTGTAATGACAATTAGCTAAAAGTGTATTCTAATTAATATATGCCAACAACCAGCCGGGATGGAAATAAAATTCTCGAGGAGTGCCTTCGAAAGACGCCGGTACTTGGCGAGGTTTTTCACGAGCCTAGTACCGCTGCGCCTTTCGCAGAGCGCGAGCGTGCCGACGGAGAATTTTATTTCCATCCCAGCGTCCGCCATACCAAATAAACAAACAAATAATTTTTCCCCCAAAACTGCATAAAACAGGCAGCTATGGAAAAACTAAGGGCATAGTATCAAATTTAGTATATATGTGGTTTGGAGGAAAATAGGATGAAGAAGCGTAGCGGTAAAAGTGGGCAGAGAAAAGAAAGGGCGATCATGATTGCCTCCTCGGTGCTGGTACTGTCAGCCCTGACGGTAACGGGGGTTTATGTACGGAACGGAAAGGAGAAGGAGGAGGACGGCGGTTACACGATTGATTTCAGTTCTCTGGAGGACGGCAGATCATCGGGAATCGTCGCGGAGGACATTCCGGTGACGGACAGTGATCTGGACTATGACCCGGCATCTACAGAGGTGGACTCCTCTACAGTAAAAAATAACTACGGGGGGACATCCAAAGTTTCGGAAAGCGCGGATCCTTTTGACGAAAAGGCGGAGGCGATCCGTTTGAAGGAAGCCTCATCCGATCTGATCATCGGTGAGGGGAAGACAAAGGACGGAGAGGAGGATATCACGGAGGCGATGGTGGAACTCCCGGCGGAGGATGAGATCCTGGAGGCGGATTCCGAGGCGGTGGCGGCACAGATACAGCCTGAGCTTACTTTCAGCGAGGCGGACTCTCTGGTCATGCCTTTTGCCGGAAATATCCTGATCAATTACAGTGCGGATAAATCGGTGTATTTTCCGACGCTACAGCAATATAAATGCAATCCGGCCCTTGTGCTTGCGGCAACTTCAGGGGAATCCGTGAAAGCGGCGGCAGCAGGTATGGTGAGCAGGATCTATGATGATCCGATGACGGGACATACTGTTGTGATGAATCTGGGCAACGGATACGAGCTGACCTACGGCCAGCTGCAGGAAGTGACGGTTTCCGAAGGAACCTATGTGGCGGAGGGAGAGATCTTTGCCCAGATAGCGGAACCGACGCGGTATTATGCAGTGGAGGGGAGCAATCTGTATCTGAAACTGACAAAAGACGGCGTGCCGGTCAATCCTATGTCATAGATATGGAAAGAAGGGAAAACAGTCTGGTCGAAGACCAGACTGTCACAGGAAATAAACAGAACCTGCCAACGCGCGGGGGTTAAGGGAAGAGGCTGCTTGGGCGGCCTCTTTGTTGTTGTGAAAAGTATACAAAAATGGAAAGACAAGTTAGTGGAAAAGTACATATTGTGTTTTAAGGAAAAGAGAGTATAATAAAAATATAAAATCGGTTTTACAAAATGCCCGAAAATAAATGGAGAAAATATGGCAGGACGAGAGAAAAAGAAATCCGCTGTTGTATCGATATACGATGTCGCAAAATTGGCGGGTGTGGCGCCCGGAACTGCCTCCCATGCACTTAACTGCGTCGGCTACGTAAAAGAAGAGACAAGGGAAAAGGTACTGCGGGCGGCAAAGGAGCTGAACTATGTGCCGAACAGAGCCGGACGCATCCTGAAGACGACAAAGACCGGACTGATCATGCTGGCAATCCCGGATACCTCAAACGAAATCTATTTTGATATGATAAAGATGGTTTTGAGGACAGTAAAAAAGAAGGATTATTCCATGCTTCTTTATTATACGGGAGGTGAGTATGAGGAGGAGATGAAGGCATTGCGGATGCTCCGGGAAAAGGTAGTGGACGGTCTGTTTCTCATTAATTTTTCCTATGAGCCGGCTCTGCTCGAAGAGATCGAAAGGGCGCCGGGACCGGTAGTCCTGTGCGGAATGTGTAACCATTTATGGGCGAATAAAGGACTGCACTTTGATACGATATCCATTGATGTGTATAAGGGAATCTATACGGCAGTGAAACATCTGGTTCAGATGGGACACAGAAAGATCGGGTATCTGGCAGGACGGCAGGGAGTCGAGGTATACCGTCAGAGGTTTGAGGCTTATAAGGCGGCGCTGGAAGACAGCAATATTGAGTTTCGCGAGGAATATATCATGTGGAATGATTATTCCGAGGAGGGCGGTTATAATTCGGGGAGAAGCCTGTACCAGTTGAAGGATCGTCCGACCGCGATATGTGCTTCCAATGATCAACAGGCGATCGGGTGTTGGAAAGCTGTCCGGGACCTAAACGGCGAAATCGCGCTGACAGGTTTGGATAACCTGAATATTTCAAAGATCATTGGGATCACTTCCTTTGATATGAAGGAAGGAAAGATCGGGGAAGCAGCGGCGGAAATATTGTTGGAACGGCTTCACAATGAAAATATTCCGCATAAGGATATGTGTTTTATGCCGGAGATCATCATACGGGACAGCAGCATTGGAAAATTGAGGGATACATAATCCCTCTCTTTAAAAGATTTTTGTAAAACCGATTTTATAAAAGCAAATATAGAAATTGGAAAATAATGGAAATTTAAAGCATTATTTTTTTAAGGAACGATATAAAACCGATTTTATATATGAATAGAAGGAGGAAAAGATGCAGAAAAAAATCAGGGAAACATTTAAGAAGGGAGAGGGTATTTTCCGAATGGTTCCGAATTTTGTTCCGGTAAAATTCGGTGCGCCGGGACGGCGGCTGAAGATCCATCCGGATGACTATTTCGCGTACGGGGCAGACTCGGGTACGGTTATGGAGCGGTGGTTCTGTACGGTCAGTGGGACGAGGGTAAAGAATCCAAAACGGCCTGATCAGGGACTGAGCTATGTGTTTGGCGGGGGAGGGGAAAAATTCCTGCTCAAAGATGCGGTGGCAGAGCTGAAAGGGGAGCTGATCGGAGAAGAATTGCAGGAAAAATACGGGACATTTCCGGTATTTGCCAAATTTTTTGATTATGAAACGCCGCTGTATTTCCATTTTCATCCGGCGACAGAAGTGGCAAAAAATGTAGGATGTGAGGCGAAGCCCGAATGCTATTATTTCCCGCCTCAGCTGAACAACTATGTTGGCAGACGGCCCTCCACTTATATCGGATTCAATCCGGAGGTCACAAAGGAGGATGTAAGGGAGTGTATAGAACATTTCGGAGATTATGACACACATATCACGAGGCTCTCGAAAGCTTTTGATCTGGAAATCGGCACAGGATGGTATATCCCGGCTGGTGTCGTACACGCGCCCGGCTCTCTTCTGACTTATGAGCCGCAATGGGGGACCGATCTGAACTGTGTTCTGGAAAACGTGGTATGCGGCGAAGTGTTTGATAAGCGCTATATGACGGATATCTGTCCGGAGGATGTGGAAAATAAGACGGACTATATAATGGATGCGATCGACTGGGAAACAAATTTTGATCCCGAGTTTAAAAAGCATTATTTCAGACCGCCTGTAGAACTTCCGAAAGTACAGGAAGGGATGACAGAGAAGTGGGTATGCTATGGCAATGATTATATTACGTCAAAAGAGGTGACGATCAGACCGGGAGCAGAGGCAGTGTTGAAAGATAAAGCGGCGTACGGATGTGTAATCGTGCAGGGATTCGGAAAGTTCGGCATATATGATGCGGAGGCTGTAAATCTGATGCGCGTAGGAGACCAGACGGCAGATGAATATTTTGTCAGTAAAGACCGGGCGGCTGAAGGGGTAAAAATCGTAAACAACAGTAAAACGGAACCTATGGTGCTTCTGCAGCATTTTGGACCGGATAATGCAGTGTATGTGGAATAGTGGGAAGATCAGGAGACTGGAGGGAAAGGATGAATAAATTAACAGATTATCGAGTCCTGAGAAATGGTGTGAAAATGCCTTGTATAGGCTACGGTACGTGGCAGACGCCGGATGGCGAAACTGCTGTGCAATCTGTAAAATATGCTGTCGAGTGTGGGTATCGCCATATTGACGGCGCGGCGGTCTACGGAAACGAACAGAGCGTGGGAGAGGGTATCCGCGCCGGCCTTGCTTCGGCAGGGATCAGAAGGGAAGATCTGTTTATCACCAGTAAAGTCTGGAACACGAACCGGGGTTATGACCAGACGATGGCGGCTTTTGAGAAGACGATGTCTGATCTGCAGCTTGAATATCTGGATCTGTATCTGATCCACTGGCCGGCTTCGCCATCACAGTATGATAACTGGAAGGAGTTGAATAAGGATACCTGGCGAGCGATGACCGCGCTTTATAAAGAAGGACGCATAAAAGCCATCGGTGTATCCAATTTTCTGCAGCATCATCTGGAAGTGCTGATGGATACAGAAACTGCGCCTATGGTAAATCAGATCGAATGCCATCCCGGACTGTATCGGGATGATGTGATCGGATTTTGCAAGGATAACGGTATCGTGGTCGAAGCATGGAGTCCTATCGGGAGCGGTGTGCTGCTGAAAAACCCTCTTCTTATGGAAATAGCAGAAAAGTATGGGAAAACAGTGGCTCATCTTTGCATCCGGTGGTGTCTGCAGCACGATACACTGCCTTTACCGAAGTCGGTGACTCCATCCAGAATCCGGGATAATACGAACGTATTTGATTTTGTGATATCTGAGGATGACATGGCGAAGATTGACGCACTTTCCTATTGCGGCGGTTCGGGAGCAGAAAAGCCTTTTCATCCGGATGAAATTGACTTTTAGGATACAGGAGGTGGTGGAGCGGAAGTAAAAGCAGTAACTGAAAACAGGAGAAAAGTAACAGGTAATGAAAAAACAAACATCAAAACAACAGGAGGAAAAAAATGAAAAAGAAAATTTTGGCAGCAGTTATGTGTCTTACATTGGTCATGAGTTTGACCGCATGCGGAAGTACGAATCAGGAAGCGGCAAGTGAGCCGGCTCCGGCAGAAGAGGCAGCCAGTGAGGAAGCGCCGCAGGAAGAAGCTGCACAGGCAGAGGAACCTGTGGCTGAAGCGGAAGGAGCGGCAGAGACGACAGAGGCGGAAGCAGAAGAGTTCAATCCTGATACGGAAACAGATACGATCACATATGCGGAGCTGGAAGATAAATTCGGTCCGGTGCCGGAAGTGACAGGAGATGTCACGATCGGTGGTATTTTGAAGAATAACGCAAATGAAGCATGGCTGACAATGGCGGACGGTATGGAGAAAGCGGCGGAAGATTTTGGCATTTCCGTTGATATTCAGGCGACACGTACAGAGACAGATACAGCGGGACAGCTTTCTATCGCTGAAACAATGCTCGCTAATGAATATGACAGTCTTGTGTTGTCACCTCTCACAAATGACAACCTGAACAGCGCGGTGCAGACTGCTGTCGGAAACGGAACACCGGTCGTAAACATGAACTGTGAATACATTGCGCAGTGCAATACGTTTGTGGGCGGCATCCAGATTGAGATCGGCAGAAAGTCGGCGGACTATATTGCTGAGAAGATCGGCGGAAAAGGTAAAGTTGCCATTTTGGAAGGCGTATCCGGAACATTTACATCTATTCAGAGGGTGAATGGATTTTTGGAAGGCATGGAGAAATATCCCGATATCGAGATCGTTGCGAGCCAGACGGCGGACTATGAGGTGGAGAAAGGTATGGATGTAGCGTCCAACATTCTCACGCAGACACCGGATCTTGATGCCTTTTACTGCTGCAACGACAACATGGCCCTGGGAGCAGTGGAAGCGCTCAGAAGTGTAAACAGAGTGGGCGAAGTGGTAGTAGTAGGCGTTGATGGGACAGGCGATGCTTACGCATCCATTAAAAAGGGCGAGATGACAGCGACAGTAGACCAGTTTCTGTTTGACAACGGTTATGCGGCCGTGGAAGTCGCACTTCGCATTATGGGCGGACAGGAGCTTCCCAAAGTAGTAAGCACACCGATTGAAGTGCTGGATGCAGATAACATGGAAGAGTATGGCAAATAAAAAACCGGTGTAAAAGTAAAAAGATAAATAATTGACAAAAAACAGGACTGACGTAATGCCGATCATTTGTCTGGCGTCGGTCCTGTTTTTCAAAAAAGGCAGATAAGATGCGAATCTGAGGTGATAAGCGGGTATGGAAAAAGAAATAGTTCTCCAAATGAAAGGAATCTCAAAGCCTTTCGGAACAAATAAGGTGCTCAGTGATGTACAGTTTGAATTGAGAAAAGGCGAGATTCATGCACTTCTGGGAGAAAACGGAGCCGGCAAATCCACACTTTTAAATATAATGACAGGTACTTTCAGGGCGGACAGCGGTGAGATCATGATCGAGGACAGGCCGACAGAGATCAAAAATCTGACGATGGCAAGAGATCTGGGAATCGTCAGGGTGCATCAGGAATTGCAGCTCGTTCAGGAGATGACTGTAGGGCAGAATATTTTTCTGGGAAGAGAACCCAAAACAGGCGCAGGTCTTATAGATTATGAAGAGATATTTAAAAGGGCGGATGAAATATTAAAAAAGCTGGATGCGGATTTTTCGAGCAAAGCTATTGTATCGAGTTTAAGCACTGCGCAACAGCAGATGATAGAAATATCGAAAGCGCTGCTTCAGGATTTTATTGTGTTGGCGTTGGATGAACCTACATCCAGTCTGACCAGTAATGAGATTGAGAAACTGATGCAGACAATGGATAACTTAAGAAAAGAGGGCAAGTCCATTATCTATATTTCCCATCGTATGGAAGAAATCTTCCGTATTACGGACAGGGCAACGATCTTCAGGGATGGCCGGTATATAGGGACCGTGGAGACGGCAAAAACGGACAAAGCGGAACTGATAAAAATGATGGTAGGAAGAAATATTGCGGATCAGCGGTTTAATGAAGTATCCAATATTCAGGAGGAGGTGGCACTGGAGGTAAAAAATCTGTCAGGAAAAGGCTTTCAGGATATATCATTTCAGCTTCACAAAGGAGAAGTGCTTGGGTTTGCGGGGCTTGTTGGAGCAGGGAGAACGGAAGTCATGCGGGCAGTTTTCGGGATTGACAGACACTCCGGCGGACAGATTTTTGTGAACGGACGGGAAGTGTCTGTTAAGAAGCCTTTGGATGCCCAGAAAGAGGGTATTATGCTCATACCTGAGGACAGGAAATATCAGGGAATGGTGGGTATACTTTCGAACCGGGCTAATATCGTGCTGTCCAATCTGAAGAAATATGTGAAGCATGGCATACTGGATCATGCATATATCAAAAAAGACGCAAGAGAGTATATGGATCGCCTTCAGGTCGTACCCAGAGATGATGAGTATGAGACCGGGCGTTTATCCGGGGGCAATCAGCAGAAGGTCGTTATTGCGCGGACAATGAATGTTGATCCGGATATCCTGATATTGGATGAGCCGACAAGGGGTATTGATATCAATGTAAAATTTGAAATATATAAACTGATAAGACAATTTGCGGATGAAGGGAAAGCAGTCATCATGATATCGTCGGAGCTTCCCGAAGTTATCTCCCTCAGTGACAGGGTGATCGTTATGTATGAGGGAAAGATTACAGGGGAGTTGGAGAGCGGCGAGCTGACGGAAGAGAGAATTATGATGTATGCCATGGGAGGTGAAAACAATGGAAAAAATGAAAACAATATTTAAGGGGGCTTCCTGGACGAGGAAAGCTGGAATCATTGCAAGCCTGGTACTGCTTTGTCTGTTTTTTACGGTCATGTCCGATAAATTTCTGACAAGAGGAAATATAACAAATATTTTGCTGCAGTCCTGTATTAACGGAACGATCGCGATCGGGATGACATTGGTCATCATAACTGGCGGAATCCAGCTTTCAGTAGGATCTATCATGGCGCTTTCCAGCATGGTGGCGGCAAAGATGATGGCAGCAGGCGTTCCTTTTTATGTGGCTATTTTTGTGGCAGTATTGATCGGACTTACCTGCGGTGCACTGGACGGACTTATGATATCCATATTAAAGCTTCAGCCGTTTTTGGTAACTATGGGAACAATGAGCGTATACAGAGGCATCACACTGATCATATCTGACGGTCTGCCGGTGAGGGGGCTGGACTCGGCGTTTCTGAACGGGATGAATTCGCTAAACGGCAGTGTACCGGTACCGGTCATCATACTTATTGTGCTGCTTGTTATCTTTATGTTTGTTTTGAAATATACAAGATACGGACAGTATCTGTTTGCGGTAGGGGGGAATGAGGAAGCGGCAAGATTTTCCTGTGTCAATACGATATCCGTAAAAACAAGGACTTATGCTATATCAGGATTTTGCTGTGCTATGGCAGCGATCATCTATATGGGGCGGCTGGCGGCGGCAGACCCGCAGGCAGGTGACGGCTATGAAATGAACGCCATTGCCGCAGCGGCGATAGGCGGCGCGAGTCTTGCGGGCGGAAAGGGGAGCTTGTTCGGCACAATGATCGGAGCCTGCATCCTCGGAACATTATCCAACGGCCTGACACTTTTGAATGTGCCTTCCTTCTATCAGACATTGTTTGTGGGCCTGATCATATTGGTGGCTACGGTGATCGACAGATTCGCGAACAGATCATGAGATTCTAAATATGACGGACTGGTATAAGGAGACGGAAATGATTGAGAAAAAAGCGGAAAATATCGAATATTGCGAAGAAAGCTGGCTGGATATCGTGGAAAAGCAGGAGGAAGTATTGCGATTTGAAACATTTTCCAGACAGGACGCGATGGAGTTGGGTAATCTGATATGCCGTATGGCAGAAGAAAAATATAAAGAAGATGTGGCAGTAAAAATCGTAATGGATGGTTTGGCGGTGTTTTCCTGTTTTATGGGGAAGACTGGTCTGAAAAATGATTGGTGGATGTCATGTAAATATAATACAGTGCTGCAGACCGGTACAAGTTCTCTGAAAGCATTACTTTTACATGTTGCAGGCAAGAAAAAATTCGGACAATGGTATGAACAGAAAAACAGTTACTACCTGTGCGGTGGAGCTTTTCCGCTGCGGACTAAAGAGGGCAGGATATTTGGTTATGTCCTTGTATCAGGTCTTACTCATGAAAAGGATCATCAATTGATTGTGGATGCGCTTTCGGAGACACTTCATGCAGAGTTGGTGTCTGTGATTTGAGAAGAGCGGTATGGGAATAATTGTTATATGAGAGGAGAAATATGAAAAATTTGAAAGCATTATCCTATGATCTGCGAAAAAATGTGGTCGATATGATCGTGGAGGGAAAGGGCGGACATATCGGGGGCGATATGAGCGTCATCGATGCGCTGATCGCCCTGTACTTTAAAGTGATGAACATCAGCCCCGGGAACCAGAATGACCCGGACAGGGACCTGTTCGTGATGAGTAAGGGGCACTGCGTGGAGGCGCTCTATGCGATCCTGGCGGCAAAGGGATTCTTCCCGATCGAGGAAGTCATCAAAAATTTCAGCAGGTTCGGCTCCCAGTATATCGGGCATCCGAACAACAAGCTGCCGGGCATCGAGATGAATTCCGGCTCACTGGGACACGGGCTGCCGGTGAGCGTGGGGATGGCGCTGGCAGGAAAGATGGATAAAAGAAGCTACCGCGTCTATACGGTGATGGGCGACGGGGAGCTGGCGGAGGGTTCCGTGTGGGAAGGCGTCATGGCGGCAGCCCACTACAAACTGGATAACCTCTGCGCTACGGTGGACAGGAACCGCCTGCAGATCTCGGGAAATACGGAAGATGTGATGGCCCACGACGACCTGCATGAGAGGTTCCGGAGTTTCGGCTGGCATGTGATCGATGTGAAGGACGGCAACGACATCGGCCAGCTCGTGGCGGCCTATGAGGAGGCGGAGACGGTGAAGGGGAAACCCACCGTGGTGATCGCCAATACGGTAAAGGGCTGCGGCTCCGCCGTGATGGAGGATAAGGCGGCATGGCACCACAAAGTGCCCACGGCGGAAGAGTACGAACAGATCATCAAAGACTTTGCTGAGAGGAAGGAGGCGCTGTCATGAACAAGATACCGAACAGGCAGGCGATCTGCGAAGTGTTAATGGAGCAGGCAAAAGAGGATAAGGATATCGTGGTGCTGTGCAGCGACTCCAGGGGGAGC
>JAETSN010000111.1 GCA_021769625.1 [Clostridium] symbiosum | reverse complement strand
TGGACAATAAAGAGGCGCAATTTAAAAAAATGACAGAGGAACCGGTTTCCAGGCTGATCCTTTCTCTGGCGGTTCCGACTATTATCAGTATGATGGTAACGGCGATCTATAACACGGCCGATACTTATTTCGTGTCTCAGCTTGGAACGAGTGCATCAGGAGCCGTGGGGATTGTGATGTCACTGATGGGTATTATTCAATCGTCAGGCTTTCTGATCGGTATGGGCTCCGGAAGCTGGATGTCCCGGCTTTTGGGCGAAAAAAAGGAAGCGGAGGTATCGGAGGTGGCGGCCAGCGGCTTTTATTTCGCACTGGTCATCGGTGCGCTGATCACGGTGTTCGGCGTACTTTTCCTGGAACCGCTTGTACTGCTGCTGGGGGCAACGGAGACGATCCGCCCGTATGCGATGGAGTATGCACAGTATATTTTGTATGCGGCGCCGTTTCTGATCGCGTCTTTCAGTCTGAATAAAATGCTGTGCGCGGAGGGCAAAGCGCGCTTTGCCATGGTGGGGATCGCATCTGGAGGCATTCTGAATATTTTCCTTGACCCGCTGTTCATTTTCGTATTCCACATGGGAATCGCAGGAGCGGCGGTGGCGACTGCGCTGAGCCAGATATTCAGCTTCCTTGTGCTTCTGTACATGTTTATAAGCGGCAGGACGATCGCGAAGCTGAACATCAGACACGCTTCGCGTCACGCCGCAAGATACTTGCAGATCGCGAAGTATGGAATGCCGTCCTTCTTCCGGCAGGGGCTTTCCAGTGTTGCGATGATCGCCATGAATGTTCAGGCGGCAAAATACGGCGACTCTGCTGTGTCGGCCATGGCGATCGTGACGAAGGTATTTATGCTGATTTTCTCTGTGGTGATCGGATTCGGTCAGGGCTATCAGCCCGTAGCGGGATACAATTACGGAGCAAAACGGTACGGACGCGTAAAGGATTCCTTCCTTTTTATGACGAAGACGGCCACGTTTTTCCTGTGCATCTTTGCGGTGGTGGGGTATTTTGCAGCACCGTCGGTCATCCGGCTTTTTATCAAAAATGACCCGGAGGTTATTAAGATCGGTACGGAGACGATGCGTTTCCAGTGCGTTTCGATGCCGTTTCTGCCGCTGGCAGTATGCTGCAACATGACGTTCCAGACGATTGGAAAATCAGCCATAGCAACGTTTCTGGCATCGGCTAGACAGGGCTACGTATTTCTGCCGCTGATCTTTATTCTGCCGCAGTTCCTGGGAATTGACGGCGTTGAGCTTTCCCAGCCGCTGGCGGATATCATCGCATTTTTTATCTGTATTCCGTTTATGATCCGGTTTTTCCGGGAGCTTGGTGCGGCACAGGAATGACCGGCGGGAATTACACAACAGAGTTGTCGCTTTGACAGGAATGGGATATACTATACCCAGACGCCTGAAAGGCTGTAGTTTGAAATGAATCAGGAGGAAGAGATTATTATGGAACACAAAAATGCATGGAGAACGTATTCTGACGAGCAGGTGAAGGAGCTGGAAGCTCTCTGCGGGCGCTACAAAGCATTTCTGGATGCGGGAAAAACAGAGCGCGAATGTGTGAAGGAGGCCGTACGTCTGGCGAAGGCGCAGGGCTATAAGGATCTGAAGGAAGTGATAGCTTCCGGAAAACAGCTCACGGCAGGAGATAAGGTTTACGCAGTATGCATGGAAAAGGCTGTGGCGCTGTTCCACATTGGTACAGAGATGCTGCGGGAAGGCATGAGGATCCTCGGGGCGCACATCGATTCCCCGCGTCTTGACCTGAAGCAGAATCCGCTTTATGAAGATACGGAGATGGTATATCTCGATACGCATTATTACGGCGGCGTTAAGAAATACCAGTGGGTAACGATCCCGCTTGCGATCCATGGAGTTGTAGCTAAAAAGGACGGCACAGTGCAGGAGATCTGCATCGGCGAAAAAGAGGATGATCCGGTGGTATTCGTGTCAGATCTTTTGATCCATCTGGCTGGAGAGCAGCTTGAGAAGAAGGCAAAAGTCGTGATCGAAGGAGAAAATCTGGATATCCTGATCGGCAGCCGTCCGGTGAAGCCGGAGGAAACCGAGGACAAGGATAAGGAAAAGGATGCGGTAAAGGCTAATATCCTGGCTATCCTGAAGGAACAGTACGACATCGAAGAGGATGATTTCCTTTCTGCCGAGCTGGAGATCGTACCGGCAAACAAGGCAAGAGACTGCGGACTGGACCGCAGCATGATCATGGCATACGGTCAGGACGACCGCGTGTGCGCATACACCTCTCTGGAGGCGCAGCTCTGCGTGGAGACACAGCCGTATACGTGCTGCTGCCTGCTGGTTGACAAGGAGGAGATCGGCAGCGTGGGCGCGACCGGTATGCAGTCAAGATTCTTCGAAAATACGGTGGCAGAGCTGATGAACTGTGCAGGACAGTACAACGAACTGGATCTGCGCCGCTGCCTGAGCAATTGCCGTATGCTTTCATCCGATGTGAGCGCAGCGTATGACCCGCTGTTTGCATCATTCTTTGAAAAGAAAAACAGCGCATATTTCGGAAAAGGACTCGTCTTCAACAAGTACACGGGCGCCAGAGGAAAGAGCGGCAGCAACGATGCAAATGCAGAGTATGTTGCGGCTGTCCGTGCAATGCTTGAGAAGCATGAGGTAGCCTTCCAGACGGCGGAGCTGGGCAAGGTGGATATCGGAGGAGGCGGAACGATCGCTTATATTTCCGCACTTTACGGTATGCAGGTCATTGACAGTGGTGTTGCCGTACTTAATATGCATGCTCCGATGGAAGTGACCAGCAAGGCGGACGTGTATGAGGCGTATAAAGGATATCTGGCATTTTTGAAGGAAGCGTAAAAACATAAATCAGAAATATGGATCGGAATTCGATAAGAAAACTGAGAAGTATTTTAAAGGCGAATAAAGAAGGCAGCCGATGAGGTAACAAATCGTTACTCGTCGGCTGTTTTTTAGTGCACCCGGCGGGCACACGTTCTATTTAAGCTCATAATTTTCCCGGCGCGCTGCACGAATGGTATAAACTGACTGCACGAATGGTCACTCGAAACCTGAAAAAATATGGTACAATATATTTGATCTTATCTGGAAGGGGGAAATCGTTTGCGGATTGCCATTTGTGATGATAATGGAAAGGATCAGGAGCAGTTTATCCGTGCCTTACATGGGTGGGACCCCACAAGGCGGCCGGAGTGCTATTGCGACGGCACGTCACTGCTTGCGGCAGCGAAGAAGCCGGACCGGGAATATTTTGACATTGTCTTTCTGGATATTTATTTGCCCGGAGAAAGCGGTGTGGATATTGCTCAGAGGCTGCAAAGTATTTCTCCGAAGACAGGAATTGTGTTTGTGACTACCAGCGAAGAACACGCGGTGGATGCGTTTTCCCTTCATGCCCTGCATTATCTGGTCAAACCGGTCACTACGGAGGGCATCGTGGAATGTTTCCGCCGTCTGACCCAGCTTACCAGTAAGAAGCGCCCGGTAATTACCCTGCGCGCAGGACGTGAATGCCATACCGTATATCTGGATGAGATCTGTTATGTGCAAAGCGTACAGCACGTAAAAGAGGTGTTTCTGACAAAGGGGCGGCTGATTCGGATATGGATGTCCCTTGAGGAGCTGGAAGAAAAGCTGAACGAGAATTTTCTGAAATTGAACCGGGGAACCCTTGTTAATATGGAGCAGATCGAGCAGATGAGCGCGGATGCCTGTATTCTGCGGGATGGAACCCGGCTGGGGTTCGCGCGAAGAGAATGTGCAACGATCCGTGCTGCTTATGATAACTACCTGTTTACACGCCTTTCAGGGCGTATGGAGATTTACGGGGAGGGATGGGAATGAGCTTTTATCTGCGCCATGCCATAGGTTTTTTTACTCAGATCTAT
>JAETSN010000032.1 GCA_021769625.1 [Clostridium] symbiosum | reverse complement strand
CGATTATGTACAGCTCGGAGAACCCTTTATCTTAAAATTATAACCTGAGGCAATCCCCACTTTTTTCCAGCAGAGCGCAGAAGGCTTGCAATTTACGTAAAAGACCAATATACTATATAGTGAAATCAGCAACGCGGACAGCCCATGAAAAAGCCGCTGCGATATATGGTAAAGGTTAAGGTAACAAATGAAGAGGAAACATATCCGGAATTTCTTTTTGACTTTCGGGCTGCTCACCGTATTATCGGTGGCAGCTCTGTTTGTCGTTGATCTTTATAAATATGATAAACAGCTTTTGATCTCCCATGACAGCGGAATCTACGGGGAATCCATTGTGGTATCCGTGGAGAAATATATGCCGGGAAATATATATTATACTGTGAACGGCGATAAGCCGAATCATGTCAACAGGGATGAACTGCCCGCGGGCACCATGATATATGACGGGCCGGTGCATCTTGAAATGAAAGAGTACACCACCGTCTATTCGCTGCAGTTTTACTGCCTTTTTTCGGACGGCACGATGTCCGATGTTTATAAGAGAGAGTATATACTGGACAAAAAGGGGAAGGATCGTTATACGACGACCTATGTGGTATCGCTCAGAGGGGATGAGGAAAAACTGTTCGGCTATGAGGAGGGGATCTTTGTGAGGGGACGGCAGTTTGACGAGTATATAGCGGCCCATAAAGATGCGAATGTCTTAGCGGAGATCATCCCGGCAAACTATTACAGTAATGCGGAAATACCTGTCAATGCGACGATATTTTTGCGGGACGGAACGCAGGCCGTCAATCAGAACTGCAGCGTAAAGATCTACGGAAATATTACAAGGGCGAAAAACCAGAAGTCTTTCCGGCTGACTGCCCGCTATGACTATGACGATGCGAATGAGTTTTCCTATGCGTTCCTTCCGAAATTTCTGACGGAGGAAGGGAAAACAGCGGTCGACGCATACCAGAGGCTTGCCTTCCATAATGCCGGAAATGATAACGGTTATGCTTTTTTCCGCACGGAACTGATAGGAGAACTGGCAAGAAGGGCAGGCTTTCAGGATGTTGTGATATCCGAGAGCGCTACGGTGTATATCAACGGGATCTATCAGGGGGTGTACTGGCTCGAAAACAGTTTTGACGACAGATATTTTAAGGAAAAATACGGCAGATATGACGGGGAGATGGTGACCTGCGAGGGCGCTCTGAGCGAGATGGATCTCGCGGAGGCAAAAACAGAGCGGAAGAAGCAGTGCGCGGAAGAATACAATACCTTCTGCAGATGGATACAGGGTGCTGATATGGCTGATGACGAAGCCTGGGACAGGGTATGCAGCGTGATCGATGTGGAGAATTTTGCCAGCTACATGGCGATCGAGTATTATGCGGGAAATTTTGACTGGCCTGAAACCAATGTGAAGATATACCGCTATGAGGCGGCGGAAGGGGAAATCTGCGAAGAGGGTACGGTTTTCGACGGGAAATACAGATACCTGCTGGTCGACACGGACTACGGGATGGGTCTGAAGTTTCTGGGCTGGTACGGGGCGGATGAGACATTAAAGCGGCTGAAGACGTTTTGTGAGGATTCCGAAGATACGGTACTATTTCAAAAACTGATGCAGAGGGAGGAATTCAAAACTCTTTTTGTCAATGCGGTCCTGCATGTGATGAACGGAAGCTTTTCCCCGGATGAGGCATCTGCAGTTCTGAAGGAATACAACGATAAACGCTGGCAGGAACTGGAATATATGATGGAGAGCACGGATATTTTGAAAAATTCCCTCTGGGAGGATGATGATAACAATATCGGGAATGTGGAACAGGAACTGGCAGTGATCACGAAATACGCGCAGAACAGGCCCGGAGTCGTGCAGGAGGAATTGCGGGATGAGCTAGGCTGCGAATGGGGGAGTCTGCTGACGGTATCTTCGGATTCCGATCTGCATTTTTATGTGAACGGGTTTGATGTGGGGAAAACACGTTATGAGGGACTGTTCCCGGACAATGTGCCTGTGGAGATAAAAACGGAAAAAACGCCCGGCGTGACAGTGACGGGCTATCATGTGAACGGAAGATTTGTGGAGGGGGAAGAGATTACCCTTGTGCTGAAGGAGTGGGAGGAGAACGGTACGGTTTTGGTGGAGCCTGTCTTCGAGACGGAGCAGGCGGAGAGTCTTGTGATCGCGGCGTTCCACATCCGGGGGCCTGAGGACTATATCGTGCTCCAAAATAATGGGCAGACCATGATCGATCTGTCGGAGTATGCGTTGTCGGATGAGAAGAATGCATGGGAAAAAGGAAGGCTGCCGGGAGTGGAGCTGGCGCCGGGGGAAGAGTTTGTAGTGTACGGTGCGGGCTATACCGGCGAACGGCTGGAAAACAGCGCCGGGGTATCGGTTTCCTGGAGCAGGGAAGAGGCCATCTGGCTGATCCACGCGTCGGGGGAGATCGCGGACTGTAAAAATAAAGGACTGAAACCAAGATAAACGATTTTCTGAGCGGAGGAGGAAAAAAATGTATTATCGGATAACTTACGGATCACCGGTCGGAGATATGACGGTGGCCTGTGACGGGGAGCAGAAACATATCGTGGGACTGTGGATCGAAGGGCAGAAGTATTTTCTCGGGACATTACCGGAGGAGCCCATCGAGCAGGAGAACATCCTGGTGCTGCAGAAGGCTGCAGACTGGCTGGATGCCTATTTTGCGGGGAAAAAGCCGGATATACGGGAACTTCCCTTAGCGCCGCGGGGAAGCGCGTTCCGGCAGGAGGTGTGGAAAATCCTCTGTGAGATCCCTTACGGCGGCGTTACGACTTACGGCGAGATCGCAAAAAAGATGGCTGTCAGGATGGGCAGGGATACGATGTCCGCCCAGGCGGTGGGCGGGGCGGTGGCGCACAACCCGATCTCCGTGATCATACCCTGCCACCGGGTCGTTGGCACAGGCGGAAGCCTGACAGGATATGCCGGGGGCATCGACAAAAAGATAAAACTGCTGGAACATGAAGGGGTGGATACGTCGGTGTTTTTTGTGCCGGAAAAAACGACGGCGCCGTAGACGGATGAAAATGTAACCTGACCACCAAAGGGAAAGACCACGGTTATTCTGAACGGGATGACCGTGGCTTTGTCTTTTGCTCCATATTATGATAAAATGTCAGAAAAGGAAAAAGAAATGACATGACAGTGTAGGGTGAAGCAATGAAATATTATTCACTGAACGATTACCTGCAGGATACCTTCGGGGAAAAAGTATATAAGATCGCACTGGACGGCGGCTTTACCTGTCCCAACAGGGACGGCACAAAGGGTATGGGCGGCTGCATTTTCTGCTCGGGAGCGGGTTCCGGGGAATTTGCCGGGAGCCCAGAGGATTCTGTCACTGCCCAGATCGAGAAGGGGAAAGAGCTGCTGGAGGGCAAGATAAAAAACGGAAAATATATCGCCTACTTTCAGGCATATACAAATACATATGCCCCGCCGGAGAAATTGAGGCGGCTCTATGAGGAGGCGATATCCCACCCGGATATCGTTGCACTTTCCATCGCCACAAGACCGGACTGTCTGCCGGGGGAGGTACTGCTGCTGCTCGAGGAGATGAACCGGAGAAAGCCGGTGTGGGTGGAACTGGGCTTACAGACGATCCATGAGAGGACGGCGGAATATATTCGGAGAGGATATCCGTTAGCGGCCTATGATGAAGCGGTGAAAAAATTAAAAGAGATCGGCGTGCAGTTGATAGTCCATGTGATCTTAGGGCTTCCCGGAGAGACGGCGGAGGAGATGAAAGAGACCGTATCCTATGTCGGAGGGAGCGGCGCGGACGGAATAAAACTGCAGCTTCTGCATGTGATGAGGGGGACCGATCTGGAGAAGGATTACCGGGAGGGGAAGTTCCGCGTGATGGACATGGAGGAGTACGTGGATCTTGTGGCGGACTGTATCGCCCTGCTGCCGGAGAGAATGGTCATCCACCGCATGACCGGGGACGGGGCGAGGAAAGATCTGGTCGCCCCGCTGTGGAGCACGGACAAAAAGAGGGTGCTGAATGCCCTGCACAGGGCACTTGAGTGCCGTTAGATCAATCCATGTTCCAGACAGTAATAATAGATCCCGTCCTGTGCGACATGCCCGCATATATCGTCCGCTGCCGCTTTCAACTGTTCGGAGCCGTTCGCCATCGCCACACCCGTGCCGACACTCAGCAGCATTTCAATGTCATTGTTGCCGTCCCCGAAGGCAATCGCTTCCGACGGGTGAAAACCGTAGTGCTCAAGCAGTTTTCCGATCGCTTTTCCTTTGCCGCCGTCCGCTGGGATGATATCCGCCGCCCGGTCCCACCACGCGGCAATTTTGGCATGGCGGACATCTTTCAATATGGAGGGATATTCCGATTCGCGGCATCCCATCATCAACTGATAGATTTCTTCCTGCAGCAGATTGTCGAAGTCTTTCGCGATCTCCAATTCAAGTCCTCCGATCCTGAAATAATCTGCCAGATCGGTATCAGAGCCGTTTGAAGCCAGCCTGTCTTTCGTCGCGATACAGACCGGACGGCCGATGTCAGCGGCGTTTTCGATCAACCGCAGGATATCATCCCGCGGGATGGGATTGCTGTAGAGCACTTTTTCAGAATCAAAGCAGTAGGAGCCGTTAAAAGTTAGATTGGCGTCGAATGTAATTTCTGGGAAATGGGGCAGCGCCAACGGTGACCTTCCCGTGGCAAGGCAGATAAGAATACCGTTTGCCTGCAGCCGTACCAGGGTTTCCAGCATTTTTTGGGAAATCTGTTTTGCCTGAAAATCGATCAGGGTTCCGTCTATATCAAAAAAGGCAATTTTTATTTTTTTCATTTCTTTCTAACTCTGTCCTTCTGTCTAAAATTGTTTTCAAGAGATTTTCTTCGGTATATGGTATTTTATGTTTTTTCGTTTCATTTTAGGGAAAAAGCTCTTCCAGCGCGACGAGTACACCGTCCTCCTCGTTGGAAGGGCATACAGATTTTGCCGCCGCTTTTACGTTTTCCGGGGCGTTTGCCATCGCGTAGCTGTATCCGCAGTAGCGCAGCATTTCGATATCGTTGCCGCCGTCGCCGAAGGCGGCGCACTGTGCCGGTGAGATACCCATACGTTCCGCGAGCCGCTTAAGGCCGGAGGCCTTATGGCAGCCGGGAACGATCAGGTCGATGGAGCCGTGCCCGCTTGTGGTGGGCTCGACTTTTCCCTGAAGCCTTTCACAAAAAATGTCGTAGTAATAATATGTCTTTTCCTCCGGGACGGTGGGGGCAAATTTCAGGATCCGGTCTTTCACCTCTTTGAAGTCGTCCACCCATTTGAGCCGGTGGTAATAGATCGAAGTGAGGTCAAAAAACGCCTGGCTTACCGTTTGGCGTTCACAGTATGCGCTGTCAAGCCCGCACAGAACATTGGATATTTCAGGATATTCCCTGCACACATCGATCACGGAATCTACGGTCTCCTTCGGCATATCCGCCGTAAAGACAAGTTCTTTCTGGTCTTTCACAAACGCACCGTTTTCCGCCACAAAGGACAACTTTTCATCATATCCCGGAAACAGATCCCGCAGTTGGTAATACTGGTTTCCGCTGGCAGCCACAAAACGGCATCCGGCACGGTTCATCTTAGATAAAATACGCTGAAACCGCGGGATATCGTAAGTGTAATCGGAACGGACAAAGGTGCCGTCAATATCGACGGCGACCATTTTTATATCAGGGCTCATTGCTGTTTTTCTCCTCTCAGACTTTCTCTATATCAGGATAGTACATGGGACAACAAAAAGATATTCAATTAACGCCCAATACTATCAAAATCCTGCCATTTTTCCGGTGCAGACAACTATTTTCTGCTGTCGCCGTCTATGATTTTCTGATACAATGAGCGTGAGACAAAAAGAAAAAAGTTTCGGAGGCAGTTGTGATATGAAACGAAAAGCTTTGAAAGCCGCATTTCCCTATACGATCCCCATCTTTGCGGGATTCTGGTTTCTGGGAATGACGTACGGTATTTATATGAACGTATCAGGATTTTCCTTTGTCTATCCGATGGTCATGAGCCTGATCATTTTCGGGGGCTCTCTGGAATTTCTGGCAGTCTCCATGCTGCTCGGAAAATTTGCGCCGCTGCAGACGCTGATCATGGTGCTGATGGTGCAGGCAAGGCATCTGTTTTACGGGATCTCCATGCTGGAGAGGTTTAAGGGGATGGGATGGAAAAAGTTCTACCTGATCTTTGGTATGTGCGACGAGACGTTTTCCATCAATTATACCGCGGATATACCACAGGATGTGGACAAAGGCTGGTTTATGTTTTTTGTGACGCTGCTGAACCAACTGTACTGGTTTTCAGGATCGACATTGGGAGGAATTTTGGGCTCTCTGATCAAATTTGACACGGAGGGGCTGGACTTTGTGATGACGGCTATGTTTGTGGTGATCTTTCTGGAACAGTGGCTGAAGGAGAAAAAGCATTTTACCGCATATATCGGGCTGGCCGCCTCCGCCCTCTGTCTGTATTTTTTCGGGGCGGATTCCTTTCTGGTGCCCGCCATGATTTGTATTGTCGCGGGGCTGACTTTTATGAGAAAGCCGATTGAGAAAGCAGGTGGCCTGGTATGACATTTGAACAACAGGTGATAACGATCGGAATATGTGTGCTGGGGACAATGATGACCCGATTTCTGCCCTTTCTTGTTTTTTCATCCAAAAAGCCGACGCCGGATTATATCCAATATCTCGGACGGGCGCTTCCCTCGGCCATTTTCGGGATGCTGGTGGTCTACTGTCTGAAAAATGTGGAGATACTCGAAGGCAGCCACGGCCTGCCGGAACTGATCTCCATCGCGCTGGTCACAGTTCTGCATCTATGGAAACGCCAGATGCTGCTCTCCATAGCGGGCGGGACGATCTGTTATATGCTTCTGGTGCAGTTTGTGTTCTGAATGCCGGATTTTTTCCTTTTGCAACGGCAAAGTTGACAGAAGGAAACCACCGATTGGTGGCGATCGGGGCGGCTTTTCTGTAGGATGATACCAGAAACAGCTAACCGGTGAGCAGTTTTGGATCATAATATAACAGACAATACCCGGCCTTTTGGAAGAGCAGATTTTCGGAAACAGGGCCGGAAACACGATTTGGGATAAGGAGCAGAATATGACATTGGGACAGAAATTGAAAACATTATTAAAAGAGAAAAACATGACGCAGGAGGAGCTGGCGGAGCAGCTCGACGTGTCGAGACAGGCAGTGGGAAAGTGGGTCAACGACAAGGGAATCCCGGAGGTGACGAAGCTGATCCAGATCAGCAATATGTTCGGGGTATCTCTGGATTACTTATTAAAGGAAGAGGGAAGGGAAGAATCCGGCGCGGAGAGCGGTTATTATGTCAGCGGCGAGATGCTGGAAGGATACCTGTCCTGCGAAAAGCTGAAGCGGAAAAGGATCATAGGGGGATTGAGCCTGATGATGCTGGCAAATATCTTCGATGAAATAGGAATCATTTGCGGAGGAAGCATCCGCGGGGGCATGGAGGGCGTGTACTGGGCGGTCACGCTGGCGGGGCTTGCCCTCCTGGTCTGGCAGTGCTTCCAGACAAAGAAGTATCAGGAGATCAGGAATGAAAAACTGATTTTTGACGGTAAAGTATATGAAGCCTTCAAGAACAGGCGGGAGAAGGAGCGGAAAAAATATGCGGTCATGATGATCGCGGGCATCGCCCTGCTGGCGGTCGGCGAGGATATCATCGCGTTTCTGGGAAGCGGCATGGAATACCGGCTGTACAGGGCGTCGGCAGGGATTCTGGACTGGGTATTGGATACGGCGGGGCTTGCCTTTATCCTGTGGTCTATTCTGGCCGCCAGGGCGGAGAGCGTGGTGGTGAGAAATACGGAGGATACGCCCAAAAAGGGCGAGGGAAGGTTTACATGGGTCTACTGGGCACTTCCGGTGACGGCGATCCTTGTTCTGATCGGAGCAGTTCTCAATGTATGGAGCCCGATGGCGCCGGTGATCATCCTGTTCTGCGCGCTGCTTGTCACGGTCTGTAAGCTGCTGCTGGAAAAGAGGGAGAAAGATTGAATACGGAAAATGCTTTGTAATGGTAAAAATGTGAGGATAGATAATGGATGAGTCTGGTTTGACGGAAAGGAATGACAGTATGAAGAGCGTATGGAAAAAAGAAAGTACCATGAAAAATATTATGAGGATGGCTGCCTCTTTTTTGGGGGGTGTGCTGGCTGCCTGTCTGCTTGTGGGATGCGGCGTTTCTCAGGACAGAAAGTATACAGAGGAGGAACTGGATAATCTGGCAAAACTGGAGATCTATGAGGCGGGCAGCGATACTCCGCTGAAAACGATAGAAGATGAAGAGATACTGTATCAGTATAACCAGATCTTTTCGAGATCCGGAGATGACTTTGCTGAGTGGGAACCGGAATTTGACGACTATGAACCGGAGGAAGGGGAATGGAAGGAGAACCCGGCTGATGAACAGGAGACGTACCGTATCCTGGCCTACAAACATCCCGTGGCAAAGTTCGGAGACAAAGAGCCTGTGAAATTTTTGACGACAACTTTATATGAGAATACGGATATCGTCAAAATAACGGTGGCGGATACGGCCATCAAAAGTTTTTCCCTGCCGGAGGAATTTTTGACATTTTATTACGAAATGTCTGAGGAGGAGAGGGAGTTTTATGATTCCCTGATAAAGTGAGAACTGAAAAAGAGCTGCCGGTATCAGATTTTCGCATATTATATGGAAAAAAGAGGGAAAAGCGTAAAAAATAAAAAAATGTGCGATGCCTCAGGCTTGAAGGAGGGAGAAGGAAGAAATATACTAAGTTGTATGGAAATATCATATAATCTGGTGTAAAAAGGGGAATTTTATATGGAACAGCTTCATGTACCGGTTACGGGAGACTCGGAAAAAATGCATAAGATCATTGATGAACTGATGAAGCAGGACAAAGAATTTCAGATCATGATAACAGTTTCTTCTTCTGAAAAAAACGGAGGAACGGGAGAGAAAGAAGTGGAAGTGAAATGGGGCGGGGAAAGTGCCTTAAAGGCAGCGTCCCTGCCGGCAGGGGTGGCGTCTGTCATGGCGCCTGCGGAAGCGGCGCCGGCCTATGACCTTGAGACGGATGTGACGGATATGATCCATGAGATCGGCGTGCCCGCCCATATCAAAGGCTACCAGTATCTGCGGGAGGCGATCATGATGTCGGTGCAGGATATGGAGATGCTCAATTCCATCACCAAACTCCTCTATCCCTCCATCGCGAACAAATACCAGACAACGCCCAGCAGGGTGGAGCGCGCCATCCGCCACGCCATCGAAGTGGCGTGGAGCAGGGGGCGGATGGAAACGCTGGACGCCCTTTTCGGCTACACGATCAACACCGGTAAGGGGAAACCGACCAATTCCGAGTTTATCGCATTGATCACGGATAAACTGCGATTAAAGTATCGGGAAGCTTAATTTTTGCAAAAAAGGTACTTCCTTTAGCCCAAACCTTGATGTATAATACACTCATAATACAGATTTTACCTGATAATAAGAGGGGAAGGCAAACGGAGGTTTATCATGAAAAACATACTTTTTATCGCATCAGAAGGCGTTCCGTTTATTAAGACGGGAGGACTGGCCGATGTAGTAGGGTCTCTGCCGAAGTGCATTGACAAAGAGTACTATGATGTGCGGGTTATGATACCGAAATATTCCTGTATGTCAGATAAGATGAAAGAGAAACTGAGCTATAAGGCGCACTTTTATATGGATTTCCACTGGAAAGATGAGTATGTGGGAATTCTGGAATCGGAAGTGGACGGCGTAAAATATTATTTTATCGATAATGAGGGATATTTTACAGGCGTAAAGCCCTACACGGACAATGCGCTGTTTGAGATTGAAAAATATGCATATTTCAGTAAGGCGTGCCTTTCGGCGCTGCCGGTCATCGGTTTTCGGCCTGACCTGATCCATTGCCATGACTGGCAGACAGGACTCGTGCCTGTTTATCTGCATGAGCGTTTCCAGGGGAACGAGTTCTTCCGGGGCATCAAAACCGTTATGACGATCCACAATCTGAAATTCCAGGGCAAGTGGAATGTGAAGGATGTGAAGGATATTACGGGACTGCCTGACTACTATTTTACACCGGATAAACTGGAGGCATATAAGGACGCAAACCTGTTAAAGGGCGGCCTTGTGTTTGCGGACGCCATCACCACGGTGAGCGATACCTATGCACAGGAGATCAAGACGGAATTTTACGGGGAGAATCTGGACGGCCTGATGCGGGCAAGAAGCGGCGATCTGCGGGGTATCGTAAACGGGATTGACTATGAGGACTTTAACCCGGAGACCGATAAATATCTGGAGTTTCCGTATAATGCGCAGAACTACCGGAAAGAAAAAGTGAAAAACAAACGCGCCCTGCAGAAGGAACTGGGGCTGGAAGTGAACGATAAGATCATGATGATCGGTATCGTGTCGAGATTGACGGACCAGAAAGGGTTTGACCTGATCGCCTATGTGATGGATGAACTGTGTCAGGACGCGATCCAGATCGTGGTGTTAGGGACCGGCGAAGAGCGGTATGAGAATATGTTCCGCCATTTTGACTGGAAATACAGCAATAAAGTGTCGGCGAACATCTATTATTCCGATGCGCTCTCCCATAAGATCTACGGCGCCTGCGATGCGTTTTTGATGCCCTCGCTGTTTGAGCCCTGCGGACTTTCCCAGCTCATGAGCCTGCGCTACGGCACGCTGCCGATCGTCAGGGAGACAGGCGGGCTGAAGGATACGGTGGAACCTTATAACGAGTATGAAAGCAAGGGGACAGGATTCAGTTTTGTCAATTACAATGCCCATGAGATGATGGCAACAGTGCGCTATGCAGAGCGGATCTACTATGACAGGAGACGGGAGTGGAACAAGATGGTGGACCGCGCCATGGCGGCGGATTTCTCCTGGCAGGTTTCGGCTATGAAGTATCAGGAGATGTACGACTGGCTGATCGGATATTAAGCACAGCATAAAACTCGATAAGTGCGGAGGAATCCGTACATACGAGAGGCATAATATGGCAAAAAAGAAAGACAATTTCGTGATGCAGGCGGGGATTCTGGCGGCGGCCGGGATCATCGTCCGCATCATCGGTCTTTTGTATAATACACCGATGGTCGCCATCATCGGGGACGAGGGTTTCGGATATTACGACAGCGCTTATGCGGCATACAGTATCGTGCTGCTCATATCCTCCTACAGCATCCCGTCGGCGGTGTCCAAGGTGATTGCACAAAAGCTGGCGTTAAGGGAATATCGGAATGCGCACAGGATCTTCCGCTGCGCGTTTATTTATGTGCTGGTAGTCGGTGGTATTGCCAGCTTATTTGTGTTTTTCGGTGCAGGATTTCTGGTGAAGATGGAAAGTGCCATTCTGCCGCTCCGCGTCCTTGCGCCGACGATTTTTCTGAGCGGCATCCTGGGGGTGTTCCGGGGGTATTTTCAGGCGCATAAGACCATGGCGCAGACTTCGATCTCCCAGATACTCGAACAGCTTGCCAACGCAGGCGTCAGTATCGGCATGGCTTATGTCATGGTGCAGGCGGTATCGGATAAGGATATGTCCACAAGGGCTTCCTACGGTGCGGCGGGCGGCACGATCGGCACCGGCGCGGGGGTGGCGGCGGGCCTTTTGTTCATGCTGTGGATGTACGGGCTGAACCGGAAGATGATCATGCGGCAGGTAAAGCGGGATGCCCATCAGGAGGTGGATTCCTACGGGGAGATCTTTAAGACGATCCTGCTCGTGGTGACGCCCTTTATCCTGAGCACGGGGATATATAATGTCAATAATTTTCTGGATAAGACCATCTATCAGGAGCTGATGATGACGGTGATGGATCTGAAGGAGTCTGTGGTCGCCACGGACCTCTCCGCCATCGCAAAGGGGACAAAGATATCCAATATACCCATCGCCCTCGCCTCGGCTATGGCTACGGCGCTGATTCCGGGTATTTCCAGTGATTTTGTAAAGGGGGACAGGAAGGGCGTCCGGCGGAAGGTGGCGAAATCCGTGAAGGTGACGATGCTGGTCTCGATCCCCGCGGCGGTGGGGATCGGCGTGCTGGCAAAGCCCATCATGCAGGTGATCTTCAATCAGCCGGAATCGCTGGATATTGCGTCATCGCTGCTCGCCGTAACTTCCATCAGCATTATCTTTTACGGCTTATCCACGCTGACCCAGGCAGTGCTGCAGTCCATCGGAAAGATGGTCACGCCGATCATCCATGCGGCGGTGGCATTGGCGGTTCATGCTGCGGCGATGGCGTTGATGCTTCTGTATCTGGACAAGGAATACAGGATGTATTATTACGTGGCGGCGACGGTGCTGTATTCGGTGATCGTCAGTATCTTGAACGGACATTCCCTGAGAAAGTATCTGAAATACAAACAGGAGAAAGACAAGACCTTCCTGCGGCCGGTGTTCGCCTCCGTGATCATGGGCGCCGTGGCGTATGGGGTATATCATGGGATATATTATTTTGTATCGATAAATATTGTGGCGCTGGGGATCGCGGTGATCATCGCGGTGCTTGTCTATTTTACGCTGATCATCATGCTGCGGGCGGTGACGGAGGAGGAATTGAAGAGTATGCCGAAAGGGCGTCTGCTGGTGAAGGTTGGGCGGAAGATGAGGCTGCTGAGATAAACCCTATCGTTATTTTTAAGGAAAATAATTGGAAGAAAATAAAATGTATTGCTATTGTACGCACATATCGGTATAATAGATTTGACAGAAGGAAATTCTAAGATTTTGGAAAGGAGCGTTATTCTATGGCAGCAAAGTCAGCTAATTTGTATGCAAGGATAGAGCCGGATGTGAAAGAGCAGGCAGAAAGCATTTTGTCAGCGCTTGGCATCCCGGCGTCCAATGCGATCAATATGTTTTATAAACAGATAATTTTAAACAGGGGACTTCCATTTGAAGTAAAATTACCCGCGGTAAGACCTGCTGATGTGTCAAAACTGAGTGAAATAGAGTTAAATGCAGAACTGGAGAAAGGATATGCGGATATGACAGCAGGCAGAACCAAACCTGCGAGAGGGGCATTTGCAGAAATCCGCAAAGAATATGGCATATGACTTATGAAGTAATTATCACAGATCAGGCCGAAGCTGATTTAAGAGGTATATATGAGTATATTGCCTTTGAACTGTTTTCACCGGATAATGCGGCAGGGCAGCTTGGACGGTTGGAGGAACACATTGTGGGGCTTGAAAAATTTCCGGAGAGATTCAGACATTATGAAAAAGAGCCGTGGTGTGACAGGGGGCTGAGAGTAATGCCTGTTGACAATTATCTGGTGTTTTATATTCCGGATAAGAATGTGGGCATTGTGACGATAATCCGTGTTATGTATGCTGGCAGAGATGTTGACAGTCAGCTTGGAGGGCACGAGTAAAGCTGCAGGGACGAGATAAACCAGAGGCTTTGCAAGGGGAAGGTCATCCTGACTGAAAATACCGCACAGGCAGCCGTCATGAAGAAAGCTGCCTGATCTTCGAAATATCCGAGTCGATCACCATGGAATAGTTGGTGTAATAGACCACAAACCCAGGTTTTGCGCCGTTCGGCTTTTTCACATGTTTTTTCTCTATATAGTCGATCTCCACTTTTTCCTGTCCCCGCCCTTTGGAGTAGTAGGCGGCAAGCCTTGCTGCCTCCTCAAAGGTGGTATCGGGAAGCTCGGCGCCCTCCGTGCGGACGATGACATGGGAACCGGGCTGTCCTTTGGCGTGGAACCACCAGTCGCTGCCGGCGGCAAATTTAAAGGTCAGCGCATCGTTCTGGTAATTATTCTTCCCCACATACATATGGAAGCCGTCGCTGCTGATATAGTGGAAGGGTTTGCTCGTCACCTTTTCTTTCTTTGTCCCGCCTTTTCTGCGGATATAACCTGCGGCAATCAGCTCCTCCTTGATCTCCACAAGGTCGGATTCCTGCTCCGCGATATCTAAGGAAGCGGCGATGGATTCCAGATGATCGATCTCCTCTTTCACTTCCACGGTCAGTTCCGAGAGGGTTTCATAGGTTCGTTTCAGTTTCCCGTATCTGTCAAAATATTTTTTGGCGTTCTCCGAAGCGGTGAGCGTAGGGTCCAACGGGATCCTGACCGTCTCGCCGTTGTAATAATTTTCCGCTTCCAGAAATCTTGCGCCGGGCTCGGCACCGTAACCGTAGGTGTGCAGCAATTCCCCGTAAAGCTTATATTTATCCCGCTTCTCCGTATCCCTGATCTGCTGGCACTGGAGGTCGTATTTTTTGACGGTGCGCTCCAAAATGGTCTGCACGATCTTCCGCAGATCCGCCGATCTCTGGCGGATGCGGGTCAGCGCATTTTTCTCCGCGTAGTAGGTTTCCAGAAGGGCGGAGATCGATGAAAAAGTTTTGGAAGAGGAAGCGCCGTACATGCGCAGGGGCACGGCGGCAAATTCCACGGGAGCCTTCTGGTCATAGACGATCGCAGGAGAAAAATCCCCTGCGGCCACCTGCCTCATCAGCGACGCAAACTGTTCATAGAGCAGAGCGGCCGCCGATACGGAAAGCTCCTCCTGCAGATAGCTGAGGGCGGAGCGGTCAGAATCCAGAGAACTGCGGAAACACAGCTCCTGCGCCAGTATCGGGGAAAAACCGGTAAAGGAGGTGTAAATTGCCTTGTACAGAGGCACGGGTTTTTGGAATACCAGTGCGGAAAACTCCTGTTTCCGTTCCTCGTCGGACAGGGCGGCAGCCATAAACGCGACCGGGTCCGCCTTGTTTTCCGTCTTCGGTATAAAGTAGGGCTTTCCGGGCAGCACTTCCCTGACGGAGCTGACCATACCGGAAATATGCTTGATGCTGTCTATGATATGGTCCTCCTCATCACAGAAAATGATATTGCTGTGTTTCCCCATCACTTCCACGATCAGTTTTTTCCGGCACAGATCCCCCAGCTCATTTAAATGTTCAATATGGATATGCATGATCCGCTCGAGCCCCGGCTGGGTGATATCCACGATCCGCCCGTTCTGGATATGCTTCCTGAGCAGCATGCAGAAATTGGGAGCCGTTAAGGGACTCTGCTTGGTCGTGCCGGCCAGGTAGATCAGCGGAAGGGACGCGCTGGCAGAGAGCAGCAGATAATACTGCCCCATCTTTGTCTTTATGGTAAGCTGCAGTTCATCCGTTTCCGGCTGCGCGATCTTATAGATCCTCCCGCCGGTCAGAAGATCTCTGCATTCTTTTATCACAGCCGCAATCGTAACACCATCAAAAGCCATAATTTCTCTCCCATTATTTAAAGATATATTTAAATTAACATTAACATCCTTATCAATAAATTTCAAATAGTTTATGGAAATTTCTAACATCCTGATTGTTCATAGTATCTTACAACATGAAAGCATTATTATCCAGAGGTTAGCCAGAACAGCAGCCCGGATGGCAGGCAGGTTCTCAAGGAGTGCCTTCGAAAAACGCCGGCACTTAGCGAGGTATTTTCGAGCTTAGTGTCCGCTGCGTTTTTCGCAGAGCGCGAGCGTGCCGACGGAGAACTTGCCTGCCATCCGGGCGGACTCTCCCCAAAACCCCCTAAAATAAGTATTTTACTTTTCCCCCGCTTTGTGCTACAATTCAGATGAACAAATCTTTTTTAGATATCAGGCAGCATATTTGCAGGAGTCGGATATGAATATCGGAAATATACAAAATCCTTATGAAGCCGCATGGCAGAAAGTCTGGGGGCGCCCCGGGGAAGAGGCGGTCCTTGTTATCGCGCCGTGGGCAGAAGATTCAAAAACGAAAGATGTGAAGGGCGTTTCGGGAACGGAAAAAGCCAAAGAGATTCCCGGAGATTCGGATTCCCATAAAAAGGTGGGCAGAAAGTCTTCCCCGGAAGAGTGCCAGACCTGTAAAGAGAGAAAGTATCAGGACGGTTCCGATGAAAATGTCTCGTTTAAATCGGCACAGCATGTCTCGCCGGAGAGCGCGGGGGCGAGGGTGCGCGCCCACGAGGGGGAGCATGTCTCCAACGCCTACAACAAAGCGTCAAAGGACGGCGGGAAAGTACTGCAGGCTTCCGTCAGCATAAAGACCGCCATCTGTCCGGAATGCGGCAGGACTTATGTGTCCGGCGGCACCACCCATACAAAGATCAGTTATCCCAATGAAAGCAATCCCTATCAGAAAGAGAGAAAGTTCCAGCAGGGTATGGGACTTCGGGGCGATAATATCGATCTGGCAGTCTGAAACGATCCGGATTGACAGCAGTGCGGCAGGGAATCGCGGATGGTATATATGATCTGCAACAGAACAAAGAACTGCAGACGGCATGTATGATCTGCAGTGGGGAATGCTAAGCTGACAAAATACAGAAGAAGGATAAAAATTAAATCATGATTAAGAGCATGACGGGGTTCGGCAGATGCGAAACGGCGGGGAAGGACAGAAAGATCACAGTGGAGATGAAATCTGTCAACCACAGGTATCTGGATGTGAATATCAAGATGCCGAAAAAACTGAATTTTTTTGAAAATGCCATCAGGGCGGAACTGAAAAATTACATTACCCGGGGAAAAGTAGATGTCTTTATCACCTGTGAAGATTACAGCGAGGAGAGCGGCGCTTTAAAGTACAACAGAGCGCTGGCAAAAGAATACCTGACCTATCTGCGGCAGATGGCGGAGGAATTCGGCCTGGATGACGATGTCAGGGTGTCCACGCTGTCGAGATATCCGGATGTGTTTGTCATGGAAGAGCAGAATATCGACGAGGAGGAACTCTGGAAAGACCTGCAGGGCGCCCTGCAGGGCGCGGCGGAGAACTTTGTGAAGACAAGGGTCGCGGAGGGTGAAAACCTGTTGAAGGACCTGACTGTGAAGCTGGATGCGATGCTGGAGCATGTGGAGTTCATCACGGAGCGTTCCCCGAAACTGATCCAGGAATACAAGGAGAAGCTGCGGGAAAAGGTCTGCGAACTGCTGGACGATGTCCAGATCGATGAGAACCGTCTGTATATGGAAGTGACGATTTTTGCGGATAAGGTCTGCGTGGACGAGGAGTTGGTGCGCCTGAAAAGCCATGTGGAGAGCACAAAGCAGGCGCTTTTATCCGGCGGCAGTATCGGGCGGAAGCTGGATTTTATCGCGCAGGAGATGAACCGGGAGGCAAATACGATCCTTTCCAAAGCAAATGATCTTGAGATCTCTGCCCGGGCGATCGAACTGAAAAACGAGATTGAAAAAGTGAGGGAACAGATTCAGAACATTGAGTAAATTGATTCATATCGGATTCGGCAATATGATAAACGCGGAGAAGATCATTGCCATTGTCAGTCCTGATTCGGCGCCGATCAAGCGGATGGTGCAGGGGGCGAAGGAGGATGGAACCGCGATAGATGCCACCCAGGGGCGAAAGACAAAGGCAGTGCTTGTCATGGAAAACGGCAGTGTGGTATTATCGGCTCTGACGCCGGAAACGCTTTCAGGCAGGGCAGGGGTTTTGCCGGAAACGGCGGAGAGCGGATGACAGAATTACAAGGTGGTGCAGTGATCGGTTTTATAAAACAGGGGACATAGAGCGGCATAATGGAGGGGACATGGAGAGAAAGGGACTTCTGATCGTAGTTTCGGGTTTTGCGGGATCCGGAAAAGGGACATTGATGAATCGGCTGGTGGAGGACTATGAGGGGTATGCCCTGTCCGTTTCCATGACGACAAGAAATCCCAGGCCCGGCGAAGTGCACGGCAGAGAATACTTTTTTGTATCAAAAGAGGAGTTTGAGCAGAAAATAAAAGATGGCGGATTGATTGAGTACGCCTCTTATGTGGAAAACTATTACGGAACGCCGCGGGATTATGTGGAAGAGCAGATGGCGGCAGGGAAAGATGTGGTGCTTGAGATAGAGATCCAGGGAGCGTTGAAGGTAAAGAAACGTTTCCCGGATGCGGTTTTGATCTTTGTGCTGCCGCCCAGTGTGGAGGAACTGTACAGGAGGCTGAAAAACCGCGGGACAGAGACGGAGGATGTGATCAGAAAACGAATGTGCCGGGCAAGGGAGGAGGCCGGTGTGATCGGGAAGTATGATTATATTGTGATAAATGATGAGATAGAGGAAAGCGTTAAAACGCTTCACGGTCTTATCGAAGCTGCCCATCAGACAACGGGCAGAAATGAGGAGTTTATCCGGGGCATCCAGAGTGACCTGGAGCAGTTATGGAAAGGAGAAAAGTAAATGTTACATCCATCTTATGCAGATTTGATGAAAGTGGTAAACAGCGAGGTAGAGCCGGGGGAGGCGCCTGTTGTGAACAGCAGGTATTCCATCGTGATGGCGACGGCAAAGAGGGCGAGACAGATCATCGCGGGGGATGAACCTCTGGTGGACAATATATCTGCTGAAAAGCCTCTTTCCATCGCAGTCAGCGAGCTGGAACAGGGGAAGATCCATATTTTAAGTGATGAGGAAGAGTAAGGAATGAATAAACGCGGAAAAACGAAGGTTTTTCCGCAACTTTTTTGAACCGGATTCACGATGCGCCGGATGGCGCAGAAAAGAGAAGATTTTATGAAGATACTATTTATATCCCTTGGCTGTGATAAGAATCTGGTGGATACGGAAGTGATGCTGGGAGAGCTCGCGGAAGAGGGATATCTGTTTACCGATGAAGAATCTGAGGCGGATATCGTGATCGTCAATACCTGCTGTTTTATCGGGGATGCCAAGGAGGAAAGTATAGAAACGATACTGGGCATGGCGGAGCTGAAAAAGACGGGACAGATCAGGGCGCTTTTGGTGACGGGATGTCTTGCCGAACGGTATCGGGAGGAGATTCAGAAGGAAATACCGGAAGTGGACGCCGTTTTAGGGATCACGGATATTCACAGTATCGCGCAGGCGGTTGGGGAGACACTGGCGGGGAAGGCGAAAAACCATATCGGGGAGGGCGCTCTCCCGCGGAGGGCCGGGACAGGGCGGATCGTTACAACGGGGGGCCATTATGCCTACCTGAAGATAGCGGAAGGCTGCGATAAGCACTGTACCTACTGTGTTATTCCGAAGATCAGGGGAAGCTACCGCAGCGTGCCGATGGAAGATCTGCTTAAGGAGGCAGCTTATCTGGCTTCCCAAGGTGTAAAGGAACTGATCCTGGTGGCGCAGGAGACGACGGTTTACGGCGTGGACCTGTATGGAAAGAAAATGCTGCCGGAGTTATTGAGAAGGCTCTGTAAAATAGAAGAACTGCATTGGATCAGAATTCTGTACTGTTATCCGGAAGAAATCACAGAAGAACTGGTGGAAGTGATAAAACAGGAGAAAAAAATCTGCCATTATCTGGATATTCCGATCCAGCACGCCTCCGACGCGGTGTTAAAACGTATGGGGCGGCGCACTTCGGAGGAGGATCTGAGGCAGATCATCGCCATGCTGCGCGCCGGGATACCGGATATCTGTCTGCGGACAACGTTGATCTCCGGCTTTCCGGGGGAGACCAAAGAGGATTTTATCAAACTGTACAGGTTTGTGAACGAGATGGAATTTGACCGGCTGGGCGTTTTTGCCTATTCTGCGGAGGAGGATACGCCCGCGGCGCTGATGCCCGGCCAGATTCCGGAGAAAGTAAAAGAAGAGCGCAGGAATGAACTGATGGAACTGCAGCAGGAGATCGCTTTTGAGAAGGCGGCGGAGAAAAAGGGACGGGTGCTGGAAGCTGTGGTGGAGGGATATCTTCCTGAGGAAAATGTCTATGCGGCGAGAACCTATATGGACGCGCCCAATGTGGACGGTTATCTGTTTTTTGAGTCGGCAGGGGAGATCGATTCCGGCAGCTTTGTAGAAGTGAAAGTGACAGGCAGCAATGGTTATGACCTGATCGGTGAGGAAATTTTGACGGGAGAAGAATAAGATGAATTTACCAAATAAACTGACAGTATTTCGTATGGTATTGATCATTCCTTTTGTGATCCTGCTTTTGGGAGGCTATGAGGGCTGGGGATGGTTTACGATGCTTTTTGGCGGCATCCTTGCCTATACGGATTATATCGCGCTGGCGATCTTTGTCATCGCCTCGCTGACGGACCTGCTGGACGGGAAGATCGCGAGGAAATATGATCTGATCACGAATTTCGGAAAGTTTATGGACCCGCTGGCGGATAAGCTGCTGGTCTGTTCCGCGATGATCTGCCTGACGGCGATGGACAGGATTCCGGCATGGATCGTGATCATCATTATCAGCAGGGAGTTTGTGATCAGCGGTTTCAGGCTGATCGCTTCGGACAACGGAAAGGTGATCGCGGCGAGTTACTGGGGAAAGTTTAAGACGACCTTCCAGATGGTCATGGTGATCTTGATGATCGCCAACATCGGGGCGCTGAAGCTTGTGACGGATATCGTAATGTGGATATCACTGCTTTTGACGGTGGTCTCTCTGGCGGATTATCTGATAAAAAATAAAGAGGTCATGCAGGGAACAAAGTGAAATACCCTGCAGCAAGCTGCGGGGTATTTCACTCTCGCGGCAGTCGCCAATATGCTCAAGCCAACCAAAAGTTGGCTTTAAGCACGGCATTTGGCTCGTTGCTCGCGGAAATAAAATTTGCATATGCGGAACTGGAATAGGAGAAAGAAATGGTTGTTGAACTGATCAGTGTGGGAACAGAGATTTTACTGGGAAATATCGTGAATACAAATGCGGCTTATCTGGCGGAGCAGTGCGCGGGGCTGGGGCTTTCCTGCTACTACCAGACGGTGGTGGGCGATAATGCGGAAAGGCTGACGCAGACGCTGCAGATGGCGCTGGAGAGATCGGATATTGTGATTCTGGGCGGGGGGCTCGGTCCCACGCAGGATGATCTGACAAAGGAAGTGACGGCGAAGGTGCTGGGACTCAATCTGGTGAAAGATGCCCACACCGAGGAGCGGATCCGGGAATATCTGGAGTCGAGAGGCTTTACCGTGACGGAAAACAACTGGAAGCAGGCGCTTGCGCCGGAGGGCGCCATCATCGTTGACAATGAGAACGGCACGGCGCCGGGGCTGATCATCGAAAAGGGGGACAAGCGGGTGATCCTGCTTCCGGGACCGCCGAATGAGCTGCGCCCCATGTTTGAGAAAGATATCTATCCCTATCTGAATGAGCTGCAGCCCGGTGTGATCTATTCAAAGACCGTGAAAATCTGCGGCGTGGGAGAGAGCATTGCGGAGACCATGATACAGGATCTGATCAATGCACAGAGCAACCCCACGATCGCGACCTACGCCAAGACCGGGGAGGTGCATCTTCGGGTGACGGCAAAGGCCGGGGATGAAAAAGAGGCGCGGAAGCTCGTAAAGCCTGTGGTGAAGGAGTTAAAGAGCAGATTCGGCAACAGTATTTATACGACAGACACGGAGGTAACACTGGAAAAATCAGTGATAGACCTGCTGGAGGCCAATCGTCTGACTGTTGCCACGGCGGAGTCCTGTACGGGAGGACTGCTCTCAGCGAGACTGATCAATGTACCGGGGGCCTCGGAAGTATTTAAGGCAGGCTATGTCAGCTATTCCAACAAAACAAAGCGTAAACTGTTCGGTGTGAAGAGAAGTTCTCTGGAAAAACATGGCGCGGTCAGCAGCACTGTGGCGAAGGAGATGGTGAAGGGGGCCGCGGTGCTCAGCAAAGCGGATGTGACGGTCTCCGTGACGGGGATCGCGGGTCCGGACGGCGGCAGTGAAGAAAAGCCGGTGGGACTTGTTTACATCGGCTGTCAGGTCTGCGGCGAACTCATCGTAAAGGAATATCATTTTAAAGGAAACAGGAACAAGATCAGGGAGGCGTCGGTTTCTGCGGCGCTTTCCCTGATGCGTGAATGTATTTTGCAGTACTGCAGCAATGTGATGTTTTCCAACTGAGGAAATATGATAAAAATGCAGGAGGAAATCTGGTATGTATCCTGAGAATAACAATCCTAAAAAGGGAAAATATATTGCGGTCGGCGTTGTCGTTTCACTTGTCTTTATCGGGCTTATCTCGGGCTGTATCGCAGTTGTGATGCAGTTTGTGGAATTGTCCAGAAACGGTAAATTAGAGCGTTGGGCCGAAGCTAATGCCGGTGAAGATTACGACGGAGCGTCGGAGTACGGCTATTATGATGACGACGGTTATTTTCATTATTACGGCGAGACGGAAGAGGACGATGACAACAGATTTGGCTATTATGATGACGATGGTGAGTTTCATTATTTTGATGAAGATGAGGATTATGACCCGAGAGAGCGGTTCGACCGTCCCACCCATGACGAGGACATCGAAGGGTATGAGACGGGAGAATATTTTTCCTTTCCGGCGGACAACAGGGTGGAGGGCCTTGCCTATTCCGTGGAATTGAAGGAGGAGGAATATCACGATGGTTCCGCTACCAATATCTATTATAATTATCCGGTGGTGAAGGGCGATGTACCGAATGTGGACGCCATCAATGATGCGATCTGCGCCGAGTGGGAGAGCCTTCTGGAATACTACGAGGAAGATTACAAAGACTACATGTACAGCGGCGACGGTATTCTGGCACAGCTGGACGGCTGCGTTACATATATGTCGGAAGATATTTTGAGCATCGTATACCGGGAGACCGTCTATTACGGGGAATATCTGGATTATCAGTCGGATTTTTACCTGTACTGCCTGAACTTTGACATGAGGAACGGGCAGCTTCTGAAAAACGAGGGGATGCTGGATATCGATGAGGAGTTTGTGAAGGATTTCCGGGACAGAAGCAGGAAGCAGAATGCGGACAGTGTGCTGGATTATTACGATGATGAAGATGTGATGTACTATCTGGAGGACCCCTATTATCTGATTCTGTTCTATTGCCCGCAGGGGATGGAAATCGGGATGAATGTGGACGAGGGATGGGTGACGGTGACTTATCCGGACTATGAAGAGTATTTGAAGAAGATGTAGACAGGGAGGATCGGTTGTGGAGGAGAGCGGATTTTATGCGGGACATATGACATCGCCGGAATTCAGGATGCGTCTGGAAAGCGGCAGAGGTGCCATTGTGGTATGCGGCTCCTGTGAGCAGCACGGATATCACCTTCCTCTGGATACGGACAATATCATCGGAATGGAGATCGCAGGGCGGGTCGCCGCGAACACGGGTATGCTGCTCATGCCGCCGGTCAATTATGGTCAGGTCTGGTCGGCAAAAGGTTTTCCCGGCACGATCTCTCTTTCTGCAGGCGTTTTGAAAGGAATTCTGAGGGAGATCCTGATTAGTCTTCAGGAACAGGGCGCCGCCAACATTGTCCTGATGAGCGGCCATAACGGGAATTACCCTTTTCTGAAAGAACTGGCAAGAGAACTGCTGGATGAGTTCGGCTGGGAAAATATCTGGCATTTTCCCATACGATTTTCCGAGGAGGTGCTTTCACAGGCAAAAGCGGTTCCCTGTCATGCAGCGCCCCATGCGGGGGAGACAGAGACAGCCATCATGCTGTATTTGCGACCGGAGCTGGTAAAGCTTTCAGAAGCCGCGGCGGAATATCCCCGGTTGCCGGAAGATTATGCATACAGGCCCATACACTGGGCGCGTTTTGTGAAGGCGGGGTCTTTTGGGGACAGCAGTCTGGCTTCGGCAAAGTACGGGGAGGCGCTTGTCAATGATGCCGTAAACACGATCACAGATCTGATCAGAAAATTTTTCTGAATAATTGTCTTATTTTATCGGTATTTCCATGAATGATAACGGCATCACAGGAGGTGATATGTTTCCTGTGATGCCGTATAAAAATGGTATTATATGATCTTTATCGATTCATCGATCAGCACATCGGCATGATGTTTCTGTATTTCGTAGATCAGCTTTTTCAGTTGGTACTGATGATAGATCAGTTTATAATTGTGCGACTTTGTTGAGACAAGGAGCTGTACTTTTGACATCTGATAAGCCGTCAGCCTTATGCCGACAATTTTTTCCCACGGAATATAAAACCCGAATTTTTCGATGCCCCTGCCGCTGATGCCTCGTTTGACCGCCATCGAAAAAAATATCGCGGTCAGCACCAGCGTACTGCACAGGGCGGATATCAGATCAGTCCCCTCATCTGGGCGCAGCAGAAGCATTGCAAAAAGCATGACGATGCATAAGGAAAAAAAATCGTCTTTTCCTTTTACAATGATCGTGCGGTTGCGTCTGATCACAAGGTAGGTTTCCGCTATAAGGAAGGCTATCGCCAAAAAGCATATCAGATAATAAAATACAGCAGTCATCTCATTCATCCTTTATATCTCGTTCGGGAAATGTTCTTTTACACAATTTACGATAAGATCATTTACTTCCGCTTTGTTCAGCATATTGTTTGTCGTGATGATCTGCGCGTTGCAGGACGGCAGAAAATCCAGAATATCCGGGCTTGTCAGCACGATGTCAGCGTTTACCAAAAAAGAGAGTGCCTCGCCGTGCGCACAGGCTTCCACGGAAGCCTCAATGCCGTTGTCATTACAGATATTGGTCACATTGATCTTCATCAACATACTTGTTCCCATGCCGTTATGGCATACACATACGATATTCAACATAGTTCAAATCCTCCGTTTGATTTAACCGGCGATCGGTATTCCGAATGCGCCGCCGATAAATTTAAAGATTGCAATGATCGCTACCCAGATTGTAGCATAATCCGCGCTGCCCTGCCACCATGTCAACTCCATCATGGACACTGCCAGCATGGAGCCCAGTATCTGGATCAGTCCATTTATTGTACAAAAGACTGCCGCAGCCTTCCAGCCGCCGGACTTGTTGGAAAAGATGGCGATCGTCGCGTTGTCAAAGAAAAGCGGAATAAATCCCGGTACGAGGAAAATAGGGCTCTTAAACAGAAGCAGCAGCAAAAGTCCGATAACCTGTCCGAGAGCACCGAACATAAGTCCGAGTACGACGGATTTCGGGGCAAAACCGAAGATAGCGGCACAGTCGACACCAGCCACGGCGCCGGGAAGCAGCTTTTCGGAGATACCTTTGAAGGACATCATCAGTTCTGCGACGAACATACGCACGCCGGCGAGAAGCACCCAGATATTGGCGGTCAGGGTGATGGATATCCAGAGCATGAATACGACCCAGTTCTTATAACCCGCCTGATTGAAGCCATCGGCACTGCGCAGCCATTCCACGCCGTCTTTGCCGGCGATCAGCATGATGATCGCAACAGAGATCATCATGACGAGCAGTGTGGCTAAAATGCTGTCCTGCAAAAAGTTCAGGGAAGCGGGCAGTTTCTTCTTCTCGATATCATCCTTTTCGGGATTACCGAGTTTCGGCGCCAGCTTGTAAGATACGAAAGACATGAACATCTGCTGGTGCGCAACCGTGAGGTCAGCTCCGCCCGTGATCGCTTTGGTCGGCTCGATCAGCAGTGTGGAGCAGATTCCCCAGTATAAAGCAGTGACCAGGGAAGCGATCAGTACGGTGGGGATCATGCCAAGTCCCAGAAATCTCCACACGATGTAGGTGCTGATACCGCACTGTACGATCATTGCATTGCCGGTCAGGTATACCGCACGGATCCTGGTCCATTTGCGGAGTGCAACAAGAACCAGATTCATAATGAAGGCAACCAGCAGAACATAAATACCCCACGAAGCTCCGGTTCCTTCTCCCAATATGGCATCCATTTTTGCATAACTTGCTGTCATGGTAGGATAAGTGTTGAGTCCGGCACCCTGAATGCCCGTGGTTTCTGTCAGTACAGTGAGCAGTTTGCCAAAATTGGATATCAATGCGCCGGAGCCCATACCCATTACCAGTATGCCGATGGAGGCTTTCAATGCGCCGATCAGTGCTTTGGAGATCTTCTGTTTCATCGCCATATATCCGATGAACACGACAATGGCTAAAAGCAGGAAGGGCTGACCGAAAATCTGTTTTAACAGCAAATCCAAAATATAATTCATAAATCCCTCTCCTTTCAATAAATAAAGGTTGTTTTGTTTTATTCTGAAAATATGAAAACAGCGCGCATATTTCCATATCATCATTCGAATAGAAGTTTGTTGTTTATACGAATTTACCAATTTTCTGAAGATTATAACATGATGTATCATTGTTATTTATAAATATTTTTAGGGGAGTTGTTTTTTCTTTGGAAAATTTGTATATTTTTGCAAATGTGTCACATGGGCGTTTGTGAACAGATGTGCAGTCCGGTTTTTTTGTCCGATCTGCGTTCTTTTGACCTGTTTTTGGCGGGTTCATTGTTTTATGCTGAGGAGAATGTTATGATTTTAGACAAAATGATCCGGGCCGATGAGAGGAGGGAATCTTGTGATATATCTGGATAACAGTGCGACAACACAGACCGACCGGGAAGTGGCGCAACTTGCGGTGGAGTTGATGACAGAGAAGTTCGGGAATCCGTCTTCCCTGCATCATTTCGGGATGGAAGCATATCAAAGCGTCATGAATGCCCGCTATCAGCTCGCACGTATGCTGAGCTGCCCGACTTCCTGTATCTGTTTTACCTCAGGGGGAACGGAGAGCAATAATCTCGCCGTTTACGGAAGTGCCATGGCAAACAGGCACAGGGGGAATCATATCATTACTACATCCATAGAACACAGCTCTGTGCTGGGCAGCTGCAGAGCGCTGGAAGAGGAGGGATTTTCGGTTACTTATATAAAACCGGACCCCGCCACCCACCGTATTCTGGAGGAGGATATCATCAATGCCGTCCGCGAAGATACCATATTGATATCCCTGATGCATGTCAACAACGAAACGGGAGAGGTCCTGCCGGTTGCCGGGACGGCGGCAGAGGCAAAAAGGAGAAACCCGCTTATTCTGATCCATACGGATGTGGTGCAGAGCTTCGGGAAGATCCCGGTGAAGGTACATGAACTGAAGGCGGACCTGATATCTGCCAGCGGCCATAAGCTGCATGCGCCGAAAGGCATCGGCATGTTGTATATCAGGGAAGGTTGTCCGGTGAAACCCTTTGTCCACGGCGGCGCACAGGAAAAACGTATTCATCCGGGGACGGAAAGTGTTCCGCTTTCCTGCGGATTCGGGCTTGCAGCGGAAAAAATGCTGCTTTCAATGCAGCAGAATCTGGAAGAGGTGACAAAACTGAGGGATTATCTGAAAGAGAAGCTGATACAGACGTTTCACCGGATATCCATAAACAGTCCGGAGGACGGGCTGCCCTATATTCTGAATTTTTCGCTGCCCGGGCATCTATCCGGGGATATAGTGGATGCATTGAGTATGAAAGATATTTTTATTTCGGCAGGTTCCGCCTGCTCGAAGGGAGCACGCAGCCACGTGCTGGAGAGTGCGGGATATTCCCCTGAGATCATAGAAAGCGCGCTGCGTGTCAGTTTCAGCAGCAAAAATACCCCGGAAGAGATAGACGCACTGCTGGAAAATCTGCCGAAAGACTAAAATATCTGCCGCCCTTCCGCGATCAGAATATTCAGGGCGGTCTGTTCATCCGTGATCAGTGTTGTGATCAGTTTACCCCGCAGTGCGCCCAGTATGGGCAGAACTTTTTTGGGTCCGACAGATACGCCGATCACATGTTTTTTATTATGGACGATCTGTTCCGCTTTAAGCCCGACGATACGGCGGTGTATGGCATCGTCCAGTATATTTCCGTTCTGGTCAAAATAGTGTCCGCAGAACAGGCCGACGGCACCCTTATCGACCAGGGACTGTTTTTCTTCGGGAGTGAGATAGGCGTTCCAGAGAATGTTTTTATCCTCCAGACAGAAGGTCCCAAGGGAGGTCAGGATAATGTCGGCATGTTCTGCGAGTTCCAGGGTCTTATCTATGCCGGATATGCGGTTTAATACTTTTCTTTCTTCCTCATCATCCAGGACAAAGGGTGAAAACAGGTTGTGATAACTCCCGCCGTAGGCTTTTGCAAAAGAACGGACAAGTTCCATTTCTTCACTGTTCTGGGACGGATTGTTCATCAGGCCGATGAGCTGGACCACATGGATAGGCAGTTTCTTTTTCGGCTTGATGCTGTTTACGATCGCCTGCATCATCCTGCCTCTGGAGATACCGATGATGGAGTTCTCACTCAGCAGGGTATCCACATAGCCGGCGGCTTCTTCCGCGACGGCCTGATGGATTTTTTCTTCATCTTCGGGAAGCGCGGAGAGGATAAAAGCTTTTTCGAGAGGAAAACATTTCAGCATGGCTTCCTCCAACAGGATATTGCGCTTGGGCTGTCCGTCAATCTGGATATGTACGTTCTTTTTTGCATTTTTCAGCAACCGGGATACTTTGGTTCTGGAAATATACAGATGTTTTCCGATTTCTTCCTGTGTCATATTTTCAAAATAATATAATTTGAGAACCTGCATGATCAGATCGTCCTGTGTTTCCCCTGACATTCCTTTTACTCCTTTGTGATCACCGCTTGTTTTTTCTGCGCTCATTATATCATGAATCTGCGATTCATGATCGCCGTTCGCCGAATGAGTAAACTCATTCCTCCCGCTGACATTCATTATATCATGGTTATGGCAGAAATGCAAAAAACGTTTGGGAGAGATAACTTGTGAAGACAGCAAAATCCAGATAAAGTGCCATCTGGATTTTGCCGTTTTTATTTAAATAGAAAGAAAAGAAGCTTTAAGCAGTTATGACTTCTATGCCAAGCATTTCGGCGAGCAGCCTTAAATCCTCCTCATAGTCGCCGTATACCCAGGCGAAGTGGTGGCCGAAGATGGCTTCCTTTTTATGGAATTCCCTGTTGTCGGCAACATCGAATACAAGCGCATGTTTACATTCCGGGGTCAGGAAATCATCGCATCCGGTGATCGTTCCCTTTACGATCATGATCTTTGTCATGTCAGGGCTCAAATTGATCAGTGTGATCTTGCTGCCTGCATCTTTGGCAAAATCATAGCGCATGGTCGTTCCCCAGTTGCCTTTGGTAAAGCTTACATAATCGATCGGAAGGGGGGCATTGTCGTAACCCTTCATATATTTGGAACATACGTCGTGCAGGATGCGCAGAGAGTGGTGCGTTTCATCTTCCAGACGGACCATCAGATTTCCCATATGGGGAGCTTTTCTGGCGATGCTCATCAAAATGGCTATCGTCATGACGGAGCCGATGTCGGAAGCGCAGGCTGAAGGGATGCCGTTGTCTTTCATCAGGGAGTGTGTCAGGCAGAAAGTCAGATGCCTTTTATTTAATTCCTGTGTTGCGCACATTTCAAAACAGGGCAGCGTAAACGCGTTGCAGTCGTAGAAATCCATGATCTTTTTAGCCGCAACATAAAACTGCGTATCGTTGACGATGGTCTCTGCGGGAAGGTGGACACCGTTTGCATCTGCAACCAGAGAATCGGCAATGTCCTGCGCCTGCGCTTTTTCCGTATCGTCAAGGGCATCCAGAACTTTGAAAAATTCCAGTCCGTTGTAGTTTAAGATCTCTGTTCCGAATCTGCGGGTCACATCTTCGATGTCCACAAAGGAACTTACACAGCCGAAGGAAAGGATATTATTTCTGAGGCCGTATAATATTTTCATATCTTTCAGGACTTTCCGTGTTTTCATGGCGCGGAAGATCTGGTTCAGCTCCTCGTAACTGAGGGCGTTATATACTTCATAGTCGCCGGAGGCAAAAAGATGCGCTGCCGCGTCGATCCCGCCAAGCCTGGAATATTTGCTGCCTGAAAGAGGGCAGAAAGAGATAGGTTTCCCGGTACGTTTGGCGATGATCGTGGAGACATAGGAAATCAATCTTGTTCCGGAAATCAGGTACATATCCGTTTTGCTGTCATCAGCGATCACATTCTGGAGGTTTTCTTCCTTTACGGCAAAATCTTCATGCCATTCAAGAAATTTGGGCTCCAGCAGTTCCACATAGCCGTGATCTACATTCTGCTCGAGATCTTTCCGGAACAGATCATAGGTTTTTAAAGATTCCTTTTTTTCATAGTCGTAGGTGAGTTCTTCACCGTAACCGTAACGGCAGGGGCCCATAAATACATTCAGATGGATCAGGCTCACAAATACGGGCTGAACGACCAGCTTTTTGCTTACTATACTGTTTTCATGCATGTTTTGGTTTCTCCTTTTCAAAATTTAATTTCCTTATGCTCTTTCATTATTAGTGGCAGTGGGGAAATTGTCAATATTGTCAGAAAAGATATGTCAAAATGTGTTAAATTATGGTAAAATGAACAAAAACGCAGAGGCGCACATTTGTGCAGAATGGAACATTTGACAACAGTTGTTTTTGGGAGGTAAGACAGCTTGCACTTTCATATGAAAATGATATAATGAGCGTTAGCGGAAAGAATGAATTTAGGAGAAGGTGTAATGATGCAGTCTGCCATTTATTCTATTATGAGTTCAGAAGAACTGACAGATTTTTCTTATTGTTTATATACCTGTCTGGGCGTTCCTGTGCGGATTTTAAATGAGGATGGGGAATGTGTCTGCGGGCAGGGTTCCACCACCTCCTATTGCCTGTGCTTCAAGAAAATCCTGTCCCTTTATTCCAATGCGGAAGATTCCTGCAGTATACTGCATGCACAGGCGGCAAAACAGAGCATGCAGTTAAAGAAACCCTTTCTTTTTTCCTGTCATGCGGATCTGCTGCATCTGATCTTTCCGCTGATAAAAGAAGGGCAGCCCTGCGGGAGCATACTGATCGGTCCTTTTTTGATGAAAGAGGCGGATATTGAAATGATTGCCGGGGTATCGAGACGGTATGCCCTTTCTGCTGAAGATGCGCTGATTTTGTTCCGGCAGACGGACAGCATCAGGATACTTTCGGCTAAGGAAGCGGAACAGATCGGTAAGCTGCTGGCTTATATATTCCCGGGACTGCAGACGGGCAGTATAGCGGATCTCTGGAATGATTTTGAGGATATTCACTATACGGAGCTTATGCAGGGGGCAGGCGCCGGCAGGGGACAAAAAACGGGTGGGGAAGTGCAGAGGTCTTATCTTGAAGAGGAAGAAGCTATTTTGATCCAGAAGATCAGGGAATATGATGTAAAAGCGGCGGATAAGATGCTGGAAGATCTGCTGGAGCATATATTTTTGGAAATTCATTATGATAAAAAGAGAGTTCTGGCTTGTGCGATGGAGTTGTGCACGCTTCTGATCCATGCGGCAAATGCGATGGAACCACATTCGGAGATCGCCTTCACGATCACGGCAGTATTTATCCCGAAGCTGCAATCCATTAAAAACCCCGAAAATATGAAACAGCAGCTCAGGGAGGTTGTTGCATATTTTGAAAAGAATATATTCGATAATACGATGGAGAAGGACGATATCTTTAAGAAGAGGGCGACACAATATATCAAAGATAACTATCAGATGCCGCTGACTCTGGAGATGGCTGCGGGGCAGATGATGCTGAACCCGTCCTATTTTTCTACGCTGTTCAAACAGACAACAGGTTCCTCCTTCAAAGATTATCTGAATTATATCCGTATAGAGGAAAGCAAAAAGCTGCTTACCAACACAAACGGCACGATTCTTGACATCGCGCTTACCGTGGGTTTTGAAAATCAGAGTTATTTTACGAAAGTGTTCAGGAAGTACACAGGCATAACGCCAAAACAATACAGGAACTGATACATTGGATTTTTCTTGACGGGCATCAATATGCGTGATAAAGTAATATTGTTCAGAAATTGTATTTTCTGCTTTGCATATCCGGCATTTCGCCATTTATTTCAAAGCAAAAATGAAAATAAAAAATAAGGGAGGGATGCCATTGAGGGTCATTTATGGGACACTTGTTGTGTTATAGTAGGGAAAGATAAAATAAATCTTGACAGGAAAGAACATTTGTTCTAATATTAAAAACATAACAAACAGATGTTCGGACTGTCGGTATAAAAGAAAGGATATTGAAAATGGATAACAGCGAAAAACTGAAAGCATTGGATGCGGCGATCGCGCAGATTGAAAAGCAGTACGGAAAGGGAACCGTGATGAAGCTCGGTGATCCGTCGGCGCAGATGAATATAGAAACGATACCCACCGGTTCTCTGAGCCTTGATCTGGCGTTGGGGCTCGGCGGGATTCCAAAAGGAAGGATCGTAGAGATCTATGGTCCTGAGTCCAGCGGTAAGACTACCGTAACACTGCATATGATCGCGGAAGTGCAAAAGCGCGGCGGTATCGCAGGTTTTATTGACGCAGAGCATGCGCTGGACCCGGTTTATGCAAAAAATATCGGTGTAGATGTGGACAATTTATACATTTCACAGCCGGACTGCGGGGAGCAGGCGCTGGAGATCACGGAAACTATGGTGCGTTCCGGGGCTGTTGATATTATCGTGGTGGACTCTGTGGCGGCGCTTGTCCCGAAGGCGGAGATAGACGGGGAGATGGGAGATTCCCATGTGGGCCTGCAGGCAAGGCTGATGTCCCAGGCGCTCCGGAAACTGACTGCAGTGATCAGCAAATCCAACTGTACCGTAGTGTTTATCAACCAGCTCCGTGAAAAGGTCGGCGTTATGTTCGGCAATCCGGAAACAACGACAGGCGGCCGGGCCCTGAAATTCTATTCTTCAGTACGCCTTGATGTGAGAAGGATAGAATCTCTGAAACAGGCGGGAGAGGTGATCGGAAACAGGACCAGAGTGAAGGTGGTGAAAAATAAGATCGCGCCCCCTTTTAAAGAGGCGGAGTTTGACATTATGTTCGGCGAAGGGATTTCCCGCGTAGGCGATATACTGGATATTGCGGCCAATATTGATGTGGTGAATAAGAGCGGCGCCTGGTATGCTTATGAAGGAAATAAGATCGGACAGGGAAGAGAGAACGCCAAGCAGTACCTGAAAGACAATCCGGCAGTCTGTGAGGAGATCGAGCAGAAGGTAAGAAAACATTTTTCACTGACAAAGGAAGAGGATACGGCAGAGCCGAAGGCGGAAGAGAAAGCTTCAAAGAAAAAAGTGACCGAATAAGATGCAGGAAGAACATATCGTAACAGGTATCACGGCTCTTTCCAAAGGACGTTATAAAATAGATATCGACGGACAGTTCAGATTTGTATTATACAAAGGTGAATTGCATACTTATCATGTGAAAGAAGGAGAGAGGATCTCCGATGGATTTTTAGAAGAAATATTGTCGGAGGTCCTCCCGAAACGTGCGAAGCTGCGGAGCATGAATCTTTTAAAGAGCCGGGAGTATACGGAATACCAGATCAGGGAAAAGTTAAGACAGGGGCTCTACCCGGAGGAGGCGATCGATGAAGCGGTGGAGTATGTAAAGTCGTATCGCTATATAGATGACAGGCGGTATGCAAAAGATTATATCGTCTACTACAGCGAAAGCCGCAGCCGGGGCAGGATAGAGCAGGATCTGTTCAGGAAGGGGATCAGTAAGGAACTGATCCGCACTGTTTATGAGGAAGATCTGGGCGGAGAAAACCTTCCGGATGAGATCCCTTTGATGGAAAAATGGCTGGAGAAAAAGGGTTATAATAAAGAGAACGCTGATTATCAGGAAAAACAGAAAATGGGAGCTTTTTTATACAGAAAAGGGTTTTCTTTGGATAATATAGAAAAACTTCTTTAAATTTGCCGGTCAAACTGCCGTATTTGTAAAATTTTAGCATTCACTGAAATATGGCTTTTGTGAAAATGCTTGACATAACACCTTTTTTTGTTTAGAATTGAAGTGTTGTAAATATGCTAATTAGAATGTCTGTATCAGAAACAGAGATTCTATGATAGATTTGTACAATGAAAACTGAATAAGGAGGTGCTCCTGTACATGCTTGATGTCATAATAGCGGTATTGGTTACTCTTGTGGTCACAGCCCCTGTATCTGCTTATATTGCGATCAATTATCGCAAAAAAGTAGTGGAATCCAAAATAGGAAGTGCAGAGGAGAAGGCAAGAGAGATCATCGACGAAGCTCTTAAGACTGCGGAGACGAAGAAGCGTGAAGCACAGCTCGAGACGAAGGAAGAGTCCATTCGCGTAAAGAATGAACTGGACAAGGAGATCAAAGAGCGCAGGGCGGAAGCGCAGCGTTATGAACGCCGGGTACAGCAGAAAGAAGAGAACATCGAGAAAAAATCCGATGCCATTGAGAAGAAGGAAGCGAGCCTCGCTGCAAGGGAAGATCGTTTGAACAAGCAGCGGGAAGAAGTTTCGAAACTGAACGAGCAAAGATTACAGGAACTGGAAAGAATCTCAGGATTAACCTCTGAACAGGCAAAAGAATATTTACTGAAAATTGTTGAAGATGAAGTAAAACACGAGTCCGCGGTCATGATCAAAGAAATGGAGACGCGGGCAAAGGAAGAAGCAGACAAAAAGGCGAAGGAATATGTCGTTACAGCCATCCAGAAATGTGCGGCTGACCATGTTTCGGAAACTACAATATCTGTTGTGCAGCTTCCCAATGACGAAATGAAAGGAAGGATCATCGGCAGAGAGGGCAGAAATATCAGAACGCTCGAAACGATGACAGGTGTGGATCTGATCATTGATGATACACCGGAAGCAGTTATCCTTTCCGCTTTCGATCCCATCAGAAGGGAAGTGGCACGTATCGCCCTGGAAAAGCTGATCGTCGATGGCCGTATACATCCGGCCAGAATCGAGGAGATGGTTGAGAAGGCGCAAAAAGAAGTCGAAGTAATGATCAAAGAGGAAGGTGAGGCAGCAACTCTTGAAGTTGGCGTACATGGCATTCACCCTGAACTTATCAGATTACTTGGTAAGATGAAGTTCAGAACAAGCTATGGACAGAATGCGCTGAAGCATTCCATCGAAGTGGCACAGCTTTCCGGGCTGCTTGCGGCTGAGATGGGACTGGATGTCAGAATGGCAAAGAGAGCCGGACTTCTCCATGATATCGGCAAAGCTGTCGATCATGAAATGGAGGGCTCCCATATTCAGCTTGGTTCCGAGCTTTGCAGAAAATACAAGGAATCCGCCACTGTTATCAATGCAGTGGAATCCCATCATGGAGATGTGGAGGCACAATCTCTCATCGCATGTATCGTGCAGGCGGCTGATACCATTTCTGCAGCCAGACCTGGTGCAAGGAGAGAAACTCTTGAGACTTACACAAGCAGACTGAGACAATTAGAAGAAATCACAAACAATTTCAAAGGCGTAGATAAATCTTTTGCTATTCAAGCGGGCAGAGAGATTCGGGTAATGGTAGTTCCAGAGCAGATATCTGATTCGGATATGGTTCTGTTGGCAAGGGATGTTTCCAAGAAGATAGAAGCGGAATTGGAATATCCGGGACAGATCAAAGTCAATGTGATCAGAGAAAGCCGCGTAGTTGATTATGCAAAATAGGTACATGAAAATAAGCCCTGCAGTGCAATACTGCGGGGCTTTTTTGTGCTATTTATATTAAAAACGGCATATTTTATGAATTAATTTTTATGGTTTTTCTATTGCCCTGTTTTGCTTCATTGTAGTAAAATGTCAGGAGTGGATAATTGTATACAATGATACGTTGTATAAAAAAGGGACAGCAAAACCAACATATTTTAATAAGAGAGCGTAACGATCAGGAGGAGTCATCATGAAAACATTTCAGGAGATGAGTAAGCAGGAACTGAAAGAACTGCATGGTAAACTGGCAGTTCAGTTTGAGGAGATCAGGGCAGAAGGCTTAAAGCTGGATATGTCCAGGGGAAAACCGGCGCCGGAACAGCTGGATACAGCGATGCCGATCATGGATGTTTTAAATTCGGAGTCTCTTTTGCAGACAGAAAATGGGACGGACTGCAGGAACTACGGTATTATGGATGGTATTCCGGAGGCAAAGAGACTGGTAGCTCAGATGCTTGAGACGAAACCTGAAAATGTGATCGTTGACGGAAATGCCAGTTTGTCGCTGATGTTTGATACGGTATCGCATTCCATGACGCACGGTGTATGCGGCAGCACGCCGTGGTGTAAACTGGATAAGGTAAAATTTTTATGTCCTGCCCCCGGATATGACAGGCATTTTAAGGTGACGGAATACTTTGGGATCGAGATGATCACGATCCCCATGACCCCTGACGGCCCGGATATGGATCTGGTGGAAAAGTATGTGCAGGAGGATGCCTCTGTGAAGGGGATCTGGTGCGTGCCGAAATATTCCAATCCGCAGGGCTACACTTATTCTGATGAGACAGTAAAGCGGTTTGCTGCGCTTAAGCCCGCGGCGGAGGATTTCAGGGTCTACTGGGATAATGCGTACTGTATCCATGATCTGTATGAGGATAAGAGCGATAAGCTTCTGGAAATTCTGGAAGAATGCGAGAAAGCAGGACACCCCGATCTGGTGTTTGAGTTTGCCTCCACATCAAAGATCAGCTTTGCAGGCGCCGGTATTTCCGCAGTGGCAAGTTCGGCGAAGAATAGAGAGTGGTTCAAGCAGTCCATGACCGTACAGACGATCGGCCCTGATAAGATCAACCAGCTCCGTCATGTCAGATATTATAAGGATATGGATGGATTGCGCGCACAGATGCTTAAGAATTCCGCATTGATCCGCCCGAAGTTTGAGCTGGTGATCGATATGCTGGAGAAAGAGCTGGGCGGTCTTGGCATCGGTGAGTGGACCAATCCGCTGGGCGGTTACTTTATCTCCTTTGACGCGCTGGAAGGCTGCGCGAAGGCTATCGTGGCAAAATGCAAGGAAGGCGGCATGGTGCTGACAGGCGCCGGCGCAACCTATCCCTACGGCAAGGATCCGAAGGACAGCAATATCAGGATCGCACCTTCCTATCCTTCGCTGGCAGAGATGAGGGAGGCGACAAAGCTGTTTGTGCTGTGCGTGAAGCTGGCGAGCATTGAAAAACTGCTGGCGGAAAAGTAATGATCAGGAAAAATCCGCAGGTCGAAATATGGATAATAGTATAGTTTATATATTGTGGAAAGAGAGGATGGCGGTATGTCGGAAGAATTTAAACGTCTTGAGAGAACACTGGTTCAAAACGGCAAGATCATAGATTATTATCAGGACACAGTGCAGGTTCCGAACGGAAATGTAGTGAAATGGGATTTTATCGGCCACAAGGGAGCCGCGGCGATGCTGGCGGTCAGAGAGGACGGTAAACTTTTGATGGTGCGCCAGTGGAGGAACGCGCTGGACCGGTATACACTGGAGATCCCGGCAGGCGGTAAAAACAGCGTGGATGAACCAACACAGACAGCGGCGGTCCGGGAACTGGAGGAGGAAACCGGCTATATTGCGGGAAAAGTACAGTTTCTTCTGAGTATTTATACCACGGTAGCTTTCTGCAACGAAAAGATCGATATCTATCTGGCAAGAGATTTAAAGCGGCGCGAAGATCAGCATCTGGATGAGGATGAGTTTATCGATGTGGAGGCCTGTGAGCTGGATGAGCTTGTGCAGATGATCTATGACGGAAAAATAGAGGATTCCAAAACCGTCAGTGCGATCATGACATATAAGAGCCTGCTGAATGACAAAAAACTGTGACGGGCAGATCGGCGGCGGGCATGGAACGGATGATAACAGATGGTTCTGCATGACAGTGTATATTCTGTCTGAAGGGCATGTCATATCAAAAAGGACTTTTTCATATATTGAATAGAATATAGAGGAAGTCCTTTTTATGGGTGTGAACTGGTTAAGACGGAAAAAAATGGAGACGGAAGAAGCACAGCAGATGGCCAGGCTGTTTTATACACTGCTCTTCGGCTTTTTTGCCGGGGTGTTGGGAATGGTCTTAAAACAGGAGAGTCTGCTCTATAATACAGGCTTTCTTGACGGTTATACGTTGGGACCGATCAAATATCTGGAACCGGATACCGGAAAGCTTTTGACCACTATTTTTATGCAGCGGATCGGTATGGCGGTTTTGCTCGTTATTTTATCAACTACATATCTGGGCTGTATGGCGGCGTACCTTTATCAGCTTTGGAGCGGGCTGGCGGCAGGGGTTTTGGCGGCGGGCAGTGTGATACGTTACGGTATGAAGGGAATATTGCTGATCATAGGAAGCCTTCTGCCGCAGCAGCTCATTTTGGTGCCTGCCTTCCTGCTATTATCGGTGAAGTGCTGCGAGCTATGTGGGATCATGTATTTCCGCGTAATCTCGGGAGGTCTTTCAGTGAGGGACAGAGGAAGGTTTCTTGTAAAAAAAGGTACGTATATGGCAGGCTGTATCATACTGATAGCCGCGGGTTGTTTTGTGGAAGCATATATAAACCCCGGAATACTGAAGTTTATATTGCGGCTTTTTTAAGATTGCGTTGCTTTTCCCCTAAAAATATACTATGATGAAAAATAATTGTGAGGATTTGTTTGGAGGAAAGGTGCAGAACCCATGGAACGGGAAATCGAGTCTTTTATTTCGTATTTACACAATGTAAAAAAGACGTCTCTCAATACGGAGATGTCCTACAGACGCGATCTGACAAAGATGCGTATCTATCTGGAAATAACGGCGGCATCTCCTGCGGTAAATGAGATAACGGAGGAAAATCTGAAAAAATATACGGCGTACATGGAGCGAAGGAAATACAAGGCGTCCACGATATCCAGAAACATTGCCGCCATGAAAGCCTTTTTCCATTATCTGTCAAAATCAGGTATGATACAGAAAGATATATCCGGGTGCCTGAGGGCACCGAAAGTGACGCGGAGTGCGCCGGATATTCTGACAGAGGAAGAGATGGAGAGATTGCTGGACGGACCGTCCGGGGATTCGGATAAAGAGATAAGGGACAGTGCTATGCTGGAGCTTTTGTATGCGACGGGGATACGGGTATCGGAGCTGATCAGCCTGAGGCTGTCGGATGTCAACATGCATATGGGCTTTCTGATCTGCAGAGAGGGAAACAGGGAGAGAATGATACCTTTCGGCAATCGGGCAAGGGAGGCACTGCATCGGTATCTGAGCAGGGCAAGAGAGCATATGGCGACGAACGAGGCAAGAGATATCCTGTTTGTTAACTGTCAGGGAGCGCCGATGAGCCGCCAGGGCTTCTGGAAGATCGTAAAGCACTATGCGAAAAAGGCGGGGATCGCAAAAGATATCACGCCGCATACACTGCGCCACACCTTTGCCGCGCAGCTGGTGGAAAACGGCACGGATTTAAAGAGCGTGCAGGAGATGCTGGGACATTCGGATATCTCGACAACACATATGTATGTCAGGATGGATAAGAGGCGGGAGTTGGAGGAAGGGACAAAAGAATGCAGAAAAAACCATTTATAACAAAAGCGCAGGCGGAGGAGATCGCGAGGGAGCATCCGACGCCGTTCCATATTTACGATGAAAAGGGAATCCGGGAAAATGCGAAGGCTGTGAAAGAGGCTTTTTCGTGGAATCCGGGATTTCGGGAATATTTTGCGGTGAAGGCGACGCCGAATCCCTATCTGATGCAGATTTTGGCGGAGTACGGCTGCGGGAGCGACTGTTCCTCAATGACGGAACTGATGCTGAGCAAAGCCATCGGTCTGTCGGGAGAAAAGGTGATGTTCTCCTCCAATGATACGCCTGCGGAAGAGTATGCTTATGCCCATGAGATGGGAGCGATCATCAATCTGGACGATATCACCCACATTGATTTCTGCGAGGAAGCCTGCGGCGGAAAGCTGCCGGAGACCATGAGCTGCCGCTATAATCCGGGCGGCGTATTCCAGATGAGCAACGGCATCATGGACAACCCCGGGGATTCCAAATACGGCATGACGCCGCAGCAGATGGCGGAAGCCTATAAGATCCTGATGAAAAAGGGAGTGAAGCATTTCGGCATCCACGCTTTTCTGGCGAGCAATACTGTTACCAATGAGTATTATCCAGTGCTGGCAGAGCAGCTTTTTGAGATGGCGGTAAAACTGAAGGAGGAGACAGGCGCGCACATCGCGTTTATCAATCTTTCGGGCGGCGTGGGGATCCCCTACAGGCCGGATCAGGAGCCGAACGATATCTATGCGATCGGGGAAGGCGTGAGAAAGGCTTACGAAAAAGTGCTGGTTCCCGCCGGGATGGGAGATGCAGCCATCTATACGGAGATGGGACGTTTTATGATGGGTCCTTACGGCGCTCTTGTGACGAAGGCGATCCATGAGAAGCATATCTACAAAGAATATATCGGCGTGGATGCCTGCGCGGTGAATCTGATGCGTCCCGCCATGTACGGGGCATACCACCATATCACGGTGCTCGGAAAGGAGGAGGCTGCCTGTGACCACCTGTATGATGTGGCGGGTTCCCTCTGCGAGAACAACGATAAATTTGCGATAGACAGGATGCTGCCGGAGATTGAGATGGGGGATTATCTTTTTATCCATGATACCGGTGCCCACGGTTTCTCCATGGGATATAATTACAACGGCAAGCTGCGGTCCGCGGAACTTCTGTTGAAAGAGGACGGCAGTGTGAAACTGATCCGCCGGGCGGAGACGCCGAAAGATTATTTTGCAACCTTTGACGGGTTGGATATTTATGGGAAACTGGATCTATAATATTCCCAATGAAGGTGAGGGGCATGAAAATGGGGAAAGATGTTCATATATATTTGTTGGAGTTATTGGACGGTTTTCCGGTTAATATTGAAAAAGAGATTGCAGATATTAAATTGTGCTGATATCTGATTAGATAAGCAGTTATCCTCAATAGGTAACTGCTTATTTTCATACTATCGGGTTTTTGGTGTATATTTTATGTATCAGGGCTTTCGGCGATATTGTCTGCATCCGCCGCATCGTCTACATCCGCCTCATCGGCAGAAAGCAAACCGTCCGCCTCGTAGTGATTGCGGGAGTTCCAGAGGATCCACTCGTCGTATCCCGCGTCATAGACTGCCTGTATCTGTTCCCTGATCTGTTTTCCGCCGTAGGAGATATGTCCGTCCACCCAGGTGGCGGTGAAAGCCTGCAGCCACGGGCGCACGATAGCTCTGTCCGATTCCTTTAGCGCCTGCAGTTCCTCGGAGGAATCGGTGAGCGCCGCAAGGACAGTCCCGTAGGGTTCCGCATCCGGTACGCTGTACCCGTAAACGCCGCTGCCGTAGTGCGAGGGGTATACCATAGGGGAAAGGACATCGATCGCCCCTGCCAGAGCCGCATAATTCTGACCAACACGTTCTATATCTACTTCATTTCCGATTATCGTTCCGAACACATCCGCCGTGACCACGATCCCTTTTTCATGGAGGCGTTCTGCCGCGTAAGCAAGAAAGCCCGTGATCATCTTTTCCTTGGTGCCGCTCTCCATAGCAACACCGTAATCGGCGGCGTCCGCGTCGCTGCCGATCGGAAAGCGCACATAGTCGTATTGGATCTCGTCGAACCCTGCATCCGTCGCCGCTATGGCGACATCGGCCAGGTATTCCCACACGCCTTCTTTACAGGGATTGACCCATGCCAGCCCGTAGGCGTCGGTCACCGGTGTACCGTCGGCTTTTTTTAGCGCAAGTTCAGGATAGTTCTGCGCCAGATAAGGGTCTTTGAAACAGACGATCCTGGCTATGGTGTAAATATCATGTTCCTTGAGCGTTGCCATCAGGGATCCCATATCCCCGATATAGCTGATACAGGCATCCATATTCTGTGCTGTTTCCAGATCCATCTGATATGTGATATGTCCTTCGTCATTTTTCACATCGATGACCATGGTATTTAATTCCGTCTCATCGATCAGCTTGATGAGGTTTTCCATGGAGTCGCTTCCGGCCATGGGGCCTGTGACGTAGATTCCCCTGACCTTAACGGGTTCCGGCCGGGCAGTTTTGCCTTTTTCTGTTTCCGATTCCGCTGATGGCCTGTCACCTTCTGCTCCTGAATTGTCCGCCAGTTCGCCGTCCCCTGTTTCTGTTGCCGTTCCCGATTCGGCTGCAGGTCCGTTGCCCTCCGCTCCTGATCCATTGTTTGCGGACACGCTGCCCTCCGCTCCTGATCTGTCGTTTGCGGGTACATTATCTTCCATACCCGATCCGTCCGCCGGTTTGCTGTCCCCCGGCTCATTTTCCGTATCCTGCAGATCAGCGGCATCCACACTATTTTCTGAGATGCTGGCGGTGACGGCTGTTTTGTTCATGCTGATATGGTGATACAGCAGAAAACCGCCTGTTGCCGCCGTACAAATCAGCAGCAGAATACATATGATGAATAGGATTTTCTTTCTGTTTTTTCTTTGGTACATGGATAACCTCATTTTCCCGGTTTTTTTCCTCTGATCGGGATAACTTCTTTTCGCATATATGTAGTGCAGTCAGTTATGTGAAAGGGATGTTCAACCCTGCGGCTGATCTCATGAAGAAAGAGCCCTTATATCAACGTATCTGTCAATATAAGGGCGATAGCATTCCACGAGTTTGAAGAGTCAATGACTCCGCCGCAGGCAGCGGGAAGAACTGCAGCACCGACGCATCCGGTGAACACAAAAACGTTGCCGGTATGCGGGGCAGAGTAGTGCTATGACAAAAGTTCGTCTGCCAGTTTGTCCAGTTCTGCCTTGTTTTCTTCGGTCATAGCCGATCTGATCGTAATATTAGTCTCGGTATAAGTGATATTCTGGCTGTTTTCCAGCATCTTCCTGATGGTGCGTGCTGCCGCCGGCGCCCAGGAGCCGTTCTCAATCATGGCGATCGTGCGGTTCTGGAAGCTGCGTTCGGTCAGATGCTCGATAAACTGTTTCATAAAAGGGAAGATGTCCATGTTATAAGTAGTTGTGGCGAGAACCAGTTTTCCGTAGCGGAAAGCATCTTCCACAGCTTCCGCCATATCTGTTCTTGCCAGATCGCAGAGAACAACTTTCGGGCATCCTTTCTTTTCCAACAGTTGCGCCAGTAATGTTGCTGCCGCTTTCGTGTGCCCGTAGACGGAAGTATAGGCGATCATAACGCCCTCCGATTCTACACCGTAAGAAGACCAGATGTTGTAGAGATTCAGGTAATAGCCGAGATCTTCCGTGAGCACGGGACCGTGGAGCGGGCAGATCTTTTGGATATCCAGTCCGGCAGCTTTTTTGAGGAGCGCCTGCACCTGCATGCCGTATTTTCCCACGATGCCGATATAGTAGCGGCGGGCCTCGCAGGCCCAGTCCTCCTCCACGTCCAGCGCGCCGAATTTGCCGAAGGCATCGGCGGAAAACAGTACTTTATCCACATCATCGTAAGTGACCATGACTTCCGGCCAGTGCACCATGGGTGCGGTGACAAAAGTGAGGGTATGCCTGCCGAGGGAAAGCGTGCTTTTTTCCGCGGCAACGATGCGTCGGTCTTCGTATTCCTCCCCGAAAAACTGCTTCATCATACGGAATGCCTGGGCGGTGGCAACGATGGTGGTTGCTGGATACTTTTCCATCAGTACACGGATGCCTGCGGAATGGTCCGGCTCCATATGCTGGACGATCAGATAGTCCGGTGTCTTA
>JAETSN010000110.1 GCA_021769625.1 [Clostridium] symbiosum | reverse complement strand
TATCCTTTTTGTCCTGGCGCTGCAGCAGCTTGACGGCAATGTGATCGGTCCAAAGATATTGGGGGAGTCCACAGGGCTTTCCGGATTCTGGGTCATTTTCTCCATCACATTCTTTGGCGGCCTCTGGGGCGTGGCGGGGATGGTGGTAGGAGTGCCTTTATTTGCAGTACTGTATGCAGGCATCAGTTATATAATAAACAGATTTCTCATAAAAAAAGCGCTTTCTATCAACACGCAGGACTATGAAAAGCTGGATTACATCGACGAAAAGAAAGAGTATGTGCCGATCAGAAAGACAGAATCGTTAAATAATTCACAAACTATAAAAGAAGAGGAGACCAGTGACATAAAATGAAATTTTTAATACAAATTGCATCAAGCGCGTCCGTGACAGTGGACCATCAGGTGATCGGGGCGATTCCCTTCGGTTATATGGTGCTGATCGGCGTGGAAGATGCCGACACAAAAGAGATCGCGGATAAAATGATCAAAAAGATGCTTGCCCTGCGCATTTTCAAAGATGAAAACGGAAAAACAAATTTAAGCCTTGACCAGGTGGGCGGAAGCCTTCTTCTGATCTCTCAGTTTACCCTGTATGCGGACTGCCGAAAAGGCAACAGACCCTCTTTTATCCGTTCAGGCTCTGCGGAATACGCAGAGGAAATGTATCGTTATATTATCGAAAAATGTAAGGATGCCGGGGTAAACGTTCAGACCGGCGAATTCGGCGCGGAAATGAAAGTATCCTTCACAAACGAAGGCCCTTTTACGATCATGCTGGATTCGGCGGAATTGTTTTAGATAATCCAATACTCATATTACCATATTGTAAATTATTACATATTATAAAAAACAGAAAACAACCGCAAAAATCCCCGCACCGGTTTTCATAATTTACTGAATACCGTTGCGGGTTTTTATGGTAAACACCAACACCCCCATAGTTTAACGAATTAGTTGGCGTCAACCGTTGCATAACATTTGAGTATTAGATTGCCACGCCAACTATTCGTTAAACTATGCTTTTGCGAATAGTTCCAAATCTCTAAATTCCACACTACTGCTATTCTTCACGCTGCCTTTTTATTTATTTACCGTCTATCTCCCCGTTCTTTTTCCACATCCTCCACATACTGCGCCAGCAGATTCACCGTACCGTCTATGCCGAGCCTGCCGGAATTAATGGAAAGATCATAGGTGTCGGAACGTCCCCATTTTTTGGAAGAATAATAGTTATAATAACTCTGACGCTGTTTGTCTTTTTTGTTGATGGCGTCTCTTGCCTTGGATTCGGTCATATTATGTCTTTCCATAATACGTTTTACTTTGTGTTCTTCGTCCGCATGGATGAAAACATGGACACAGTTAGGGTACTCGGCAAGCGCGTAATCGGCGCATCTCCCGACGATCACGCAGGCACCTTCACTTGCAATTTTTTTGATCGTGTCAAACTGTGCCAGAAAGATCTTGTGGCTGATCGGCATATCCACAAAGGAAGAAGAATTATAGCCGAAGGAATAGGTATCCATGACCAGATTATATAAGAATGAGTTGGTGGGACGCTCATCATGGTTTTCTATCATTTCCTGACAGAAGCCGCTCTCCTTTGCCGCCCTGGTGAGCAGATCCTTATCATAAAATGGTATATCCAGCCGTTTTGCCAGCTTTTCTCCTATCTCACGCCCTCCCGAGCCGTATTGACGTCCGATTGTTACGATCGTATTCATATGATGTCCTCCGTTTCTGATATATTGTAAAGTAGTAAATGATCATCAACAGGCATTCCTGTCAACTTTTCACTAAAATGATAATTAGAAAAATAATAGCTATGATAATCCCCAGACCGGCAATATTGCCTGCCGCACAACAGATCAGCGCTGCCGCAGCCAATCCGTCAACCCCTCTTTTTCGCCCCACAAAGAAAGGTATCAGTCCGAGAAGTGCGCCGATAGACAATGAACCGACAATATAACCTATCATCCTTCCGATCCCGGCTGCATCCATATATGTTTACCTCCTTCCTGCTGACTGCCATTACTATAACTATAGCACAAAAAAAGAACTGCCACAATAAAATTTTACAGCAGTTCTTCCAAAAAAATGTCAAAATTTCATGACGGCCATATTTTATTCCCGGAACAGCTCACACCAGTAATACACGCCGCCCACTTCATAACAGGCGATACCGATTTTTCTAAGATCCGGGTCAATGATATTATTGGCGTCCGTCCAGTATTCCATCAGGGCATTGTGCGCATCTTCCGGATCGTCGTACCACATGGTGATGTTTTCCGCGTCCACACGGTATTCGTAGATGCTGTCTCCGTTGGGGCGTATATGGTCAAACCGTATCGGCAGTTCCATCACCCTTGTCTCCGCAAGCTGTGCCAGGGAATTGTCCCATGTGAGATTCCGCAGGCCCCATGCCCTCCGCTCCTCGTTCGTATAGGTAAACAGCCGGTTTGCTTTTCTTGTCACAAGATGCCCGCTCAGTACCGGTTTCTGATCATTGTCCTTCTTCTCGTCCTCCGAGGTTTCATAGGAGGCGTTTCTTCCCTCCTTCTTCCCGCGTGTCAGATAATGGTTATAAAGCGCGCTTAAATTATAGCCGTACACATTTTTCAGATCCGAATACCTGTTGGCATAGGAAGCGGCGTCAAACTCCTCGCCGTAACCGACGCGCCCTTCCGCAAGCCCCTCTGTCAGATACTGGTTCACATAGGCGGCCCAATTGTCGCCGTAGATCCCTTCGAGATCATGATTGTTCTCCCGGTACTTTTTTACGTCAAAAACCTTTCCCGCGTTGCGCCCCTCATTGATACCGCAGTTTACATAGTGCGCATAGAGCATATTGGGATCCGTTCCGTACGCTTCCACTACGTCCGGATATTTTTCCGCATAATAAGCCGCGTCAAAAATATCAGCGTAAGTTGCTGCGTCTACTGCCATGCCGCATCCAATAAACACTGCGAATGCCATACATGCTCCGGCTAAAAACTTTTGAAGTCCCTGTCTCAAACTGTTGTCACCTCCTTACTTCAAACTGTTTTTCTAAAAGTATACTCCAATTTACCGCAAAAAACAAGTCCGGCATACTTGACGTTCCGGTTTCATATAATTTATACTGATTCTGTGTAAAACTGCCGAAAGCAAAGACAGTGGATATATGGTTTGAAACGATGCGCAAAACAGATCAGAAAATTTTCAGAAAACGAAATATGCTTTGGATCATTCTCATCATAGCCGTCATCCTTCTGCCTGTCTTTGACTGCAGGCTCTGTATCAGGCGGTATGAGATCCTGACAGATAAAACAACGGAGAGCATACGGATCGCGCTGGTCACCGACCTGCACTCCTGCAGATACGGCAAAGACGAGGCAGAACTGATCCGGGCGATCGACAGCCAGCATCCGGATGTGATCCTGTTAGGCGGGGATATCTGCGACGATAAGATATCTGATGACAATGTGGAATTTCTTCTAAGGGGAATCGCGGACCGTTACCCCTGCTACTATGTGACAGGCAACCACGAATACTGGAGCGGCCGCATCGACGATATGCTGGAGCTGTTTCGCTCCTACGGCGTGACTGTCCTGAACGGTTCCTGCGATATACCGGAAATAAAAGGCAGCCAGCTTATGATATGCGGGATCACGGATCCCGATGCAATGCGCTGCACAGAGGACGGCGCGGACTCAAAATCACAGCTCGATGCCATAGCCGAAACGATCGACAACGATCATTATGCGATCCTGCTGGCGCACAGGCCCGAGCTGGTCGGACTGTATCAGCAGTATCCATTTGACCTGATCCTTTCGGGCCATGCACACGGCGGCCAATGGCGCCTTCCGGGTATCGTAAACGGCGTGTTTGCCCCGGATCAGGGTTTCCTTCCCGAGTACGCCGGCGGCGTGTATGAACTGCCGGATACCACAATGATCGTCAGCCGCGGGCTTGCAAGGGAAA
>JAETSN010000031.1 GCA_021769625.1 [Clostridium] symbiosum | reverse complement strand
GTGTCTGGACAGTAGGGTGCCCAGACTTTTTTTATGCGCAGCCCTATGCAGAGGAAAGATGCTGCTAAGGCGGCGCATGGGGCGCGCGGCGAGTAGGGGAAGAAGAATCTTTCCTGCTCGATTTTAAGAAGAACAGGTAAAGGCAGCACAGGAATGTGTGCAGAAGCGAGGCGTTTTATGGAAATAACAGGATCGATCAAAGAAGTCAGAAAACAGGTAAAGGAATGGAAAAGGCAGGGATGCAGCGTAGGGCTGGTGCCGACCATGGGATATCTCCATGAGGGGCATAAAAGCCTGATCGACAGAGCGGTCAGAGAAAATGACAAAGTGGTGGTCAGTGACTTTGTCAATCCCATCCAGTTTGGGGTAAATGAGGATCTCTCCACCTATCCGAGGGACATTGAGGCAGATAAAAAGCTCTGTGAGGCGGCGGGGGCGGATCTGATCTTTCATCCGACGCCGGAGGAGATGTATGCGGCGGATTTTTCCACTTATGTGGAGATGCAGAAGGTCAGCGAGGGACTGTGCGGCAAGAGCCGTCCCACACATTTCAGGGGCGTCTGCACGGTGGTAAATAAATTATTTAACATCGTTGCCCCGGACAGGGCTTATTTCGGGGAAAAGGATGCCCAGCAGCTGGCGGTGATACGCCGTATGGTGCGGGACCTGGATATCGATATTGAGATCGTCGGCTGTCCCATCGTCAGGGAGGGCGACGGGCTGGCGAAGAGCTCCAGAAATACCTATTTGAATGAGGCGGAAAGGAAAGCGGCGCTGGTGCTTTCCAGAGCGGTTTTCGCCGGAAAAGAGATGATGGAAAAGGGCGAGCGGGATGCGGAGAAGATCCTTTCCATGATGCGCGGGATCATAGAGGATGAGCCGCTTGCAAGGATCGATTATGTGGAGATGGTGGACGCCGACAGTATAGCGCCGTTGGAGAGAGCGGAGGGAAGAGTGCTGACAGCGATGGCGGTCTATATCGGGAAGACCAGGCTGATCGACAATTTCATAATGGAAGTATAAAAGGGTGATTGAGATGACACTGGAAATGTTAAAGAGCAAGATCCATCGGGCGACGGTGACGCAGGCGGAGCTGAATTACGTGGGCAGTATTACTATAGATGAGGCTCTGATGGAGGCGGCCGGAATCTTTGAGTATGAGAAAGTGCAGATCGCGGATGTGGACAACGGCGCAAGGTTCGAGACTTATGTGATCGCAGGCGAAAAAGGCAGCGGGATCATCTGTTTGAACGGTGCGGCGGCGAGAATGGTCTCCGCGGGAGATAAAGTGATCATCATGTGCTATGCACAGATGACGCGGGAGGAGGCGAAGGAAAACCCGCCGAAGGTAGTGTTTGTGGATGGGGAGAACAAGATCACTTCTGTTTCGCGCTATGAAAAGCATGGGGCACTGACCAAATGTTATTGAGTTGATGATTGCGGACGCTGGTAAGAACATAAAATACTTCGTCGCCACGCTTTCGCTGGCTCTGTCCTTCAAGAGCCTGTGAAAGAACGCAGCGGACACTAAGCTCGTGAAATACCTCGCTAAGTGCCGGCGTTTTTCAAAGGGCTCCTTAAATATTTTATGTTCTTACCAGCTGGCTGAGATGTTAACTAAAGGGTATGGGGCGCTGGCTGAAATTACAGGAGGAGAATGATGCTAAAAGGAAAAAAAGTGGTGTTGGGAGTGAGCGGCAGTATTGCCGCTTATAAAATGGCTAACGTGGCGAGCATGCTGGTGAAGCAGCATTGCGACGTGCATGTGGTCCTGACGGAGAACGGGGCGGAGTTTATCACGCCGATGACTTTTGAGACGCTGACGAAGAATCCCTGTCTGACGGATACGTTTGACAGGCGCGATCCTTCCGATATCCATCATCTTTCGCTGGGGCAGACGGCGGATCTCATGCTGGTGGCGCCGGCGTCGGCGGATATTCTGGGGAAGGCGGCCTGCGGCATCGCGGATGACCTTCTGACTTCGACTATTGTGGCGGCGACCTGTCCTGTCCTGTTTGCGCCGGCTATGAACACCCATATGTATCTGAATCCGATCGTGCAGGATAATATCCGCAGACTGAAAGAGTTCGGCTACGGCTTTATCGAACCGGCGACAGGACATCTGGCATGTGACGCGGAGGGTGTCGGAAAGCTGCCGGAGGAAGCGGTCCTGGTGGAAACGATCATAAATATGCTGCAGGGAAAGGAGTCTGTATCAGAAGCCACAGAAAAGAAAAAAGACCTTCTCGGTAGGCACATTCTGGTTACGGCGGGACCCACCAGAGAGAGCATGGATCCGGTCCGCTTTATCACGAACCACTCCACCGGGAAGATGGGATACGCCATTGCGGCGCAGGCGGAAAAACGGGGGGCAAAAGTCACCCTTGTGACAGGGCCTGTAGAACTTGAGATACCGTCGGGGGTGTCGGGTGTTCCTGTGACGACTGCGGAGGAGATGTATCAGGCGGTGACGGATCGGGCGGCCGGCCAGGATATGATCATCAAGGCGGCCGCCGTGGCGGACTATCGACCGAAGCAGATAAATGAGCAGAAGACCAAGAAGCAGGACGGCTCCCTCATGATCGAGCTTGAGAGGACAAAGGACATTCTGGCGGAGCTCGGAAGAATAAAAAGAGAGGATCAGTGCATCTGCGGCTTTTCCATGGAGACGGAACATGTGCTGGAAAATTCCAGAAAGAAGCTGGAAAAGAAAAACGCGGATATGATCGCGGCAAACAGCCTGCGGGAGAGCGGAGCGGGTTTTGGCGCCGGCACCAATCATCTGGTGCTGATCACGGCGGAGGGGGAGGAAGACCTCGGCATGCGGACAAAGGAAGAATGCGCCGATCTTCTGTTGGACCGGCTGCATGAGATCTGGAAGAAAAAACAAAAATAAGGGGGAACGGCCATGGGCAGAGTAAAAAAGATATGTGATTTTTTGTCATCCAATATTGCTATTCTGATCATTATTTTTTCCGTGATCGCCTTTTTTTACCCGAGGGGATTTTCCTGGGCGACAGGCTATACCACCCTGTTTTTGGGGGCGGCAATGTTCGGGATGGGGCTGACGATCAAGGCGGAGGATTTCCGGATCGTCTTTACGAGGCCGAAGGATCTGTGCATCGGCTTTGTCGTGCAGTATACGGTGATGCCGCTTACGGCTTTTGCGCTGGCAAAGGCCTTCGGGCTTTCGGCGGATCTGGCGCTGGGCGTGATCCTGGTGGGATGCTGTCCGGGCGGGACGGCGAGCAACGTGATCACCTATGTGGCAAAGGGAGATGTGCCTTTGTCGGTAGGCATGACCATAGTATCTACTTTGCTGGCGCCCCTGTGTACGCCGGTACTCGTATATTTTCTGGCGGGCTCCTGGGTGGAGGTGTCTTTGGTCACAATGATGATATCGGTGGTCAAAGTGGTGCTGGTCCCTGTGCTGGCGGGAATTTTGATCTACCGGCTCTTTCCGAGGCAGGTGGATGCGGTCAGGGAAATGCTGCCCCTGATATCCGTGATCGCGATCGTGATGATCATTTCGGGGATCGTTGGCAGCAATGCGGAAAAGATCATGACCTGCGGGCTGTTGGTGATGGTCGTGGTGGCGATCCACAATACCATCGGGCTGGCGCTGGGGACTGCTGTGGCGAAACTGCTGAAGCTGGAGGAGAAAAAGGTGACGGCGATCGGCATCGAGGTGGGGATGCAGAACAGCGGCCTGGCGATCTCCCTGGCGACCGCCAATTTTGCGGCAAACCCGCTCGCCACGCTGCCGGGAGCAATTTTCTCGGTGTGGCATAATATATCGGGGACGATCTACGCGGGGATCAGGAACCGGAGCAGGTAACAGTTCAGCTCCAATATCATTTAGTTAAAGGTGCCGGACGCTGGCAAGAACATAAAATACTACGTCGCCACGCTCGCGCTCTGTGAAAAACGCAGCGGACACATAAGGCGCTAAAATACGGCGCCTAAGTGCCGGCGATTTTCAAAGGGCTCCTTAAGTATTTTATGTTCTTGCCAGCTGACTGAGGTGTTAACTAAATGACATTGTGGGCTGAACTGTTACCGGAGCAGGAAGGAAAATGCGCTAAAGCCTGATCTGCTTTTGCAGGCGGTCTTTCAGGGCACCTAAAAACCGCTCGTTTCCGATCACGGTGAGCATGGGACCGAAGGACATGACTTCGATCAACAGCTCCGTCTCCATACTTTGATTGTAATAGATGAGGCATTCATAGGTGTCCTCATCTATTTTTGTGGTGTTTTTTTCATAGTTTGCAAAGTGCAGCATGGCTCTCTCAAGGGCATTTCGCTTGTTGACGATGCGGAGCCGCAGAGGTTCTTTGTAGTAGGTGCGCCGGATCATTGCGTTCAGGTCCACGGGAGCGGGAAGCGTTTTTTCCAGCAGCCGGACGCTCCGGATACGGGATATGTTGAGGATTTCCAGTTGGAAGTTTTTGTTTTCCGGATCGTTTTGGTATGTATTCTTATCGATTGCCGCATCTATTTTATGATCCATTTTCCGGTTCGTCTGTATACTGCGGCGGGAATGAGAACGCCGGTTTTCGTATGAGCGGAAGGGGCGCAGGGCGAGAAGGCGGAACTTGTCATTTTTCACCGAGTACTCCAGCCGGGCGGGGATATAATGGTGGTGCAGGCGATTGCCGGAAGGGGAGGTATAATCGATATCCACAAACCGATTCTGCTTCTGGGCTTTTAACAGTGTGCGGAAACATTCGCGGTAATTCGGATCTTCATAGGGGTCGCCGTCTGAAAACCGGTCGAAGTAACAGAACTGTTCCGGCTTCCAGAGCGGGGATACCTGGGGGAGCATATTTTGCAGCTCTTTTAGCCGTTCCTGCTCCAGAAACAGGCCGATGCGCGGATCGGACAGGAGCGCTTTTAAGTAGGATTTCTCCAGATCAGAAACGGGGGTGAGAAAGGAGGGGGAGATTTTTGAGCGGTACAGATTTCCGTCTTTCTCCAACAAATTCCAGGTGCCGTCCTCCAGTCTGGGGACGATGGAAAGCAGGCTCTCCTCAAAGCCTTCGCCGCAGATCCGGCGGCGGATATCCTGTATGGTCAAAGCTTCCGTGCTGTCAAGCAGGTGGCGCAGCACCTGATAGTAGCAGCTGTAAATTTCCGAAAATATTTCCATCGTTTTCTCCTTCACTCGATCTGATACATCCGGTACATCGTCTGCAGATCCCGGTAAAAACGCTGCTCCACCGATCTGTCGGTGCATGTGAGGGATAAGATCCTGCCGGTAAAAGTGCGCAGCCAGGGCAGCATTTCATTGCAGTCAAACACTTCGATCTCGTACCGGTAGATGCCCGGCTCCGTTTTTGTGACCGTGCCGCCTCTGCCTTCCCTCATCAGGCGGTCGACAATGTACTGTTCGGCGGGTTCCCGAACCTGCACTGTCATAGTCAGTTTTTCCAGACGGCTGCCGCCTCTGCCCTGAAAGGATACGCCCCAGAGCCATTTTTTGTTGCGCTCGAGCGTGGAACATAGCGCGTCGTATTCCTCTGCGGGCTGTAAGAGGCTGACCGTTCTGACGGTATCCAGCCGGTAACAGGAAAAACGTCTGTTTTTGGGGATATAGCCGCACAGGAAACGCCTGCCGCTCCTGGTGCTGGTAAAGATCTGCAGCGGGGTGCATTCCGAAGTATGTACCGTTTTGTCCCGGGAACTTTTCATCTCCAGCCGTACATTGCTTTTCCGGTTCATGGCGTTCAAAAGCTCCAGAAGGATCTCGTCCTCCAGCGTGTGCACCCAGAAGCCGTGTTTGATCCGGAAGCTTTTGTTTGGATGGTCAAACTGCTCCGTCAGATGATTTCCCACGATGCCAAAACAGGAAGCCATCTGGTAGAAAGCCAGCGCATCCAGAATATTTTCGTCGGAGCTGATCAGCCTCGCAAGGGAATTGTCCAGAGAAAAGACAACGCTCTTCCCGGTTTTCTTTTTCTGCAGCATGCCTTCTTTTTCATACGCGTTGCATTTCCGGCGGACGATCTGGACATCAAAGAGCGCTTCATATTTTATGAGCAGATGTTCCGTGATCTCTTCGGCGGTGAGTTCCGTGCCCTCCCGGAGCAGGTCCAGTATCAGAAAGTGCAGGACGATATCGTTGTCGGTGAAGCTCTTCGTCTTCCACACCCGAAACAGCGGGTTCGTGTCGAGGAGGTTGCTGTCTATGGCGAGCGAGATATTGGAACCTCTCGATACATGGTTCTTCCGCACGTACTCCCCCAGCCAGCTCTCGAGCCGTCTTCTCTCGTTATCGTAGGTCCGCGGGCTCTTCTCTTTGAATTCCTCCCTGGTCTTGAAACCGTAGACGAAAAAATCCCGGACATATTCCCTTGTTTTTGGAAAATTTTTGATCAGTTCCTGAAAGCCGGACATCTGCTGCCTCCATTCTGAGCCTGTTTTTTGCACCCCATGCCGGTCCTGACACAAATAGTTGATAAAAGTGGGGGCGGGTCAAAGCCATTGTATCATACCTCGCAACTTTTTTGAAATGATTGTGGGGGGAATATTGTATAAAATAGGGGTAGTTCAGGAGACGAGTGGAATGAAAGGATGGGGTGAGTATGTTTGTGATATGTAATGAGAATACGAGATTTCCGATCAAGATATGGCTGGAGGATGAGAGTTGTCTGGAGGAGGGGTGTCTGGAGCAGGCGTATCATCTTTCGCAGCTTCCGTTTTTACATAAATGGGTGTGTCTGATGCCGGACACTCATACGGGGAAGGGGATGCCGATCGGCGGTGTGATCGCCGCGAAGGATGTGGTCATTCCGAACGCGGTGGGAAGCGATATCGGCTGCGGTATGGATTTTGTTCCCACCAATATCCGGGTGGAGGATATCCGGGGGATCCAAACCGGGAACGGCTCGCTGGTGCAGGCGATGATCGGAAATATCATGCGGGGCATTCCGCTGAATACGGAGCGGTACAGGGAACCCCAGAAGTCGGAGGTGCTTGATCGCGCAAAGCAGGAGATGGAAAAGTATGAGGGGAACGCGGAACTTGTGCCGCTGATCGACGACGGATATTTTCAGATGGGGAGTCTGGGGGGCGGCAATCATTTTATTGAGCTTCAGGAGGATCAGGACGGATTTCTCTGCATCATGATCCACTCCGGGAGCCGCCACCTCGGGAAAGCGATCTGTGACCACTTCCATCACATGGCAGCGGAGCTGGACAGAAGATGGTACAGCGAAGTAAAGGAGGAATACCGTCTGGCGTTTTTGCCCGTCGGGTCGAAAGAAGGACGGCAGTATATCAACTGGATGAACCTCGCTCTGGAGTATGCCTTTGAGAACCGTGCCCGTATGCTGGATAAGATCTGCAAAGTGGTGAAGGAACTGATTGAGAAGCACGCGGGGCTCACCGTGGAGTTCGGGGAGGAGATCAACTGCCATCATAATTACGCGGCGCTGGAGAATCATTATGACGCCAATGTGTGGGTGCACAGAAAAGGCGCTACCAGAGTGCGTGAAGGAGAGATGGCTGTCATACCGGGCGCCATGGGATCTTACAGCTATGTGGTGGAGGGAAAGGGAAATCCGGAATCTTTCTGCACCTCTTCCCACGGCGCAGGCAGGAGTTATTCGAGATCGGGCGCCATGCGGGCGTTCAGCACGGAGCAGGTCATGACAGATTTAAAGGAGCAGAATGTCGTGCTTGGGAAGCGGAAGAAAAACGATGTGGCGGAGGAATGCCGGTTCGCCTATAAGGATATCGATCTGGTCATGGCGCAGCAGCAGGAGATGGTAACGCCTGTGAGGAAACTGAAGACGGTGGGCGTCGTGAAGGGCTGAGGATCGGCGTGATGCAGTGTTCCGCACTGTGACGCGGAACCTGCAGGGTATTGTAACTTAAATAAGGAAATAATTTATAGCGCGCGGGCATCGGAAGATACTTCCTGCCCGGCGGTGCCGGCGGCGTGCCGTTCGGTATACCATAAATATTTCACAAAACTTAACGTGTTGTTAAGAGTGATTTGTGATGCGAGGGTTCAAATCCCTCCCGTGAAAACGGTAGCTCAGTTGGTAGAGTGCACAACATGATGGCAAGACCTGAAAAGTCTGCGGTTCGAATCCGCACCAAAATAGTACTGTTATCCCGTTTTCGGGCGTGGGCGCGGCTTATGCCGATCCGTCTTTTGCCTGAAGATCCGGGATACCGCAGGATGGAAGGAGCGACAGCGGCCTGTGGGAAATATTTTCCGGTGATCCGGTGATCTGCGCCTTAAGGCAGCGTCCGCGGGGCGGGCCTGCCCGGGGAAAGCCGCAGGAGAGATGCCGCAGGACGGATTTTGTCCGGTGAAGTATGCCGGGCAAAAACGCCGCGGCAGTTCAAGGCGGCGGAATCTGTCAGGCGAAATTGTCTGATAGATCGCGGATACACGGAATCGGAGAAGATATCGACGATGGCTGCCCTTTCTCCGGAGAGCCTGCTGAACGGATCTTCCGCATCGGGCGGATGAAAGCGGGATAACAATATTATGAAAAAAGTAAAGTAGACAAAGAATACAGGGAGGTATTATCATGAAATATATCATCAAAGACAATCAGGCAGGATTTGTATTAAAGAACGGCGTGTTTCAGAAAATGATCACAGTGGGAACCTACCATTTTTCCAACATGGCAGGTTACACGGTAAAGATCGAGGAGATGCTGGGGGAGATGGATTATCTGGAGGTGCCCTATCAGGTGCTCGCCAAAGATCCCGCGTTTTTGGCGGCAACGGTACATATGGAAATACCGGACGGCTGCGCGGGCTTTCTCTACATGAACGGCAAGCTGACTTCTTTCGCGACAAGGAAGGAGTATGTTTTCTGGAACGTGTTTGACAAATACGAGATGAAGGTGGTCTCCATGGAGGAGGCGCTGATCGGCGCGGAAGTCTCCAAACAGATGCTGTCCATGGTTCCGGGAAGATATTACACGGAAGTGCGGGTGGGGGAGGGTGAAGTTGGCCTTGTCTATTACGATAATGTGATGCAGGAACCGTTCCCCAGGGGAGTATACCGCTTCTGGAACTACAATCATGTCGTCACATATTCTGTCATCGATATGAAGCAGAAGGAGCTGGATATCGTGGGACAGGAGATCCTGACAAAGGATAAGATCGGTATCCGCATGAATGTGGCGTGCATGTACAGAGTGCGGGATGCAGTGGAGTTCGTATCCACGATCTCCGATCTGAAGGCACAGCTCTACCCTGCGGTACAGCTTGCCATCCGGGAGATCGCGGGCAATTATAAGCTGGACGAGATACTGGAGGCGAAGGAGCAGATCTCGAAAGAGATCTATGCGGCGCTCAAAGAGAGAGAAGGGATGTTTTGCGTGCATTTCCTCACCGCCGGCATCAAGGATATCATACTGCCCGGGGAGATCAGGGAGATCATGAACAGCGTCCTTGTGGCGGAGAAAACGGCGCAGGCGAACGTGATCTCCAGAAGGGAGGAGGTTGCCTCCACCAGATCCCTCCTCAATACGGCGAAGCTGATGGAGGAGAACCAGACGCTCTACAAGCTGAAGGAGCTGGAGTATCTGGAGCGGATCTGCGAAAAGGTGGGCGAGATCTCCGTGAACGGCAGCGCCGGGATCGTGGAGCAGCTTGGGAAGATGATCGGCGCGGGGGGATAAGTTTGGCTGTTTAAGAATCAAAAACCACAAATGTTATGCCGACGTGCAGTATATACAGGCAAGCGAGGAAAAGGGGATTTTGAGTTCGGCGGCGCCGCAATTTTCAGTGAATCCCCTTTTCGATGATACCGAATCCCAGCGGATAGGGACCGGTGTGTACGCCGATGGTGGCGCCGATCTGATAGACGGGTATCTCATGGATGGGATATCCGTTTTTTTGCAGTTCCAGGAGGGCATGGTCACGGAAGGCGATGCCCTCTTCGATATCGTAGCCGTAGCCCACGGCGATGCTGTAGCATTCGATGCCGAGGCTGCTCTCCTTCAGGTATTCGAGCAGAAGATACATCACTTTCTGCAGCGTGCGTTTTCTGCCCCTGTCGATGCCGGAGGGGAAGATCTCCCCTTCTTTCAGAGTGATCACAGGGCGAATGTCCAGTATGCCGCCGGCGAGGGCAGCCACTTTGCCGATGCGTCCGCCGTGTTTTAAATATTCCATATTGCCCACCGTGAAGAAGATCCTGCCGGTGCTTTTGATCTCCTCGAGGCGCGCGATGGCATCCTGATAGGGGAAACCGGCATCCCGCAGGGCGGCGGCTTCCAGCACATACTGTCCCTGCAGTACGGTGTTGATGGTGGCGTCTATGACAGCGATCTGCGCATCGGGATAGTGTTCCAGAAGCAGTGCCTTTGCGTTTAGGGCGGACTGCATGGAACCGCTGAACTTTGTGGTGATGCAGATGCAGATCAGGGGAATCCCTTCTTTGACAAAAGGCAGGAAGGCGTCCTCGTAATCCTGCACCGAGGGCATGGAGGATTTGGGATAGACGCCCTTTTTGTCCACCATCTGCTGATAGAAGTCTCTGATACCGATCTCTACATTTTCTTTTAGATAGTGTTCGTCGTCGAAAGATACATAAAACGGAACGACCGTGATATTCTTTTCCTGCGTCAGTGATACGGGAAGATCGCAGGAACCGTCGCTGATGATATGAAATGTCTCGCTCATATCGGGTACTCCTTTTTTGTTAGGTAGAATTAAAAACCAGATTATTTCATTTATTATACCACAAAGCGACGAGCCAAGTGAACATTTATGTTCATTTGGCGACCGCCAGTGATAGTAGACGCTTTGCGTCTACTATACCACATAAAATGGGATTGGGATACTAAATTGTAAGATTTATCGGCAGATTTTCTCTCCGAAGAGTTGAAAAGTGAAGAAAATCAGTGTAAGATAAAGTGCGAGAATAAAGAGTAAGAATAAAGAGCAGGGAGAAGAGTTATGGCATTGAGTAAAAAACCGGTAACCGGTATGAAAGATATATTGCCGGAGGAAATGGAAATCAGAGATTATGTGATAGGCGTGATCAAGGATACTTACGGGAGTTTCGGGTTTACTTCCATGGAAACGCCGGCGGTGGAGCATCTTGAAAATTTAAATTGCAAGGCAGGCGGGGAAAACGAGAAGCTGATCTTTAAGATCTTAAAGCGGGGCGAGAAGCTGAAGCTGGAGGGGGACTTAAAAGAGGAAGATCTGGTGGACGGCGGCCTGCGCTATGATCTGACGGTGCCCCTTGTGCGGTATTACGCGGCGCACAGCGGCGATCTGCCGGCGCCCTTTAAGGCGCTGCAGATGGGCAATGTGTGGCGGGCGGACAGACCCCAGCGCGGGAGATACCGGCAGTTCATGCAGTGCGATATCGATATTCTGGGGGAGGCTTCCAATCTGGCGGAGATCGAACTGATCCTCGCGACGACCACTACGCTCGGAAAACTGGGATTCAAGAATTTCCAGATCCGCATCAATGACCGGCAGATCTTAAAGGCGATGGCGGCTTACAGCGGCTTTGCGGAGGAGAATTACGATGAGGTTTTCATCATTCTGGACAAGATGGACAAGATTGGCCTGGACGGCGTGAAGGCGGAGCTGTTGTCCGCGGGATATGGGGAAGCTGTCGTGGAAAAGTATCTTGGCCTGTTTGCAGAGCTGGAAAAAGCGGAGGATAAGGCGGCTTATGTGGCAGAAAAGCTTGCGGGATATCTGCCGGAGGAAGTGAGCGGAAGCTTTCAGGAGATTTTGGAGAGTGTGAACGCCTCGAAGGGGGATTTCTTTGAGCTGGTGTTTGATCCCACGCTGGTGCGGGGCATGTCCTACTACACGGGGACGATCTTTGAGATCGCCATGCCGGAGTTTGGCGGAAGCTGCGGCGGCGGGGGCCGCTACGATAAGATGGTGGGGAAGTTTACCGGGAAAGATGTGCCCGCCTGCGGTTTTTCCATCGGGTTTGAGCGGATCATCCTGCTGCTCTTGGAGAGCGGTTTTCAGGTGCCGGGCGCCGCGGAGAAGACGGCGTATCTGATCGAGAAGGGCATTTCGGCGGAAGTGATGACAAAGGTGATGAAGCAGGCGCAAAAAGAGCGGGAGGCGGGGAAAAAGGTGCTCGTCACCCGGATGAATAAGAACAAGAAGTTCCAGAAGGAGCAGCTTAAGGCGCAGGGATATCTGGAGTTTAAGGAGTTCTATAGGGAAGAATTAAAGTTTTAAAAAGGAAAACGGAGTTTAATTTGTACAGAAAGAAGGGAAGTAATATGGCAGAATCAATACAGGGATTAAAAAGGAGCCATCGCTGCGGGGAACTCTCCGCGAAAAATGCGGGCGAGACCGTGACCGTGATGGGCTGGGTGCAGAAGCAGAGAAACAAGGGCGGAATCATTTTCGTGGATCTGCGGGACCGCTCGGGCATTTTGCAGCTTATTTTTGAGGAGGCGGACTGCGGCAGCGAAGCTTTCGCGAAGGCGGAGAAGATGCGCAGCGAGTTTGTGATCGCGGTGACAGGCACGGTGGAGAAGCGCGGTGATGATGCAATCAATAAGAACCTTGCCACAGGGGAGATCGAGGTGCGGGCAAAGCAGGTGCGCATTCTGGCGGAAGCGGAGACGCCCCCGTTCCCCATCGAAGCGGAGAGCAGGACGAAGGAGGAGATCCGTTTAAAATACAGATATCTGGATCTGAGAAGGCCGGATCTGCAGCAGAAGCTGATGCTGCGCAGCAAAATGGTGACAGCCATGCGGGAGTTTATGGCGAAGGAGGGCTTTCTGGAGATCGAGACGCCGATCCTGTGCCGCTCCACACCGGAGGGGGCAAGGGACTATCTTGTGCCGAGCCGCGTGCATCCGGGCAACTTTTACGCGCTGCCTCAGTCCCCGCAGCTCTATAAGCAGCTTCTTATGTGTTCCGGCTATGACCGGTATTTCCAGATCGCAAGGTGTTTCAGGGATGAGGACCTGCGGGCGGACAGGCAGCCGGAGTTCACACAGGCGGATATGGAGCTGTCCTTTGTGGATGTGGAGGATGTGCTGGATGTGAACGAACGGTTGATCCAGTATGTCTGTAAGGAGGCGATCGGACTGGATGTTCCACTTCCGCTGCCCCGGATCAAATGGCAGGAGGCGATGGACCGCTACGGTTCCGATAAGCCGGATACCCGTTTCGGCATGGAACTGACAGATGTGTCGGAAGTGGTGAAGGACTGCGGGTTCGGCGTGTTCACGTCAGCGCTTCAGAACGGCGGTTCGGTGCGCGGCATCAATGTCAAGGGGCAGGGCGCTATGCCGAGGAAGAAGATAGACGCGCTGGTGGATATGGCAAAGGGCAGCGGCGCGAAGGGGTTGGCTTATCTGTGCATTGGGGAGGACGGCACAGTGAAATCCTCTTTCACAAAGTTTCTGACGGAGGATCAGGTGAAGGCTCTGATTCAGGCGATGGGCGGTGAGAACGGCGACCTGCTGCTGTTTGCGGCGGACAAAAATACGATCGTCTGGGGCGTGCTGGGGCAGCTCCGCCTGGAGCTTGGAAAACAGCTCGGGCTGTATGATCCGAACCAGTTCAATTTCCTGTGGGTGACGGAGTTCCCGCTGCTTGAGTGGTCCGATGAGGAGAACCGCTTTATGGCGATGCATCATCCGTTCACCATGCCGATGGAGGAGGACTGGCAGTATATCGATTCCGACCCGGGCAGGGTGCGGGCGAAGGCTTATGATATCGTGTTGAACGGCGTGGAGCTGGGCGGCGGTTCCGTCAGGATCCACCAGAATGATATTCAGGAGAAGATGTTTGAAGTGCTGGGCATCGGGCAGGAGAAGGCGTGGGAGAAGTTCGGCTATCTGCTCTCTGCATTCCAGTACGGCGTGCCTCCCCACGCGGGACTGGCTTACGGCGTGGACCGTTTCGTGATGCTGCTGGCGCACGCGGAGAGCATCAGGGAAGTGATCGCCTTCCCGAAGGTGAAGGATGCCTCCGACCTGATGTGCGAGACGCCGAACGTGGTGGACGAAGCGCAGCTTGAGGAGCTGGGCATCGTGGTAAAGGTGCAGGAATAATCCGGAAGAGGAAAAATTTTTGTATGAAAATCAAGGTACTTGCCGGGAGCGCCTCCGAGGAGGCGCTCCGAAAGGAATTTCAGAATGCAAAAAAGACAGCGGAAGTACGCCTCGGGGAGCATTTCCTGTTTTACCGTTATTTTATCCGGATAAACGCTGTCGCCTACAGGGAGATCCAGAAGGCGTATCTGCGCATCGAGAGCGGGGAGTCAGGAGATCTGCCTGTGACAGAGCACTATTTGATGCTGGTGGACCGGCAGGGGAAAACTCATAAACTGCGCATGGAGCACCCGGAGGACGCGCAGGAGGTGTTAGCTTATCTGGGGGAGCATTTCCCGGCGGTTGAGATAGGGCATTATAAGAAGCAGACAGGATCAAAAAGTAAATAGCAGTTAATAATAAGGGTGCAAAGTTTACTGACTGAGCATCCTTTTATTTCCGCGAGCAACGAGCCAAGTGCCGTGCTTGCACGGGCATTTGGTGACTGCCGCGAGGGTGACCGCTTATTTTTTGACAGCTGCTTTTACCAGCAGCATCATCGGGCGGCGCAGTTCGTCCTTCATGCCTGGAATGTTCATCATTTCCGCCGGGGGCTCTGCCTCCTCCACGGCTTTAAGCGCAAAGCCGCTGTGCAGTAATCCCATCAGGATCTGCGTGAGCGTGTGGTGCTGTTTTACGATATCGCAGCCTAAAAAGTTTGTGTGCCGTTCACCGGGGATAAAATAGTCGTCAACCGGCCAATACTGCGGCTCACCAGTTTCCGAATAAATCCATTCCTGCCTGACTCCGGCGGTAAAGACCGGGTGTTCAATGTTAAAAATAAATACGCCGTCCTTTTTCAGTGTTCTGTGCACCTTTTGGAATATTGTCTCAATATTTTCGATATAGTGCAGGGCGAGGTTGGAAACGACACAGTCCCACGTATTTTCCGGGTACTCGTATTCCTCTATACCGCAGACTCTGTACCGGATCCGGTCCGCCTGATTGCGTTTTCGCGCCTCCTCGATCATCTTATGGCTTAGATCGATCCCCAGGATCTCTGCGGCGCCCTGCGCGGCAGCAAAGTTACAATGCCAGCCGTAGCCGCACCCCAGATCGAGGAGCGTCTTCCCCCGAAGGGGAGGAAACAAAGGCTTTAGCTGGTGCCATTCCCCGGCGGCACACAATCCTTCCCTGCTGCGGGGCATTTTCGCGTATTCTTCAAAAAACTGATCGTTGTCGTATTCACTTTTCATGTCCAAAGGCCCTCCTGTTCCCGATGATACGGATGATGCTTGGCATATATCCGCAAACCTGTCCTGATCCTGCCATCCATATCTGCAAGTCTGCGCTGACGCCCATTATAGCACAAAACCGGAAGCGGGAAAATAGAGAAATAGAGAGCGCGGGATCGCTGGAAATAATGGAAGAGAAAATATTTTTGCCGTTCATTATGTATACCATATTGACAAAGTGCAGCATCTTTTATATAATATATTCAATTTGATAATATCAAAATGATAAATATAAAGAAAAGACGTATTTGCACGGAGAGAAAGGAGCGCTTATGGTTTACAATCTGGAGGATCTGAAAAAGGCATATAGCGAAGGGGAGCATTTCAAATTCCTGTTTTTCTGGGGACATACGCCGGCGGCGGACGGACATATCAACGAGGCGTGTTTCAGCCAGTGGTGGAAATGCAGCTTCAGGGTGGATGATGTGGAATATAGCTGTGCGGAACAGTTTATGATGGCGGAGAAAGCGAGAATGTTCGGGGATGAGGCGATGCTTGCGGAGATCATGAAGGCATCCCATCCGAAGGAGATGAAGGCGTTTGGACGGGCGGTGTCAGGGTTTGACAAGGAAGCCTGGGACGGCGCCTGCTACGAGATCGTCAAGAGAGGAAATATGGCAAAGTTTTCCCAGAATCCGGAACTGCTCGACTTTCTTCTGGGAACGAAAAAAAGGATCCTGGTGGAGGCGAGCCCGAGGGATAGGATCTGGGGGATCGGCATGGGTAGGACAAACCCGGATGCTGAATGCCCTTTGAAATGGCGGGGGACCAATCTGCTGGGGTTTGCGCTGACGGAAGTGAGGGACCGGCTGTTGAAAGAACGCGGGGAGGAGTAGAATTGCGCCGAAGGGATCAGGGAATATGTGGATTTTTACAGAAAGTGCTGACCGACAGCCGGAGACAAATGATTGATGATGCGCTTGCCGATTCTGGCAACTATTATAAATTGGTTGTTGAACAGTTATAAAGAAATGGAAGAATGTGTGGAACAGGCATATATGTTTTCGGAGAAAAAAACAGGAGGTAAAGTCATGTTATCAATTTGTGGACTTGATTGCTGCGGCGGGTGTAATAAAAAAAATGATTGCGGCGGTTGTGTGAAAACGGATGGACATCCCTTCGGAGGAACGTGCGTAGCAGCGGAGTGTGTCAAGCGGGAAGGATTGGAAGGACTTAAAAAAAAGAAAGAAATGTTGATCGAGGAATTTAATGCGCTTGGTATTCAAAGCCTGCAGGTAAAAGACCTCAATTTGCTGAATGGATTTTTCGTTAATTTGGAATATACATTGGCAAATGGCCAATCTGTCAAATTACTTGAAGATAATCGTGTATATTTGGGAAACCAAATTGAGATTCCCGGCAGCGATAGATGTTATGGTATTGTAGCAGATGATAATTATCTGCTAGTGTGTGAATATGGCTGTAATGGAACGGAGCCGCAAATTATCGTATATAAGAAAAGATAAATTCCCATTTGAAGTTTGGAGGACATATCAAAATGATTGATCTACAAGATAAGAGTATCTGCCCTACCCTTGAGGAGATAGGAGAATATGTCAGAAATCCGGTTTTTATGCTGCTGTGCTCAGAAATTAAAGACATCTATCAATGCAGTGAAAAAATAGAGTACAGTTCATGCAGTTTGGAAAAGGGATGGAACGTCAAATTTAAAAAAGCAGGAAGAGCATTGTGTACCATATATCCGAGAGAAAATTATTTTACGGTTATGGTTGTTGTGGGCGCAAAGGAAAAAGCATCTGTTGAGGAAATGCTGCCAAAGTGTACGGTTGAACTGCAAGATATATATCATCAGACGCAGGAGGGGAACGGCCAGAGATGGCTGATGATTGATTTAGAGGTTAAAGATGATTTGTATCATGACTTGCTGCAGTTAATCCGGATTCGTCGAAATAGTTTATCATGAAATAACGGAGATGCCGCGACGGGAGACTCATCTGCGGGGCGGCCGATCACCTGCCAACCTGTGTGACGGAAGCGGATTATATGACCGATCCTGCAAATTTGATGGGGCACAGTTACGGCATCACGCGCGGGAAACGAAACTGCAGGAGAATATCTTTCCTCCAGGCAGGTGACAGGGAGATATCACCTGCCGGATACCTGATATCTCCGATAGACACGCCATCCGAGAGATGCGATCCCGGCGGAGAGAAGCAGATAGAGCAACGGGACGATCTGCCAGGAGACCAGACAGTGTCCGAACACGGGGATCGTCCGCACATCAAAGACATGCATCCTCTCCAGAAAGGAGAACGGGAGCCAGTCCCAGATCTGCGAGAGGACACGGTATCCGGGCGGTATGGACACCATGGACGCTAAGATAATAAATCCGGTGCAGACGGACAGCGCTGCGGTGCTGTTGTGCAGAACTTCCGAGAGAAGCATGACAAAAACGCTCATCAGGGCGGAGACGAATAATGCCATAACTCCCGTGATAAGGCAGCTCTCCCCGATGCTCATCGGGTAGGAGAAAGCATAAAGGGTGGCTTGCACCGGCATGCCGAATCCGTCGGTGCCGAAGATCCCCAGAGAGAACAGGAACGCGGTGAGCACTATGAGAGTGCAGCTGCAGACGGAGACTGTAATGCCTGCCAGGATCTTTGCCAGATAGAGGGTTGTTTTCCCGTTGACAGCGGAGAGCGAGAGCTGGTCTGTCCGTCTCGCATGTTCCTCCGCGAACACACCGGAGAGGCAGATAGCGATAAACGGCCATTCCTTTTTCAGAAGGGCAGACCTTGCCTCGTAAAAAGAGCTTTCGCTGACATCCAGACGCAGCACGTCCTCCAGCAAAGGCGTGTCGGTCCAGCGGGATATCAACTGATAGATGGCGGAGTAGGGGCGGGCGTTTGTCTGGTATTCTTTTGTCAGGGTATACCGGTCTTCGGGATCCGGGATTGTCCGGTAAGCGGCAATGGTCTCATCCAACAGGGACTGATCGATCGCCCTGCCGGAGAGCGCCCTCTCGTATTCCCGGTCCACTAAAAACATATGATAATGGGTGTCAACGACCACCCCATCCACATAGGATTTTCCGGTAAGCTGTATGACGACGAGGACCGCGGCAAGGAGGAGAAAAAGCGCCAGAGAGATCTTGAAGAGCTTCTTTCCGGTGATTTTTTTCAGCTCGTAGCGGTAAAGTGTTTTAAACTGTTCCATAATATGCCTCCTGCTTGTCTGTGTCCTGAGTTTTTGTGAACTGTTTCAGATAAAATGCTTCCAGATCTCCCCGGGCGCCGTCCCATTTTCCCTGATAGATGAGCTGCCCGTCCTTCATCATCAGCACCTGGTCCGCGATATGCTCGATATCCGAGACGATATGGGTGGATAACAGGACGATGCTCTCCTTTCCGAGCTGTCCGATCAGATCCCGGAAGCGCACCCGCTCTTTGGGATCCAGCCCTGCGGTGGGTTCATCCAGGATCAGGAGCTTCGGATCGTTCAACAGCGCCTGCGCGATGCCGAGCCTCTGTTTCATGCCGCCGGAAAAGGTTTTGATCTTTTTTCGCGCCATCTCGGAGAGGGAGACAAGTTCCAAAAGTTCCGCAGCCTTTCGTCCGGCGGTTTTTTTCGGAATGCCCTTTAGGGCGGCGAGATAGAGCAAAAAGTCCGTTGCGGAAAACTCCGGATAATAGCCGAAGTCCTGCGGCAGATAGCCGAGGATCTGGCGGTAGGCTTCTTCGCTGACATCCGTATTGTCAAAGGTGATGGTGCCGCTGTCAGGTCTTAAGATACCGCAGATCATCCGCATCAGCGTGGTCTTGCCGGCGCCGTTCTCGCCGAGCAGGCCATGGACGCCCCTGCCAAGTTTCAGAGAGATCCGGTCCACGGCGATGCGGTTTTTATATTGTTTGGATACACGGTCTATGAAAAGTTCCATGTCAGTTCCTCCTGTGCGATAAGATTTTGATATTGTCTGACAACGCCGGCGAAAAGGAAGGCGGAGGCAAAGATCCAGAGGAAGAGAGAGCTTTCCTTGTACAGCCGGGGGACCGTGAGCCTGAGCGGGAAAAGGAAGAGGCTGATGCAGACGGAGATGCCCGCACACAGATAAATGCCGTCCTTTTCCCGCCGCCTGCGGACAATGTACAGACAGAGAAAGGTTGTCAGCAAAAAGGGGGTCAGGATATAAAAGCCTGCCTGCGGGGGAGGCACAAGGCTGTTTAAAAGGCTGATCGGGAGCAGCAGGCTAAACAGCAGCAGATCGCAGAGCCCCAGTATGGCGAGACGGGTCAGGATGACGCTTTTTAGGGAAAACCGCGCCGCCATCTCCAGTTCCGCCATCTCATAGTATTCGGAACGTCCGGTTTCCGCCACTGTCATAAGGGCGAGCAGCGGCATGAAAGCGGAGATCATCCAGAGCATGTCGGCAGAGAGGACAAGGCTGCCGAAGAGCGAAACGAGAAAGGCGAGGGCGGAGACGATCCAGATCCGTCTGCGGATATATCTGATCTGCACGAGAAAGAGATCAAGCCGGTGAAAGGAAGACGGCTGTACGGAGCGGAGAAATTCCGCTTTGCGCAAAGGCGCGGGGGCTTCGTATATTTTTTTCAGTTCTTCCTGCAATGTGTGGTTCATGAAAAGTCCTCCTCTCTGAGTTTTTTTCTCAATAGATCAGTTGCCACAAGGAGCCTGCGCCGCAGGGCAAACCGGGAGATGCCGCAGAGCGCGGCGATCACGGAGACGGGTACTTCGTTGACATACCGGAGCAGTAACAACTCCTGCAGCTCGGACGGCATTTCCCGCAGCGCCTGATAAAGCGCAAGGTTTGTGAGCCGGTCATCCTCCCCGGAGGGCTCCGGGATATCTTCCGGCAAAGGCACGGCGGTGGGCTTTCGGTATTCATCGATGCAGAGATTTTTTGCGATCGTGTATAAATACTTCAGCGCCGTTTCCGGGGAGGCGAAACGGTAGCGCTCTAAATAGCGCAGGAACGCTTCCTGCGTGATATCCTCGGCGGCCTCCCGGTTTTTCAGTTTGAAATAGCAGTAGCGGTAGATCCGGTCATACTGCTTTTCGATATCCATGGACATGTCTGGCGCTCCCTTTTCTTCTTGTCATTATATCACCGCGTCCGTTTTTGCGCTGACATAAAGTATAACGGATCAGGCGGGGGGAATGTGCGAGGATTTTAAAAAGTTTGAGCATTATAGTGAAAAGTTTGTTTAAAAAATGGGGGAATAAGAGAGAAGTTCATCTGAAAAAGTGTAAGGAAATGATAAAAGTTCATATGAAAAAATGTATGAAAAAGAGAAAAGTTCGTCGGAAAAAATGTAAAAAGAAGCGGAGGTTTAAGATCAATCCTCCGCTTCCGCATCCTCCTCGGGCACAAGGGGCAGTTTCATCAGCACCTTCCGGATACGGTTCTGGGAGATGCCCCTCGCCTGCAGCGTGGAGCCGTCGTCGAGAGCGACGATCTCGTTATTCTTCGGCAGGCGGTCCAGCTTGTCGATCATAATGCCGCCGAGGGAATCGAAATCCTCGGATTCCAGAGAAAGGTTCAGGGCATCGTTCACATCGTCCAGTTTCATACCGGCTTCGATGAGATATGTACGCTCATCGATCTGTTTGATCAGTTCCGCCTCGTCCGCATCGTATTCATCCCGGATCTCGCCCACGATCTCTTCCAGCAGGTCTTCCATCGTGATCATGCCGACGGCGGAGCCGTATTCGTCCAGCACGATGGCAAGGCTGGTGGCTTTTTCACGCAGCTCCACCAGTAAATCAGACGTTTTTTTGCGCTCATAGGTATAGTAGACATTCCGCAGTATCTTGTTTACCCTGAAACGGGGGGAATCCTTCGTCAAAAGAAAGTCTTTCATATGGATAAAACCGATGATGTTGTCGGGATTTTCCTCCTCGTAGACGGGGATTCTGGTATACATGGTCTTTTTGAACAGCGCAAAGATATCCTCGTAAGCGGCGGCGGAGGAAATGGCGGCCATGTCGATCCGTGGTATCATGATCTCTGATGCCGTGGAGTCGGAAAAATCAAATACATTGTGGATATATTCCCGCTCCTCGGACTCGATCACCCCTTCCTCATGGCTCACGTCCACATAGGTGCGCAGCTCATCCTCCGTGATGCTGCCTTCCCCCGGCTTTGCCCCAAGGTGAAAGATATTGATAATGCCATTGGCGATATTGTCCACGACCCAGATAACGGGCGTCAGCAGGACCATCAGGGCGCAGATAACGCCGCTGTAGGCAAGGGCGATCTTGTCGGCATGGGAACTGGCCCAGGTCTTGGGTACGATCTCTCCGAAGATCAGCACGAGAAAAGTCAGAAGCCCGGTGCAGATCCCCACAAACTGATTGCCGAAGAGGCGGATCGTCAGAGTGGTGGCAAGGGAAGAAGCACCGATATTGACGATATTGTTGCCGATCAGGATCGTGCTGAGCATCTTGCTGTAGGATTCCAAAATGGTCTGGACGCGGAAAGCCTTTTTATTGCCGTCCTCAGCGAGAGAACGCATACGGACTTTATTTGCGCAGGTCAGCGCCGTTTCCGCAGAAGAAAAAAATCCTGATAAAATCAGAAGAACGAGTATGATAAGAAGTTGTATGACACCGGTGGTATCCATGAGAGTTCCTTTCTTTTGGGATAGAATTTACTTATTAAAGAAGACAAGCGGGAAAATGCTGCGCATTTTCTATGGCGTATCCGCCAAATAAATTCATATCGTATGCCGCTCACGAGTGCAAGCACTCATCGTGGCATACGATAAGAATTTGCTTGTCTCTGAACAAGATATATTCTATTCATAGAATACTGTGTTGTCAAGAAGCATATATTTCTTTAAGGAAAATATTACAAAGTTTTAATCAGGGATGCATTCCCGGAGGAGGTAATATGTCTGTCACAAAAAAATATATGCCGCAGATATTATTTACGTTAAAGTGTTTATTATTTTCTTATATTCTGACGGGCGGGTTCTTGCTGCTTTTGGCTTTTCTGCTCTATAAGCTTCATCTGTCTGAAAAGATCGTGCATGTGTGCATAATACTGATCTATATCGCCGCATCCTTTTTCGCCGGGTTTGTCACCGGAAAAAAGAAAGGGAAGAGGAAATTTTTCTGGGGAGCGGTGATGGGAGCCTTATATTTTGTGGTGCTGTTTGCGGTATCCGTTATCGTGAACCGCTCGTTTCCCCAGCTCTCCGCCGATTTCGTGACGACCGTCCTGCTGTGCGCGGGAGGCGGCATGCTGGGGGGCATGCTGAGCTGAGGACGTGGACATAGATGGATCTGGTGTCCGCTGTACTGCTTCACAGACTTTTGCGGAACAGAGCAGATGAGAGCGAGGCGGAAGGATACTGTCCTCCATACAGACTGACACTGCAGTCAGATCAGTTCTTTTCGCAATAGCACGTACTCATATTCATAATCGATCAATTCATGGAAATAGTCCTTGTTGATATTTCCGTGGCGGATCAGCGCGCCGACGGAGGGGACGCCCGCTGTCTGCAGCTCTTCCTTTATGGATTCCGCCATAGCTTTCCCGAGCCCGTGGTGGGAGGCGTCGACGCCCATATAGAGCATGACGTAGGATCCCGGCTTTGCATGGATCCGGAGGATGCGCAGGTAATCCATCGGGGTAAGATGGCCGTAGACAGCGTTGCCGTAATCGGGAATGCTGATGAAAAAACCGACGGCTTTCCCCTGATAGTAAGCCATCTTCACCATGGAATACCGGATCAGCAGTTTCAGGTAGCTGTAGAGGGAGACAAATTCCTCCCTGCTGATGCGCTTGTAGGCGGGGAAACCTTGGTACAGCTCGATCAGGAGTTCGTAGACTTCCACGAGGGCCTGATCAAAAGTCTCTTTGGAGGGGCTTTCGATCAGGTAGCCTTCCGCGAGCTTTCGGGCAAGCCTGTCGGAAAACAGGCTGTTCTGGTCGGAGGCGTTCACTTTTCGGTAATGGTTGGAATAGTAGCGCTCCGCGATCCCAAAACCCGCCTTCTGCCACAGGGCGCAGTAGTAGTCTTTGTTGTAGGGTTCCCCTGTATAGGAATGGTCGAAACAGTTTGTCTTAAACCGGTAGCGGATCCAGAAGGAGGCGTCGATGGGACCGGTGATCTTTGTGCAGTTGTTGGCTTTTGCGATGTTTTCCGCTTCTTTTATCAGCAAAGAGACGGCTTCCTGATCGTTTTCGCTCTCGAAAAAGCCGAGGAAAGCGTCCTCGTCATCGGGGTAGACGGTGAGGACCGCGCGGCTGATGGGGGTATCCTGCCCGTTCAGGACAAGCAGCGGAAAAACGGTGAAGTAGTGGCTCAAAACATGGGTGCCTTCCAGGATCTCCCGCTCCTCGCCGGGCTGCTGCATGATCTCCTTTTTGGTGTAGAGCCGCTTGGGAAGGTCCAGAAATTTTTGGACAAGATCTTTGTCCTGTCCGGAAAAGGCAGAAACTTTATAGTTCATTTGATGCGTCCTCCAGGAATATCGGGTTTTAGATAAAATTTGCGGATCTGTTTGTAGCGGGGCAGCCGGTCGTTGATTTCGGCGAGATATGCCTGCATCTCATCCTCTGTCAGATCGCCGGTGATAGCGGCGGCGGGGTGGTGGTTTTCCTCGAAGACCACGGCGGCTTTGATCTGCGGGTGCTGCAGAAGCAGGGCTTCGAGCTCGTCCACATAGACGTTCTTGCCGTTGGCGGTCAGTATCATACGCTTTTTCCTGCCCTTCAGGTACAGATGCCCGTCCGGGGAGAGGATGCCCAGATCCCCGGTATGGTACCCGTCCTGATCAAACTCGGAGTAGCGGTCGTTCCGGTTCAGATAGCCGTGGGAGACACTCTTTCCGGCGACGACGATCTCCCCCACGCCGTTTTCGTCCGGGTCAAGGATCTGCACGTTCAGATTTTCCAGAACAACGCCGTTTGCGGCGAGATCAGGGTCGTCTGGGCGGGCGAGGGCGATGACGGAGGAAGTCTCCGTGGTGCCGTATGCCTCCAGCAGGCAGACGCCCTGCTCGATAAAGTATTTCTTGACCGCGGGGTCCGTGAAGCTGCCGCCGCAGTAGAGGAAGCGGATGTCCCGCAGCACGTCCAGAAGCTTGTCGTTCACGGCTTCGTACATCCGGTATAGGAACAGCGGAACCATGCAGACGACGGTGGGGCGCACTTCCATCAGTTCCGGGATCATGCATGCCAGATCGGAGCAGAGAAAGAGCTGCATGCCGGAGACGACGGTGTACAGGATATTTGCCACGCCGGTGTAGACATGGTGGAAGGGCAGAAAGACAAAGGAGATATCCCGCTCGGTCATGGGCGTGCGCAGATACAGCGTCTCCCAGTTGGCAAACAGGTTTTCCTGTGTCAGGGGGATCGCTTTGGGGATATTCGTGGTGCCTGAGGTGAACAGGATCATGGCGGTTTCCTCCGTCTGCGTCCTGCCGGACAGGGCGAGGGAAGATACGCGTCCCTCCCGGATAAGATCGGGAAGGATATCCTCGATGCAAAACCATGCGATATCGGGATACTGTTCCTGCAGAGGCAAAAACCTTTCTCTCCGGGAGCGGGAATAGAAGACCGCGGAGACCGGGACGGAAGATAGGGTGTTCCCAAGATCGTAGGCGGTCCATTCCTTGTCCACGGGCACGCAGGTGCCCACATATCCCATGACGGCAAAGTACAAAAGTATCCACTCCCGGGAATTTTCGGAACAGAGCATCAGATTTTTGTCTGCAAATCCTCTCGCCAGCAGGGCTTTGGAGAGGCAGCGGATATCGTCGATGGTCTCACGGAAGGTGTGGGAGCGCCAGGTGCCGTTCTCCTTTGTGCTGATATAGGGGCGGTCCGCCCATTTTATGTAATCCTCGTCCAGATATTCGCTGATGCTTTTCATGATGGCCTCGCTTTCTTGGTATAAAATGTTCTATGAAATATTATATGGTATATTTTATAAATGCTTATGACATATTTTGCGGAATGCTTTATAGTGTGTTCTTTATCGTTTGACACATATATGACATATGCGTCATTTTTGCGTTATCCACGGAAGTACGAATATCATTTCTGCGCCGCCCACGGAAGTTCGGGGGTCAGGATATTGACAGAACGGTCACAGTCCCCGCATCTCCGTCTACCCGGATCCGCTCGCCTGTCTTCAGATATTCCGTGATATGCTCAATGCCCACGACGGCAGGTTTTCCCAGTTCCCGGGAGATGATCGCCGTGTGGGACAGCAACGAGCCCTTTTCCGAGACTACGGCTTTTGCCGGCGCGATCAGGAACACCCAGCCGGGATCGGTCATTTTTGTGACAAGGATCTTTCCTCTCGTGTCGAGCAGGGGGGAGGGCTCCTTTACGAGCAACACTTCGCCTTCCGCAATGCCCGAAGAGCAGGCGGTACCCGTGCAGGTGGAGCCGGATGAAAACATGCCCGATGGGCAGGCGGTACCCGTACCCGGTTTCGGATGCTTATGCGTTATTTTCCCGGAAAAGACCAGTCTGGAATAGGCGGGGAGGGCGGAAAGGCCCGCATATTCTTCCTTCCGCCCGGCGATGATGCCTTTCAGGTTCAGCGCGGAATCGGAAGATGCGGCTTCGATCTCCTCAAGGTAGAGCCAGAAGATATCCTCCGTCTGCGCGATCCTGCCCTGCCTGCAGAGATTTTCCCCCATCCGCAGGGCGAGAGAGCGCATCATGCCGTAAAGACGGCCGCGGTGCAGGCGGGATCTCTCCCTGCCGCGGATACCGACGGCGGCTCTCCTGGCAAAAAAAGCGGAGATGCCGGTAAGGCGGGGAGGCGCGAAAACATTCCCGGAAAGACCAGAGGACGTTTCGGCATACTGCAGGATACATCTGATGAGCAGTACCGGATCGGTGCGGAAGGTTTTGCTCTCCAGTTTCAGCTCTTCCACATTCCTGTCCCCGAAGTTTTGGATATACTCCTGCATGTTTCGGGAAAAGAGGCTGTCATTCCGAATATATTGAAAGTACGCCTCGTTGCTGTCGATCGCCTGTAACGCCGCGAGCAGATTTTCCTCCTTCGCCTGCGCGGCGAGCTTCTGGAGAGCCTCAATGGGGCGCATGCTCTCCAGTTTCTGAATACCGGAGATGGCGCGGTTTGCCGTAAGCTCCGGATCGGGGATATGCTTCGCCTTCAGCCGGGCTTTTAACAGGCCGGTGAAGAGAAAACCGTACATATCGTTGACAAGGGTCATGTCCCAGCGCTTTACGGTCATATCCTGCAGGGAGCGGTAGTGTTCGAGCAGGATGCGGTTGTTATCGGTATCCAGATCCAGCGCATCGAACCGTTTGATGATCTCCTGAAAATACAGATCCAGTTTATCCATCTCCTTCGGACAGGTGCGCAGAAGCCGGAAAAAGGAGAGCGCCACTTTAAACCGGGTGCTCCGGCGGATGTTTCCCTGCATACCGGAACTGACAGCCTTGTCCTTTACCCCCATCATCTCCTGCCAGATCGGGATCAGGCGGCTGCAAAAGGGCAGAAAGAGCAGCACGTCATACCAGTTGCTGATGCGGTAGTAGATGCGTCCGTTCGCCATATTCACCATGTGCCGCAAGGTCCCGTCGATCCTCTGGACGCTGTCCGGCTCTCCTGTGAGATGGAGCAGCAGGTTTTTGAATACCTGATAGTAGGCCTCCCGGATAAAACTCTGGGTCAGCGGCAGCGTGATGCCGGGATAGCTCTCCACAATATTGCTGTTGTCCAGAATAATGACAGGGGCGTCATATTTTAAGGACGTGATCGGGCGCGCCTGCAGGACGTAGAGGATGTCGTCTTTTACTGCAAACTCTATGTCATATTCGGTGCCATATCCGGCATCCTGTCCGGCGTCGTGTCTGCTGGGGGCGCTTTTTTTTATCCGGCGGGGAAGAAAGTCGGGCACCGGGTGCTGCAGAGCGGTTTTTGGCGTTACATTCATCTGTTCCCTGATCTTCCGGGACAGACGGATCAGTTCCCTCACCTGCGCATTGGACAAAAGCGGGGAGGAACCGGTCTGTTCATAATAGAAGATCCGGTCGGTGAGGTTGTAATAGTAGGCTGTGGTATCTGTTTTATCCTCCACGACAAGATCGCCAGTGCCGGCACCGCAGACAATGACGGATTCGTTCAAGAGTCCCTGCGGATTGGCGGTAAAAAGGACGCCGGAGAGGTCGGACTCGATCATTTCCTGTACAATGACATGCATCCGGAGGGAGGCGGGATCAATGTGATGGACCCGGCAGTAGGAAATATGTTCCGGGTGCCGCGCATCCGAGAGCACATCCCGGATGCGGGCGCAGATCTCTTCTCCCGGCACCCTTAAAAAGGTCCGGAACTGTCCCGCGAAGGAATGGTCCGCGGAATCCTCCAGAGAAGCGCAGGAGCGGACGGAAAACAGGGCGGTATCAGGGAAATGGCGCGTCAGGTAAGTGAGGACTTCCTCCCCCGAAAATGTCTCGTCGACGCAGAAAAAAGGCGGCACTGAAAAACCGGCTTCCGCCAGCAGAAACAGGTTTTTGGCTTTTGTGCCCAGATTGATTGTCCTGCAGTTTTCCTTGTCGATGATCATAGATGATCCTCCGTTATCGCATTCTGTTTTCTTCATCCTCGCGGCATTCGCCAATATGCGCAAGTCAACCAAAAGCTGGTTTGAGGCAAAGCAGCTTAAATGGCGCCGAAGATCAGATAGGCCGGGATCGTCAGCAGCATCAGCGATTCCTGAATGTAAGTGTAGCGCTCCACCTTATCCACGATCCTGAACTTCGTCGGATCTTTCATAAACTGCAGAAACTTTATCGTCATCCATGATACATCCAGAAACAGCGCCAGCACCGTAAGTTTATTTAAATTCCACACCAGCAGAAAATTGGTGATGATATCCACCCATGTGATGATCAGGATGAACCGTGTCGCCTTTTTGTAACCAAAGAGCTTGGAGTAGGTCACGTATTCCGTCTCGTCCTTCGGCGCGCGGATCTTCCTTGCGATCTCCCAGATCAGCGCGGGGAAATAGAGCGTCCACGCGGCGAGAAAATTGACGAAGGTAAAGAGCGGCAGTTCATATTTAAAGCAGGTGAAGGAGATGATGTAGATGTTCATGATCATCTGCACCGGATTGTGGGTGATGAGCGCTAAAGGAAGGCTCTTCTGGATCTTTTTCTTGCTGAAGAACCACAGGGACATCAGCGTCCCGTAGATATATAGAAACAGGAAGAAGCCAAAATTGTTCATGAAGAACAGATTTAACAGCACAGTGACGGCGATCAGGACGGACACAAAGATGGCGAGATCTTTTTTGTGCACCCGCCCTGAGGGAAGGGGCCTTTCGGTAAAGAGCCTGCAGTCCAGTTCATAGTCCTTGAAATCGTCTGCGATCCTGAGCCACAGGAGGAAGCTGAACACAGTGAAACCGCCGATCAGCTCCTGAATGCCGAGCCTGAAATTTCGGACGCCGGCATTTAACAGGATGATAAAATGGATTTCCCCGAAAATGATCAGCCCCAGGGCAAACCGCGGCAGGATGGGGTACATTTCCTTAAAATAGATGGACAGACGCTTGCACATGGCGCTCCTCCCTGAAATACTTTGATTCTCTTAGTATACAATATTTCAGGGAGAATGAAAAGACCCGGGGATGGGCACGGCGGCGTTACGCCGCTGTTTTTTTCAGGCGTCCCGTATATTTTATCATCATCGCCATGACATACACCGCAACGATCAGTTCGGTGAGCGGCATGGAAAACCAGATCGCGTCGGCGCCTAAGGCAGCGGGCAGAAGATAGATGAGTATGCCGCTGATCAGAGCGCCCCTTGAGACGGAGACGACAAAGGAGGCGGCGGGCTTCATCACCGCCTGGAAATAGTAGGTGGAAAAGATATTAAAGGGTAGCAGGATAAAGGAAATTCCGTAGCTGCGGATGATGCCCGGCGCGATCGCGAGGATCCCCCTGGTCGGCGTCATAAAAATATGTATAAAAAGGTTCGGCGCAAATTCGGCGAGCAGGGTCCAGATGATGCCGAAAACGGCGGCTGTCCCCAGAGCATACTTCAGGATCTGCCCAATGCGTTCCCGTTTTCCGGCGCCGAAATTGGCTGAGATCATGGGCTGCGACACCTGCCCGATGCTGTAGGCGCAGCACTGGACGAAGGTGCTGATATTGATGATGATCCCGTAGACGGACAGAGCTTCCGTCCCCAGATATTTCAGGATCTGGCGGTTGAACAGCATGGTCAGGATCCCATCGCCACATCGATAAAGAAAGTGGAGAAGCCGGTCACGCTGATCTTTTTCAGCATGGGGAACAGCTCGGATGGTTTTTCCAGCCGCAGCAGGGTTTGTTCCGCACCAAAGAGCAGTAAAAGGGCATCGTCAAAAAAGACCACCGTGATCCAAGTGATGACGGCGAGAGCGCTGACGCCGATCAGGGCGGCGGTAAAATATTCATTGGATTTTTTGTAGTTTTCCCGCGATCTGCCGCGCAATGTGGAAAACAGCACGGAGCCCCCGATCCCCATGAGAAGCCCGAGGCTGTATATGATGTTCCACACAGGGCTGACCACGGCTAAAGCGGCGGTGCCGTCCGGTCCCTGATACTGTCCCACCATAGCCATGTCGACCACGCCGTAGATCGAAGAGATCAGCGCGCTGCCGAAAGCCGCGGACAGATATTTAAAGTACATTGGCCTGATCCTGTCTGTCAGAAAATTCATCTCAAATAACCTCCTGAAATTGTTTGTCGATCCTGCGGCGGCTGCAGATCTTCAGGTGAGAGAGTATTTACACAAACAAAAAAGGCCGGACAGGTACAGACGTTTCAGTCTGTTGCCTTATCCAGCCTATCATTTCCAGCGAATGATCTGCCCTCCGCGCAAGCAATAGTCATTATATAAAGGCTGTGCGGTTTTGTCAAGCGGCAAAAATAAAAAATCGGAAAGGGCTTGACAAACTTGTTATACGGGCGCATAATAAATTATACAGTCGTATAACAACGGGAGGTAAAGGATGAGTCTGTTGAAAAATATACTGTTGTCTGTTGTGGAAGTTTCTGTTTCAACGGGTGTGATCGTGTTGATCATGCTTTTATCCGCGCCGCTTTTCCATAGGCGGTATGCGGCCAGATGGCGGTATTATATATGGATCGCTCTGGCTGTCCGATTGGTTGTTCCGGTTAATTTCAGCCTGCCTGAGAGGAATATCGAGATAAGTATCCCTGCGTCTGCGTCCGCTTCTGTTGCGGATATCGCGGGGGACGGCATGTTGGTCATGCCGCAGGCGGCGGGGGCGGCGCAGAAGGTGCCGGGATTTTCCGTTTTGGACGCTCTGGCTGTCATCTGGCTTGCAGTGTCTGTCGGTATCGTGCTGGTACATATATGCAGTTACTGCCGTTATAAAAGAAAACTTGTCAGGGACAGCAGGCGCGTGGCGGATGAGGCTGTACTGCGGCGGTTCCTTGCCTTAAAAAAGGAATTGAAGATCAGAAGAAAGATCGCTGTGATCTGGTGCCGGAACACGGAAGGTCCGATGGCCATCGGCTTTTTCAGGACGTTTCTGGCGATACCGGAGGGTGCATACAGCGAGGAGGAACTGTTCTTTATCTTCCGGCATGAGTTGATCCATATCAAACGCCACGATACTTTCCTCAAATTTCTTTTTATGTCGGCGAGGGCGCTCCACTGGTTCAATCCGGTGATCGCGATGATGCAGAGAGCGGCGGTCATTGACATGGAACTCTCCTGTGATGAGCAGGTGGTTCAGGGACTCTCCGGCAGGGGGCGGAAAGCCTATACCGAGACATTGCTGTCCGCCCTTGAGAGGCGATGCGGAAAGACGAACGCACTGACGACACAGTTTAACGGAGGCAGCAGGATTATGAAGAAGCGGTTTCAGAATATTTTAGGGCGATCGGGACGAAAAAGGGGGCTTTTTCTTCTGATGCTGGCGGTCTGCATGACGTTGACGCTCGGCATGATGACCGGATGTACGGTTGCGCAGACGGAGAGTACGGAAAGTACGGATGTGCAGGGGAATCAGGCACAAGGGGCAGAAGAGAGGGAGGCACAGCAGGGGGAGGACCTGGCAGAACGGGATCAGGCTCAGGTTGGAACGGGAGATGTGCAGCCGCAGACGGATCAGGAGGATTCACAGAACTCCAGCCAGATGTCGGCGCTGTCGGAGGATGCGATGGAGATCGGCGGTATTGCGGCTGACTTTTCGCGGGCATATTTTGACGGAGATCAGGAGGAACTCCGGAAATTTTTGGCGGATTCCTACGATGGGGATATAGAAATATACCCGGATGCGGAACCGGAAGTTGCGGGTATGACAGCCGTCAGGGGACTGGAGGATATCGGAGACTCTAAGATCGGAGATACGCAGGTGGTATCCGTGGCATGCGACAGGGCGAACATGGGAGAAGGATTTTTATATCTGACCCTCGAGATGGTAAAACAGGAAAACGGATGGAAGGTTTATTTTTACGGATTGGAAATGTAAAGGCATAGGGTCCGGAGGCGGGCAGCGGGACAGATGCCGTCGTGCCGCACAAAGGCAGCCTGTGCGGTACCGATAAGCAGCATATATCAGAACAGGAGGATGAAAGGATGACGGATATCGTAAAAAAATTGGGGGAAGCCGAACTGGAGATCATGCAGGTAATCTGGGACAGCGAAAGTCCCGTTACGTCCAATTACATATTGAAAGAACTGAGCGGACGCAGGAAGTGGCAGCTCTCCACGCTGATGACTTCGCTGACGCGGCTGGCGGATAAAGGGTTTGTGAAGTGCGACCGCTCTACGGGGAGCAACCTGTACAGCTGGTTGATCCCGGAAGATGAATATAAGACCGGGGCGAGTAAAAGTTTTCTGGAGAGATTGTACAACAACTCCATACAGAATATGATCGCTTCCTTGTACAGCTCGAAAGCGATCAAAAGTTCCGATGTGGAGGAACTGCGGGCTTTTCTGGATAAGCTGGAAGCGGAAGACGCCGGGGAGGATGCAAGATGACGGATCTGTTTCTCACGATTCTGGAAATCTCGGTATCGGTCAGCCTGATCGTCGTTATGCTGCTGTCTGTTTCCCCGCTTTTAGACAGGCGCTATGCCTCCAAGTGGAAGTATCTGATCTGGATCTTTCTGGCGGCGAGGCTCCTTGTCCCTTTCAGCGGGGCGGATGGAAGGTCTGCTGCGGATATGCTGGTACAGTGGAAAAACCATATAACGGCGGAGGAAAAGCAGGGCGGGGCAGATACGGAAGCGGCAGCGCCTGCTCCGAGGAGGATCGTTGTGAATATACCGGAGCGGATGACGGCGCCCCTTGCGGCGACGGCGGCTAAAAGCGTTGCGATACTGGATATCGGCGCTGTGATCTGGCTGGCGGGATGCCTGCTTTTTATAGCCGTGCATCTGATCAGCTATCTGTATTATAAAGGGCAGGTGGTGAGGAACGGGAGATATGTGAAGAATGCAGTCATTCTGCAGCAGTATCTGAGGATAAAGCGGGAACTGCATATCAGGCATACCCTGCCCGTCATAGAATTTTCCGAGGCGGCAAGCCCGATGGTATTGGGATTTTTCCGGCCTGTTCTGGTTCTGCCGGACGAGGAGTACAGCAGGGAAGAGCTGTTTTTTATCCTGAAACATGAACTGGTCCACTGGAAGAGGGGGGACATATACTGGAAGCTTTTATTTGTGGCTGCCAACGGTGTGCACTGGTTTAATCCCCTTGTCTGGATCATGCGGAAGGAAGCAGCGGTGGACATGGAGCTGTCCTGCGATGAGCGGGTGACGAAGGGGGCGGATGAGGGCACGAAAAAGGCATATACGGAAACGCTTTTGTCCACGCTCCATAGAGGATGCCGTAAGAACATCACGCTGTCGACGGGATTTTACGGCGGAAAGCGGATCATGAAGAAGCGGTTTCGGAATATCCTGCAGAGGACGGGAAAGAAAAACGGCGTTCTCCTGCTGACCTGCGCTGTGGTTTTGACGGTAAGCGCGGGAACGCTGGTGGGATGTTCTGTGGTGAAGGACGGCGCGGGGGATCTGCCCGGAAGCCAGGCGGGACCGGAGGAAAATGCCGGGGAGTTTTGGGAGCAGCCGCAGGGAGCGCCGGTTCAAACGGAAGAACCGGTTGTCGATGCCGGGATTGCCGCTATGGCGGGGAGCTGGATCATCGACTTTGACCGGACAGACCCCATGCTCTGGGGAACGGGACGGTCCGCCGGGGACGGAATGGAGATATCCGAAACGGGAGAGTTCAGCTATTTTATCGGCATCGGCGTCGGCGGAACCGGGCAGTGTGAGGCGGCAGACGGCGGGGCAAGCGTGGAGATAACGCCCTACGAGGAACATAGCACGGAAAGAGAGATCCTCACGCTGGCCTATGAAAATAACGGCGGCGCGGAATACATTCTGATGGACTGGCACGGGGAAGATGTCTACTGGGCGCGCAATGCGCAGTCCGGGGATATTTCCGGGGAGGAAAATACGGCGGAAAACAGGATGATGCTGACGATCATGAAGGAGGGCATGGCGGAGCAGAAGGAGGCAGAGCTTGTCGTGGAAAGAGGCGTCCTGACAGGAAAGGAATATGCCCTTTATCTGCCCGTGGGTGAATGGCAGAAGGCGGAAGCGGATACCTGGCAGGCGATGGCAAATGAAAATGTCAGGATATGGGTGGCGGGCTTTGAGGCCGGTTATCCGATCGGACAGACACTGGAAGATGACGGCTTTGCACCGGATGAAGAGGGGATGACAAAAGAGGAAAACGGAATCCGTTACAGGGCGCGGCTGTATGAATCAGAGGACGTCCTCTGGTGCGTGGAGTATTGTTATCCGGCGGAGGCGGAAGAGGGCTGGGGACAGGAGATGAGAGTGATCGCGGATACCTTTGCGGAGGCGGAATAAAATCCGTAAATATGAAAAAAGTGAATGAAAACGGAATAAAATCCGTTATCGCATTGATATTTTGGTGAAAACGGAGTATACTACATGATAAGGAGGGATGATATGCAGCGATTAGAACGAACAGATTATCTGAACTGGCTTATCAAATGGAGAGACAGGCAGATCATTAAGGTGGTCTCCGGTGTACGCCGCTGCGGCAAGTCTACGCTTTTTGAAATATATCAGGACTATTTACTGGCGAACGGTGTTTTGCCGGAGCAGATCACTGCGGTCAATTTTGAGGATCTGGAATTTGAGTATCTGCAGGATTATAAAACTCTTTATTGTTATGTGAAAGAGCGCCTTATGCCGGATAAAATGAACTATATTTTTCTGGATGAGGTTCAGCATGTGAATGCTTTTGAAAAGGCGGTTGACAGTCTGTTTTTAAAAGAAAACTGTGATGTGTATATCACCGGTTCCAATGCGTATTTTATGTCGGGGGAGCTGGCGACTTTATTGACCGGAAGATATGTCGAGCTGTCCATGATGCCTTTGTCTTTTCGGGAGTTCTGTGATGGTATGGCGGAGGAAGGACGAAAGATGTCCTCCGCTGAAAGGCTGGATAAATATATCCGGACAGGTTCCTTTCCGTATGTTTTGAAGTATGGATACGGGGAGCGGGAAGCAAAAGAGTATATGGCGGGAATTTATCACACGATCCTGCTGAATGATATTGTGAAACGGTTAAGGATTGCGGATGTCAATATGCTGGAGGAGGTTACACGCTTTTTGCTGCATAATATCGGTAACAGGACATCTCCAACCACGATCGCCAATACAATGATATCGCATAGAAAAAAAATAGACCAGAAGACCGTGGACCGTTATATCCGCGGCCTGACCGACAGCCTGATGTTTTACGAGGTGAGAAGATACAATATTAAGGGCAGGCAGTTTTTGGCGACAATGAATAAATACTATGTCTGTGATATCGGTATGCGGAATATGCTGGTCCGGGGGAAAGATTCGGATATGGGACATATTCTTGAAAATCTGGTTTATCTGGAACTGCGCCGGCGTTATACCGAGATATATGTGGGACAGCTTGATAAAAACGGCGAAGTGGATTTTGTCGTTATGGAAGAAGGACATCCGGCTTACTATCAAGTGGCGCAGACAACTTTGGATGAGAAAGTGCTTGAGCGGGAACTTTCACCGCTCCGACAGATCAGGGATAATTATCCGAAATATCTTCTTACACTGGATGAAATTTTCGGCGAAATGAACTATGACGGCATCAGGAAGGTCAATGTTTTAAAATGGATGCGGAATGAATTGTGACCATGAAACAGAGAAAAGCAGGAAGAGGAACAGAGAGGAAACGGACACGGATAAGAACATAAAATACTACGTTGCCACGCTTGCGCCGGCTCTGTTTTTCAAAGGGCTCCTTAAGTATTTTATGTTCCTATCCGCTGACTGAGATATTAACTGATAATGTAGCTCCCGCCGGGACGCATCTGTGCCCTCTGCGCCGGGCGAAGGCTGCCGGCATGTTTTTTGGGTGTTTTCCGTTTCCCTGCCGCCTCGGGCACTTTGGCGGTATAGACGAGGATCACGCTGACAAACAGCATGCACCCCAGCGAGAGCACGGCAAGCGGAAGGCTTCCTTTATCAGGTGCGCCGGTATAGGAGGAAGTGTCAAATCCGATGAGCGTCAGAGCCGCCGTAAAAGGATAGATATCCCTGAGCAGCCCCCGCTTGAAAAACAGAACACAGTACCCCGCTATAAAGGAGAGTACGGAGCCCGTCATGAACAGTCCCGGCTTCCGGCTGCCAAAAGCGATGATCGGAAGGACGATGACATAGATCAGGACGGAGAGCGGGATCATCCGCAGCAGACCGTACAGAAAATCCGCCGCGTTGATACTCGGGAGGTGTGCAAAAACGCTGACGATCCATGTGACGATCAGGCTGTATACCCCGAAAAGGACGGATAAAATGCCGATGGCCGCGAGCTTCCCGGCGAGGAATTTCCGGAAGGAGATGGGGACAGTCAGTATGTTTTTCAGCGTATCATCTGTGTACTCCCGGTTGATCAGATATCCGCCGGTCAGCGTAAACAGGACCGGCATAAAGATCTGTGTGTTGCTCCAGATCACCGCGTCGATCAGCGATGCAAAACGGAAGTTGGGATTTCTCAGCTCTTCATTCATGACCATCTGGGAAAAGAGCTGAAGGAGCGGCGAACAGAACATGCCGATCAGGCCGATCAGCAGGATGTGGTATCTTTTTATTTTCTGAAATTCAGTCTTGATGATTGCAAACATAGTATATTTCCTTTCTATTAAAGTCGCTGCGCGACGGCACTAAAGAGAAAAGTCACTTCGGCGCACCCTTGGTGAGAGAAACTTTCATTCGAAAGGGCACTCATGAAAGTTCCTCTCGTGCGCCTTTGCGACTTTCCAGATAAAGTCGCTGCGCGACGGCACTAAAGAGTAAAGTCACTTCGGCGCACCTCTCTATACACCCTGCTTTTCGTAAATTTTTATCATCAGTGTCATACAGAGAGCGGCTTCCGCTGTCAGGATGGCAAAGACGGCGGGGGTTGACACAAAATAGGGGCTGAAACCCTCATAAAACTCTGTCATGACGGCGCCGGCATTTTCTATCGAGTGGAACTGATAGCGCCACCGGAAGATGATCGGGACCGGGAGGAAGGTGGCGATGTTTGGCCCCAGAGGCACCCGCAGGACGGCGTCGCTTAAGTGCAGGATATAGCCGAGGATCGTGTAGGCGAAGGCGATGATGACGGAGATGATATAGGATCTGTTGCACCAGATCACAAGGAGCAGGCAGGGCATCGCCGCCGCCCAGAGCAAAACACCGCAGCAGCATGTGATAAAAAGCTGCTCTCCGGGACGAAGGAGCGGAATATCCAGAAAAAGCGCGAGCAGGATGGAGAACCCGTATCCCGTCAGCTCATAGGCAAGGTCGAAGAGCAGGACAACAAAAAGTTTTGCCGCGGCAAGACGGCCCTTTGAGACCGGGATGCACAGCAGGTTTTTCAGGGTGTCGTGGTCGTGTTCCTCAAAAAACAGGTTGGCGGCGATCACGACGGAAAAAGGGATCAGCAGCAAAAAGCCGTTCTCCTCCTGTACGGTGCTCATGATACTGTCCAGATCGATATTCTTTATCAGCAGCGTGTAAAAAAGGGGCATGATAAAGGTGGTGAGAAAGGCGAGCTGAAACAGTTTTTTCCGCTTCAATTTCCGAAATTCGGCTATGATCAGCTTAAGCAATGCCCTCACCTCCTGTCACCCGCTTAAAATAACTTTCCAGGCTTTCCTCGAAGAGCGCAGCTTCCGATACCTCCAGCCCTTCCCGGACGAATGCCGTGACGATCCTGCCCACGGACAGATCCATATTGTAAAGCCGCAGACGGTGGTCGTCCAGCACGGTAAAATGGTATTCGCGGAAAATGTGTTCCAGTATCCGCGCCGCCTTAGCCGTGTCGGAGACGGTAAAGCGGATGTGCCTGCTGCTTTTTGCCTCCAGTTCGGCGAGTGTCTCCTCCTCCAGCAGGAGCCCCTTGTCGATGATGCCGATGTCATCGGCGAGCAGGGAAATCTCGGACAGGATATGGCTGGAGATCAGGATGGTCTTTCCTTTGGTGTCGCACAGCTCCCGGATGAAAGAGCGCACTTCGGCGATGCCGATGGGGTCGAGGCCGTTGATGGGCTCATCCAGGATCAGAAGTTCCGGATCATGCATCACCGCGAGGGCGATGGCGAGCCGCTGCTTCATGCCGAGGGAATACTGGGAGAACAGCTTCCTGTCCTTATAGGGGAGGGAGACCAGCTCCAGCGCGTCGCGGATCGCGTGGCGGCCCTGGACACCCCGCAGGGAAGCAAAGATCTGCAGATTTTCGGTTGCCGTGAGATTGGGATAAAAGCCGGGGGATTCGATCAGAGAACCGATCCGGGGAAGGAGCTTTTTCTCGTTTCCGGAAAGCGGCTTTCCCCAGATCATCACCTCCCCGCAGGTGGGTTTGGTCAGGCCCAGTAGCATCTTCATGGTGGTGGTCTTGCCAGCGCCGTTTCTGCCCAGCAGGCCGTAGATCCTGCCCTTTCTGACATGAATGTTCAGACCGGAGACGCTTTTCTGGGCGCCGTACTGTTTGGTCAGGTTTTTGGTTTCAATAATGCAGTCGTTCATGTATAACCTCCGTTTCAGGTTTGAGATGTTTTTTGCATATCTGTATGGTAACATCGAAACCTTGCGTCAGCCTTACAGGAACCTTGCATTAATCTTACGTTTTTTCGGACCGGGCTGTGCCAAAATAATTTTTAAAATTATGCGACACTTGGCCGGGACGGATCGTATCTGTAGTGAAAGGTGGTGATGGACAATGGTTTCTTCATTGCGTACGGATGAAGAATTTGTGAAAATCTATAATCGTCATGTTGACACTGTCTATCGCGTCTGTTTTTCTTTCATGAAAAATGCGGCAGATACGGAAGATATGGTGCAGGAGACTTTTCTGAAGCTGATCTCCTGTGAAAAAAAGTTTATATCAGAAGAACATGAAAAAGCGTGGCTGATCGTAACAGCGTCAAATACATGCAAGGATGAGCTGAGACGGTTCAGGCGGAGGCTTCAGTATATCAGCGCCTGCCTGAAACCGGAAAACGGCGGACAGACAGAGGCGGAGGGCATATCGGAACTGATCTTGTCGCTTCCGCCGAAATATAAAGAAGTGGTGTATCTGCACTACTATGAGGGGTATCAGGCTTCGGAGATCGCCGGAATGCTGCATTGTCCGGCATCGACGGTGCGCAACCGGCTCTCGAGAGCCAGAAAACTTTTGCAAAGAGATGGTGTTTAGGTGGTGGTCATTTTATGTTGAGAGATGAGATTTACGAAGTTTATGAAAAAATGGGACCGGATGAGGCGGCAAGGAAGAGGATGCTTAAGAACATCCGCAGCGCGGCGCTGCAGAAGGAATTTGCCCAAAAGGAGAAAACAAAAAGGATGAAAAAACAGGGTGCAAAACTGGGCTTTCGCCTTGCGGCGGGGGCGGCGGCAGGGTGCCTATTGATCGGTACGGCGGCTTATGCAGTTTATTATTTCGGACTGAAAGATATGGGAACCGGCAAAGAAAAGGTGCATGATCTGTCCGTGCCGGTGGAAGAACTGGGGGATATCGCGCAGGAAAATATTCCGAAGAAAGAGGTGGATATGATATCCCTTGCCGGGGTGGCGGAAAGCCCGGAACATAAAGCTGATGCAGAGTGGCAGGAATTTCTGAAAGGCTACGATCAGGATGAGAGCATCCTTGCGGCAGTGGGAAATGAACCCACGGGGTTCGAGGAGGAATACGGGGAGTATCTGTGCTACAGTCAGGAGATGGCGGATAAGATCGACGAGATCTGTGAGAAGTACGGCCTGCAGAAACTGACCGGTTTTGAACTGCCGGAGAATTACGAGGAACTGTGCAGCGGCGCGGGAGTCGGGCATTTTCTCGTTGACAATGCGGAGAATGCGAAGGCGGGGTATATAGCCGGCTGGTTTTACGCGGACGGGTCCTTTGACTTCGACGGCAGTGCGGTGATCAGCGGTTCTTCTTTTGTCATGACAGACTATCAGTTTTCGCGGGCGATGAAAGGCACGTTTCAGGGAAAGAGCCTGAATGTCGGGGAGCTGAAGGAGTACAAAGAGTGGAACTATACCACAAAGAACGGGGAGGCCGTACTGCTGGCGACAAACGGCAGCACAAAAGCGCTGATCATCGCGGAGAGGGAGAAATCCTTTGTGACGGTCAATGTGCTCGGGGATATTCTGGGAGGAACTTTCGGCATCGGGGAGGAGGAACTGGAAAAACTGGCGGAGACGTTTGATTTTTCAGTGATACCGTAATCCTTCGGGTGATTTTAAGAAGAGACAGGGCCTATGCCGGCGGTATGGCGATGCGGCAGGGCTATGGAAAAGGAGAGGAAAACATGAAAAAACATGATTCATAAATGAAATTTCGTATGGCGGCGGGTGTGGCAGTACTTTTATTGGCAGCAGGTGCGGCGGTTTTTATGGTATGGCATTTCGGGATAAAAGATCCGGGGACAAAAGATCCGGGGACGGAGGAGGAGGTTTTGGCAGAATTGCCGGAATCTTTGGAGGAGACAGAAGATGATCCACCGGAGGATGTTCCAGAAAAAGCCATGAAGATAGGGGGCATCGGAAAGGAGGAAGTGCAGGATACGTCGGTGCCCTTTGAGGAGTCAGGGAGCATTTCCCTGAAGGAAGTGGATATGATCTCAACAGCGGGCCTGGCGGGAAGCCCTGAGTGTGATGCCTGTGCAGAATATCAGGAATTTCTGAAAACCTACGATGAGGATGAAAAGATCCTTTCCTCCATAGGAGATGGCGATACAGGGATCGGGGAAGAATATGAGGCGTATACCTGTTACACGCAGGAGATGGCGGACAAGGTCGACGAGATCTGCGGAAAATACAGCCTGATAAAAAAGACCGGGTTCGAGCTGCCGGAAAATTACAGCGGACTGTGTGAGAGCACGGGGGTCGGAGATTTTTTGGGAGCCGTGTCAGAGGAGGCGGCGATGGAGTATGAAGAATCATACTATTATGCGGATGGCTCCTTTGAGGTATCTGCCAATGCGATCGCCGCGGGTTCTATGTCGGACTGCCAGATAGGCCGCTGTGCGAAGGGCACATTTGACGCGACTGTCCTGAATGTGGGCAATATAGAGGAGTACAGACAATGGACCTATAAGACAAAGTGCGGAGTGACCGTGCTTCTGGCAAACAACGGCACTTCGAAAGCGCTTATTTTAGCGGATCTGGAGAAATCCTTTATAACAGTCAACGTGATGGGCAATATTCGGACAAATACCTTCGATGTAAGCGATGAGACGCTGGAGAAGATAGCGGATTCCATTGATTTCTCGGTGATACCGTGATATTGTTGCAGGAGAAAGCGGGAAGCGGAACGGAAAAAGTTCCGGCTTCCTGCTTTTTTGATCAATTCCTGGTTTGTCTTGGAAATGCCAAAATCGGCAAAAATACAAGGATAATATATAAAAGCAATTGAAAATATTGCCGATATTTAAAATAGCCAAAATGCCGAATAAAAATATGCCAAAACGCCGAAAAGTAAATTGCCCAAATGCGGAAATCAGTCCGGGAAGGCTTTTGAAGGGGAAAATTCCGCGGTTGATCGATGAATGGCAAATAGCGCCGAAATTATGGGATGCCGTGCGGTTTGAAGTAGACCATCGGGATGAGTTCGGATAGTTTATCCTGACGGGGTCTGCTGTGCAGGCTTCTTATGAACATATTCATCATACCGGGACAGGACGCTTTTCATGGGTATTGATACGACAAACATGAAAGCATCTTCTTTTTTGATGGTGCTTATCGGTGTAGATGATTATGCCTACCGGAGACAGGATGGAGTATATGTTGTCCCGATTGGCTGCCTCAAAGATTAGACGGGCGCATTCGCTTGGGGTACATTCTACCTGCCGGGGAACTGATAAAAAGGGCATGTAGGAGGAAGATGTCCTGCTATAGGAATGCCCTATAACCAGATATCCTTTTTGTGTATTAGACAGAATAAACCTATTATGCTAGTATGAATATAAGAATAAAGCACGGCAAAAAGAACAGCCGGCGGAAAAACAAAAAGGCAGATCGGAGGACATGAAACATGGCAGATATCAGAGATTCTAAAAACTGGGGATTTGAGACGAGGCAGTTGCACATCGGGCAGGAGCAGGCAGATCCGGTGACGGACGCAAGGGCGGTGCCCATCTATGCGACCACTTCCTATGTATTTCATGATGCACAGCATGCGGCGGACCGGTTCGGTTTAAAGGACGCGGGGAATATTTACGGAAGGCTGACGAACCCCACGGAGGATGTATTCGAGCGGCGCATCGTTTCCCTGGAGGGCGGCGCGGCGGCTTTGGCGGTGGCGTCAGGCGCGGCGGCGCTGAGTTATACTTTTCAGGCGCTGGCGCAGGCGGGGGAGCATATCGTGGCGTCCAAAACGATCTACGGCGGCACCTACAATTACCTGGCGCACACCTTTCCGCTGAACAACAAAGTGACGACCACTTTTGTGGACCCGTATGTGGAGGGTTCTTTCGAGGCGGCGATCCGGGAAAATACAAAAGCGATCTTTGTGGAGACTTTGGGCAACCCCAATTCCAATCTGGCCGATCTGGAAGAGCTGGCGAAGGTGGCGCATAAACATAATATTCCGCTGGTTGTGGATTCCACGTTTGCGACGCCCTATCTGGTGCGCCCAATAGAGTACGGCGCGGATATCGTGGTACATTCCGCCACAAAATTCATCGGCGGGCACGGTACTGCCATCGGCGGCGTGATTATCGACGGCGGAAACTTTGACTGGAAGGCGGCGGGGAAATATCCCTGGATCTCGGAGGCGAATCCCAGCTACCACGGCGTATCCTTTACCGATGCGGCGGGACCGGCGGCTTTTGTCACCTATATCCGCGCGGTCATCTTAAGGGACACCGGCGCAACCCTTTCCCCGTTCCACGCTTTCCTGTTTTTACAGGGATTGGAGACCTTATCCCTGCGGGTGGAGCGCCATGTCAGCAACGCGCTGAAGATCGTGGACTATCTATCGAAGCATCCGCAGGTGGAGGCAGTACACCATCCGTCCCTCTTCGGCGAGCCGACCCATGATCTGTACAAAAAATATCTGCCGAACGGAGGCGGTTCCATCTTCACTTTTGAGATCAAAGGCGATGCTAAGACCGCGCAGACGTTTATCGACAATCTGCCGATCTTCTCCCTGCTGGCAAATGTGGCGGATGTAAAATCCCTCGTGATCCACCCAGCCACCACCACCCACAGCCAGTGCACGAAGGAGGAACTGGAAGAACAGGGCATCAAAGAAAACACAATCCGCCTCTCCGTCGGCATCGAGAAGGCGGAAGACCTGATCGCGGCGCTGGATGCGGCGTTTGAGGCGGTGAAATAGTTGGATCATCCGTTTTCGCGGGAGATGAACGGCAGCACGAAGGTATTGAGCATCGCGGAGAGGGGGAAGTCATTTGTGACGGACAATGTACCCGGGAATATCCTGGGCGGAACCTTCCGCATTGGGAAGGTCAATATTTTAAAATGGATGCGGAATGAGCTGTGACAAAAGAAAGAGGTCGGCGTGAAGGAGATCATGCCTGGAGACAAAGTGCTGATAGAAGCAACAGTATAATTGGTGATTTGTGAATAATTCAGGATGCAGTGATGCCCCTGTCTTGGAAATGCCGAAAACGGCAAAAACACAAGGATAATACATAAAAACGATTGAAAATATTGCCGATAATATGGTATACTATATTATCGGCAATATTTTGATTAGCATAAGATTGCTCACGCAGCGAGCAATCGTTGGTTTATAACGGAGAAGAGCAGATGCGATACCTTTCAGTCACTGAAACAGCGAAAAAGTGGAATGTGTCGGAGCGCAGTGTCAGAAACTATTGCGCCCATGGACGTGTGGATGGTGCGTTCCTTGCAGGCAAGACATGGAACATTCCGGAAAATGCCAAAAAGCCGGAACGTTCTAACAAACGGAAAGAGCAACCGATAACACTGCTGGATATTTTACAGGAGCAAAAAGCAGGTAAATATTCCGGCGGTATTTACCATAAGACACAGATTGATTTCACATACAATTCAAACCATATCGAGG
>JAETSN010000109.1 GCA_021769625.1 [Clostridium] symbiosum | reverse complement strand
TCATTGAGCCTTATAAGTTCCTTTTCTGCAATTTCTTTTCCTTGCGTTGTAATGAGATATTCTTTTTTCCGTCCCGCACTATCTCCAAAAGGTGCAATCCAGCCTTTTTCCTGCAATGAGTTCAACGCACCATATAAAGTACCTGCCCCCAGCGTAAGCCGCCCTTTTGTACTATCTTCAATAAATTGCATGACAGCATATCCATGTTTCGGGGTATAAAGAGAGAGCAAAATAAAAAAGGTCACCTCTGTGAGCGCACCACCTTTCGCATTGTCTCGCATAACACCTGCCTCCTTATTACGGTTACTGTAATAAATATATCACTAACCGTAATAGAAGTCAATAACGATCCAAAATATAACAGCAAACTTAAAAAGCGGGGCAGCACACGCCGCCCCGCCAATCCTATATGCTTATTCCATCGCTCGCATTTCTTCCACAAGCGATTGATTTCTCTGCCTGCGCATTGTCCAGAAGGACAAGATAATTTCCAGACCAAACAGCACCAGCACGAACAGCCCCATTTGCAGGAAGGGGAAGGAATATGGCATGATCACTCCAAAGAAAGTCATTTCACTGAATTTCCGGGCAGCGATCACTGCAATCGGGAGGCCGACTGCCAGCGTTGCCAGCGCAGCAGAAAAGGCATAGCAAATCCCCTCATAGATCGTCATTTGGCAGAGCTGTTTTCTGGTCAGACCGATGGCACGAAAGACGCTGTTTTCCCTCTTTCTGGACAGCTGATTAGAGAGGGTGGTGTTGATGAGATTGACCACGCCAAAGAGGAATACCAGCCAGGACAGCGCCTGAAACCCTCCAAAAACGACCCGGTTTTCCATTTCCTCATAATCCTTGTGTATCCCAATGGTATCCAAGTCAAGATCCGGATTGGAAGAAATGATTGCATTGAGGCTGTTTTCAATCTGCTCTGCCTTCTTAGGATCACCGGCAATGCTCCAGGAATAATCAAAACAATCGATCATCGGCATTGCTTCCTGAAACAGCTCTTTTGCTGCAACCATACAGGTATTGTCCAATGCCAGAGCGCCATGGCCATTTTGAAGCTCCGTATTCGTAATCAGACCGGAAACCGTTACCGGAATCACCTGATCCCCTATCGAAAGTTCTATGACCGATCCCACATCTACACCGATCATATCTTCTGCATAGTTCCTATCCAGTGCAATGCTATGGGAGTCCTGCGGCAATGTCCCCGACACAAGTGCCGCTTCCATTTGATCCCTGTTCCGGTCACTCAACAGATCGCACATTCCGCCGGAGGAGCTTTCCGCATTTTCAAACCGCACATGAACCGCCTGACGATTTTCTATCACATCGGTTACGCCGTCTACAGCCAGCACTTCCTGCCGAAGCGTTTCATTCAACGGATTTCCTTCCGACATCACCTCATATTCTGATTTTTCGGATTGGATATAGATTTTATAATCCCCATCCGGGAAAAACTGTCTTGCGATCCGCTCCGGCGAGCGGACCAAAAGAATCGATGCCGTTACCAAAAGGATCACGCCGCCCAGGCTCAGGGAAGCCACGATGCTGATCGTCTTTTTGCGGTCACGCCTGAAATTTGCAATTCCCATGGAGAGGGGATTTAAGCGCATATTCTTCTTATGTGTGCGCGTCTTTCCGCTCTGACTGCCGGTAAAGCGGACTGCTTCAATCGGGGAAATACCTGCGGCAATCTTTACCGGTCTGCGGATGGCAATGGATACCATAAACCATCCAAGCAGTGCCGTCAAAACAATCGCAGCTGCATAAAACGGCAGATAAAACCCACGGGAAAACAGGGCAAACCCGGCTGCACATCCCATCAAAATACCGATTCCAATTCCAGCCCATCCTAAGAAACGGCCTTCTTTTTTGACAATACGGCGGATCTGCTTTGGCGTTGTGCCGATGGTCCGCAGCTGTCCATAGCTTTGGATTTTGTCATTGATCGAAATTCGGAAGATACTTTGAATCACCACATATCCTCCGATGATGACTAAAACTGCGATACCGGCAACCAGCGCCAGCATACTGACATTCACAGGCTGCTTATAGAATTTCATATAGCTGAGGTTCATGACCGGCATTTCCAGCTGATATTCCTTGGCAATCTCCCGGCTGCGGGCAGTCAGCTCGGTTTCATCCATCTGCTGCTCATTCTTAAAATGCACATAAGCGCGATAATCAGCGGGGTCATAGCCGCTCCATCCTATCAAAGCTTCTTTGGAAAGAAGGATGGAAGATCCATTTACCTCTTTTTCCTTATAGCCTTCCATAATGCCAGTCACCGTATATTCTCCGTGAAAGCTCTCGCTGCTTAGCATAACCTTTTCGCCAATCCCGGCGTCTGCACCATATTCGGAAAGGAAATAACGGCTGACCGCTACCTCATCCTCCTTTTGGGGCAGGCGGCCTTCCAAAAGCTTCATCTGGTCACGGGCAATATACATCGTTTCCTCATCACAATAAATATAGGAGGCGTTGTATCCCTGCTCCGCAGGTTCCACAGCCAGCATATAATACTCTCCTACCCTTGAGAAGTCATCCAGCCCCTTCAGGGTGGACACATCTTCCTCGGTAATCCTGGTATAGACTGCCTCATAGGTATCCTCCACATGATTTTTCTCTATCTGCCGGGTAGACAAAGCCATCACAATCGAAAAACAGATCAGACAGGATGCCAGCGCAACGGCGATCACCACCATCAGATTCCGGCGCTTCTCACTTTTCAAACTTTTTCTTGCCAGTTTCCTGACAATATTTCCTGTATCATTCTCAAATGGTACTGTCATTTTGATCATCTCCTTTAAGTCTTATATTTCTGCTGTCAGCAAAGCGGCGGCTTTCCGCCTCGGAAGCCGCCGCCTCTGGTTATTCCATGGTCTTAATCCGATCCACAAGGGAAAGCCGTTTGGAATAACGGACAGCAACCACAGAGAAGATTCCGGTCACAACCAAAAGTGCCAGAACAAAAACAACCGTTTCCATCAACGGGAACTGATAAGACAGTTCCCCGAAAATATTAAAACTGCTGATCACATAGTCCAAAATCCAGCCTAGGGTTCCGCCGATACCAACCGACAGTAACACCGTAACCCCTGCATACCACAGGCATTCTGCAATCAGCATACGGGAAACCTGCTTTCCTGTCATGCCCACAGACTGCAAAATCCCAATCTCCTGCTGCCTTGCCAGCAGATTGGTCATCAGGGTGTTGACCAGATTTACCATGGAGAACACAAACAGGAACGCCAGCAGCAGATAAACACCGCGGGTCATTGTCTTTAACTGCGATTCCAGGGATGCCGCATGGTCTGCCCTGGAAAATACCGTCAGCACCGGATTTTCCAGCAGGCTGAAAATAGACGCCCTGAGCGCATCAGAGTCCTCCGATGTATGGACATTCCAGACAGCCTCTCTGTTTTCAATATCCGGGTAGAGCTGGTCGGCCAGTTCTTCTGTAAGGGTAAACAACCCCCATGCGCCGGTTCCTGATGTCACTGACGGCTTCGCAATTCCCATGACTGTTACTTCTATGGTCTTGCCGTCCATGGATTCAAAGGTCAGCACATCCCCGATCGCAGGCGTATAGCCATAAAACATACTTAAAAGGTGATCTTCCGCGTCCGTCACGACCACACCGTTGTTTGCGGCAAGCTCCTCATAATCCGCACTGCCCTGTTCCAGATTTTCCTCCGGCAGCCATTGTTCCATCTGCTCTCTGTCAAACACCGGGAATTTTAGTGCAACACTTTCCTGGGGGAATTTCACCGTTGCGGATGTCACTTCATGGCTGGTGATGGATTCCACTCCATCCAGGGCAAGCAGCTCTTGACGAAGTTCTTCTGTCAGCGGATTCTCCCGCGCAATATCAGGCAGTCCTTCCGCCCCTCCCGAATCCATCCAGCTGACCTCGTAGTTACAGTGATCCCCCATGGCTTCCATCGCCATCTTTTCGGGACTGATGGAGTTCAGCACCGTAGCGGCCGTCACCAGAAATACACCCGTCAGTCCTAAAGAGGTCAGGGTGATGACTGTCTTTTTCC
>JAETSN010000108.1 GCA_021769625.1 [Clostridium] symbiosum | reverse complement strand
CAGGAAGCATTTTAACCTATTTGATTTATGGGAGGAACAGAATGAACGATAAAAAGAGATTGAACAGCTACGAGGATTTACCGCTGGTTCTGGATGTGGCGGACATTCAGCGGATTATGGGAATTTCAAGAGCGAGCGCCTATGAGCTGGTACACACACCCGGCTTTCCAGCGTTCCGCAGGGGCAGACTTATCAAGGTCAGCAAAATTGCTTTCTTTGAATGGATGGCAAAAGGCTCCGAAACCGTACCGGGAAGCGACAAATAAGCGTGAGGTATCATTCCCTGACTTGCAATACTGCCGCACTTTCCAAAGGGGCATACAGAGGGAAAAAAACTTAAAAATGATACCGAGACGCTACATCAAAACAGCCTATCTGCGTACATCAGATAGAAACGGAGAAAGGAGCCGGTTATGGCAAGAATGAGTAACAAGCGGCGGTTGGAATGGTCTTTCTTCTTAAATGACCGCAGCCGTATCACTTACAACGAACTGTGCCGGAAATGCCAGCACGAATGTAAACAGAGCTTCCGGGCGGTTGTGGTTGACTGCCCGAAGTATCTTTCCAAGCGTTCCAAGAAAAAGGACAAGACTGCCGGAAACGGCAAAATCCCTTAGGAACTAAGGGCGCACTTCTATACATAGTCTAAAGACCATGTATCGTGCGTCCTGCGGAGCTTACCTCTGCCGCTGATAAAATCAGCAATCCGAGGTCTGCGTTCGCTTCGCTCCGACAAGGTGGCTACACCCCCTTGCGCCGCTAAAGCGGCTATCCCCTGTGTACCCGCCGCAAAGAGAAATCCGCTCTGCGGTTTTCCCTTTTCATCGGGTTTTATAGAAGCACTGACACACGGACTGTCTGCGGATGGTCTTTCTTTATCTTATCAGCAAAGGATGTGAGAACATGGAAAAATCTTTGGAACAGTTGAAGCAGGAATATGAAAAAACCACTGTCCTGCTGGAACAGGAAAAACGGAAAATGCAGCGTTTGAAAAACCGGCAGGCGTATCTGGAAAGCGGTTCCCGGAAACAGAGGACGCACCGGCTGATTACCCGTGGGGCAGCTATTGAGAGCATTGCACCACAGACAAAGGAGCTATCCGAAGCGGAATTTTATTCCCTCATGGAAAGCATTTTGAATCTGCCGCAGGCGGAGCATTTCATCCGGTCTGCCACAGAGAACCACGCCCGTATTTCCGGGCAGGAGAAAGGCGGTGACTAAGGATAGCACTTTATCATTTTTCAATCGCACAGATCAAGCGCAGCGCCGGTCAGAGCGCCATTGCCAGCGCAGCCTATCGAGCCGGGGAGCGTCTTTACAGCAGCTACTATGGAGAAGTCAGCGACTACACCAAAAAGGGCGGCGTGATCGCTTCGGAAATCATGCTGCCGCCCCATGCGCCGGAAATATATCTTGACCGGGCGACCCTCTGGAATGCTGTGGAGAACTGCGAGAAACATCCAAAAGCACAGCTTGCCTATTCCTTTGATATTGCCATGCAGAATGAATTGACGCTGGAAGAAAACATGGAGCTGGCGAGGAAGTTCGTACAGGAGCAGTTTGTGACAAAAGGCATGATTGCCGACCTTGCTTTTCACAGCCCGGAGAAAGAGGACGGCGGCATCCCTAACCCGCATTTTCATGTGATGACAACCATGCGGCCTTTGAACCCGGATGGCACATGGGGACAAAAACAGCGTCGGGAATATCTTCTTGATGAAGATGGAAACCGAATCCGGGATAAAAACGGCGATTATATGTTTAACGCTGTCCATACAACAGACTGGCATGAGCCGGAAACGCTGGAACACTGGCGGGAGCAGTGGGCGGCTGCCGTTAATACAAAATTTGAGGAAAAAGGGCTGGATGTGCGTATCGACCACCGTTCCTATGTGCGGCAGGGGCTTGACCTGATACCTACTGTCCACGAGGGAGCTAATGTCCGGCAGATGGAAGCAAAGGGCATCCGCACCGAGAAAGGGGAACTGAACCGCTGGATTAAAGCCACCAACCGGCTCATGCAGGATGTGAGGAAGAAGATCAAAGCCCTGTTTGTCTGGATGGCAGAGGTAAAAGAAGAACTTTCCAAACCGCAGACACCGAGCCTTGCCGACCTGTTGATCGCTTATTACAACCAGCGCAACGCAGGGGCATGGAGCAATAAAGCCAGAACCGGAAACTTAAAGCAGTTTGCCGAAGCCGTCAATTATCTGACGGAAAACAAGCTGCTCACATTAGAGGATTTGCAGGAGCGTCTTTCCTCTGTCAACGAAGAATTTGAAGCGTTAAGCGACTCCATGAAAAAGAAATCTGCCCAGATAAAGGAATTGCAGGAATTGATACGGGAGGGCGAGAATTACCAGCGGCTAAAACCTGTTCATACGGAATTGAACAATATCAAGTTTAAGAAACAGAGGGAGAAATTTGAAACATCCCACGATGCGGAGTTACGGCTGTTTTATGCCGCCCGCCGTATTTTGAAAGAAAAACTGGACGGAAAACCCATTGCCCTGAAAGCATGGAAACAGGAATACGCACAGTTAAAAACAGAGTATGCCGAACTGTCTCCGCAGCACAAGCCACTCCGGGAGGAAGTCATACGGCTACGGCAGGTGCAGAACGCCGTAGATACCGCACTGCGCCGGAGGGAGCAGCCACAGGCAGTACAGAGAAAGAAACATGAGATGGAGCTATGATATAACCGGCAGCTTTACCGCTACCAGTATTTTTATGGAGGGAGCATTTGAATGTATTTGAAGCGGTGAAACAGTCTGTTACCACCCGGCAGGCTGCTTCATTCTATGGAATCCGGGTGGGGAGAAACGGCATGGTCTGCTGTCCATTCCACAATGACCGCACGCCCAGCATGAAAGTGGACAGCCGCTTTTACTGCTTCGGCTGCGGGGCTTCCGGGGATGTGATCGACTTTGCCGCTTTGCTGCATGGATTGGGGAAACGGGAAGCTGCGGTCAGGCTTGCGGAGGACTTCGGCGTTTCCTATGAGAAATCCGGCAATGCGCCGCCAGATAGGAAGCGTCACAACAGGTCACAGCCCCGACAAAAATCAGCGGAGCAGAGATTTCAGGAAACGGAACGGTATTGTTTCCGGGTGCTATGCGATTATCTGCGCCTGTTGGAGCATTGGAAAACAGCATACGCCCCACAGCCGCAGGATGCCATCTGGCATCCTCTTTTTGTGGAAGCGTTGCAGAGGATAAGCTACACAGAATACCTTTTGGATATTTTGTTATACGGAGAAATAGAAGAAAAAGCGGCATTGATCGCCGCACAGGGAAAGGAGGTGCTGCGGCTTGAACAGCGAATTTCAGAGCTTGCCGCCGGAAACGCAGGAAGCGGTCAAAAGGACGATGGATACAATAGAGCCAGCGCAGACACCGGCAGAAATCCGGGAGACGTTAGAGGGGACGCAGAAAGGCGGCGTGAAGAACAGCATCCGAAACTGCCTGACGGTGTTCCAGCGTGACCCTCTGTTTCGCGGGGCGCTGCGCCTGAACCTTTTGACGGAGCAGATTGACATTGTGAAGCCGCTGGGCTGGGAGCGCACCAGTACCACGCTGACCGACATGGACATGAACTACCTGCTTTTGTATCTGGAAGAAAATTACGGGCTTACCAGCGAGAAAAAGGTGCAGAGCGCCATCAAGATTGTTGCCAATGAAAACCGCTACCATCCAGTCAGGGATTACCTGAACAGCCTGCAATGGGACGGCACAGAGCGCATCCGTTACGCCCTGCATCACTTTCTGGGAGCCGATACGGACGAATACACCTATGAAGCCTTGAAACTGTTCCTGATGGGAGCCATCCGGCGGGTATTCAGACCGGGGAGCAAGTTTGAGGTCATGCTCTGTCTGGTTGGTGGTCAGGGAGCCGGGAAATCTACCTTTTTCCGGCTGCTGGCAGGCAGGGACGAATGGTTTTCAGACGATTTGAAAAAGCTGGACGATGAAAATGTGTACCGCAAGCTGCAAGGGCATTGGATTATCGAGATGTCGGAGATGATTGCCACAGCCAACGCCAAGAGTATTGAGGAAATCAAGTCATTCTTAAGCCGCCAGAAAGAAACCTACAAAGTGCCGTAT
>JAETSN010000107.1 GCA_021769625.1 [Clostridium] symbiosum | reverse complement strand
GGCATCAGGAAGAGATCAATGAAAATAACCGGGATCTGGTAACGCTGCTCAAGACGGTGGAAGAAGCGGAGAAGGCTGAGGAGGAACAGAAAAACAACGGCGTGGAAAATGAGGACAGCAATGCATCAGACACGGATAATTCGGCAAGTGATGCGATACATAATTCGGCAGCGGGGCTTATGAGATCTTCCCTGAACCATGAAAGAGGCGTGGAAGAGTTGTCAGATGTGGTCAGCGATGGCGGACACTACTTCCTTTCCAAAGCGGACGGCATTGCCCAAAACCTGCTGAAAAAAAGCAAAGCGCTTAAAGTTGCTGTCCGGGATGAATCTTTCACGATCGGGGAGCTGGAAGAGGCGATGGAGAGTTTCCGGAACGAGGTGAAAATAAAACTCGAAGACGCTTATATTTACGGAAGTTTTGGTACGCAGGTCCTGCGGGATATGCGGGATGCCAGATTGCAGCATATCGCGGACGATCCGCTGCGGAGCATGCAGCAGACGAAAGACGGTATGATGCAGGCGGCATCAGATGCTGCGCTTGGAGAAGCGGGGAAGAGCAGTATTGATAAAACGTCCGAGGAACTTGCGAAAGAAGTCGAGAGGCTGATCGACGAGCGAAATGGCATGGACAGGATTCCGGAGGAAACGGAGAAAGAGGAAAAGGACGTACTACAGGGAGAACCGATGCAGCAGGAAGTTATGTGAGGTAAAATTGTTTATATGACAGGATCAGCAGCCGCTTTTGTGGGAATAAAGTGGCTGCTGATTGTTTTTGCGGCTATTCGGTACAGGATTTACACTGTGCCGTAAAGTTCTTTTTCTCGGAGGAGGGAAACTCGGAAAAGATATTTTTTGATAATTTCCATTTAGAATAAAAGTTCACATGACGATATATAAAATAAAGCTATACCATGCAAACGGAATTGCAAATAATATTCAACGGAATGTGCGGGATGTCAGGACACAGCATGCAGAAGATGATCCGCTGAAGGGTGTGGCAGAGGCGAATAAGAAAGAGGAAGGAGAGCGGGAGATTAAGTATGAGCACAGGTTTGAATATAGATTTGAATGATCATATAGGAGCTATTCATTTCAATTGTATAACAGGAGAAGTGAGTATCGTCGGCGCATCAGATGAAAGAAATGCGGCATTTCGAGCCAGAACAAGTGAGTTTAGTAATAGATTCAAAACAAGAGCTGATCTGGAAGAGTATCTGAAAGACGCGGTCGAATTTACAAATGTAAAAAAGACGCCTATCACAAGCGAAAATTACGAAGATTTCAGAAAACCCACAAAACCTATGCCGAAGCACTGCTACGGAACAGCCTATGGGCAGCAGGAGCAGAAAAGAATAGAGCAAAAACTGAAAGATTATTATCTCGGCGATTCTGTGACAAAGGAAGATCTGAAAAAGTTTTTTAAGGATCGCTGTAAGGATATGAGAGTCACAATGGCGCAGGAGCGTAGGACGACAGGAACAGATCCGGAACATAACAGGCAGATCATTCTGGATACATACGAGATATTCCGCATGGCGAATTCTGTTGCGGCAAATCTTGCCTGCGATAAAGAGGGGGAAAAACTGGCGCGTGAGAACGGCTGGAAAGATGGGGAAGATAAAGACTGGGTCTATTATAATGCCGATTTTTACTATGAGTCAGAAGAACTGAGGGATATCTTTCGGGAAGCGGCGAAGGAGATCGCAGAGGAATGGAAATGCGGAGATATCGATACTTCGGAGCGTGATACAGATAGTTTATTGTCATACAGCAGCAGTTTTCATCAGGTGTGGAAAAACGGGAGCGAAAACGGCGCGAGGATCTGCAGTATGATCGATATATCAAAGGAGCCGCCCGAAGGGTTTTATCTGTTTTTCAGGGCTTCTGCGGAAAAAGACAGTCATGTGGGTATTTTACAGGCGGGAACCGAAGAAAAAGCGAAGATCAGCGAGAAGATCATTTTTAATAAGTCCGGAATCTATGAGCAGTGTCCACAGTTTTATCATTTAAGCGACTTTTTGAAAAACGGCGATCATGCGGACAGTTCATTTGAAAGATATATAAAGAACTTTGATATTTATACCAGATATTATGGTACAGTCAGAATGCGGAAATGATGGAATATTTAAGAATTATTGATAAAGCTATACCATGCAAACGGAATTGCAAATAATATTCAACGGAATGGAGGTATTTTGGTATGCAGATCAAGGCGATCACGGTAAATGCCGCGGGGACGATGGCGGCTGGACCTGGCATTCGGGGAAAAGGGGATCAGGTGCGCCCTGAAGGCTGCTTGTTTGGTCTTGAATGCAGGGTTACGATCTCTCAGGAGGGCAGAAACTTAAGCGGACTGCGGACGGCACAGTCAGAAGCGGGGGTGCGGAATGACGAAAGTGTCAGAAAGGAGAGAGCATTGCTCCGCCAGCAGGATGAATCGGAGCTGGCTGCGGGGATCAGGGAAGGATATCGCAAGGAACTGAATGAAATTGACGAGCAGATAAAAGCTTTAAATGCGTCCTATGCATCATGGGAAGAGGAAATGAGAATGGATACGGATTTTCATAATAGTGCTCTGGGGGATGCAATGAAGGAGACCGTCAAGGAACTGAAGAGTTTGAGGGAGGCCATGCAGGAGCAGAAGGATCTCCAGACAGAGGAAGCCAAAAAAAGGATGATGGAAGCGCAGCAGATGGTTATGCAGCAGTCTGTCCGGTGTAATGAGGAGATCGACGAGAACAACCGGGATCTGGTGACCCTGCTCAGGACGATAGAAGAAGCGGAGAAGGCCGAGGATGGGCAGTTAGATGAAAGGGCTGAGAGCAACAGCGATGCATCCGGCGCGGGGGATTCGGTGAGTGGTGCGATCAGGAGTTCGGCGCTGCAGTTTATGATGTCCTCGGCGGATCGTGAGAAGGGTGTGGAGGAAATGCTGGAGAGCGTCGGGGAGTCCGGACGGTCTTACTTTGATACAGCGGATGCCGTCACCCAAAGTGTCCTTCGAAAAACGGAGGATATCAGGGCGGTTCTCGACAATGAGGTTTTTACGGATGAGCAGATAGAAGGGATGATGCTGAAGCTCCGGGAAGAGATGAAGGCGGATTACAGGGACGTTAAATACAGCAGAAGTTTCGGGATGGATGTCCTGCGGAATGTGCGGGATGCCAGGATACAGCGTGCAGGAGATGATCCGCTGAAAGGTGCAGCAGAGGCGAAAAAGAGTATGATGCGCTCGGCGGCTGATGCGGCCCTTGGAGAGGCAGGGAGGAGCGGCATCGACAAAGCGTCCGGGGAACTTGCGGACGAAGTGCAGAAGCTGATCGATGAGCGCAACGATGTAGACAGGACTTCGGAGGAGAAGAAAGAGGAAGAAGAGCGGGAGAAGCTGCAGGAAGAACTGTTGAGACAGGAAGATAGAAAAGAGACTTATTGATCTTTTTCATTTGGTAATTAAGGATATAGGACGATATATATCATGATCGAGTTATACCGCGCAAACGGAATTGCGGAAAATATTCAAGGGAATGGAGGTATTTTGGCATGAAGATCGGTGGAATCGGAGGCATCCCTGCAGGCATGATGATGCTGGAGCGGAACATTCAGGAAAGCGGGGATCAGATACAGTCTGCGGACGATCTGTTCGGTCCCGGATATGAAGTTACGATTTCCGAGGAGGGAAGAAAACTGCTCGAAGGGCAGACGGGGGAGGAAGTTCAGAAAGATGCCGGGATTCAGGGTACGCAGCTCGATGAAGAGGCGGAGATGCTGCTGCGCCGGATGGAGGAAGCCGGACAGGCAAAAAAGGCCAGAGACGGATATTATAATGAACTGGAGGAACTCGAGCGACAGATAAAGGTCATGAACGCCGCCTATGGCAGGATGAGAGAGGGCAATGTGTATAATGACCCTCTCATGAAAGAACTCGTAAAACAGCAGCAGCTGTTGCAGGAAGAGATGCAGGAACAGAAGGATTTTCAGTCGGAGGAAGCCCTGAAAAGACTGAAGGAGGCACAGCAGGCAGCGGCTATGCAGACATCCCGGCATCAGGAAGAGATCAATGAAAATAACCGGGATCTGGTAACGCTGCTCAAGACGGTGGAAGAAGCGGAGAAGGC
>JAETSN010000106.1 GCA_021769625.1 [Clostridium] symbiosum | reverse complement strand
TGATGGCTGATAACTGATTGCAGCCGTCGTACTCATAGCGCACAGTCTCCCCGTCTTCTTTATCTGCGGTGTCCGCCCCCGCCTCTGCCGGTTTCCGGTAGGTGGTGACGCTGGTGATCCTTCCCAATCCGTCATAGGTGTAAACGGAATCCCCGCTGGTATCCATCATGCTCACGCGCTGCCCTAAGAGGTCATAGCCGTAGAGCACGCCGGAAGGGTTCTCTCCGGAGACGGTGTTGCCGATGGTTTCCTCTGTCTCCCCGTTTTCATCCAGATAAGTTTTCTCTACTAAATCATTCAGCGCATCATAATCATAGCGGATAGAATTCCCGCCGTTCATCGTATAGGATGTACGCCTGCTCCCCGCATCGTAGGTGAGCTGCTCCGTCCTGCCGGAAGCGTCCGTGATGCTGGTTAAATTCTGCTCCAGATCATAGGTATATACCGTCTTCCTGCCCATCGCATCGGTCACGCTGGTCAGGTTGTTCATGCTGTCATAGGTATATTTCGTTCTCTCCCCCATGGGATCCTGCACATAGATCAGGTTCCCGAGGATATCGTAGCCGTAGTTCTTCTTCTCCCCGCCGGTCGCTGTTTTGCTGGTCAGGTTGTTATGTTTCCCCCAGGTATAATGCTCCGTCAGCCCCATCCGGTCCGTGAAGGCTGTCAGCCTGCTCCCCGCGTCGTAAACATACTTCTCTGTCTCTGCCAGCGGGTTCTTCGTCCCGATAAGCCTGTCGTCTTTATCGTAACTCCTCTGGTAGAGATACCCCTTCGGATCGGTGATGCCTGTTACGTTATAATTGTTATCGTAGGCATAGCCCGTGATCCGTTCGCCGGGTTTATTGATAGAGGTGATATGCCCCTCTTTGTCATATCCTACCGCTGTCACTTTTCCTTCCGGGTCAGTGGCGGATACCAGATCGTCGATCAGGTTCCATGTATAGCCTGTCGTGTAGCCAAGCGCATCCGTATAGCCCGCCATGTTGCCGCGGATATCGTAGCTGTAAGTGCCCACGCCGCCCAGCGCGTTCTCCGCCGTCAGCACCCGGTGCATGATATCGTAGGTGTAATTCTCCGTCCTGCCGAGGCTGTCGGCGCTCTTTACGATATTGCCCCTTGTGTCGTAAGTAAAAGTTTTCTCTAATCCCAAAGGCGTGGTGATGCCGGTCAGGTGGTGCACTTTATCGTAGCTGTAAGTATAAACGCCGCCGTCCGGGTTGGTTATGCTCTTCACCAAACCGTTTAAATCTACTTCGTAAGCTGTCGTATTTCCCTTCGCATCGGTCCTTCCCGTGACGATATCATGTTTATCGTAGGTGTAGGCAGTCTCCGCCTCCAGCGGCGAAACCTCTTTCACAAGGTTGTCCATCAGGTCGTAGCTGTAGGACGTCGTAAGCCCGTTGGGATCCGTTACGCTGCGCATCCGCCCCGCCTTGTCGTAGCTGTAACTCTCTTTGTTCCCCTCCGGCGTGGTGATGGAGAGGATCCTGTCCATCGCGTCATAGAGATAAGAAGTTTCCCCGCCGTTACCGTCTATGTATGCGACCGGTCTCTGCAGGGCATCGTAGACATAGCCTGTCTCCACGCCGTTGCCGTCAGTCTTTCCGGTTAAACTGCTGTCTTTATTGTAAACGTAGAGCGTCTCCGCCCCCAGCGGGTTCACCTTCTTCGCCAGACGGTTCAGCTTGTCATACACGTACCGGTACACCGCCTCCCCGGGCTCCGTCGTCTTTACAAGGTTCCCCGCGCCGTCGTATTCGTAAGCGGTGCTCTTTCCTTCCGCATCCACGACCTCCACAAGGTCGTCCCTTGTATTATAAATGTAAGATGTCTCCGCTGTATCGATGCCGGTGCTCTTCACGATCCTGCCGAAGATATCGTATTCGTAGGCGGCAGCCCTGCCGATGACGTCCTTCTGCCCCGTCAGGGAGCCGCGCTCATCGTAGGCGTAGCTCATCTCATTGTCCGCGTTGTCGAAGGCTTTCACCACCCTCCCCATCACATCGTAGGAAAAATAGGTGGTGAGCCCCGCCCGGTCCCTGCTGCACACAAGGCGCCCTAAGCTGTCATAGCTGAAGCTTTCCGTATCGCCGTTGGGGCAGGTGATCTTTAGGAGGTTCCCCGCCGCGTCGAATGCCTGCTCCGTCGTCCTGCCCAGCACGTCCGTGGAGGAGATGAGCTGCCCCAATGCGTTGTAGCGGTAGGTGGTTAACCCCTGCCCGGCGTCCGTCATCTGGGTGATCTGCCCTAAGCTGTCATAGACAAACTTCGTCTCGCCGCCCAGCGCGTCCACCGCCTTCGTCAGTTCGCCGATGGCGTCATATTCATAGGCTGTCACCGTTCCTTCCGGATCGGTTACGGAAAGGAGATTTCCGTTTCCATCGTAGGATAAAGAAGTAAAAATTTTGCCGTTCCTTATCCGGTTGGCTGCCGGACAGGGAACGACTGTTAACCCGATGTTCACCTTATTAGTAAAACCCAATGCTAGAATTTTACTATAGCCATTAAAATGGACACTATAATTCCAATAACGCCTATTGCTATTGATACTATATTTAATGCACTATTTTTCTTTATGTCTCCTGATAACCTTACAAATTCTTGCTCTGTTCTGCTTAATACATTATGAACTACCAATTTATTATCAGGTGTTTCTAAATCTGCCAAGTCACATAATATTCCTTGTTGATATTTTTCACATTTACTAAATGGATTCTCTTTTTGCAATATATCTCTTGCTAATTTCAAAATAAGTACATACTCTTTCAAGCCTGAAGCAGAAGGATGTCCACAATCAATTCTAAATAAAATTGCATCGATCCATATCATAACATTCGGATAGAACTTTTTAATTCTTGGAGTGTCCTGGGTATACTCATTATAAAACCTAACTAATTCTTTTGAGACCATCTCTGGTTGTAAGTTTTTTGAGACATCTAAATTTATGATGATGTTTGTTAACGCTTTACATGATACTTTTAAATACTTAATTCCATCATTTGATAAAAACAATACCTCTAAAACTACTATTGCAAGCATTAATACTATATATATTAAAAGAAAATTTTATGTACTCATATGTATCTCTCCATGCTTTTTATATGTATTGCACAAAAAGCCTGTATTTTAACCATCTGTGCAATGGTTTATAAAGTTACAACAACAATGACTCCGCATCTAAAGTTATTCTGGTCTGTCTCCTTCAGTAAAATGATATCCTCTTTCAGGCTGTCTTCCCGGCGTCGGTGATCTGGGTGATCTGCCCTAAGCTGTCATAGGCGAACTGTGTCTCGCCGCCCAGAGCATCCACGGTCTTTGTCAGTTCCCCGATAGCGTCGTATTCGTAGGATGTCACTGCCCCTTCCGGATCGGTGACGAAAAGGGAAGGTGTTTTATAGGTACTCTCATAAAACCTCCCCTTTTCTGTAATCTCGTTTAATCACCCTATAGCCTGTCTCCCATTTATATATCCATCACGCTCCGGTACACCATGAAAATTCGGAAGGCAATAAGCAAAACAAGAACAAAATCATACTACCATGAATGAGCTAGCAAAATAATGTCTATCCCTGGCACGACATCACTTAAGCGCTGCCCGTTTATATACATCTTCATCTGCCAGTTTCCATATGCCCCAGATACCATCTCCTTCCACGCGATATCCCACAAATTCCATATCCTCACTTACCTCAATATCCCACTGCAATTCCCTCATGCATGAAAAATCATAATCGTAGGCTTTTACCATACCACTCGTCATATCAACGGCAACGATCCTGTCATCCTCATATATTAACCATCCTTCTGGGATAGCTTTCAGGTTATCCCGTTCACTAATATAATCATCAGCAGCTAATATATCGATTTTTCCATCTTTTGAAACTTCATAAATTTTTGTTCCCAGTAGCCAGTCCTCATACTCTCTTACCAATATGATTCCGTTCTCCGTAAAACCGCATAAAGTTGTCCATCCAAAAGATTCGCCTTTATCGGCTACATAAACCGGAGTCCCGTTTTCCCAAAAACAGTACTCTTTATCTCCTTTCGCATTTACTCCCCACATTCCGATCGCACCATCCGAACGGACATAAAACTGCAACGGTTCGTACTCGTCGGTATCTATTTGCTTTACATTTCCCGAAACCATATCGTATGCCATCAATCTTTTCTTATCGTCGCCAGTTTTTTCAACAAAATAAATCATTTCCCGGCAAATCTGCCAATCCGAATGCCCATATTCTGTGCTGTATTCTTCCATACTGTCGATCCCAAAATCATAAATGTAAAAATGGTATCCATATTCTATAATAAGCCTGTTTTCTTCTTTTTTCAGATAATCAGGTGCATTTCCCTCCTCCTCCATAACCGACTGAACCGTTTTGGGAAAGTCACTTTTTTCGTA
>JAETSN010000030.1 GCA_021769625.1 [Clostridium] symbiosum | reverse complement strand
ATATATCTATATAATACCATATAATACTATATAATGCAACAATTAAATTGACAAAAAAATCCAGGCCTGATGCGGCCTGAGAACTTTTTTCCTTTATGTAGCTGTCAAACACCCGTTTCCAACCTGAAAAATAACCAAATAAAGCAAAAAAATGTCTTTTCATACAAATCCCTTTGCAATTCCATATGCCCCGATATATAATATAGACTGACTTCGCGGCATTCGCCAAATATATATATATGCAAATATGTCTGTCTGGCTCATTGCCTGCGGAAATAGAGACAAAAAAGGAAACCAAAAGCCATGCGAATCTGCATCTGTGACGACGATGATCTGATCATAAAACAGATACAAAAATACATCAGATCTTATTTTGCCAGCGCCCATATAAAATGCCCTGAAACAGCATGTTTTCGCAGCGGTGAATCCCTGTTTGCAGATCAGGGGGATATTGACATACTCTTCCTCGATGTGGAAATGCCTGGGATGAATGGCATTTATGTGGGCAGCGAACTGAAAAAAAGAAATCACAATATTATCATCCTGATCATTACATCCTATATAGAGTATCTTGATGATGCCATGCGCTTTCATGTATTTCGTTATCTGTCCAAACCGTTGGATAAACAGCGCTTTTTCCGCAATATAAAAGATGCCGTCGACTTATACCATAACCTGACCAGAACCCTCCCCGTTGAAACGAGACAGGGCATACATACTCTGCCTGCATCTTCTATCATAGCTGTAGAATCTCTGGGTAGAAAAGTCATCGTCCATACCTCCCGGCAGGATTTTGAATCCGTCCATACGATGCAGTACTGGGAAGATATCCTTCCCAAAAACCGTTTTATCCGGACACACCGGAGTTTTATCGTAAACTTTGACCATATTTCGGATTTTGACCATTCCACCATACATTTAGGCGGTGGACGACTTACCGCTTATCTCACAAGAAGAAAATATACTTCTTTTAAGGAAGCTTATCTTCTCTATCTGGAAAGTTTGAGGTGATTATAATGAATAATGCAATTTGTTATTCTCTTGGATTATTTACAGAAGCTGTTATTCTCTGGCAGTATTCTTCCAGTCTTTTTCTTGCCGCAGATAACGAATCTGTACCTACTTCTTTTCAATCTGCAAGTTTCCAAAAAGCACCGGCAAAAAAACGCGTATTGATACTTGCCCTTCTATATCTGTTCTTATTTGCAGTATCGATAGCGGAAATAACATGGTTGAATAGTTTACTATATTTTTTAGCGAATTTTATATATTTATATTCCCAATATCAGTTAAAATGGCTCTCAGCCCTATTCCATTCCTCCATACTGACCGCTATTATGGGCGCATGTGAACTGATCCCATTTGGTATTCTTTTGCGATATTCTCCGCATTTTTTTGCCGAGACTTCCTATTTCCGAAATCTTGCTATTTTGTCGGCTTTCAGTAAAATTTCATTTTATTTAATCATATATATCCTTATCCATCTTTTAAAGGGAAGAAACTCTCATAATTCATCTCAAAATATCTCGGTTTTTTTGCTCAGCATTATCCCGATCACTGCCACTTTCATAATAACTACTTTTATCAACATCGGTGAAAACACTGCCCTTCCCCGGACATCAGACTGGATGATCACACTAAGCGCCATACTCCTTCTTGGCATCAGCCTGCTTGTCTTCGGTTTGAACCAGTATAACCAAAAAAAGCACTCCGAATACGCCGAAACGCTCCTCCTTCTCCAAAAGGAATCGGACACCGCAAAATACTACGAAATGCTGCTCACCCAGCACGATAACCAGAGCATCCTGATCCACGACATCAAAAAACACCTGCAGTCCATCGCCCTGTTAAACGATCAGCGTGATCATGAAAAGATTTCCGCTTATATAAAACAGCTTCTGCTTTCCTCCGACCTGAAAGAGAGCACAAGAGTATGCGACCATGCGCTATTAAACGCGATCCTCTGCCGCTATAAAAAACAGTGCCTCTCGCTGCAGATATCGTTTCTCACTGATATCCGGAGCGGCACCGTAAATTTTATGGCTGACAATGATGTCACCTCTCTGTTCTGCAATCTGCTCGATAATGCCGTGGAAGCCTGCACGGGCATCCCCGGGGCATCTATAGAAATGACTGTTCAGAAAAAAGAAAATACCCCCTTTGTCGTCATAACCATGATCAACTCCTGCCGCAGCAACCCGTTTTCTGAACAACCGTCCTTCCAACGCCGTATGCCCTTCACTTCCAAACCCGATAAAAAGAAGCATGGATTCGGCATAAAAAGCATACGGAAGGCGGTCGGCAAATACAACGGGGATATAAAGATGTACTACAAAGATGATGTGGCAGCCTTCCACACCATCATCAGCTTAAAGCATGCCGCTGTATGATCCGGCACTTTCCGGCAGAGACTCTTCCTGCAACTCCAGCGAATCTGCTCACACTTCCCGACATGCCGCCATCAGCGGCATAAACAATCTGCGAGAAGAATGCCTGTCCCTGGCATTCTTCAGTGTGAAACTTAGATTTTCTTAGCGGGTGTCCTCTGACCGCTTAGAAAATCTTTTCACACTTCCCCCGTCTCTTCACCCGATGAGGACCTTCTTTCCCTCAAAGGCAAAGCCGTACTTCCTTATCCGCTCTGGAGAGATTCCCTTAGCTTCCAGGTAAGCCCCATAACCCCTTCCCTCGATCTGGGCCAGGGCCGCCTCCACCGTATCCTTAAGCGTACTCTCCTCCCCCGGATCGTGAACCTTGAATTCCATAATGATGGCGTCCCCTTCTCCCTTCAACGGCTCCAGCATCACATCGTACCGGCCGTAGCCGCTCTCACGATTGGATGTCAGAGTATAGCACTCCCGAAGGTCCACCAGAAGCCCCAGAACGAACCCGTGGTAGAACCGTTCCGGCTCGCTGTGCTCCGATGACCCTGCCCCCGTGTCAAAATAGCTGAATGTGGCCAGGGCAACCTTATTCATGTAGATGTTCATTTCCTTCTTATCATTCCTCAGCAGAGCTTTCACAAACCCATTATACGCCGGTGTAAAGTCTGCAAACCACCCCTCCACCATTTCCTCAAACATCAGGCGAACCTCCATATTGGTCAGCACAAGCTGGCATATGGTTTTTCCTCCCTTTATGACGTAGCTCTTCGCCTTCAGATAGCCGCTGGCCAAAAGAAGGCTCCAGATGGCGCTCTCACTGTTTCCAAGCTGGCTGAATACGATCTGCTCGTCAAGCTTTACGGAAAAGGATTTCCCCTGCAGAAGATCCTCCATGATGATCTTGATGTCAGAGCTTCCCTCCCGGATCAGCTTCCCGGCCAGGCTGTTGCTGCTGGTGTTGGCCCAGTAGGTGGAAAACTTTCTCTTGTCAAGATAATTTAAGATTGACCAGGGGTTGTAAATATCCTTTTTGCTTCCGAAGATAAACCCGTCATACCAATCTCGTACCGCCTCCCTTTGATCCGAAAGCCCATACTCCTCCAAAGACCGAAAGACCTCCTCCTCCGTAAACCCAAAGGCATCCATATATTTCTCCGAGGTGGTTGTCACCACCTCCAGGTTATTGAGATCCGAGAAGACAGATTCCTTGCTGACCCTGGTGATACCCGTCATAACGGCACGTTCCAGATAGGGGTTCGTCTTAAAGGCAGCGTTAAACAAGCCCCTGATAAAAGCAACCATCTCCTCCCAGTACCCGTTTACATAAGCCTCCTGCATGGGCGTATCATACTCGTCCAGAAGAATGATGACTTTCCTCCCGTAATAACGGCACAGGTAATCGGAAAGGTTTTTCAGCGAATCGGAAGCCGCATAGTCTTCCATCTCTGCTGAAACCTTTCCATATTGTTCCTTTTCACCGTCATTCAGGCAATCTCCCTTCAGCAAAAAATCACACTTGTTGTACTGTTCCTTAATGTATTGACAAATCTTTTTCCTCGCCTGCAAAAAAGAAGTTTCCTTCACTCCTGCAAAGCTAAGAAAGAGTACCGGATACGTCCCCTGAAGCTCCCGGTACTCCTTCTCCTCCCAGATGGCAAGCCCCTCAAACAGCTCTCTCCTGCCTGCATATTTCACCGAAAAAAACTGTTCCAGCATACTCATTGCCAATGTTTTTCCGAAACGGCGGGGACGGGTGATCAAAGTTACGCTGTCCCTATTTTCCCACCACTCCTTAATAAACATTGTCTTATCCACATAGAAGCAATCATTTTTCCTAATATCTTCAAAGCTCTGTATCCCGATTCCTACGGTTCTTGCCATATCCATACTCCTTTCATGGCTTCGTTTCCTGAACTGCCTTTAGCATACGATCAAATCCCACCAATTTCAAGGTACACCGAGAAACGTTTTACTTTGACAATCCCCTTACTGCACTAAAGATCTCACTCTCCTCCCAGCGTCTCATCCTGCAGCTTATCGAACGCCGCCATACACTCATCCACCGTGGCGCCGCCCAGCAGCTCGCGCACGATCAGGCAGGTATTTCCCCACTGCTCCACCTTCATGCCCGCGTTGGAGCCCAGCACATAGACGCCCTCCTCGATCCGCTCGTTCAACGGTTTTAAAGCGGGAACACACTCCACCGACACATTTTTAGACGGAGAGATCACCCGGTTTGTCTCGGAATAAACCTGAAGCGCCTCATCGGAAAGTATGATATCCAGCACCGCCAGCGCATCCTCCGCATGTTCCGCCTCCGCACCGACCGCGTATCCCGTCATCGGCATCACCGGCATCTGCCCCCTGTGGCTTGGAAAGCCGATGACCTGCATCTCGAAGTCCGTCTTCCCGTAAGCCGTCTCCGTGTTTGCCGCTCCCCAGTAGGCCATCACAATGGGCGTCTTCCCGGAGAGAAAATCCTCCCCCTCCCCTTCGATCGCCTCACTGACAAGGGCCTTCTCCGCGTCGATATAACCCAGATCCATCATCTCTTTCAAAAATTCAAAGCCCGGCCGCATATAATCGCTGTATCTGGCTTCCCCGCTGTTGAGCGCGGCAATCTCCGCCTCCGTATTTTGGCCGTTGTACAGATCCGCGTAAGCCTGGGCAAAGACGAAAGTCTCCAGCCACCAGCGGTTTGCGCCGACGGGCGTTTCAATGCCGTTCTCCTGAAAAACCCTGCAGCATTCCAGAAACTCTTCCGGCGTCTCTGGCAGCTCAAGCCCGTACTGATCAAACATATCTTTATTGACAAACAGTCCGTACGCCACCACCTCCTGCGGAATCGCCACCAGCTTTCCGTCCACCGTATTCGCCGTCCTGATGATCTCCCGCAGATTCTTTGCGCTCTCAAGCCCCGACAGATCCATCAGCTTTCCCTCCGCCCCCAGCTTCAGGGTGACATCCGGATTGAGCTGATAGATATCATCCATGTTATTGCGCGCTCTCTCAAGGGCAACATCATCATAGGTCTTATCCTGATAGTCTTCCGCCGTATAGGTTTTATAGGCGACAGTCACACCCAACTGCTCTTCCGCCATCGCCATCGTCAGATCTGCCGCGCTTCTCGCAACATTTTCCGTATCCGGACTGACCTTTTCCATAGGAGTGAACAAATTGACCACCCGCTCTTCCTCCTCTGTATCCTGGACCAGATTTTCCAGCCCTTTATCGCTTCCGCAGGATACGAGCACCAGCGCCGTGATCCCCATCAGACAGGCTGCCGTCCATCTCCCGATCCAATTTTTCCCATTCTTTCTCATAACAGCTCCTCTTATCTCACATATTGTCTGATCACCTTTTTCAGCAGCGCCACATCCAACGGTTTCGCCACATGGGCGTTCATGCCGGAAGCAAGCGCCGCTTTTTCGTCCTCGGCAAAGGCGTTCGCCGTCATGGCAATGACGGGAATCCTCTGCGCATCCTCCCTCTCCAGAGAACGGATGGCTCTCGCCGCGTCATAACCGTTCATCACCGGCATCTGGACGTCCATCAGGATCGCATCGAACTCTCCTTCCGCCGCGTGCTCAAAACGTTCTACTGCCAGTAAACCGTTTTCAACGATCTCACAGGAAGCGCCCTCCATCTTCAAAACCTCTGTCAGGATCTCCGCATTGATCTCATTATCCTCAGCCGCAAGAAAACGCAGCCCCTCCAGAGAATCCGCATTTTGAGCTTCCCCTTCCGTTTCTTCCCCCGCATCCTCCTGCATTTCTGCAATTTTGGCACGCAGCGCGGAAGCAAAGAACGGTTTTGCCAAAACAGCCGTATTTTCTGTTTGAAGCGCCTCCTCCATCCCTTCCGCATTATATTCTGCCAGAAGCAGGATGGGAACCCTCCCCGGCAGCGCTTCCCGCAGTTTTTTGACAGCCTTTATGCCGTCTGACTCCGGAATATCCCAGTCAAACAGCACAAGCTGGAATGCCTCCCTGTCGTCCGTCAGCCGCTGCAGGGCCTCTTCCAATCCCGCCGCCTCCAGGCAGACACCGGTCTCTCCCATGAGTTCCCGCATATTCTCACAGTTTTCTGCGTCTTCATCCACCGCCAGGATCCGGGATATTCCCCTGTTGCTCCAGAACTGCTTATCCTCCTGTCCTTCCTGAATGCGCAGTTCCAGTTCGACCCTGAAAAGTGATCCTTTATCCACCTCGCTGGCAACATCTATCGTTCCGCCCATAAGCTCTACGATGCTCTTGGTGATCGCCATACCTAAGCCTGTGCCCTGCACCTTGTTCGTCGTGCTGTTTTCCGCTCTGGTAAAAGCATCGAAGATCGTTTTCAGATATTCCGGCGTCATACCGTAACCGTCATCTTCCACTTCGATCCGTATATGTTCATACTGGGCGGAACGTTGTTCCAATCCCATGATGCGCATACAGATATGGCCGCCCTCCTGCGTATATTTTACAGCATTGGAGAGAAGGTTGAGCAGTACCTGATTAATCCTCGTCTCATCCCCCACCAGATATTCATGCCTGATGCCGGACACTTCCAAATGAAACTCCTGCCGCTTCTGCTTTGCCATCGGCACAATGATCGCCTCCACGGAAGCCACCACATCGCTCAGTGAAAATTCCTCATAATTTAGTACAACTTTACCGCTCTCTATCTTGGAGACATCCAGGACATCATTGATCAACCGCAGAAGGTGCTGCCCGGATGCTGTGATCTTTTTCGTGTATTCCCGCACTTTAACCGGATTATCCGCATCCACCAGCAAAAGATTGGCAAAGCCCAGCACTGCATTCATCGGTGTCCGGATATCATGGGACATATTGGAGAGAAACATCGTCTTGGATTCGCTGGCGATCTGGGCCGCCTGCAGCGCTTCCGCAAGCTGTTCATTATGGATCTTCCGCTCCTGTTCCTGCTCCTTTCTCAGCCTATCCTGTGCCCTCCAGTTGATATAGTACAACAGGACACACAGAAAAAACGCCACCAGCATGGCAACAATGAGAAGCACGATATTCTGGTTGACCGTACTCCCCTCCTGCTGGATCGCCTCGACGGGCACATATCCTATCAGAAAGGCTGTTCCGCCGTTTAGGGCCCACATATAATTCAGGGCCTCCTCGCCTCTGATGTCATGGTAGAACAAAAGATTCTTCCCATTCTCCAGACATTTGGCCACCTCCGCCCGGATCTCCCCATCCCGGATATCGTTGGCGCGGTAAAAATCATCCAGATTCAGATGGCCGGCACTCCTCTTTCCCATTCCTTTCGGCTTCAGAATAAACCGTTCGCTCTCGGCATCCATCACATACAAAGACGCCTGCTTATCATAAAATCCATCGGGAAGCGACCTTTCAATGGCATCATAAATATATTCCACATAGAGTGTCCCCATTTCTTTTCCGTCGCGCTCAACAGGGCATTTGATCGTATAGGCCCACGCCCCCATATAATTCACATAGGACTGGGAAACCGGCATATCCTTAATGGTTCCTCCCGCAGAAAAATTCAATTCTTCCCCGGTAAAAGATTCGCCTGTATTGGACACACCCTGCACCTCTCCCACAGGAATAAACGACATCTTCACCATTGTCTGGTTCTTTTCATAGGTGCGTATATATTCCTCCGGATCATCGGAACGCGCCACTTCCTTGGCTATCAGCGCCTGAAACTCCGCCTCGTTCTCCAAAATGGCCTCAAAGGTATACTGGATCAGATCCAGGCTTTCGCTCAGGTTCTGAATCGCCGCTGCAGACATCTCCCGGGATATTTTCCGGGAAACCGCATATACGATAGTCCCCAGTACACAAAAAATCAGTACGATGGAGACAAGCAGGAATTTCCCGCCGCGTTTTACTTTTTTCCCAGTTTTTTCTTTCATAAACTAATCATCACCCTGTTATTATTTTATACTTTTACAGGTGATTTGTCACCCCTTTGGCAGCACAAATGAACTCTTTAAGGATACGATCCTGTTAAACACAGGCCTGCCTGCCCCAGAATCCTTACTGTCTACACAGAAAAATCCCTGTCTCACAAACTGAAAACTCTCCGGCGCCTTCGCCTCTTTCAGAGCCGGCTCCATGTAGCAGTTTTTCAGGACCCTCAGGGAATCGGGATTCAGATTCAAAGAACCGTCTTCATTATATACGCCTTTTTCCTCGTCCACAATGTTCTCATACAGGCGCACTTCCGCCTGCACCGCCGTCTGCGCGTTCACCCAGTGGATCGTCCCCTTTACTTTCCTGCCGTCCGGACTGTTGCCGCCCTTGCTGGCGGGGTCATAGGTTCCGTGCACCACAGTGATCCTGCCGTTTTCATCCTTTTCACAGCCTGTACATTTCACGAAGTAGGCATGCATCAGCCGCACCTCATTGCCGGGGAACATCCTGAAATATTTTTTAGGCGGCTCCTCCATAAAATCATCCCGCTCAATATAAAGCTCCCGCCCGAAAGGTATTTTCCTTGTGCCGAGCTCCGGATTCTCCAAATTGTTCGCCACTTCCAGCTCTTCCGTCTCCCCCTCCGGATAATTGTCGATCACCAGTTTTACTGGATCTAAGACCGCCATCACGCGGGGCCTTTTCAGCTTCAGATCCTCCCTGATACAGTACTCCAGCATGGAGTATTCCGCAGAGGACTGTGCCTTGGACACACCGCACAGATCCACAAACCGCCTGATGGACTCCGGCGTAAACCCACGCCTCCTCAGAGCGGCAATGGATACCAGCCTCGGGTCGTCCCAGCCGTCCACAATGCCTTCCTCCACCAGCTTCTTGATATATCGTTTTCCTGTGACCACATTAGTCAGGTACATTTTTGCAAACTCGATCTGGCGGGGCGGCGTCTCATATTCCAGTTCACGGAGCACCCAGTCGTAAAGGGGCCTGTGGTCCTCAAACTCCAGCGTACAGATGGAGTGGGTCACTCCCTCCTCCGCATCCTCGATGGGATGGGCATAATCGTACATCGGATAAATGCACCACTTATCCCCTGTGTTGTGGTGGGACATATGCGCCACCCTGTAGATGATCGGATCGCGCATGTTCATGTTGGGAGAAGCCATATCGATCTTTGCCCGCAGCGTCTTTTCCCCGTCCGCAAACACACCGTTCTTCATCGCCTCAAACAGTGCCAGATTTTCTTCCGTGCTGCGATTTCTGCTCGGGTCTTCCTTCCCTGCTTCAGTTAACGTCCCCCTGTACTCCCGCATCTGATCCGCCGTCAGATCCGACACATACGCCTTTCCCTTTTTGATCAGCTTCACCGCGCCCTCATACATCTTCTCAAAATAGTTGGAGGCAAAGAACAGCCTGTCCTCATAGTCCGCCCCCAGCCATTTCACATCCTCAATGATGGACTCCACAAACTCCGTCTTCTCTTTCGTCGGATTCGTATCGTCAAACCGCAGATTAAATTTCCCCCCATACTGCTGTGCCAGCCCGTAATTGAGAAGAATACTCTTCGCATGCCCGATATGCAGATACCCGTTGGGCTCCGGCGGAAATCTCGTACAGACAGACGTATACACCCCCTCCGCCAGATCCTTATCGATCTCCTGCTCTATAAAATTCCTTGAAATAACTTCTTCAGCCATATTGCAATATCTCCCGTTAAAAATAATATATTTTTAGTGGTGGAACAACCTGATCCCCGTAAAGCACATCACCATACCGTATTTATCGCATGTCTCGATCACATTGTCATCCCGGATGGATCCTCCCGGCTCGGCCACATATTTCACGCCGCTCTTATGCGCCCTTTCAATATTATCCCCGAACGGGAAAAACGCATCCGACCCCAGCGCCACATCCGTATTTCCGGAAAGCCAGGCCTCTTTTTCCTCTCTCGCAAAGACAGGCGGTTTCTCCCTGAAAAACTTCTGCCAGGTCCCTTCCGTCAGAATATCCTCGTACTCATTGCCGATATACAGATCGATACAGTTATCCCGGTCCGCCCTGCCGATGCCCTCCACAAAGGAAAGCTCCAGCACCTTCGGTGCCTGACGCAGATACCAGTTATCCGCCTTATTCCCGGCAAGCCTTGTGCAGTGGATCCTCGACTGCTGTCCTGCGCCGATCCCGATCGCCTGTCCGTTTTTGACATAGCAGACCGAATTGCTCTGGGTATATTTCAGCGTGATCATAGCGATCATCAGATCGATCACCGCCTCTTTGGGCAGTTCCCGATTTTTTGTCACCATATTCTGAAACAGCGCTTCATCTATCTTCAGATCATTCCTGCCCTGTTCAAAAGTCACACCGAAGACCTGCTTATGCTCTATCTTCTCCGGTTCATAGTCCGGGTCGACCTGAATAATATTGTAACCGCCTTTTTTCTTTGCTTTCAGTATTTCCAAAGCTTCTGGTTCATAACCCGGCGCAATGATGCCGTCGGAAACTTCCCGCTTGATCAGCAGTGCCGTCTCCTTATCGCAGACATCCGAGAGCGCGATGAAATCGCCGAAAGAGGACATCCTATCCGCCCCTCTTGCCCTCGCATAGGCGCTTGCAAGCGGCGTCAGCTCCGCTTTTTCATCCACCCAGTAGATTTTCCTTTCCAGTTCTGTCAGCGGCCGGCCTACCGCCGCCCCCGCCGGAGATACATGTTTGAAAGAAGTTGCCGCAGGAAGCCCTGCCGCCGCCTTTAATTCCCGGACGAGCTGCCATCCGTTAAAAGCATCCAGCAGATTGATATAGCCTGGCCTTCCGTTCAAAACCTCTATCGGAAGTGCCTTCCCGTTTTCCATATAGATACGAGACGGCTTTTGATTTGGGTTACAGCCATATTTTAACTCTAATTCGTTCATATATCTTTTCCTTTCCACTCCCGGATAAGCACTGACGATATGCCTTCAGTTCCCTTGCTTTATGTTTTTGTTCAGGATCCTGCTCTCATATTTCCCGGTTTCAACCTCGATATACCGCACAAACAAAGATACTTTATTCTCCTCGTCCAGACTCTCCCATATATGTTCTGCAAAACTGTCAATATCCTCATTCCCGATCAGAATACGCTCGGGTTCACCCTCAAAACTGGGCAGAGGATCCCCATCGTTCTGATAGGTATGGATAAAACGACCCTCCCCCGCCGGCGGATTGTCATAGGAAAAAGTATATCTGTTACAGCAGGAAGGGTCGCCGTCCGCGCTCTTTAAGATAGACATCTCATAGGAGAACGCACCCCCTTCTATTTCCATAACACCTGATATTCTCGGCGTATAGTTCGGCGCGTCCGGCTCAAACTCCCTTTCCGCAAGCGCCTCCTCAAAGCTCTTTCCACCCGCCAGACCCTCATAGACCGTATCCGTCTGATCGCCGTTTGTCACGATCGTCCGATTCTTTAATACACGCACCGGCGCGTAAATGATAAGGCTGGGATCGCTCAGTTTGGAAGGGTCAAACGCCTCCGTGCGAATGCCTTCGCCATCCTCCACAAAGACCCTGTTGCGGCTGTTCACACTCCTGCCCATAATAAAATAAGCAGCCACCGCATATTTTCCGTCAGCTGTCCTTCCTATCACGATACCACGCCCCGGATACGGATTACCCTTCAATTCATCCTGCAATGATCTTATTTCCATATTCTCTCCTCATTCTTTCTGCTCGTCGAGAAGCAGCGGGAAATTACGCCATCAGGCGTAATTATCCTCACGGGAAACTTCTCAACTCGCTCTGCTCGTCGAGAAGCAGCGGGAAATTACGCCATCAGGCGTAATTATCCTCACGGGAAACTTCTCAACTCGCTCTGCTCGTCGAGAAGTAGCGGGAAATTACGCCATCAGGCGTAATTTCCCTTAGTTGTCGTCCTGTGTGTAGTTCGGCGCTTCTTTTGTGATATGGATATCGTGGGGATGGCTCTCCTTCAGCGCTGCCGCGGATATCTTCATGAATCTCCCGTTCTCCTTCAGCTCCTCCACTGTTGAAGTCCCGCAGTACCCCATACCGGAGCGGAGTCCGCCCATCAGCTGGAATACTGTGTCCTCCACGCTTCCTTTATATGCCACACGCCCTTCCACGCCCTCCGGCACCAGCTTTTTCGCATCGGACTGGAAATACCGGTCTTTGGAACCGTTTTCCATCGCCGCGATGGAACCCATGCCGCGGTACACTTTATATTTTCTGCCCTGGAACAGTTCAAAGGTTCCCGGAGACTCATCACAGCCCGCAAAGATGGAACCCATCATGCAGACATCTCCGCCTGCCGCGATCGCCTTTGTCATATCGCCGGAATACTTGATGCCGCCGTCCGCAATGATCGGAATGCCGTATTCCTTCGCCACCGCGTAGCTGTCCATGATCGCCGTGATCTGGGGTACGCCGATACCCGCCACGATTCTGGTGGTACAGATAGAACCCGGACCGATACCTACTTTCACTGCGTCCGCGCCCGCCTCGATCAGCGCCCTTGTACCCTCGCCTGTCGCAACGTTGCCTGCGATCACCTGTACTTCAGGATAAGCCTCTTTGATCATCTTCAGACAATGCAGCACATTTTCGGAATGTCCGTGGGCGGAGTCCAGCACGATCACGTCCACCTTCGCATTCACCAGCGCTTCCACCCTCTCCAGCACATTGGCTGTAATACCGACGCCCGCGCCGCACAGAAGCCTTCCCTGTTCATCCTTCGCTGCCAGCGGATATTTGATCGTCTTCTCGATATCCTTGATCGTGATAAGGCCTTTCAGGTTATAATCCGCATCCACGATAGGCAGTTTTTCCTTCCTCGCCCTGCCGAGGATCGTCTTTGCCTCCTCCAGTGTGATGCCTTCTCTCGCCGTCACCAGATTTTCCGAAGTCATGCACTCTTTGATCTTTCTGGAAAAATCCCTCTCAAATTTTAAATCCCTGTTGGTAATGATGCCCACAAGCTTCCTGCCCTCCGTGATCGGCACGCCGGAAATCCTGAATTTTCCCATCAGCTCGTCCGCATCTTTCAATGTATGTTCGGGAGACAAAGAAAAGGGATCTGTAATGACACCGTTTTCAGAACGTTTCACCTTGTCCACTTCTTCTGCCTGTTCTTCGATCGTCATATTTTTATGAATGATGCCGATGCCGCCCTGTCTTGCCATAGCGATTGCCATCCGATGCTCTGTTACCGTATCCATACCTGCGCTCATCATCGGAATGTTGAGCTTGATCTTCTTTGTCAGCCGTGTGCTCAGGTCTACCTGATTCGGTATCACCTGCGAATAGCCCGGTACCAATAACACGTCATCAAATGTAATGCCTTCTCCGATAATCTGTCCCATTTACTTTCCTCCTGTTTAAATTTTGTTTATAAAAATCCTGTCAATCTGTAAATACTTTTCTGGGTGTGATGCTTTTAACAGCAGCCACAAAGGCAGGACTGGGTGAGAGCAACACTTTCATTTCATTATTATAAATCAGCACATATCGCTGATCCGGCTGCGCCTCATAGCCAATACTGTAATCCCTCTGTTTCAGCTCTCTGTTCTTATATTCGTCCAGATGCCATGAATTTACAGGTGCCAGGATCTCAATCTTTTCCGTATTCAGTTTTTCTACTGTCTTCCGCTTCCTCTGTGCGCTGATCTTGTCAATGCTGATCTCCCTGTCCACATACAGATATTCGTATTCCACATTACATTCCAACGACATGAAATAACTCAGCACACCGCACACCACCGCCATGATAAGCGCCAGCAGCCCTGCCATAAAAAAGAGCAGTACAAACAGCACGGTCAGCACGGTAAACAGTATCCTCAAAAATAACTTTACCGTCGGCGTCTTATGTTTCACAAGGCATTCTACATAAGATTCACTCATACGCCACCTCCATTTCTCTGTAAATAGAACCGATGACTGTATGCTTCACAGACAGTCTTACGGTCAAAAAAATCTGTAATACGATCCTCCTGAAGAATTGTATTACAGATTATCATAATATATTTGTCCAACTTATTCAACCAGCAGATTATGCAAAAAACAAATATTTTTTGCAAATTTTTTATCAGGCATGGGTATTACTTCCCCCACATCACCTTCAACTTTAAAACCGCCCCTTCCACAGGCGCCTTTGACGCCATAACAAGCCGAAAAGGCACGGTGATCTCCTCCTTCATCCTCTCTTTGAGCAGCGCAAGATAAGTTTCATTTGCCGCCTTTGTGTGAACGGAGCCCGTCAGGACTACCGTCACTGGCTCTTCCAAAAACGAAAGCCGCTCCATGACCGCCCTTACATTCTCCGCCGCACAGAGCACCATCTGCCGCGCCAGCTCCCGCACTTCCCCATCTCCTGCTTCCAGCCGCGCAAAAAACAGCCCTATCACATCTTTTGGCCATTCCGGATACGCTGCCGGGTCTTTCAGCATATTCCAGGAATTTAAAACAGCATCCTCCGTCTCCAGCGAGAACTTCCTTTTATACGCCGCCGCAAGAGGTGTCTCTTCCCTATATAATATCACACTTCTGTAGACAAGCCGGAACACATTCTGCACGATCCAGATCCCGCCGCCCGCATCCCCGGACCACTCATCAAGCCCCGCTGTTTTTTCCATGCCGCCCGCTTCATCGATCCCCGCGCAGCAGACCCCTGTGCCGCAGTTGTAGGCGATCCCGACGCCCGACGGGCATTCCGCCCAGACCGTCAGGAAACCGTCGTTGCAGACAAGAAATTCCTTAAACCCGATCTCCCGGAATATCTCCTCCATCCGCTCCTTATCCCTGCTGTTGTCAACGCCGGATAAGCCCGCCACCACATTTTTGACAGCAAAGATCCCCAGTCCCGTTTTCGCAAGCACAGCCTCCACTCCCCGCTGCAGCTCCCGCTTTGTCCCTTCCCAGCTGTCCGCCAGAAAATCATGGTTCACACAACCCCCGAGATGCCGTTCCACTATTTGGAACCCCTCGTCCAGCAGCAGATATTCTGTTTTTGTCCCCCCGCCGTCTATCGCAAGATACATCATACCGCCTCTTCCTTCCGCTTCTGCGCATAATTGTCAAACCACAGGATCAGCAGAATGATGATCCCCTCGCAGACCTGCTGCACATAGGCGCTGATACCCAGCATATTCATGCAGTTCTCCAGAACCTGTATCGCCAGCAGCCCGATAAAGGACTGCGGAATGCCGCCCACGCCGCCCGCGAAGGACGTACCGCCCACAACGCAGCCGCAGTTGACGGACAGGGCTGTGGAATCCCCGTAGATGGAGGACCCCGTATTCAGCTTCGATGAGAGCAGCACCCCGCAGAATGCCGCCATGGCGCCACAGATCACAAAAGCCGACCATTTGATCCGCTCCGCCCGGATGCCGGACTGGGATGCCACATGGTAGTCTCCGCCCACCGCATAACAGTTCCTTCCAAAAGGAGTATACCGCAGAATATAGTAAAATAACAGCAGCATGACGACCATGATGATGATCAGATTCGGTATATTAAAAAGCACCTTTCCGTTTGCGATCTTCATGTAGGAAAGATTTTTTGCCGGAACCGGATGGGCGTCCGTGATCTGCTGGGCGATCCCTTTCAGCAGCATCCCCATGCCGAGGGTGATGATAAACGGCTCCGTCTTCTGTTTCACCACCAGAAAACCGTTGATGAAGCCCACCAGCGCGCCGCAGGCGATGGCGGCGCAGATCGCGATCCCCAAAGGCACATGGTCCATCAGTTTGATCGTGATGATCCCCGCAAGGCTCATCATAGCGCCGATGGAAAAATCACATCCGCCGCATATAATAACAAGTGTTACTCCAAAGGCGAGCATCTCAAGGATCGCCGCCGAGTTCAACATATCCAGCAGGTTGTATGCCGTATAAAATCTCGTATCAAAAAACAGCATCATAAACAACATCAGCAATATCGCTGTCAGCGCTTTACGTTTTTCGATCTCCTTTACCACTTTTCTGACAACACTCATCTCTCCACCTCACTTTACCCTGCGCCGGTCGAGCCAGATCGCGATGATCAGGACCGCGCCTTTACATACCGACTGCAGATAGGTTGACACGCCCAGAAGATTCAGGCAGTTGGACAGTAAAATAACAAGCATAACGCCCAGCATCGTCCTGACCACGCTTCCCCGCCCGCCGGCAAGGGACGTGCCGCCCACCACCACCGCCAGTATCGCGTTTGTCTCATAGTTCGCCCCCAGAAGCGGGGATGCCGTCGTGATGCGGGAAAACAGCACGATCGCCCCGAAAGCGGACAACACGCCGGACAGCACAAACACCAGCGTGATGCGCCTTTTTACCGGTATGCCGGAGAGATCAGCCGCCGTGATATTGGCGCCTGCCAGACAGATCTCCCGCCCTGTCTGGGTGTGCGCGAGGAAAATATGCAGCAGCGCCATGATGACGATAAACAGTAAAAAGGATGCCGGGACGAAGCCTGCCCTGCCGGAGCCGATGGCTTTAAAAAGATCCGTCCGGTTTGTCAGATGCGACATATGCTGTGTCGCCCCGTCCGTGTAGAGCAGCGCCGCCGCGCTGTACACCGCGCTGAGCCCGTATGTGATAAAAAGCGCCTTCGCCTGTGTCAGCGCCCCGCAGCTCACGACAATGAGCGCGTTCAAAAGCCCCATCGCCGCGCCCGCGATCAGCCCTGCGATCAGCGCGCCGCCCTGCCCCAGCACATCGATCATGGAGATGGTAAATACCGCGCTCAAAGATACGATGCCCGCCACGGAAAGATCGATAAATCCCCCGATGATAGCTAACGTCATGCCGAGCGCAACGAAGCTTAAGGGACCGAACTGGTTCATCAGGTTTCCCAGATTGGCAACCGTGAGGAATTTCGGTTCTATCAGGGCAGTCGCTGCCGCCAATATCATAATTGTCACTAAAACCAGATTATTTTTCACAAAATATCCGATGCGAGTTTTTGCATCCATCTGTTCTTCCCTTTCTTTCCCTATCCTATCGCCCTGTTCATGATCTCCTGCGCGGACACTTTCTCCGGATCAAATTCCCCCGTGATGCGCCCGTCCGCTATGGTCAGCACACGGTTGCTCATATGCAGCACTTCCGGCAGTTCCGAGGAGATCAGGATAATGGAGCTTCCCGCCTCCACCGCCTTTTTCATCAGCATATAGATCTCATATTTCGCGCCCACATCGATCCCCCTTGTGGGTTCGTCCATGATCAGGATCTTCGGTTCCGTCTCCAGCCATCTTCCGATAATGCATTTCTGCTGATTGCCGCCCGAGAGATTTTCGATAACGGAAGTGGGGGACGGCGTCTTAATGAGCAGTTCGTTTATCTTGTCCTTTGCCATCTTCCGCTCTCTCTCCCCCGAGAGGAACATGCCCTTTTTCAGCTTTTTCAGATTCGCCATGGAAATGTTGGACTCCACGGAAAACGGCAGCACCAGCCCCTGTTGTTTGCGGTCCTCCGGCACAAATGCCATCCCATGCTTTTTCCCGTCCTGGGGGCTTATTATCTTTACCGCCTCCCCTTCGATCCGTATTTCTTTCCGTTTCACCTTGTCTGCACCGTAGATCGCACGGACGATCTCCGTCCTGCCTGCCCCCACCAGGCCCACAAACCCGAGGATTTCTCCGCGATTCAAGGTAAACGAAATATCTTTCAGCTTATTGGTGGTCAGATGCTCCACCTTCATCAACGGCTCTCCGACAAAATGAGGACGTTCCGGGTATTCGTTCTCTATCGTCCTGCCTACCATCATGCCCACCATTTCCCTGCGTCCTAACTCGGAGACAGGACGGGTATCGATCACATGTCCGTCCCGCATGACTGTCACAAAATCACAGTACTCAAAGATCTCGTCCAGCTTATGGCTGATATACAGGATGGATATCCCTTCGCTCTTCATCTGGCGGATGATATCCCCCAGTTTCGCAAGTTCTTCTTCGGTCAGGCTGCTGGAAGGCTCATCCATGATGATGAGCTTCGACCGGAAGGAGAGCGCTTTCGCGATCTCCACCATCTGTTTTTCCGAAGTGCTCAATTCCGACACATAGCTGTGGGTATGGATGGAAGAACCGATCTGTTCCAGCAGTTCCTTCGCCTTCTGGTGAGTTCCCCGCATACCGCCGGCTTCCCTGAACCTTCCCAGAAAGATATTTTCCCCTACCGTCATGGAGGAGATCAGGCTGAATTCCTGATAGATGATGCTGAGTCCCCTGCGCAGCGATTCCATCGGCGTCGTCTTCTCTATCTTCTGCCCGTCAAATACAACCGTGCCGGCGTCCTTTGTATAAACGCCGGACAGTATCTTCATGAGCGTGGACTTGCCCGCCCCGTTTTCCCCTACGATGCCATGCACAACGCCGCGCCCCACCTGCAGCGATACATCATCCAGCGCTTTCACGCCCGGAAAGGCCTTGCTGACATGCTCCACGGACAGGATCACATCGGAAAGCTGTTTATCCATCCTGTTTACCCTCCTGTTTCAAACTCCATCGTTCCTGTTTCTTTTACCTAAATTGTATACAACCCGAATGCGGATTGCAACGCAGATTTACCTGCGCTGCAATTCGCCATGCTTACACTTTACTACCATGCCGCTCCCAGCGGCACAAACGATCTGCAAAGAACGCTGCTTTTGCGTTCTTTTGTGTAAGATTTAGATGTTCTTAGACAGCGTATTTTGCTGTCTTAGAACATCTTCTTACACTTTACCACTCCGGATACGGCAATTCTTCCACGTTGTCTAAAGTCACCATATCGAGGGGCACATAGTTTTCCGCCTCAAAATTCTTGCCGTCCGCCGCATTGCGGATCACTTCCAGCGCTTTCAGGGAAATATTTACAACGTTCTGGCTGATGCAGACATTCTGTGTGCCGTCCTTCACCTGGTCAAAACCGCTCCTGCTGCCGTCGATCGCCACAATGTAAGTGCCTTCGATCCCCGCGTTCTTCAGCGCCTCGATACATCCTGTCGCGCCGCCGTCCCAATGACAGAAGATGCCCTGGATCTCGTCGCCGTATTTTACGATCATATCCTCCGTGATCGCCATCGTCTCATTGGAAGACCAGCTATCCGTCGCCTGATAGTCCAGCACTTCGATATTGGAGCCTTCCAGCCCTGCGTTGAATCCGTCATGTCTGCGAATCTGCGCGTCCGTTCCCGCCGTGCCGCCGACCTCGATCACCTTCGCGCCGTCGGGGAACTGATCGATAAATGCCTTCGCCGCATTTTTTCCCGCTTCTGTGTCGTCCACTCCAACAAAGATATCACGGTACTCACGGTATTCCTCCGGCAGATCTGCGGAGTACATCGCCACGATGATCCCCGCCTCTTTTGCCTGCATCACAGAAGGAATCACGGCGTTGATATCACTGGGACACAGAATCAGCGCATCATAGCCCTGCCCGATACAGTTTGTGATCGCCGCTGTCTCCGTCTGGGAATCATACTGTCCGTCAAAAGCGGTCACTTCCATATTATAATCGCCCTGGTGTTCTTCCATGATCTTATAGCCGTATGCATTCATTTCGTTTGACATGGAATTCGGGATATATGCAACTTTTAATGTCTTTCCCTCCTCTGCCGCAGGTTCCGCCTCTTCCTTAGCCGGCGTTTCCTCTGCGGGAGCTTCTTCCTCGGCAGGAGCTGCCTCTTCTGCTGCCGCCTCTTCCGGTGCCGTTTCCCCGCCTGCAGCGTTCCCGCATGCCGCAAGGCCAAATGCCAGCGATGCCGCCAAAACAGTTACCATTAATTTCCTTTTCATGTTTTTTCCTCCTTTAGAATTCTTTGCTTTTATATTGCTATCCCGTTTCCTTTTGAGGAAGCGGGCATAACATCCGCCAGTTCTCTGATCGTTTCTTTTGATATCTGCATGATGTTCCACGAAAGGACAGCCCTGTCGATACCTGCTAAGTCCAGTTTCCGCAGAAACTCTTTGACATAAGCAGCATCCGCATCGCAGATGCCCTCGATCCGGTTTGCGTCGATTCCCGGCGCCACTGCGTAACCTCTGCCTTTCAGCTCCTGCATCTGCCGGACCAATGTTTCCATGCTTCCCGTATCCTCTTCCCACAGTTCATCGATCCGCTTCTTTATGCTGCTTCCGAGAGCGCGCAGTTCAAAGGGAATGCCCGCCGGCGCATCGGTCCGAATATAGGCCATCGGTTTTATAAAATCCACCTTTTCTGCCAGCGCGTCGATATCCTGTCCGACAAAATCCGCAATGGAAGGTGCAAAGGTATCCGCGCCGACTTTCAGCCCCCGGCTGTGAAACCGCTCACAGAGCGCCCCCACCTGGGAAGTGATGATCTGCCGCTTTGCCGCCATAAGCCTGTCAATATCCTGATCCCCATAGCGGTAGATACCCCGTTCAAGCGCCGATGGTATGAACCGTTCCATATTTTCTTCCTCTGCCATCGCCCTGACCCGTTCTGTATCCACTCCATTTTTCTCATAGATATCCTGACAGTGCGGACACCAGCATCCATACAACGCGCTGCTTCCTCCCGCCGCGGAAGCGTACCGTATCCTGTCCAGAAATACGCCGTCCATACGACAGCCCTCTGTCAACCTGTCAAATACTTCCACCGCGTATGTCATATTTTCCCGGGATGACTGGCAGACAAAGTCAAATGCGTCCTCTTTACAGGTGTTGATCTCCTGTCTTTTCTGATCCGAAATATTCTTGTTCTGCCAAACTCCTTCCCTGTCCTGAATTTCAGCGAACACCGGAAGCCACAGATACTTTTCCACCGGATATCGATCCAGCATACGGCTGATCTCCTGATTTAATGCGATATCCGCAGCCCAGCCGAATATCACTTTTTCCACATCCAGAACCTGCATGCAGTACTCCAGCGTCTTTACCGCTTCCTCCGCTCTGCATGCGGAGCGGTTAAAGCTTCCTGTGCTCAACTGCAAAATACACCGCATCCGCATCCCCCCTTTCTCTTATTTATTTCTGTAATCAGCGTATGTAATTTCAGATTGATTGTCAACGCAACAGTGTCAGAATATATATTATTGTAAAATATTTACAATAATCCCCGCCATTTCTCTGTCTATTTTTATACAAATATGACAAGTTCGACTTTTTATTTCAGAAATAACATCCAAAATCCTTGAAATTTGCCTGAAATGTGCTATACTGAAACGCATAAAACAGTGGGTACGATGATCCCTCTGTATGCAAAGGAGAAAATATGCGCAGAAAGTATCCATTTTCCTTTTCGGAAATCGCAGAGGAAGCCGGCGTTTCCGCCGCTACCGTATCCCGTGTCCTAAACGGGCAGAGCAACGTAAAGGCAGGCCTGATAGAAAAAGTATATCATGTACTGGAAGAGCGGGGGCTGAACCCCAACGAGTATATTGCACAGGCCCCCTCCTCCGGCAGGCTCCTTCTCTTTGTCCTGCCCTTTGAGTTCAATTCTTTCTTTAACGAGATCATCAAGGGCGCAAAGGCATCCGCCCTCCAGCACGGCTACACGATGATGATCCTGCAGGAGCAGCTCGGCAGCAACACTTTTTCCTCTTTTGAGCAGCTTATAAGGCATACCAAAATATCAGGCGTCATCTGCCTGAACCACCTGAACGCCCAGTTGATGCATACCCTGAGCAGCATCGTTCCGGTCGTACAGTGCTGCGATTATGACCTAAACAGCAAAACCGTCTCGTCCGTCAGCTTTGACGACTTTAAAATGGCGTCCACCGCCATCAACCATCTGATCTCCCACGGCCGCAGGAAGATCGCTTTTATCTCCGGTTCCCTGAAATACCGCGACAATTATGTCCGGCAGGAGGGCTACTTGAAGACACTGCAGGCAGCCGGCATCAAACCGACGCTGCGCTGGATCGTCAATCTCCCGGAGATCAACTATAATATGGCGTTTTCCTCCGCCACACAGCTCCTCTCGCAGGCCTACCGCCCGGATGCTTTCCTGACCATCTCCGACCTCTACGCCTGCGCTGTCATCAACGCCGCGAGGCAGTTAAAGCTCCGCGTGCCCGATGACCTTATGGTGATCGGCTATGACAACGTGGACTACGCGACCATATCCTCGCCGCCGATCACAACGATCAATACGCCGAAATATCAGCTCGGTTACACCGCCGCGGAACTGCTGATCGACCGGATCCAGAATCCGGATTCCATAGCACAGCATATCAAGCTACAGTCGGAGCTTATCATCAGGGAATCCACCACACCGAAGGGCGGGGTGTAGGACGTTCAAAACTTTCTCTCCTCTCAAGAGCAGTCTGTCCATAATAATCCGCGGCTATCTTAAAAGGGGAGCTTCCCGCTCCCCTACAAATGACTCTCAAAATGCCCTGCCACCGCCTGCACATTCTGAAAGATAATAAACGCGTTTTCATCCACTTCTTTTATCTCGTTCTGCAGCCTGCCCGCCTCATATTTTGACACTGCCGTCACATACACATAAAACTCTTCCAAACTGTAGGCGCCTGTCCCCTTCCAGAACGTAGCGCTTCTTCCCAAAGAACAGGTGATCAGATCCCCTATGTAGGCGGACTTTGTGATGATCACCACAGACATCTTTACATTCTGATAATGCACCCTGTCCATGACCATCGTTCCCGCCGCCGTAAAGATCACAGAATAGACCACCGTCTCCAGTTCATAGAACACCGCGCAATAAAGAAACACGAACACCGCCACAAACATGGATATCTTTCCCACGCCGAAATTCGGATTCTTTTTCAGGAAATACATCCCTATGATGTCCATGCCGCCGCCCGAACTGCCGCATCTCAAAATAAGTCCCGCCCCGTATCCGCTGACGGCGCCTGCGATCAGACAGGCGGTAAGTTTATCCTCTATCAGCAGTTTTCCCGGAACCGGCAGCACGGAAAAGAAGATCGCTGTCAGCGTCACGGTAAAGATCGTCTCTGCAAAGAAACGTTTCCCGAAGGTCTTATAGGCCAAAAGCAGCAGCGGAATATTCATCATATACAAAATGATCCCTGTCCAGTCGAAGGTCATGGGAATCCGCAAGAGTTCTGAAAGGACCGTGCGGATGATCTGCGCCACCCCCGTCAGATATCCGCTGTACAAGCCCATCGGCGTGGTAAGCAGATTATAAGGGGCCGTATACAGAAAGGCCCCTATAACAATCCCCGCGTGGGTTTTTATAAAATTCTTCTTCATTTAAAATATACCGATCAACGCTCCGACAATGCCCACCGCTATCGTGATCAGCAGGATCCGGGTGGCGCTGACGCCCTTTTTCAAAAGACCGAACATCGCCAGCACATAGAGGAACGGCAGCAGAAGCGGGAAAATCTGATCCAGATATCCCTGAATGGCAAAGGAGGTCTCTCCCAACGTTACTTCCAGCGGTGTGCTCAGGCTTACCATCGACGCGCTCATTCCGCCGACCACCATCAGGCCTACTATGGTCGCCCCTTTGCTGATCATCTGCAGGATGCCGCTCTCCTTCGCGTTCCCCATCAGCCCTGTTCCGAATTTATAACCCGCCACCGTCAGATAGTATTTGATGATCACATGCGGTATATTGAACAGCAGAAGGAACAGGATAAACCCGAAGGCACTGCCCTGCTGCGCCAGGGAGATGCCGATCGCCACTGCGATAATGCGCAGTGTCCCCCAGAAGAACGAATCTCCGATTCCCGCAAAAGGCCCCATCAGTCCCACTTTGATGCTGTTGATGGATGTCGTATCAAAATCCGGGTTGCTGCTCGCCTCTTTTTCCAGCGCCGCGTTTACACCGGTGATCGCCGTGAGCACATGGGGCGTCGTATTGAAGATCTCCATATGTCTTACCAGCGCTTTTGCCTGCACTTCCTTTGTATGGTAAAAAGTTTTGATCGCCGGCCATATCGCAATGGCATATCCAAGAGCCTGCTGTCTCTCATAATTGTAGCAGCCTTCCAGCATGAAGGAGCTTTTAAATAACTCCATCACTAATTTTTTATCTTCTTTTGACAATGCTTCCTTACTCATCGAATAAATCCTCCTCTCCATCACTGTTTCCTGACACTGCCGCCGTCTTTGGCTGCATCATTCCCTTCTCATATGTAACGATAAAGGCAAGCACAAGGCCGCAGATCGTCACCGCCATGATCGGCAGGTTTAAATAGGATATCAGAATGAAACCGAACACAAAATAGATCACGTTCTTCACATTCATCATCGGGAGCAGCAAAAGTGCAAAACCTACCGCCGGAAGCAGGCCGCCCGCCACATTCAGTCCCTGCATGATATTCTCCGGGATATGATTGACAAAAGCTTCCACTGCCGCCGAGCCAAACATGATCGCCACAAAGGCTACCGCGAAATACATAAGGCACTGCAGCAAAAGTCCTCCGTAGTTCAGCATCTTCATCTTTTTGATATCGCCCGCCGCCGCATATTTCATCGCCGGTGTCATAAAACCGCTTCGGATGATAAAGAGCAGCACTTTGATGGACTGTGCCAAAATAGCGATGGGCAGCGCCAGCGTCAACGCAATTTCCGGCCCCTGATCGGTCAGGATGGCAAACGCGGTGCCCAGTCCTGCGCCCACCAGCGCATCCGGCGGCACAGCTCCTCCGATCTGGATCGCTCCCATAAACACCAGTTCCAGTGTCGCGCCGATGATAACCCCTGTCTGCAGGTCTCCCAGCGCAAGCCCCACAAGGGGAGATACCACGAGCGGCCTTATCACCATACATGTCCCAAAAAATTTCTCCACAAACCATAGTGCGCCCAAAATAAGGCCTACTATCAAAGCTTCATACATTTTTAATCCCTCCAATTCTTTCTTACAGTCTGATACTCGGATACGGGTGTGGCGGGCACTTCCTGGATCTCCAGCTTATACCCCATCTCCACAAGCTTATCCATATACTCCACATCTTCGCTGTCCACATACACTGCCTTGGAAAACATCCTTTTCCCCTCATGCATCTGCATACCGCCTATGTTGACCGCCGGTTTTTCTTCCAGAAGTCCCACAAGCCGGTAGACCGTCTCCGGGTCCGGCGCGATCACAAATACCCGCATGTTCTTCAGCTTGGGATTTTTCAGCAGTTCCGCTCCCGCCTCCACGGTCCTGGTCGCCAGCTTCACCCCATCCGGACAGCACAATTTTAAGGCGGTCTTTCTCATCTCATCCTTCGCTGCGCTGTCGCTCACGATCACAATGGCATCGTAACTCAATGCGGATTTCCAACTGTACGCCACCTGCCCATGCAGCAGCCTGTCGTCAATCCTGATTTTCAGTATCATTTTTACCCCTCCTTTTCTTTTATCTCTTTACAGATCCGCAAAATCATCGTTGACTGATACAGTCATCGTTTCATTCACATAACTGATCTGTTCCCTTGCCTCATTTACCGCTTCCTGAAGCTCCTCCATATCCTCCGTGGTTATCACCTGCAGCAAAAGCGCCAGATTGACGCCGGTCAGAAGGTGCACCCCGGGCCTCTCCATATATTTCATACATGCCTGATTGACACTGCCGCCGTAAATATCGGTCAGCACGACCACCTCCTCGTCCGGCATACAGGCATCAAAATATTCCTCCAGTGCCTTTTCCAGAATGACCCCCTCCGTATAGGCACAGATCGTCGTTATCCCGGGCTGCGGGCCTAAGATGAGCTCCGCCGCCGCCCTGATCCCCGCCGCATAGGTTGCATGTGTCGCGATCAAAATCTTTTTCATCTGTTTTTCCTCTCCACTGTTTTCTGAATATATTGTCCAATGACACTGTTCACACCTCTCGACAGGTCTCTTCCCCTTGCATCCGCCATCTTAAACGCCGCCACCTGCATAAAGGTGATATATTCCAGCGGGGCAAAATACCTGCTCTTCGCGGATAACGCCATGTCCCTTTTGTCCTCCTCATCCGCCGCCTTTCCCACCACTGCGCAAAATCCGATCTCCTTTTTCAGAAAAGCTGCTATTTTCCTTACTTTCTCCTCATCTTCTCCCTCCTTGGAATACAGGATAAACAGCATACCGTCATGGAATGCATTCTGGGGGCCATGGATGAACTCCTCCAGCTCGTAGCTCTTCGTCATCATGGGCACCATCTCCATCGCCTTGATATCCGACTCCTGCGCGATCGGCCAGAGATCCCCCGTTGCGGAGACAAGCATCGTGTTGCGTCTCAACAGGGAAAACCTGTTCGCCTCATACCAGCCAAGCGTATCCCGTTTTATCTGTTCCAGATTCCCTGCCGCCCGGCATAAGTCTTCTTTTATCTCCTCCAGTTTTTCTTCCCCGATCCTTCCCTGTTCCAGCGCAAGGTACGCTCCCAGCATCATCACAGATGCCGCGGTTGCCGAAAATCCTATCGTGCGGTACAGATATTCCTCCTCACCGCAGCCCATATCCACAAAATGATCTGCCGCCTCCGCGATGACACAGTCCCTTTCCGCCGTCATCGCATATGTGATGCACCCTGCCTCTTTTGCCAGAAGCAGCCCTTCGTATACCAGCCTGGTCTGTCCTCCCTGGGAGATAAACAGATACAGGGCCTCTTTTCGGATACAGGGGGCATAGTTTACAAAAATATTCGGGTACATCAATGTCACCCTGAATCCGCAGGTGTTTTCCAGAAACATCTTTGCCGTAAACGCCGCGTTGTAGGAGGATCCGCTCGCCACGATAACGATCTCCCCGGCACCCCCGCCTACAGGGCAGCCGCCGAACTTTCTTTCCGAAATCTCCACCAGCTTTTCGGGAATCCTTTCAATGCAATTCATCAATGTCATATCCGATTTCTCCTTTCTTCTCCCCTTCCTTTGCCGTCACGTTCGCATCATGTCCGACATAGTCATGCAAATACGCGATCTCACTGATCGGAAGCTCCACATTATACTGCGAGGTAAGTTCCCGGAAACTCTCCGTCAGAAGATGAATAAACTCCTGCTGCTCCCTCATGAAATTTTCCAGATTTTCGTAATCGGTGATCGGCGTTTTCGTCACCAGCCGTTCCATCAGGCAGCAGATATGGATGTAAATGCCGATGATCGTCTTGACGGAAAAATGACAATCCATTCTGTCCTGAAGCTGATCCACGGCAATCTTGATATAGCTGAGCAGTTTGTCCGCATCCAGTATCGTCAGATACTGCAAAACATTCTGCAACGTAAAATTCTGTACCAGTTTTTCATCAAAAATTTTCAGTTCCTCCCAGCTCATATAACGCTTCAGCAGCCTGTTTATGTCCTCCATGGACTCGCTGGTTATAATATCCTCCAGACTGATATAGGGAATGTCCGGCAGCTGCGGATCCATCGTGCCTGATATGAACAGGATCTCATACCGGGCACACAGCGCCTCCATCTCCATGTGAAGCCCTCCCGAACAGTCCACCGCGATCAGCTTCACTCTCATTTTTTTCGGGAAACTGTCCTTGAAGATCTGCAGGACCCTGTTTGTCATAGGGGTTCCTGATTCGCTGGTAAACAAGATCGCCGCGTCTCTTTGCGCATTGTCATACAGCCGATATTCTATTTTTGCCTCCTCACAGGCTCTCCTCAAAATATCCTCTGTCCTCTCGCCGTTTAAGATCCCCTCCCCTACGCTCAGCGCCGTTTTGGTGGAAATATTGTTGATGACCCCTATGTGGGCCGAACTGCATTCACTGATGATGTTCCCCAGCTCTTCCAACGTCCCCATATCCACCAGCAGGATCAGATTGTCCGTAAATCTCCCCTCCGAAAGCCCCTCCTTTATCTTCAGTATGATATCATTGACATCCGTCGCGAGCGGCATATCAAAAGCATCCAGCACCCGCTTCCCAAGCAGTTTGTTCACCGCGTCTGCGATGGAGCTCGCCGTGGAATATCCATGCGCCGCCACAATACCCGTATAGTTGATGCCCGCCGATTTTCTGTTATAAAATTTGATGTTCAGTATCAGAAAGATCAGGTTGATGTCTTCGAGCTCCACATCCAGCACCTCTTCCAGCGACCGTTTCATCTCCTTCGCCATAAAGGCTTCCGCGGGATACTCCTCCCCAAGCAGGAGCAAAAATTCCCTGATGGGTTCTTCCTTCTTTCTGAGCCACTTGATCAGGGATGTGTTATCTCCGGTCATGACATACAAAAGTCTCGCCAGCACAAACTCACAGTTTGTGGGAAGAAATATCTCATGCTTTTTGCTGACTTTCGCGAGCACTTTGCCGGTGACTTCCGTCAGCGCTGTTATCTTTGCGTTGGAGTACTTTTTCTCATAAACGATGAAATCATAAAACTCATTCAGCCATTCGTTCCCTTTCCGCATCAGATCCTTCTCGGATATCTCATTTTTCCTGTATTCGTCATAAACATTCAGGATCCGCTTCAAAAAAGGCAGCAGATAATTGTCTTCCTCCTGTATAGCAAGATTAGAGACCTGTATTTTGCCGAAATCGCCGCCCGCCTCTTCTTCCGGCTCCGCGGAGGAGATCAGTTCACCGGGCAGATGATAGCTTTTTATCTCCAGTTCTTTCGGCTTGTCCGCCTGTAAAAAGGCGTTGGCGCAGATCACTTTGATACAGCTTTTTAACTCTTTCAGGTTTCCCTCAAAAGGATATTTCATAAAGATCCTGTATACATTGCTGCTGATCGCGATATGGCATCCCAGATGTTTTTCCTCTTTTTCAAAAAAATGTGCCAGCAGAAGCCTTTTTTCCAGCAGGCTTCTCTCCCTCAGGGGCGGCAAAAAACTGATGACCGGGATCTGCGACAAAAGAGCTTCCGACAGGACCAGAGACGGGTTCTTTCTCGTCGTCATGATCAGCTTTGCCTCTCTTTCATCATTTTTGGAAGTCCGCTCCTCCAGATATCCCGCCAGAGCCTCCTGCCCCTTTTTGCTGAGACGGTCTATATTGTTGATAAGCAGAACACCTCCCGCCGCCTCTCTCAGCATACCGCTTCTTTTTCCAGCGCTTCCCGCCATTCCGCAAAGTTTTGCGACATCTTTCCCGCTTTCTCCATCCGTCTCGTTGCATTCCAGGATCTTGTACGGTGCATTTCCCTCAATACTTTCGTTTTCTATGGCATAATGATAAAGATAGTTTGCAAGATAACTCTTTCCCGTTCCCGCCTCTCCCCAGATCAGGACAGGGACGCCGCATCCCGGATATTTCACTGCCGATTTGCACTGTGTGATGCAGTAGTTTAACGTGGCTGAAAATCCGATCACATTTTCCTCATCTTTTCCCTCTATCCTCTCCGCCAGGATTTCCCATAAATCCTCCGGATAATCAAACTCATTTTCCTCCAACTGCAGACGATATTTCTTCTCCAGCGTCTTCTTGTGAAAAAAATAAACCGGCCTTCCTCCCGCTTTGACCAACACCCCCTCCTTTACCAAATCGTTCAGATAAGAAGATGCCAGATTCCGGCTTATCCTGATCTCATCTGCTGCTACATGGGTAGTAAAGGGCGTTAGATCAGAGTTCATCCGAAATTTTTCCGTATATTTGATCATATATTGTACGATCTCTTCTTTCGTTCTAATATTCACGCCGCACTCCTTTCCCTGTGTTGCCATCATACATAATCCTGCCTTTCTTTTGGGTTCTGTCTGACATTTTTCTCACTGTCTACAAAATTTCCGACACTTCCCCCTCTCTTTTCGACACTAAATCAAAATAATGTCCTAATAGAGTATAGCCCGAAATTGCCCGAAATTAAGGACATACAAAAACACAGCAGAAAACTGTCCTCCTGCTGTGTCTTCGTATTTTCCGCTATGCCGATTTACTGAAGATCCTGCGCCGGCTCCAATGTCGTCCCGTCGCCGATGGCCGGACGCTTACGCCAGATCCCACGCCTTCATCTCCTGATAAAGCCTTCCCACCGGCAAACCCACCACGTTGCTGTACTCGCCCCGGATCGATTTGATATATGCCGCCGCCCTGCCCTGCACGGCGTAGGCGCCCGCCTTGTCCATGGGCTCGCCGCTGCAGACATACTCCATGATCTCCGCCCTGTTCATGCGGTACATCAGGACACCTGTGCATACATAGAACGAATACTCTTCCTGCTTTCCCTCTTCATTGATCCAGATCATCGTAACGCCGGTGTAAACCTGATGCTCCTTTCCGGAGAGCAGGCCGAGCATGCGCGCTGCGTCTTCCTCGTCTTTCGGTTTTCCTAAAATTTCTCCCTCAATGGCGACAACCGTATCGGCACTGATCACAAGACTGTCATCTCTGCCGCTCACCTGACAGCTGCTTTCATCTTTCACCTGACCGTCCATTCCACTGTCACCCCGACTGTCTTCCGCTCCGGCATCAGTGTCGCCTGCTCCGGCACCGGCATCACCCGTTGTGACACTCATGTCACCCTCCGTGATCTTCCCCCAGACATCTCTGGCTTTCTGTTTTGACAGCTCTATCACAATATCCTGCGGCAGTGTGCTCTCCGGATTTTCCTCCACCTCGCTGGGCATTACCTCAAATTTCAGTCCGATCTGTGCCAGAAGTTCCTTTCTTCTCGGGGACGCTGACGCCAATATGATCTTCTTCATACATTTCCTCCTCTGTTTCTGTCTGCGATATTACCACAATACAGCTTTCTCAGAACCTGTTCAATAGCCAATCTCTTTTAAAATCCGATCGATGATCCCCGCATTTTGAATGGAGAACGTTTCGGAGACAGCCGGCGCCTCATTCTCCGCAATACACCGCCCCATCTGTTCCACCTCCAGACGGTAATTCTGGAGCACCGGCACCGTCCGCACCTCGTCCGTTCCGTCAAAAGTCCTGACACGGTAACTCAGTTCACCCGGTGCGTTAAATCCGAAATTCACGGACTCTATAGATCCCAGCGTTCCATGAATCTGGAACCGGTCCAGACAGGCATTTTTTTCTGTGGCGAGAACCATCCCGCAGACGAAGTTCGCCTTCGCCCCGTTATCATATTCCATCAGAACCGTTGTATACAGGTCGATCCCCTCCGGCGAAAACGTGCTGACCGCCTGTATTCTCTCAGGCTCTTTATGCAGAACGCGGAGGATCAGGCTGCTGCAGTACACCCCCAGATCATAGGTGCAGCCTCCGAGCGTCTCCCGGCGCATCCTGATATTGCCCGGCACATAGTCGGAGGTGATCAGCGCCGCTTCCATATATCGAACCTCCCCGATCGTACCTTTCCCAACCTCCTCACAGAGCGCGGCGATATACGGACTGTGCTGATAGGCAAACGCCTCCATCAGATAAACCCCGTTTTCCCTTGCCGTTTCAAACATCTCCCGCGTCTCCCGGGCTGTCGGCGCGATCGGCTTTTCGCAGAGCACATGCTTCTTTGCCCGCAGCGCCTTCAATGTCCACTCATAGTGCATCGTGTTCGGCAGCGGGATATAAACCGCTTCGACACCGGGATCCGCAAGAAGCTCCTCATAGCTCCCATATACCTTCTGAAAACCGTATTTTTCCCTGAAACTCTCCGACTTTTCCATACTTCGCCCGGCGATCGCGTAAAGTTCGCAGTTTTCCGCCTGCTGCATCCCTTCCGCCGTATCTCTCTCAAAAATGTATGCCGTGCCCAGAACGCCCCACTTCACTTTTCTCATTTTCCGCAGCCTCCTTACTGAATTTTGTAACACAACAGTCTTTCCGATGATATTCTTACTATACTCAGCCTTCCGGACATGACGAGCGCCTCACAGTGCACACTCACATTGCCCTGCATCGTACAATATCTGACGATATTATACTCTGGCCACAAACACATCTGCAACCCTTTTGAGAGGATTTCAATTCAAAAGGCAGTGAAATTATCGATACAATTTCCAATAATCTCGCTGCCTTTTATCCATTTCACCCTATAACGCGGACAGGGAACACATGGCTGCTTCCTACCCAAGCAATTCCTTCAACATCCGGTTCACCAGCCCCGGATCCGCCTTCCCCTGCATGGCTTTCATCGTCTGCCCCACAAGGAAACCGATGGCCTTCTGTTTTCCGCCCTTGTAATCCGCCACCGACTGCGGATTTTCCGCAAGCACTTTCTCCACCGTCGCCCGAAGAGCCCCTTCATCGTTCACAGTCTTTAATCCATGCTCTTCCACATAGGCCTCCGGGTCAATATCCTCCTCAAACATCTTCTCAAAGACATCCTTCGCCACAGGTCCCGTGATCGCCTTGCTGTCCACAAGGGAGATCAGCGCCGCCAGATGTCCGGGCGAAAACCGGATATCCTCCGGGTCCGCATTTTTCTCCTTCAACAGCCGGAGCGTCTCCCCCATCAGCCAGTTGGAAACCTTCTTCGGCTGTCCGCAGAGAGCCGTCGTCTCCTCGAACAGATCCGCCATATGCTTCGTCTCCGTGATAATGCCGATATCATATTCCGGAATATCAAATTCCCGTTTGTAGCGTTCTATCTTCTCCGTCCGAAACTCCGGCTGCTTTGCCCTGATCTCTTCCAGCATGTCATCCGTCACATGCACCGGCATCAGGTCAGGATCCGGAAAATACCGGTAATCCTGAGCGTCCTCCTTGCTCCGCATCGCATAGGAATACCCCCTATTGTCATCCCATCTTCTGGTCTCCTGCACGACTTCCTTCCCCTCCTCGAGAAGGTCGATCTGCCGCTCCGTCTCATTTTCAATGGCATGCATGATAGCCCGGAAAGAATTCAGATTCTTCATCTCGGTTCTCGTCCCGAACTTTTCTGTTCCGGCTTCCCTGACAGACAGATTCACATCCGCCCGCATGGAACCCTCCTGCAGCTTACAGTCGGAAGCTCCCAGATACTGGATCAGCATCCGCAGCATCTCCAGATAGGCGATCACTTCCTCCGCACTGCGCATATCCGGTTCCGAGACGATCTCGATCAGCGGCACGCCGGAACGGTTATAATCCACCAGAGAGCAGTCCTCCCACTCGTCGTGGATCAGCTTTCCGGCGTCCTCCTCCATATGGATCTCGTGGATGCCCACAAACTTCTTCCCACTCTCCGTCTCTATCTCCACTTTCCCGTTTCTGCAGATCGGCAGATAGAGCTGGGAAATCTGATAATTCTGCGGATTATCCGGATAAAAATAGTTCTTCCGGTCAAACTTGGCATCCCTTGTGATCTCGCAGTTTGTGGCAAGCCCCACCGCGATCGCGTATTCCAGCACCTGCCTGTTCAGCACGGGAAGGGAACCCGGCATACCGGTGCAGACCGGACAGGTATGACTGTTGGGCGCTCCGCCGAAGGCGGTGGAACAGCCGCAGAATATCTTTGTCTTTGTGGCAAGCTCCACATGCACTTCCAGTCCTATAACGGTTTCATATTGTTTGCTCATGCATCCGCCCCCGCCTTTCTCTTTTCATAGGTATACGCCGCCCGGATCAGTTTCTTCTCCGTAAAGCAGTCCCCGATAAGCTGCAGCCCGATGGGCAGTCCTCTCCCATCCTTCCCGCAGGGCAGGGAGATCCCCGGAAGCCCCGCCAGATTCACGGAGATCGTATAAATGTCCCCGAGATACATCTTCAGAGGATCGGACAAACTCTCCCCCAGTTTCGGCGCCGTGGAAGGCGCCACCGGTCCCAGGATCAGATCATATTTTGCGAAAGCCTCGTCAAAAGCCCTTTTGATCAGCGCCTTTGTGCGCAGCGCCTTCAGATAGTAGGCATCATAATAACCGGAACTGAGCACAAAACTGCCCAGCATGATCCGGCGCTTTACCTCCTCGCCGAACCCTTCCGAGCGCGTCTTCTTATACATATTGTGAAGTCCCTCAAAGTCCTTTGTCCGGTATCCGTATTTGATCCCGTCAAACCGCTCCAGATTGGAACTCGCCTCCGCCGTCGCGATCGTATAGTAGGCGGGGATCGCGTATTCCACCATGCCCAGATCGAACTCTTCCACCACCGCGCCGGCGCTTTTCAGCACTTCGGCCGCCGCCAGCACAGCCGCCTTTACTTCCTGATCCAGCCCTGCCCCGAAATAGTCCCGCGGAATGCCGATCCGCATCCCTGCCACATCTTCCGTCAGGGCATTTGTGAAATCCCGCTCCGCATCCGGCACGGAAGTGGAATCCTTCTCGTCGTAGGATGCGATGGCTTCCAGCAGATATGCCGCATCCGCCACATTCTTTGTGAGCGGCCCGATCTGGTCCAGCGAAGAGGCGTATGCCACCAGCCCGTATCTGGAAACCATGCCGTAAGTGGGCTTCAGTCCCACTACCCCGCAGTAGGAAGCGGGCTGTCTGATGGAACCGCCGGTATCCGACCCCAGCGCCATAAAACACTCCGAGAGTGCCACCGCCGCCGCCGAACCGCCGGAAGAGCCTCCCGGTACATGCGCCGGGTCCACGGGGTTTTTCGTCACGCCATAATAGGAAGTCTCGGTCGTGGACCCCATGGCAAACTCGTCCATGTTGGCCTTACCGATCATCACCGCCCCCGCCTTTTCCAGATTTTCCACCGCCGTCGCGGAATAAGCCGGCACAAAATTCTCCAGGATCTTCGATGCACAGCTTGTCAGCACACCCTTTGTACAAAGGTTGTCCTTCACCGCCACAGGCACCCCCGCCAAAGGGCCTGTCAGCTCCCCCGCCTCGATCCTCTTTTGTACCTCCTTTGCCCTGTTAAGCGCCCGCTCTCTATCCACTGTAATATAGCAGTGATACGCCTCCTCTTTTTCCCCGATGCGCTCAAACACCGCCTCCATCGCTTCCACCGCGGTACACTCGCCGGCTTTTATCTTTCCCGAAAGTTCCACCGCCGTACAGTTCAGAATACTACTCATGATCCGTTCTCCCTGTCTGTCTCAGTTTTCATGATCCGTCCGTCTGCTGCCAATATCATGCCTCACTCGTCTGCTGCCGCCTTCCCATTTCGCCGCCCGGCAATCTATCTCAGATCGAGACACATGATCTCAAAATCAATATACTCCGTTCCCATTTTAAAATATGCCGGCAGCCTGCCCACACGCTGAAATCCATACTTCTCATATAAATGGATCGCACCCGCGTTATCGCTCCGCACCTCAAGCCTGATGACCTCGATCCCTGCCTGATGTGCGTATTCGATCAGCTTCTCAAGAAGCATACCGCCGATTCCCTGATTCCACTGCGCCTTCACCACCGCCAGAGCCATATCGGCATAATGGCTCATCCGGCGCGGCAGGCCGTTTAAACTGCCGTTGCCCACCAGCTTCCCGTCTTTCCATGCACCGTAAAAGACTGATCTTTCTCCACAGTGCATCTGTTCCAGATACGCACGCTCCTGTTCTATCGTGACAGGGAGCCCTTCCTCCCCGAAAGTCAGATTGTCCGTCTCTCCGCCCATCCTTTTCACACAGGCGATCAATTCTTCCGCATCCCCGGGCATCACTTCCCGTATCTCAATATGCTCCATGCTGTTCCTCTCTGTCCGTTTTGCTTTCCGCCAGTTCTATAACACCAGCTTTCCAAAATCATACAATTCATCCGGACATATATCCTGCCCGTCAGGCCATACAACCGTATATCCGTCTGTAGTGACACGTTTAAAATATTCAAAAAACCTCAGTTGACCATACCATTCCCCCTTTATATATGGTTCAACATCAAAATATTTCTTTTCTCCATTATCAAATTCTACTAATATCTGATAGGCACAAATTGCTTCCGCACGAACTGCAGTCGGTCTCAACATAATCCCCCTCCAATTGCCTAACGCAATGGTTCGATTTTAAAATAACCATCTCCATCACTCAATAGCTTCCAATTTGCCCGAAGCTCTTCTTCATGGATTGCCATCCATGCCAACAATAACTTCAATTGTTTATTCAAACGTCTTCGGCACCACAAACATATCATCCTTCCGCTCCGGCGCGTTCAGCAAAGTCTCCTCCCTGCCGTCCCCGTTTGTGACCACATCCTCCCGGAACACATTCCGCGCGGGCAGCACATGGGACATTGGTTCCACCCCCGAAGTATCCAGCTCATTTAACTGATCGATATAGTCCAACATCCGTCCCATATCCTTCTTTGCCGCTTCCTTCTCCTCATCCGAAAGCTCCAGCTTCGCCAGAATCCCCACATATTCGATCGTCGCATCATCTATCACATTTGCCATTTTCCTGTTTCCCCTTTCAGCCCCTTGTCTTCTTTTTTATATCTTTCTTCGATAGTTCTCTAACTGGTGAAACACACCAGCCACATTTACAACATCCGCTTTCAAGCTAAAAATAACAATATAATCCATCTGCGGCACAATTGCTTCATGATAATCCTTACCTGCTAAATACTCATCTCGACTAAGTGGAAATTGCAAAGGGTTTTCTTCCAGACGTTCATACACTTTTTCTATTCCATCCAACAAATGGCGGGCGGCCTGCTCACTTTTTAACCGATATAGTAAATGATACACAAGACCGTCAAGCAGTTCATCTGCCCGTTCCGTAACAACCAGTCTATAAGCCATATTTTGCCCTCATCCCCGCCAAAGCAGTTCTGGCATCCTTTACTTGTCCCTTTTCAATCTGTTTTTCAGATACTTCAATATTTCGATACATGGAAAACTGCCTCATGGTACTTTCATATATTTCCATGCTCATGATCACCATATCCCCGTATCCATTTTTAGTAATATAAATAGGCTCATCTGCCTTATGACACATATCAGAAATCTCTGACGTATTTTTTAAATCCTTAATAGGTATAATCTGTGGCATTTTTCTTCCTCCTTTTATGGATAAATCATACCATAATTATCCCATAGTCTCAACTGCATTATTCCAAAAATACCTTACAACATTTACATAATTGTGACATCCGCATTTACATTTTATAAATCACCTGATCTTAATATGCACTTCCCTAAGCTGCTGCTCCGTCACATCCCCCGGCGCACCGTTCATCAGGTCCTGCGCCGAACCGCTCATCGGGAAAGCGATGACCTCCCTGATGTTCTCCTCGTTCCTAAGCAGCATGATCATCCTGTCCACGCCCGGCGCCATCCCCGCATGAGGCGGCGCACCGAACTGGAACGCCTGATACAGTGCGCCGAACTTCTTCTCCAGCGTCTCTTTATCATACCCTGCGATCCGGAACGCCTCCTCCATCACCTGAATATCATGGTTTCTGACCGCCCCGGAGGAAAGCTCCACGCCGTTGCACACAATGTCATACTGATAGGCCAGCACCTTGAGCGGATCCTCTTCCTGCAACGCTTTTAAACCGCCCTGCGGCATGGAAAACGGATTGTGGGTAAACCCGATCTGCTTTGTCTCCTCGTCCGTCTCAAACATCGGAAAATCGTTGACATAGCAGAACCTGTAGGCATTCTTTTCACACAGATCCAGCTTCTCGCCCAACTCCTTCCGGATCTGCCCCGCATAATATGCCGCCTTTTTCTCTTTATCCGCAATAAAGAAGATCGTATCTCCCGCCTCCAGGGAAGCGATCTTTTTAAGTTCCGGCTTCTTCTCCTCCGGGATAAACTTATCAATAGGCCCTTTGTAGCTGAAATCCTCCGCCACCTCCAGATAGCCCAGGCCGCCCATGCCGAGCCCTGTCGCAAAAGACAAAAGCTTTTCATGGAATCCCTTCGACATAGGCTCTTTCACCCGGATAGCCCGAACCGTCCTGCCGATAAACGGTTTAAAGCTGCAGGACTGGAAAAATTCCGTCAGGTCGATGATCCGCAGCGGATTGCGCAGATCCGGCTTATCCGTTCCAAACTCCAGCATCGCCTGCTGGTAGCTGATGACCGGATACGGCACTTTTGTCACTTCATACCCTTCCGGCGCAAACTTTTCAAATGTCGCTGTCAGCACCTCCTCGCCCACCCGGAATACATCCTCCTGTGTGGCAAAGCTCATCTCAAAGTCAAGCTGATAAAACTCCCCCGGCGAGCGGTCCGCTCTGGCATCCTCGTCCCTGAAACAGGGCGCGATCTGAAAATATTTGTCAAACCCCGCCGCCATCAGAAGCTGTTTGTACTGCTGGGGCGCCTGGGGCAGCGCATAAAATTTCCCCTTATATTTTCTGGAAGGCACGATATAATCCCTCGCCCCCTCCGGCGAAGAAGCCGAAAGGATTGGCGTCTGGATCTCCAAAAATCCCATCTCCGTCATCTTTTCCCGCAGGAAAGCGATGACCTGCGAACGGAAAATAATACTGTCCTTCACCTTGCTGTTTCTCAGATCCAGGTACCGGTACTTCAGCCGGATATCCTCCCTTGTCTCTTTGGACGTCTGGATCTCGAACGGAAGCTGCTTATAAACTTTTCCGAGTATATCAATGCTGTGGGCCTCCAACTCGATCGTCCCGGTGGGAATCTTCGGATTATAAGTCTCCTCATCCCGCTTCTGTATCGGTCCCTCAATAGATAACGCCTGTTCTTTTACGATCCCTGCAAGCAGCCCCGTATCCCGCAGCACCACCTGCAAAACGCCGTACATATCCCGCAGATCAATAAAAGACACCCCGCCGTGATCCCTGATATTTTCCACCCACCCGGCAACCCGGACGGTCCTCCCGATACATGCCTCGCTGATCTCACCCACATTCAAATCCCGATAACAATTTTTCATAATCTCCTCCAATTCCAGTACCGCAGTTGCTCTTACAACGCCTTGATCCTCCTGACAGCCTCCACCGCGTTCTCATAAGTCCCGAACGCAGTCAGCCTGAAATACCCTTCCCCGCTGGGACCGAACCCTGAACCAGGCGTACCGATCACATTCGCTTTCTCCAGCAGGTAGTCAAAGAATTCCCAGCTCGTCATATTACCTGTCGTCTTCATCCAGATGTAAGGCGCGTTCATACCGCCGTAGACTTCATAGCCCGCCGCCTTCAATTCCTCTCTGACATACTTCGCATTGTTCATATAGTAAGCCACCTGCCCGGCAAGCTGCTTCTTTCCCTCCTCCGAGTAAACAGCTTCTCCCGCCTTCTGTATGATATAGGGCGCCCCGTTATACTTTGTACCGTGGCGGCGTGCCCAGAGCGTATGCAGTTTTGTCCCCCCGGCTTCCAGATCCTTCGGAATCACGGTGAAGCCAAGCCTTACGCCGGTAAAGCCCGCGTTCTTCGAGAAGGAACGGATCTCGATCGCACAGCTCCTCGCGCCCTCGCACTCATAAATACTGTGCGGTACATTTTCTTCAGAAATATAAGCCTCATAGGCGGCGTCATAAATAATGACAGCCCCGACTTTATTCGCATAATCCACCCACACCTGAAGCTCCTCTTTCGTGATCGCGCTGCCAGTGGGATTGTTCGGATAGCACAGATAGATCAGATCCGGCGTCCTCTCCGGCAGTTCCGGCGAAAAACCGTTTTCCGCCGTACAGGGCATATAGATCACATCGCTCCAGGTCTCTTTTGCCGCATCATAGGTACCCGTCCTGCCCGCCATCACATTGGTGTCCACATAGACCGGATATACCGGATCACAGACCGCAATTTTATTGTCCCGGCTGAAGATCTCCTGAATATTGCCGCAGTCGCACTTCGCGCCGTCGGAAACAAATATCTCATCCGCCGCAATATCACAGCCCCTCGCCTGATAATCATTTTTCACAATGGCGTTTCTCAGAAATTCATAGCCCAGATCCGGCGCATAGCCGTGGAAAGTCTCCGCATTTCCCATCTCGTCCACCGCCTTATGCAGCGCCTCGATGATCACCGGCGCAAGGGGCTGTGTCACATCCCCGATGCCCATCCTCACAAGATCCTTTTCCGGATGCTGCGCCTTATAAGCGTTTGTCTTTTTCCCGATCGTGGCAAATAGATAGCTCCCCGGCAGTTTCAGATAATCTTCATTAATCTTATACATTACATGATCCTCCTGTTTAAATCGTATACTCTCCCTCATAGACTGTGGACGCAGGCCCGGCCATATAGATCAGATCCGACTCCCGGTCCCATTCTATCAGCAGTTCACCACCTAACAGTGTAACAGTTACGGCAGTGTCAGTCAAACCGTTTAAGACACAGGCAGCCACTGTGGCACAGCTCCCCGTACCGCAGGCGAGGGTCTCTCCGCTGCCCCGCTCCCAGACGCGCATCTCCACATGATTCCTGTCCAGCACTTTCACAAACTCCGTATTGACCCGCTTGGGAAACCGCTCATGATTCTCAAAACAGGGTCCCAACTTCTCGATCTCAAGACCTGACACGTCATCCATAAATATGACAGTATGCGGATTTCCCATTGACACACATGTCATATGATATTCCTCACCGTTTACCACGATCGGCGCATCCACCGCGCTCTTCCCGCCTTCAGGCATCACCACCGGTATCTTTTCCGGATCAAATACAGGTTTTCCCATATTGACTCTTGCGGTCAGCATTTTCCCGTCCCGCACCTGCAGCTCCAGATACTTGATCTGCCCGCCGCTGACAATGCTCAACTCGGTTTTATCCGTGAGTCCTTTATCATACACATACTTTGCCACGCACCGGATACCGTTCCCGCACATCTCGCCCCTTGTGCCGTCGGCGTTCCACATCTCCATCTCAAAATCTGCTTCATCCGAAGCATTGATAAAGATCACGCCGTCCGCGCCGACCCCGAAATGCCGCTCGCTCATCCTCCTGACAAGCTCGGGCTTTTTCTCCGGCTCTATCTTTTCCTCCATCCCGTTCACATAAATATAATCGTTGCCGCACCCGTGCATTTTTGTAAATTTCATACAATCCCGCCTTTCTCGCCATTTCCGTTTTTTCTCTTATTCCTCCGCTTATTTCATATGGCTATTATACAAACCCACACAAAACGCAGTCAATATCATTCTATCGATGCCTTTATCCAGCCGGGAGGAAAATCAAATCCTCAAGGAGCCCCTTAAAAAACGCCGGCACATTTAGCCAATGTGAAATTTAAAAAACAAATTTCACATGGTCTTTCACGAGCTTAGTGTCCGCTGCGTTGTTTCACAGGCTCTTGAAAAACAGAGCCAGCGAGAGCGCGGCGACGGAGGATTTGATTTTCCTCCCGGCGTCCGGCAACACAGAGCAGATCACATCATCAGTATCATCTGCGCCGACTCCACAATACTCCTGCCGCTGTCCATACTGCACTTCTGCAGATATTTGTGCGCCTGCATCTCCGTCATGGATTTCTTCTCCACCAAAAGTGCCTTTGCCCGCTCGATCAGCTCCATCTCCTCCGGGCTCTTTTCCCTCGGCGCCTCCCGCCGTTTTCTGCGGGATCTCTCGCACTGCCTTAAAAGTGTATGCACCGCATCCACCAGCTCATACGCCTTCAGGGGCATCGGCAGAAACATGATATCCTCCCCGTCACAGTCCGACAGATGCTGTCTTGTGGCGAGGAGCAGCATTGTTATCCCCGCCGGCAGACACTCCTTCAGTTCCAGATACATCATATCTGCCAGCTTATAGCCGCTTATGACGATCCCGTCATTTAAATCATCCAGAGAACTGATCGCCTGCGCGCCGGTGGTGCAGGCCGCATGTACCGAAAAACCGCTTCTGACGAGAATATTCCTGATTCCTCTGGCATCTTCCAGACGGGGAAAAACCACCACGATACCGGTCATGCGCCCACCCCCTTTCCGGTGCCAAAAGCCTTTGCCTGCGGCAGTTCATCTTACAATATCGTCTCCTGAAAGAACCCTTAACAGTTCAGCAGATAACGTCTGATCTCCCACTCGGAGACATCAGAAATATAGTCTCTCCACTCTTCCCTCTTGGCGCTGACATAATTGCGGGTCACATGCTCGCCCAATGTCTGCATCACAAGGGGATCCTTCTCCAGCTCATTCAACGCGTCCAGCAGCGTCGCGGGAATAGACTCGATCCCCTCCCGCTGAACATCCTCTCTGGACATTTCCTGTATATTCTTATCTACGCTCTCCGGCGGCATGATATGATTCCTGATGCCGTCCAGCCCGGCGCTCAGACACACAGCCAGCGCCAGATACGGATTCGCACAGGGATCCGGATTGCGCAGTTCGATCCTGGCGTGCCTTAAGTCCGTTGCCGGCACCCGGATCAGCGGGCTCCTGTTGCCGATGCTCCATGCGATATGCACCGGCGCGTCATACCCCGGCACCAACCGCTTATAGGAGTTTACGAGGGGATTTGTGATGGCAGTCATTCCCTTTAAATGCTTCATGATGCCGCCGATAAAATAATACGCCTCCCTGCTCAGTCCGTTCTTATCGGAAGCATCCCCGAAAATATTCTCGCCATCCCGGTTTAACGACATATTGATATGCATGCCGGAACCCGTCACACCGAATTTCGGCTTCGGCATAAACGTCGCGTGCAGGCCGTGCTGCTTCGCTATGGTCTTTACCGTCAGCTTGAACGTCATGATATTGTCCGCCACATGGAGCGCCTCGCCGTACTGGAAATCGATCTCATGCTGCGCCGGCGCCTTCCCGTGGTGGGAGGACTCCACCGTAAACCCCATCTCCTCCAGCGTCAGGATCATATCCCTTCTGGCGTTCTCCCCGAAGTCCACCGTCCCCATGTCAAAATAACCTGCCTGCTCCCTTGTGTGGGTGGTCGGCGCCCCGTTCTCATCCATATCGAACAGGAAAAACTCACACTCCGGCCCCACGTCAAAGGTGTAGCCCATATCCGCCGCTTCCCGAATCGCTTTTTTCAGAATGTACCGCGGATCTCCCTCGAAAGGCGATCCGTTCGGCCTGTAGATATCGCAGATCAGCCTCGCCACCCTGCCCTGTCTTGGACGCCACGGAAAGATCGTCATCGTATCCAGATCCGGATACAGATACATATCCGATTCCACCCTGCCGGTGAACCCCTCTATGGAAGAGCCGTCAAACATGCACTCGTTGTTCAGCGCCCTCTCGAGCTGGCTCGACGTCACCGCCACATTTTTCAGATTCCCGAAAATATCCGTAAACTGCAGCCGGATAAATTCCACATCCTCCTCCGCTACAAGATTCATGATATCCTGCTTCGTTAAATTGTTCATCCCTGTTTCTCCTGATTCCATTCCCGCTTCGTATCATCCCGCACAGTGCGCATACCGCATCCTGTTTCGGCTGATACCGTTTATAAATATCCAAAAAGGGCGCTCTTACCCCTTAGTATAAGAACGCCTTTGTCTTTCTCAAAAATCATACCCAATCTGCCGCTATTTGTCAATCCCGGATTTTTGCCCCGGTTTCCGCAGTGGTCCATTTTCGCGACAGTTTGTCTTTCACTGCGGCCCCTTTGCCATCCTTAAGGGTGCACATTCCGCATCCGGGCTGCACTCCAGCGCCACCGCAAATGGATTGTGCAGCCTTCCAAACGCCCAGCCCTCCCAGCCATAAAATTCCGTCGGTGAATATTTTCTGCCGAAAAGCGCCGGACCGTCCGCGACCCTGGCGGCAAGATACCTCGTCCGCTCCAGCACATGCATATTCTCGGACACGGGCTCGATGCCGATAAACTCCGCCACAAGCCCCTCCCGCACCCGGTAAAACACCGCGCAGTTCAAAGCTTCCGGTATCCTGACCGGATCCTGTCCGCCCGCCCCGCTGCGAAGCGTACTCTCAAAAGGGCACCGGCCGGCATACAGCCGGAAAGAATACCCATAGAGGAATTCATCCCCGTCCAGCCCATACCTGTAAAACCGTAGGCCTTCGATCCCCTCGCCGCAGTAGAGCCTGGCGCTCTCCCTGATCTTCTCCTTCGCACCCTCCCAGTCGGAAGTATCATTGAGCACAATATCCGCAGCCAGCCTGACGTTGATATCCCGCTCCTCATCCCCGCTGCCTGTCCGGTCGATAAACCACTCAAATCCCTCCCGCGAGCACAACAGATAATATCCATCCTCGTCCCTGCGCGGGGATGGCGAGAGCATATTATCAGCCGTTTCCCTTGAAACAACCATAAAGAGAAAACACACGATACCTCCGCTCAGAACTCCCATGCACACTCTTCGATGACGGTTCTGCCCCTCCCAAAACTCCCCCTTCTTTTTTCTAAAAGCGGCGGAGGGCAGATGTCCCAAAAGGCCGAGCAGAAATGTACCGATCAGCCAAATGGGAACTACACGCCAGATCATCATCCAGTTTCCCCTGTACGAACGCAGCACCTCATCCGTCACTTCATCCGTTACCAGCACCAAAGCACTGGCAGCATACATAAGCAGATAAAACATTGCTCCGCTCTTTCCATAATTTTTAAAAAGATAACAAAGGCAGATCCGCTGATGAAGAAGGAGCAGAAATACCGCAAAGACCATAAAACCTTCTGCCCCTTTTACCTGAAGTATATCGATAAGCCATGCCAGCATTTCCCATACCATAATGCCTGCTATTCCAATACTGCATCCCACTTCCCCAAAAAGAACCGGACAGCGCTCAAAATATCTGCTCACATTCCTGATTGCCATGCCGGTGAGAAAATGAAATGACGTGATCACACAAAAACACCCGAGCGGAACGATCCATCTCCGGTTTATCAGATAATCCTTATAGCCAAAGATCAGAAAGAGTATGGAAAATACGGTGTAAACCGCCGCGATCCCCAGCTCTGCCACACCGCCCAAAACAGAAAAAAACGAAAAGTACTTTTTCATATGTATTTACCCTGATCATTTATACATTTGCCGCGACGCAGCCCTCTTCCAGTCATAATTTCGTCCCGACCCTAATATGATAGTACAAAGCATTAGTTATAACCCTGGGAGAGCCTATGAGTTCCAAAACAAAAATCGTCGTACTGCACCTGAAAGAATTAATTTATACAGGCATATTTGCCATTCTGGGTATTCTTTTTATCATACTCCTTTTCATCATGTTCCGTTCCGATAAAGAAACCCCGGAAGACACGCCGAAAACGCCTGAAACAGAGACGGGGACGGAGGATGGCACACAGACTCCCATCTACCAGCCCGGCGCCTACAGAAGCGCCCTCTATCTGGAAGATGAGGCCGTGGAGATCAACCTCACCGTGGACGAAACACAGATCGTCTCACTGACCATGACGCCCCCAAGCGATAAGATCTCCACCCTGTATCCCCTGCTGGAACCCTCCTTCAACACCCTTTCCGAGCAGATCTGTGTAAATCAGTCTCTCGAAAACCTCACCTACGCCGAGGAGGCCACCTACACTTCCGAACTATTATTGGAAGTCATCGGTGACACTCTCGCCAAAATACAGGCGCCCTGACAAATATCCCGCGCGTCAAACCCTGACCACCACAACCTTCGCGGTGCCGTGGGAAAGTCATATATCCTGTGAAGACTGTAGAAAAACGCCGGCACTTGGCGAGGTCTTTTCGAGCCTAGTACCGCTGCGTTTTTCTTCAAGCGAGAGCGTGTCTGAACAGGATATATGACTTTTCCACGGCACCTCACAACTTCTTCCTCAGGGTTTCAGCGCCTCCACCTCTTTCATCCACACCCCTGCCGACGCATCCGACGGCATCCGCAGATCCCCTCTGGGCGAGACTGCGACGCTGCCGACCTTCGGGCCGTCCGGCAGGCAGGAGCGCTTGAACTGCTGGGAAAAGAACCTTTTGTAGAATGTTTTCAGCCACTTCAATATTTCTTCGTAAGCATACACGCCGCCGAAGGCCTCCCGCGCAAGCCTGTAGACCTTTGACGGGGAAAAATGCAGGCGGAGCACATAATATAAGAAGAAATCGTGCAGTTCATAAGGTCCCACGAGATTCTCCGTCTTCTGGGAAATCACACCGTCCACCGGCGGCAAGAGCTCCGGTGACACCGGCGTGTCCAGCACATCCCGCAGAACATCCGCCAGCTCCTGATCGTTGCAGGTGTCCGCAAAATACTGCACCAGATAGCGCACCAGCGTTTTGGGCACGCCGGCATTGACACCATACATCGACATATGGTCGCCGTTGTAAGTAGCCCACCCTAACGCCAGCTCCGACATATCCCCCGTACCGATCACGAGGCCGCCGCTCTGGTTTGCAATATCCATCAGCACCTGCGTCCGCTCCCTCGCCTGCCCGTTCTCATAAGTCACATCATGATTATCGATATCCTGTCCGATATCCTCGAAATGCTGCGTCACCGAACGTTTGATATCCACTTCCCTCAGCACCGCCCCCAGCGTCTTCGCCAGCTTGCAGGCATTCTGATAGGTTCTGTCCGTGGTGCCAAAGCAGGGCATGGTCACCGCGATCATACCGCTCCTCTCCCTCCCCAGAAGATCAAAACATCTCGCCGTCACAAGCAGCGCCAGCGTGGAATCGAGCCCGCCGGAGACGCCGATCACCGCTGTCTTCGCGCCGGTATGCTCGAACCGCTTTTTCAGTCCGAAACTCTGCAGTTTCAATATATCGTCACAGCGTTTGTTCCTTGTCGCCGCTTCCGCGGGCACAAAGGGCGCCCTGTCAAATTTCCTGGTCAGTTTAGTCTCTTCCTGCTTCAGGGAAAAGGGTATGATCGTATAGCCGCCGTCATCCCTTGTCAGGAACGTATTCAGCCGCCGTCTCTCCTCCGCCAGCCTCTCAATATCCAGCTCACTGTACACACTCTCGCAGGAAAAACGTTCCGCTTCCGCCAAAATGCTGCCGTTCTCCGCGACCATATTATGCCCGGAAAATACAAGATCCTGCGTGGATTCCCCCTCCCCAGCGCTGGCATAAACATAGCCGCAGACCAGCCTTGCGCTGCCGGACTCGATCAGCATCTTCCGGTACTCGTCCTTTGTCACCGTCTCGTTGGAGGCGGAGAGATTGACTAACACCGTCGCCCCCGCCAACGCATGGGACGTCCCCGGCGTCGTCGCCGCCCACATATCCTCACAGATCTCACAGCCCACCAGCAGAGAAGGCATCTCCTCACAGGCAAAGAGCAGCTTTGTCCCAAAAGGTATCTTCTCCCCGTCGATCAGGATATCCACCGCTTCCCCGTTTCCCGGCGTAAAATGCCTTGCCTCATAAAATTCCCCGTAATTCGGAATATAAGTCTTCGGGATCATCCCCAGTATCTTCCCGTCCCTCAGCACTGCCGCCACATTGTACAGCTTCTGATGCCGCACCACGGGCAGCCCCACAAAGACAAGGGCATCTTCCCCCTTCGTTGCCTCCGCGATCCTTTTTAAAGCATGCAGCGCCTCCTGCAGCAAAAGTTCCTCCAAAAACAGATCCTGACAGGTATAGCCCGTGATACAAAGTTCCGGAAAGACAATGATCTTCGCCCTCCGCTCATAAGCCTCCTTCAGTTTTTCGCAGATCTGCCCGGCATTATAGGCCGGGTCTGCCACCTTGATCTTCGGCGTCACCGCCGCCGCTTTTATAAATCCGTGCCGCATGAAAATTTCCCCCTGATTTATCGTTCTATGGAAACTGCTCTTCTACTCTGTGTTTTGGTTCCGCAGATGTCCTTCCGGAACCCCCGCTGCAAAACAGATTCCGGTGCTTCCCGCCTGTAGATGGATTTGCATCCTGTCCGCGGCATCTGCCGCTTACTCCGCCTGCTTCAGCAGTTCCTTCATATCCTCCACCGTAAATTCATAGGCGTGGTTGCAGAAATGGCACTTCACCTCTATGGGTTTCCCATCCGCAATGATATCCGTCAGTTCCTTTTTCCCGATACTGACAAGCGCCTTTTCCACCCGCTCCTTACTGCAGTTGCAGTAAAACTGCACCGGCAGCGTATCTGTCCACTCGATATCCAGACCCTCCAGCACCGTTTCCAGAATCCCCTCCGGCGTCAGTCCTTCCTCCAGCATGGTGGTCACGGATTTGATGCGCTGCAGATTCTGCTCCAGCTTTTCGATCACCGCATCCTCCGCATAGGGCATCAACTGGACGATAAAACCGCCCGCCTGCTTCACCGTGTTGTTTTTCTCCATCAACACACCCAGCCCCACAGAGGACGGCGTCTGCTCCGAGACCGCAAAGTAATAGGTCAGATCCTCCGCGATCTCCCCTGTCTGTAATGCAGTCTGCCCCACATAGGGTTCTTTCATACCCAGATCCTTGATCACGCTGAGCATGCCGCCCACAGGCGCCGCCTGCTCCGTTTCCCCGGTACTCCCATAAAATTCCCTGCCCATCAACGCGCCGCCTACATCCAGCTTTCCCTTCTCATTCGCGGGCAGGATCACCTGCGGCACCAGCGCGTACCCTTTGACGTTTCCTCTGGAATCCGCGGTCACAGTCAGCCCCCTGCCCGGACCTTCCCCCCGGATCTGCAGGGTCAGGATATCCTCCTCCCCCTTCATCATACTGCCCATCATGGCGCCCGCCGTCAGAAGCCGCCCCAGCGCCGCCGTCATCACCGGGCTGGTATCATGTGCCGCCCTCGCCGTCTCCACCGTATTTCTTGTTGTCGCCGCAAATATTCTGAGCTGGGCATTCGCCGCAGTTCCTCTTACCATGTAATCTTTCATAGCAGTTCTCTCTTTGTCCGTAATTTGTCAAACTCCTTTTCCAACTCAGCCTAACTCCTTCAGCCCGCCGCCTTGTGAAATTGTAAAATCGATATCAAACTGTGTATTTTCACCAGCAACGATCTTAATCCTGTTATTTCCCTTCCTATAATGTCAAGCCCTAAATCATTGATTTTTCAGGCTTTTCTTTAAATAGTTACCTCATAAAACAGAGCCAAAAGTGTATGACAGTCATTGTATCTTGTACTGAACAGCC
>JAETSN010000105.1 GCA_021769625.1 [Clostridium] symbiosum | reverse complement strand
CTTGTGATGCAGCCACGCGGAAGAAAAACCCAAATCCTCCCGCTCCGCATTGTTGGGGCTTCTGGTTCCCTGATAATATTTTGCGCCCACCCAGAATTCAGACGGGTAATATTTGGACAGATCATGCGTCAGTCCCTGCCAGTACAGTCCCACCCGAAAACATCCTTTTCTGACAAGATGTCTGTGGTGCGTTATCGTCTTAAAATGTGCCCATGCATGCATGGCTTTTGTCATCTCCATTTCCTGTGCTGCTTTTTCTTTACCGCCTTTGGCACATCCTCCGAGATATAAATGCGTATGCTTCTTCCCGGCAGTGTCACAGACTGGTTGGAGGTACCGGACATGGCAGACCTTTCTGTCCCGCTTTTTGGCCGCTCCGTCATATTTTCCGCTGCCGCATCCTCTCTGGAATCCGGCTCCTGTGGCTGCATTTTCCCGGCATCCTTTTCCGCCTCCGTATCGATCAGCAGTTTCCATCGTCTGTCTTTAAAAAGCTTCGGCAGAGCAAAATCATGGGACTCCCAATGCATATTATAAGCCGTATACAGGCAGTTATCCTCTTTTCCGTCCAGCACACAGTACTTTCCGCAGAGCATCACGCCGATATGCCGCATCTGATAATCCATACTGGTCCGCCATGCCTCCTGACCGTGATACGACAGGTCGGGATAGCCGCAGGATAAATAATCCATCAGTTTCAGAGGTTCTTTCTGATGCATCACACCGTGGGCTTTCCGCAGGGCGATGAGCCGTATCGTAAAGGCGAGCAGTTCCTTTTCCGATTTTTTCAGATTCCATTTCTGCCAGGTGACCCCATTGTCCTGACAATAGGGATTATTGTTTCCGCCGGAAGATTTGCCAAATTCATCCCCCATAAAGAGGAACGGGGTGCCCTGCGCCGTAAACAGCATCACCAGCGCATTTTTCATCAGTTTCATACGCAGCGCAAGAATGCCCTTCTTCCTTGTCTCTCCTTCTACGCCGCAGTTCCAGCTGTAATTTATGTTTTCCCCGTCCCGGTTATCTTCCCCGTTCGCTTCATTGTGCTTTTTTTCATACGAAACCATATCCGCAAGCCGAAAACCGTTATATGATGCCAGAAAATTGATCTGTCCGTGGTCTTCCGGATTGGTGCGCTGACACCTCAGAAACTCCTGCAGCATCCCGCCGTCCCCTTTCAGGAAACGCCGGACGGTATCCGAATATGCTTTTCCGGTGCAGGCGAGATATCTTTTTTTATCCGCGGCCGCCCTCTTTTCGGGATATCCCGCATTCGGCTTTGGGAACCGCCGAAAGATCCTTTCACTCTTTCCCTCTTCAATCTCCTCAAAGGGAAACCACTCGCTCCAGAGTTTTATATCCGAAAGAGCCGGTTCCAACGCGATCTCCCGTAACGGAAGCGCCGCCCCCAGCAGCTCGAAACCGTCAATATGGTACTGTCCTGCCCAGTATAATAAAATATCCCGTATCTGAAAAGCCGGCATGGCGGTCTCAAAATAAAACTGCAAAATGATCTCCAGATTGTTTTCATGGAGTTTTCTGACCAGCGTTTTCAGCTCGGATACGGCGTCTTCTCCATAGGCATAGGCATTTTTCGGGGCCATATAAAATCCCGGCACATATCCCCAGTAATTGACCCGCATCGCAGGAGCCTCCGGCGTCCTCTTTGCCGCATCGGAAACCGTTCTGGCCTCCGGCGGTATCATACACTCCTCAAATTCATACACCGGCTGCAGTACAATACCCGTAACCCCCAGTTTTTTCAGATAGGGAATCTTTTTCCCCACTCCCGCAAAAGTGCCCGCCTCCTGTATCCTGGAGGACGGATCCTTCGTGAATCCCCTGACATGCATTCCGTAATAAACGCTGTCCTCATAAGCGGTTTTCGGCCTTTTGTCCCCGCGCCAGTCGAAATGGTCCGACACAAATACACAGGTTTTCAGCGCATCCTTTTCCTTTGCCCCGGCATGTTCTTCGCCGAACAGCCGATGCCCCGCAAAACGCTTTGCCCGGACGTCCAAAACAGGCTTTCCATCCTCATGAAAAAGATAGGTATGGTCCTGTGCCGAACATCCTGACAGCATACAGTGATATACACTGCCAAACCGCATCTCCTCCGTAAAGTCAATGCGGACAGGTTCTGAACCCGCTGGGCCATACAGGAGAATACCATTACTCTCCCTCCCGTAAAGTTCCGCATGGATGCTGATGCCGTGCGCTGTAACACTGACACCGGCGGTATCCGCAGGCCATTTTTTTATTATATAGTTTTTATTCATATTATTATCCTATGTTGTATATCTTGTTTCGGGTCTACGGAATCAGTATAACATAATTCTTTCCGTCTGTGGAGTTTTTTCATAAAATGTTGACAGATTTTAGCGGTGGTTTAACTTATAATGGTATTTGGGTAATGGTGGCGGACGCCGGTAAGAACATAAAATGCTTCGTCGCCACGCTCTCGCTCTGTGAAAAACGCAGCGGACACTAAGCTCGTGAGATACCTCGCTAAGTGCCGGCGTTTTTCAAAGGGCTCCTTAAGCATTTGATGTTCTTACCGGCTGTCAGAGGTGTTAACTGAATAATTTGGGATATTAAGTTGTTACAGATTTTAGCCGATTTCAAAAAGTTTTATGCAAGAAAAAGATTGCGAAACCGTGCTGCGGATTGTACAATAAATGAAAGATACCGCAGATCAGAAATGCCAAAAAAGAAAGCGAGGATTTTTTATGAAAAATAAAGATCATAAAACCATAACCGAACCCGATAAAAATATGGCGCAGGAAGAGATGACAGTGGAACTGGAGCTGGATGACGGGATTGTCACCTGCTCTGTTGTGACGATCTTTTCCGTGGGAGATGAGGATTACATTGCCCTGCTTCCTCTGGATGAGAGCAATGATAATACGGACGGCTCTGTCTGGATCTACGGCTATTCAGAAAATCCGGATGATCCCAACGAGGAGCCGGAGCTTCGTTATATTGAAGATGACGAGGAATATGAACAGGCGGCCGATGCCTTTGATGAATTCCTGGATCAATGCGAATTTGATGAAATGTTATAAAGTCTCCTGTATTTCTTTTAAGAATCTGGAGGGCGGCATGACTCCTGCGGAGCCGTCCTCCTTTTTTGAACCTTTTTTCCCGCCCACATAGAGAAGCGTCAGTTCTTTTTTCGCCCTTGTCATTCCCACATAGAACATCCGGCGCTCTTCTTCCATTTCTTCTTCACTGCCGGCTTTTCTGTGGGGTGTGCTGCCTTCGTTGCAGTTCATGATAAAAACCTTATCGTACTCCAGGCCTTTGGATCCGTGCATGGTCAACAGCGTCACGCCCGGTTTCGGCTCCGCCTCTTCCGTTTTAACTGCGGAAGATAACGGTCTTTTGTCGGCTGTCGCTCCGTTTCCGGCAGGATACTGCATCCTGCCTGCCGTATTTTCGGTTCCGGATAATATCCGGGAACTGACAGATGTATTTTTTGAGCGGTGTGCGTCTATCACTTCTCTCCACTCCTGGTACGTTTTACATCCTTTTGCGGAATTCTGGATCAGATCTGCTGTTTCCATAATATTCCCGGTCTCTTCCCTGCCCTTTAAAACCGATCCGCCCCCATATTTTTCCTGAAGATAGTTGTCATATCCCATCGCCTTCCTGATATAATTGACAGCCAGAAAAACCGGCATCCCGCGGATTTTGTCCAGATCCTGCTCAAGGCGCAGGATCATCTCCTGCATGGCGGGCCTTCCTCTGTAATATTCCGTCAAATGCCTGAAATCCGCCCTGGCATCCACCGCCTCCCTGCTGATATATCGGAGAGGCCGGTTCATAAAACGGAAAAACTGCCCGCGGCTTCTGTTTTGCGCGGGCGTCCCGGAAAATTCCAGATATGCCAGCAGGTCATCTGTCATATCATGATCGAAAATACTCTTTACTTTTTCTTTGAAAGAGCAGGGAATACCCGCCTGACGGAGTCTTTCCGAAAGAAGGGGAAAACAGCCCGAGGTTCTGCTGATCACGGCACAGGAGGAAAGATCCCCCGCTTTCTTTTCCTCCATCAGATATCGGATCAGAGCGCTTTCCATCATACTGCCTGTCTCATATCCCAGTATGCGGACAGGGCTGCCCTGATCTCTCCCGGCTCTGATCTCTTTGGGAAAGCGGTTCCCGTTATGGGCGATCAGTTTTCCCGCCGCCTGTACGATTTCAGGCGTACTGCGGTAATTGATCTGCAGGGAAACGATCCCGGCATCCGGGTAATCCTTCGGGAAATTTCTCATGATATCCGGCTTTGCGCCTCTGAATCCATAAATCGACTGGTCATCATCCCCCACGATAAACAGATTATCCTGCGGCATCGCAAGCAGACGCACAAGTTCATACTGTACCGGCGCGATATCCTGAAATTCGTCGATCAGAAGATAGCGGTATTTCGCCTGATAATGCCGCAGGATATCGGGTCTTTTTACAAATAAATCCATGCACTTAAAAGCCATATCGTCAAAGTCGACTTTGCCCAGAATATCCTGTGCCTCCGTGAAATCACGGTAAATCTTATGAAATAATGCCGCTTCTATATTTAACGGTATATAATCTGTATTTTTATTATCATTAAAATCATAATGCGCATCGCCTCTTGAAAAGCAGAGGTTCGACTCGCAAACGCTTCGCTTTTTGCTCGTATCGCCTCTTGAAAAGCAGAGGTTCGACTCGCAAACGCTTCGCTTTTTGCTCGTATCGCCTC
>JAETSN010000029.1 GCA_021769625.1 [Clostridium] symbiosum | reverse complement strand
TTAGGGGCGATCCGCTCGGACATCCTGATGAAGATTGCGGGAGACCTGTACCACTTCGAATGCCAGATAGAAAAGGACGGGAAGATGGTATTCCGGATGTTCGAGTATGATGTGAACATCGCGCTGACGCATGGAAAAACGGTGCAGGAAGAAAAAGGACAGGAGAAAAGGTTCATGGTATCTTTCCCGAAGTCTGCGGTGATATATCTGGGGGATGGAAAGAGCGTGCCGGAATATGAGTCCTGTGAGATATGCTTTCCGGATGGTACAAAGCACCTGTACCGTGTACCGGTGATGCGGGTGCAGGATTATGGGCTGAAAGAGATAGAAGAGAAGCATCTCACTGTCCTGATCCCGTTTCTGCTGATCCGGTTCAGGGAGCGGATTAAGAAAGCTTCGACGGAGAAGAGGGAGGATACCGTACAGGGTAAAAAAGCGGAAAGGAAAGGGACAGCCAACAGGGACGACATGGTAAAGTTCCTTTCGGAATGTCTGGCGGTGTTAGAAAGGGAAGAAGAAAAGGCTGTGATAACGGAGGCCATCCGGAAGGATATTGGGGAGTTTCTGTGGAAAGCATGCAGTTATCTTTTGGAAGAGGATGAGGAGCTGTTTATAATGGTAAGAGTGGAACTGGAGCCGGCGATCAGGCTGTCACGGGAGATTATAGAGGAATTGCAGGATAGTAATAAGGAACTGCATCAGAAAATGGAGGATTCTTGCAGGCGCCTGATTGAAAAGTCGATAAAAGAAGGAAAAGATGAAAAAGAAATAGAGACTGAGCTGATGGTGGTTTTTGCTTTGTCGCGGGAAAAGGCGATGGAAAAGATTAATTGCTGTCACAATAGAAATACCGAATGCAAAGAATGAGACAATGACACTGAAGGCAAATGCGGCGGATGCCGGAGTAGCGAAAGGAATAGCGAAATCAATCCTGCTGATATTGGAGAAAAAGGGTTTTGTTCCGGAAAAACTGAGAGCGGAGATTCTAAAGGAAGACTGCTGACAATCTGTGCAACTGTCTCCGATGTAGCAGGTTTTTTCATCAGGAATGTCAGCTTTTCCGGAAACTTTTATTATTGCGGAACGACAGCAAGTAGCAATATGCACAATACAGGATTTAGTGCTTTATCCCGGGGGAGGGAATGATAGGGAGCATATCATGTGGTTTCTTATCCATTTTTTGCAGGGTTCATTTTTATTTTTCTACATCCGGTTTCTTATTTTATGCTTGCCTTTGGCCGATGTTTTGTGGTAAAAAAGAAGCATGCCGCACCAAGGCGGAGCAAATGAAGGCGTATCGTTCTTTGCGCATCTTATAGATTCAGTTATATCTACGGAATTTTATCTTGTATGATCTCCAATAAAACTCCTATATTCTGTGGTATCTGTTTTCTGTAAAAATCCGGTTCCATCTAATCAATTGATCAAATCAAAAGGAGCATATCTAATGAACAATCTGAAAAATTCTGTCAATATGTCTGAAACGGCATCTTCCGCCGGAACGGAACCGGCAGCTATGACCGGAGCGATCGACTATCCGCTCATGAATGACTACATGTTCCGCAGCGTCATGCAGAGCAACGAAAACGTATTGAAGGGACTTTTGTGTTCCCTGCTGCATCTGAACCCGGAGGAAGTCCGGGTGGTACAGGTGCTCAACCCCATCGAACTGGGAGAGAAGATCAGTGATAAGGAGTTTATTCTGGACATCAAGATCCTGATGAACAACAATACCGCCATAAATCTGGAGATGCAGGTGAACAACCAGTATAACTGGCCGGAAAGGTCGCTTGTCTATCTCTCCCGCCTGTTCGACGGGCTGAATAAGGGGGAGGCATACAGGGCGGTGAAGCCTGCTTACCAGATCGGTATCTTAAATTTTACGCTGTTTCCGGAATATCCCGAATTTTTTTCCACCTACAAAATGCTGAATATAAAAAACTATCAAAAATATAGTGACAAGTTTACCATACATGTGTTAGACTTAACCCAGATCCATCTGGCGGAAAAGGAAGATAAAGAATACCAGCTCGACAGATGGGCAAAGCTGTTTAACGCATTGACATGGGAGGACTTTAAGATGATCTCAGCGGATAATGAATATATGCAGGAAGCGGGGAAAACTCTCTATACCTTAAACGGGGATGACCGGATCCGTGACCGGTGCGAAGCGCTCGAGGATTACCGCCGGACATGGGAAGGTGTGAAGCAGGAGATGGAAGAGAAGGATGTTGCTATTGCAGAGAAGGATGCGATCATTGCGGAGAAGGATGCTGCCATCGCGGAAAAGGATGCTGTGATCGTCGAACTGGAAGCAAAGGTAGCCAGATTACAGCAACTTCAAAATGTAAACCAGGATATCCGGTAAAAAAGGCTGAAAAAAGATGCCGAAGGGCATTGACATTTGCCGGTGTCAATGGTAAGATATCAAAGTGTGATGCGGACTGCATCCCGGTTAAGATGCAGAGATCACATAAAAAACAAGCAGAGTATCCACTCTCACCCTGCGGCTTTGCTGGCAGGCGTTCAGATTTTTGATTTTCGGAATTCGACTGAAAAGACGTCGGATTTATTGAGAAACCTGATCAAGTGGATAGCCCTGTTATCCACTTTTTGCGTGTAGAGAAAAGAAAAGTCGTTGAGGCGGGCAGAGCCTGTTTCAGATCAAGGGGGAGGGAAAGACCATTAGCGATTATTTCATTAACGAACAGATTAGAGACAGAGAAGTGCGTGTCATAGGTGAGGACGGTCAGCAGCTTGGCATTATGTCATCCAGAGATGCCATGAAACTGGCGGAAGAAGCCGGTGTGGATCTGGTAAAGATCGCACCTACAGCGAAGCCTCCGGTCTGCAGGATTGTTGATTATGGAAAGTTCAGATATGAGCAGACCAGAAAAGAAAAGGATGCTAAGAAGAAGCAGAAGACTACGGAAGTAAAGGAACTGCGGCTGTCTCCCAATATTGATACAAATGACTTGAACACCAAGGTGAATGCGGCAAGGAAGTTCCTGAGCAAGGGGGATAAGGTGAAGATCACCCTCCGGTTCAGAGGTCGTGAGATGGCGCATATGAACAACAGCAAGCACATTCTGGATGATTTTGCCCAGGCGCTTGCGGATATCGCGGTAGTTGATAAAGCACCTAAAGTGGAAGGACGAAGCATGACCATGTTCTTGACACAGAAAAGGTAGCTTCCATATATGGAAAATAAAGAAAGTACAGGAGGAATGAATTATGCCAAAAATGAAAACAAGCAGAGCGGCTGCAAAGCGTTTCAAAGTAACCGGAACAGGGAAACTGAAAAGAAATAAAGCTTATAAGCGCCATATCTTAACCAAGAAGAGCACAACGAATAAGAGAAATCTGAGAAAAGCAGCAATGACAGATGCAACAAATGTAAAGAATATGAAGAAGATTCTGCCTTATCTGTAAAAAGAAGTCCCGCGCAAGGGAATGCGGACGTATTCCTCGGGAAAAGAGGCAGAAAAGTAAGCAATAATCGGTTAGGAGGATAAAAGAATGGCAAGAGTAAAAGGCGGCATGAACGCCAGAAAAAAACATAACAGAGTATTAAAACTTGCAAAAGGTTACAGAGGTGCAAGATCAAAACAGTACAGAATTGCCAAGCAGTCCGTTATGCGGGCACTGGCAAGCTCTTACGCAGGAAGAAAAGAGAGAAAGCGTCAGTTCAGACGGCTCTGGATCGCCCGTATCAATGCGGCGGCAAGAATGAACGGTTTATCTTACAGCAGATTTATGCACGGCCTGAAACTGGCTGAGGTAGATATCAACAGAAAGATGCTTGCAGAACTTGCGGTAAATGATGCGGAAGGATTTGCATCCCTTGCAGAACTCGCAAAGAGCAAACTGTAAGAAGAAGTTGTCAGTCGACAGATAAAGCTGTTTATTTCCGCGAGCAACGAGCCAAGTGCCGTGCTTAAAGCCAACTTTGAGTTGGCTTGAGCATATTGGCGACTACCGTTTAGATAGTATAAACAGACAGATAAAGTTCTATAATAAGATTATCATAGAGGGAAATCGGGTGGGCTGCCACTCGATTTTCGCGTTCTATGCGCACGGGTGCGGAGAGGATGGATGCAGCATAAGCTGCCCGCATCCGGCGCGGCGAGCAGGGGAAGAGGAATCCCCCCTGCTCGATTGCACAGTAACAGAAAGAAAGGAAGGATTGGTATGGGAGTATTAGGAGAACTGGAGCCGAAGTCAGTATTTCGATTTTTTGAGGAAATCTGTGCGATTCCCCACGGTTCCGGAAATGTGGACAGACTGAGCGATTATCTGGTTTCCTTTGCCAAGGAGAGAGGGCTTGCCTGCAGGCAGGATGAGCTGAAAAATGTCATTATCTCAAAGGATGCTGCGCCGGGTTATGAGGAGCAGGAGGGAATCATACTGCAGGGACATATGGACATGGTGGCAGTGAAAAAGCCTGACTGCGGCATTGATATGAAAACGGAAGGGTTAAGGCTTGCGGTGGGAGGTGATTATATCTATGCGGAAAACACCAGCCTCGGCGGAGACGACGGTATCGCTGTCGCCTACGCGTTGGCGATCCTGGACGATGACAGTATTCCCCATCCCCATCTGGATGTGGTCATCACGGTGGATGAAGAGGTGGGCATGGACGGTGCGAAAGCCCTTGACCTGTCTGATGTGAAAGGAACAAGGCTGCTGAATCTGGACTCGGAGGACGAAGGATATTTTCTGGCGGGATGCGCCGGAGGCGCCAGTGTGAAGCATCTCCTGCCGGTGACTCGGGAAAAGAGAACAGGGACGCTCTATACCTGCAGGATCTGCGGCCTTTTGGGCGGCCACTCCGGCGGAGAGATCCATAAGGAGCGGGGAAATTCCAACAGCCTGACAGGAAGGCTTCTGGCGGAGATATCCGCGGTGACGGATATCGGTATCTGCGGAATGGAAGGCGGCCTGGCGGATAACGCGATCCCCAGAGAGACGACGCTCCGGTTCATCGTTTCGGGGAAGGAAAAAGAATTGACTGATGCGGTCAGAAAATTTGCGGGTGTATTGCAGACAGAACTCTCCACAAAAGATCCAGGGGTAAAAATAATACTGACGGAGGAAAAAACAGCGGAAGTATCCTGTCTGGATCGGGCGTCCTGCGATAAAGTGAAAAACTTATTGCTGCTGATGCCGAACGGCGTACAGGCGATGAGCGCGGATATGCACGGTCTTGTGCAGACGTCCCTGAACAACGGCATCATGAAGCTGGATGAACAGAACCTGACAGTCGTAACATCCGTCAGAAGCTCCATCGCCAGTGAAAAAGAGGCGCTGATCACAAAAATTTCCGCCCTGACCGGACTGCTGGGCGGCCATGTGGAAGTAACCGGGGATTATCCGGGCTGGACCTACAAAAAAAAGTCCCCTTTCCGCGACCTGTGCATCAAAGTCTATGAAGAAATGTACAAAAAGAAACCCGAGATCCAGGCGATCCACGCCGGCGTGGAATGCGGTATCCTCCTGGAAAAACGCCCCGATCTGGACTGTATTTCGTTGGGACCGGATATGAAAGATATTCATACGACTGAGGAGAAACTGAGCATTTCCTCCGCAGGGCGGGTATTTGAATATGTGTGCCGCGTACTTGCGGCAAGATAGTAATACACTATTTGTTGGGAATCTCCTGATATGATATGTATGAAAAACCCAGCGCCGCATGACCGGGAATGTATCCTGTGAAGACTGTAGAAAAACGCCGGCACTTGGCGAGGTATTTTCGAGCCTAGTACCGCTGCGTTTTTCTCCAAGCGCAAGCGTGTCTGAATAGGATATACTTGTGGTCATGCGGCGCGGACCCCCAACAAATAAAAACCCCCTTGTGAGATAAGGAAACTTCTGGTAAGATAGTATTCAGGGCGGAACTGTCAGGGGGCTGGCAGTTCCGGAACAGCAAAAACTGCCGATGGGCTGAAAACAGCTGTCGGTACACCACGAAGGAGGTTACAACATGTTAAAAGGAATACCTACTATTATATCCCCGGAATTACTGAAAATTTTGGATGAGATGGGGCATACGGACGAGATCACCATCGCGGACGGCAATTTCCCGGGACACACTTACGGCAAGAAAGTGATCCGTTTGGACGGACACGGCGTGCCGGAGATTTTGGACGCCATCCTGCAGTTAATGCCGCTGGATACTTATCCGAACGCAAAAGGCGAAGTGGACCCGCCCTGCACACTGATGGCAGTGGAGCCGGGAGATGACGCAAAGACACCGATCTGGGATGAATACAAAGAAATCGTTAAGAAATATGACGACAGAGGCGCAGATTGTTTCCAGGAGATCAATAAATGGGATTTCTATAAACAGACACAGGAGAAATCTACCTGCGTTATCATGTCCACAGAGACAGCCATCTACGCGAATATCATTTTGAGAAAAGGCGTTGTGATCGTATAAGGAAGGCATGATGCTGTAAAAGGAGCCGTCAAAGATATGGGAAACGGCAGGTGTTTTGATATTTCCTGTGGTCTGCGGCTCGGCGGTATGAGACAAAGCGGAAGCTCCCCCGGCACGAAAAGGCGTGCAGGGGGAGTTTTTAAAAAAGATGAGAAAGAGGGATAAGTGTTATGCATATGGCGGACGCGCTGGTGGCCCCTGCGGTGGCAGGCACTATGTACGCTGCATCGACGGCGGCAGCGGTTTATTCGATCAGAAAGGTGCGGCTGGAAAATGAGCCGAAAAAGATTCCGGCGATGGGAGTCATGGGAGCCTTTGTATTTGCGGCACAGATGATCAACTTTACGATTCCGGGAACAGGCTCTTCGGGACATTTGTGCGGCGGTATGCTGCTGACTGCCATGTTGGGCCCCTGGGCAGGTTTTTTGACAATGATAGGAATCCTGCTGATCCAGTGCCTGATCTTTGCGGACGGCGGCCTTCTGGCGCTTGGCTGCAATATCTGGAATATGGCGTTTTACAGCTGTTTTATCGGCGGCCTTCTGATTTGGAAGCCCTTTATGAAGCAGGGAATGACCAGAAGAAAGATTACTGCGGTGTCGGTTGCCGCCTGTGTGATAACGCTGCAGATGGGGGCGTTTTCGGTGGCGCTTCAAACGCTTGCCTCCGGGATCACGGAACTGCCGTTTTCCGTTTTTGTGGGCGCGATGCAGCCGATCCATCTGGCGATCGGGCTGGTGGAAGGATTGGTTACGGCGGCGGTGCTTTTGTTTGTCTATGAGGCAAGGCCGGAGATGCTGTGGGCAGGGGAACCTGTGAAAAAGGCAGGGCGGTTCAGCTTCAGGAAGATGCTTGTGATACTGGCGGCGGCAGCGGCATTTATCGCGGGTGTGGTGTCTCTGTTTGCGTCCGCCCTGCCTGATGGACTGGAGTGGTCAATGGAGCGTGTGGCAGGTACGGCGGATCTGGCGGCTTCGGGCGGCGCGTATGAGACGGCCGAGAGTATCCAGGACGCAACGGCGCTTTTGCCGGATTACGGATTTTCGTTCAGTGATTCCGCGGCGGGGACAAGCGTTTCGGGGCTTATCGGCGGCGTGCTGGTGATCGGGCTTTGTATAGCGCTCTGTTATGCCCTGAAATTTTTCAGAAAAGGGAAAAACAGGTAATGGCAAAGCTGGGGCGGGCGATCCATGAAATACATAGTCTGGAAAATCTGGCGGAGCGTGATACGTTTTTTAACAGGATCCACCCGCTGGCAAAGGTACTTGTGACGATCTGGTATCTGGTGTTGGTGATGAGTTTCGGTAAGTATGATATCGTCGGGCTTGCGGGAATGTGCCTTTATCCGCTTATCCTGATGATATCGGGGGATATTTCCGTGAGACAGGCGGTGCGCCGTCTGAAACCGGTGCTTCTCATGGTATTTTTGATCGGGGCGGCGAATCCGTTTTTTGACAGAGTTCCTGTTCTGGAAGCGGGAAGATTTACTGTGACGGCGGGAATGATTTCTATGGTGTCATTATTTTTTAAGACGGGATTTGCTGTTTTTGCATCCTATGTTCTGATCGCCACAACGACCATGGAGCAGATCTGTTATGCGCTGCGAAAGATTCGTATGCCGCAGATCCTGGTGACGGTGCTGCTGCTCATATACCGGTATCTGGTGCTGATGCTGAAGGAGGCGGATAGGATCACCCAGGCTTATACGCTGCGTGCCCCCGGTGAGAAGGGTATCAAAAAGAGCGCTTGGGGTTCTCTGGCGGGACAGATGCTGCTGCGGAGCATGGACAAAGCGCAGAGGGTGTATGAGAGCATGATGCTGAGAGGATTTCGGGGAGAATTTTTCCTGCGGGGGAGTTTTGTACCTGCATGGAAGAGTGTTTTGTACGGGGTTATCTGGGTGGTGATGTTGGCTGCGTTCCGGATCGTGCCGGTTTTTGAGGTGGTGGGGAGAATTTTTATATTATAAAATAAATATGATTGATTTTTAAAAATATATATGTTAGAGTATACTACAAGGACAACCGTGTTGCAGGGTGGGCTGACCTTCTATTCCTAAACAGAATGGGAGGCAGATGCAAAGGTCAATATTGACCTATGAAGAATCATTTTGATTTTAAGGATTTGATGACTTTTGGTCTTTTCCTTTTGGCATTACTTACATTCATTTTTTCGTTTTGTAAGTAGCCATACATAGAAAAACCACCCCTAAACTTTGACCAGTGCGGGGTGGATTTTCTATCTCTATAAAAATTGGTCAACCCACCTTGTGGGCGGTTGTTTTTTTTACATGTATAGTATAGCATGTTGTTGTTAAGTTTTCAATAATAAGTTTTATCAAAAAGGAATCAAGGAATCAACATGAATTCGATCATAGAGATAGAGGATCTGCGGTTTTGCTATCATGCAGACAGGTATGTTTTAGACGGCATCAGCCTGGCCGTGGCGCCCGGGGAGTCGGTGGGCGTGATCGGCGCAAACGGCGTGGGAAAGTCCACATTTTTAAAGATCCTGGCGGGGCTTTTGCCGGAATATGAAGGGGCTGTCCGTATCGCAGGACATTTACTGGAAAAGAAAAATTACGGGGAGATCCGGCGGCGGCTGGGCTATGTGTTTCAGGATTCGGACAGCCAGCTTTTCATGAATACCGTGGAGGAGGATGTGGCGTTCGGACCGATGAATTACGGGTTTTCGAAGGAGGAAGCGGAAAATTCCGTAAAGGAGGCGCTCAAAAAGACACATATAGAAAAGCTGGCAGGGCGGCATATCTACAGGCTTTCCGGCGGGGAGAAAAAGCTGGCGGCGATAGCGGGGATACTGGCATTGCAGCAGGATGACGGCGTTATTCTGATGGATGAGCCTTCGGTTTCCCTGGATCCCGCGAACCGGGAGAACCTGATAGAGGTGATCAGGGAGCTGAAGGGCGCAAAACTTTTAGCATCCCATGATCTGGATTTTATTTATGACACCTGTGAGAGGACGATTTTGTTCTCCGAAGGAAAGATCGTCTATGACGGGGACACAAAAAAGCTGCTCAGGGATAAAACGCTTTTGGAGAGATATGGGCTGCGGCTTCCGTTGTCTTTCCGGTTTTCGGGGAGTGTATGATCCCAAAGGGATATTGACTGCAGCCTGTGAGCGGGGCTGTACGGCGTATGGGGATATCTGCGCACAAATGGGACAAGGGATATGAAAAATGTTCCGGATGTGCAGGATGGATGTTCCGGATACAGAATCCGGCGGCAGTGTGATACATAATATTGTTTTGCGGGAATAATTAAAAAAGAAGAAATAAAGGCGGAAGAACGATGGAATTGCGGGATATGCTTGAAAAAGTAAAGGCGGGCGAGGTGTCCGTGGAGGAAGCGGAGAAATATTTTGCAAGGAAACCTTTTGAGGATATGGGATACGCAAAGCTGGATACCCAGCGGGAGATCCGTTCCGGCTATCCGGAGGTGGTGTACTGCAGCGGAAAGGCGGATCAGCATCTGCTCAGGATCTATGAGACGCTTTACCAGGAGAACGGGGAGGTGCTGGGGACAAGGGCTTCAAAGGAGCAGTATGAGCTGGTGAGAAAGAGCATTCCCGATATCTGTTATGATGAAGTATCCCGTATCTTAAAAACAGAAAAAGCGGGGAAGCTTCATGTCGGCAATATAGCGGTCTGTACAGCGGGCACGGCGGATATACCGGTGGCGGAGGAGGCGGCCCAGACAGCGGAATATTTCGGGAATAGGGTGGAGCGCATTTATGACGTGGGTGTCAGCGGGATACATCGTCTGTTGTCGAGAGTTGATGTGATCCGGGCGGCAAACTGCGTGGTGGCGGCAGCGGGTATGGAAGGCGCGCTTGCCAGTGTCATCGGCGGCCTGGTGGAGCGCCCGGTGATCGCGGTTCCGACATCTGTGGGATATGGGGCGAATATGGGAGGCATATCAGCGCTTCTCACAATGATCAATTCCTGCGCGAACGGGATCGCGGTGGTGAACATCGATAACGGCTACGGCGCGGGGTATATGGCGTCCCAGATCAACCGGCTGGCGGTGCGGAAGTGATAATACTGCAGGCAGTGTGTCCTCATTTGAAGTACTGAAAAGAGATGGCTGATGGCATATGGCGATACTGCAGGCACGTCTATTTGGCTTGCTGCTCGCGGGAATAGGAGCGTCTTGTGACGGAGGACACAGTTGGATGCTTAGAGTGGCAATCGGTAATGTGAAGAAGTTAAAAAATGACCGGAGGGAATGAGATGGAAAAACAGAAAAACATATTATATCTGGAATGCAACAGCGGGATCAGCGGAGATATGACGGTGGCGGCGCTGTTGGATCTGGGTGCGGACAGGGAAGTGCTGAAAAAGGCGCTGAAGAGTATTCCGATTCATGGATTTCGGATAAAGATCAGCAGAGTGAAAAAGGCGGGGCTGGATGTCTGCGACTTTCATGTTATTCTGGATGAAGCCCATGAAAACCATGATCATGATATGGCCTATTTATTCGAAGATGGGCATGGGCATGACGGGAAATGCGAATCCATAGGGGCACATACTCATCATCAGGAGGATGTTCGCGGTGATCATGAGAGTGTCGGCGGTCATGACGAAGCCCATGATCATTATCATGATCATGTTCACCATCATCATGAACACAGAGGCCTGCCCGAAATTCTGCATATCATCGAGCACACCCATATGACAGAAGGTGCGAGAAAGACCGCGGTGCGCATTTTTAAGATTCTGGCGAAGGCGGAGGCGAAAGCCCATGGACTGCCGGAGAACGAAGTGCATTTTCACGAGGTAGGCGCGGTGGATTCCATCGTGGATATCATTTCTGCGGCGGTGTGTCTGGATGATCTGGGCATAACGGAATGTATCGTACCCGGACTGTGCGAGGGGACGGGAACAATACGTTGCCAGCACGGCATAATGAGCGTACCGGTGCCTGCAGTACTGAATATTGTGCAGGAGCATCAACTGAAACTTTCTGTGACGGATATCAAAGGGGAACTTGTGACGCCTACCGGCGCTGCGATCGCGGCGGCTGTAAAAACAGCAGATCATCTTCCGAAGAATTTTCGTGTTATAAAAACAGGCATGGGCGGCGGGAAGCGCGCCTATGAGAGACCCAGCATTTTAAGAGCGATGCTGATAGAAGATTTGAGCGAATCGGTCAACCGGAATTCGGATGAGAAGGCAGAAAAAACGGATAAAAAAGGAGAAAAGCCCGTAGGCGCAGAAAAGAACACAGATATAAGTATTGGCATGACTGACATGGTCAACAGAAATGACATGAATGTCGAAATGGATAATTTAGATGGCAGAGATGTCATTTATAAGCTGGAGAGCAATATTGACGATAGTTCCGGCGAGGCTTTGGGGTATGTGATGGACAGGCTTTTGGAGGCAGGAGCGAGGGATGTACATTATATGCCGGTCTATATGAAAAAGAACCGTCCGGCTTACCAGCTCAATGTGATCTGTAAAAAGGAGCAGATCCCGGAACTTGAAAATATTATCTTTACGGAGACTACGACAATAGGCATCCGCAGGCAGAGGATGGAACGCTCCGTATTGCCGCGCCGAAGTGTGGAGATCATGACAGATCTGGGAGGAGCGGCGGTCAAGGAGTGCCGGCTGCCGAAGGACGGAGAAGTGAGATATTACCCGGAATATGAGAGTGTGGCAAAATTGTGCAGAACAAGCGGGAAATCTTATCAGGAAGTGTATCATCTGATCGCGGCGCAGTGTAAAGCGGAAAAAGGCGGCAGTAAAAAAAGAGCGGAAAAGAAAGAGTTAAAGGGACATCGGTTTTTCGGGAGAACGGAACGGTAGAAAGCGGGTAAAAGCGGGATCCTGGAGAAGCCATGCGGGACACAGATTTCGGAGATAAGGATGCGGAGCAGTGTAAAAAGAGTTTGACAGAGGAGACAGGTGGCTGGATGAAACAGGAACTTACCAGAAAATATGAAAGATTGAAAGAGAAGATGCGGCGATATACCGCAGAAGGCGCAGCGGTCGCATTCTCGGGAGGAGTGGATTCTGCGCTCCTGCTGAAACTGGCATGCATGGCGGCGGAGGCAGATAAAAAAGTGTATGCCGTCACTGTACAGACAAAGCTTCATCCTTCCGGAGATATGGAGGCTGCGAAGCGTTCCGCAGCAGAAGCCGGGGCGATACATAAGATCCTGCAGATCGATGAACTGGCGGAGAGCGGCATAGAGAATAATCCCCTTGACCGTTGCTATCTGTGTAAACGGGAAATATTCCGAAAAATAAAAAGCCTTGCAGAGGAACTGGGAGCAGGCTATGTATTGGAAGGAACCAATGCGGACGACCTGCATCAGTACCGGCCCGGCATCAGGGCGCTGCGGGAGCTTCAGATCATCAGCCCGCTGTGCGAATGCGGCGTGACGAAGGCGGAGATCCGGGAATTGGCGGGATATCTGGGGGTTTCCGCCGTGCACCGGCCTTCCTCGCCCTGTCTTGCCACAAGGCTGCCCTATGGGACAAGGATCAGCTACGAACTGCTTGAGAGGATCGATGAGGGGGAGCGTTATCTGCACGAAGCGGGATTTTATAATGTGAGGCTACGGGTACATGAACTGCCTCCACCATCTGATGGTGGATGGAAGGATGGGAACGGGCTAGGAACAGAGAGCATATCAGGGCATACAGGGGTGGAGAAAACCGGAAAAGGCGAAGCGGGGGAATTGCTTGCCCGCATTGAAGTTGACAGGGAAGATATTCCCAAACTTTTGGACCGCCGGGAAGAAATTGTGGAAAAGATAAAAAAACTGGGGTTTGAGAGGGTGACGGCGGATCTGGAAGGATTTCGTTCCGGGAGTATGGACAGGAATTTGAATTTTAGTGATTCCCGGTAAACGGAAGTCATATATGTGCCTTAATAATACGCACGCCAGTACCGAGAATATTTTCCACAGTGGCTGCTGCTTTATCATCAACGGGCTGTGCCGGGTTAAAAATGTGGATTGAGGAAGAAGCGCCAAATAAACAACAAAATTGATAAAAGGGATTTTGGGCTGCAGAAAGAAACTTTGGAAACACATGATGCTCTCTTAGACAATAAAAAGAATAGTGTAATTTACCGGATTTCCTGTTATAATAATAATGTAATTTTTCAGAGTTTAGATTTTCGGTTTAGGTGAAGAATTCATGGAAAAGGTTGCTGAGAAACAACAATGATCGATGAGAATGTTATTATAGATTATGAAGAAAGAAAGGGGTTAAAAGACATGTCAACGTTGGAACTCACCCAAAAAATTGAAATGCTCCCGCAGGAGGAGTATGCGATGGTTGAAACATATGTAAACAGGATTTCTGAATTAGTGGCAAAAAAGCAGCAGGAAAAGGCCTGGGCACAGATTAAAAAAGACTTGACTGCGGCTGAAAAGTCTATCCGTGAAGAAGGAACGATCTCTTTTAGCGACATGAGAAAATCACTGGGGGTATAGAAAATGGCATCTATTAATTTTTCTAAAGCAGTTCAGAAAAAGCTGGCTGAGCTCCAGATTAGGTTAACAGAGATAGGAGGAACAAAAAAAGGAAAAGAGAGGATGGCAAAAGTGATGTCAGCTGTTAGCAATCTGGAACTGTTTCCAGAGGCTGGTATTCCAATCAGAGTGATTTATGATGTTGAAAAGAAATTTGAAAAGTATTATATTCTCTATACGGAAAAGAATTACTTTTTCTACTTTATTGCGGATGATGTTGTATATGTAGTGGAGATGTATGATGAAAGGGAAGATGTTGCGGCAAAATTTTTAGGGATACATACAACCTCACAGGAAACACTTGATTATTGGAATGAATGATAAAACTATAATATCTATCAAAACATTTTGCAGCTATGGGGAAACCTATAGCTGTATTTTTATGCTCAAATTTAAAGAAAGAGAGGACAAAAAGCATGCGGTATGATGCAGCAGAAGAAAGATGGATGCCCATGGAGATCAGGGGCGTCAGAGGCTATTATATCGATCTGAGGATCGACAGAAGCATAGTGTCGGAAGGATTCCACTTATGGGAACTGGCAGACGCAGATAATGACGGACAGGAAATCCTTTCAAGATTTTCTCCGCAGTCGATAAATATCGGCGTTTCATTGACTTCAATTTTAATAAGATCGCAAGGAATCCGTGCCTGAAGAAAAGATTTTGCTCTGAAACGTCAGTGACCATGTGAGGCATGATTAAGAACAAATGAGATAAGAGATCAGAACCAAAAAACACCGCAAACCTGCGGTGTTTTTTCATCGGAGTGACAAGATTCGAACTTGCGGCCTCTACCTCCCTAAGGTAGCGCTCTAGCCAAACTGAGCCACACCCCGATCTGCAAATTATTGAGTTATATATTGTTTTTGCAACGAAAATAATATATCATAAATAGAAAAGAAATGCAACAGGAAAAATAAAAAATTTAAAAGTGGGGATACAAAGGAGGAAACAGGTATGGCAGAAACAGGGTTTGATAACAGATTTCCTATCATCATAGGTGTGGCGGGGGGAACCGGTTCCGGGAAATCCACGTTCACAAACAGGCTGAAAAAGCTGTTCGGAGATCATGTGACGGTATTGTATTATGATAATTATTACCGGGCCCATGACGATATTCCTTTTGAGGAACGAAAAAAGATCAATTACGATCATCCGGAAGCTTTTGAGACGGAACTTCTTTTGGAACATCTGAACATGCTGAAAGAGGGGAAAACCATACAGTGTCCCGTTTATGACTATACCCAGCACAATCGTTCCGGCGAAGTGGTGGAGGTTGCCCCCAGCAATATTATTTTACTCGAGGGCATTTTGGTGCTTGCGGATGAGCGGCTCAGAAATATGACGGATATCAAGATCTTTGTGGACGCGGATGCGGACGAGCGTATCCTGCGCAGGGTGCTGAGGGACGTAAAGGAGAGGGGCAGGGATATTGAAAATATCATTGACCAGTATCTGACGACGGTGAAGCCGATGCACTATCTTTATGTGGAGCCGACCAAGATGTATGCGGATATGGTCATCAACAGCGGGATGAACGATGTGGCGCTTGATCTGGTGGCGCATAAAATATCGTCCCTGCTTGATAAACGATAAATGAAAATTATCGTGTTAGTTTAAAATGTAATGTGTGAAATGAAGATTTCACGATCCTGAAAAAATGTCTATGATATGGGCAGGCAGGGTTAAGGTAAAAGAAAGGCGGAAAAGTCAATATGGCAGAACAGGGAAAAGAGCCGGTGCTTCATAATGAAGCGCTGGAGGATGCGATAAGAGCGTTTAAAGGAGATCAGAGCAATGAAAATCTGGTGAAGATCATGATGCTGCTCGAAAAGGCAACCGTGATGCAGCCGGCGCTGCTTCCGAAGGAAACGGATATGCAGAAGGTACAGAGTCTGATCGAAAAGAGCCAGGGCGGAAAAGTGCCTGTGAAACTGACGGGCCAGACACAGCCCCGTCCGATCATCCTGAAAAATGACAAGGGGGATCAGTTATTTGCGGTGTTTACGAATCAGTCGCAGATCCCGGCAGGGCAGAAATATCCCGCAATGATGTTTCTTCCTTTTAAGGCATGTTCCCAGATGGCGGCAAGAGAAGAGCTGAAACTGACGGGCATCGTGCTGAATCCTTTTACGGATAATCTGGTGCTTCACAAGGCGGCGCTTGAGATGCTGAATAAAAAAAATACACAGATTCTCATGGAGGATAAGATCGCCAGAGACGGGCTTTCCGGGGACTTTTATAAAGATAAGCAGGGATTCATGGGAAAGATCGGAAGGGAAAAGGAAAGCTTTGTGCTCTCCTGTTATCAGGAAGCATATAAAAAGGAAAAGGGAGATAAAGCGCCTTTCCCGTACAGGCAGGAAGATTTCGGCGTTATCATCTTAAATATCAGTGATACACTGCATATGGCGCGGATCGGGCTCGCCGAAGGCGGGGCGGTCAAAGGGGTATGCCTCTGTGCATTTTGCTGTTATAACCCGCAGACGGATGAGGGGATATATTACCTGATACAAAAGGGCCCCGGAAAGCAGAAAAACAGGCTGCTCACAGTGGATGAGCACGGGACATGCGCGGATGCGGGGGAAGCTCCGGAGGAGGGAAGCGAACTGTTTGAGCTGATGGGACGGGTGCCCTGGGCGAAGGGATGATCCGGCATAACTCATTTCTGAAAGGCCAGCAGCCCGTCAGCATAGGCGAGCAGTACGGCCTTTCTTTTTTCATCTAATGCTCTCCATTTGTCTAAAAGAATCATCTCATCTTCAGGGGTCTGTCCCATACTGGAAATATATCTGGTGTCGGAGAGACCGAGAATATAGTCACAGCTGGCATGAAAGATATCGGAAAGCTTCAGCAGGGTTGAAACACTCGGATAGTGCTTTCCGTTTTCGTAGGCGCTGACAGCTTCCTGAGAAACTTCCAGTTCTATGGAGAGACGTATCTGCGTCATCTGCTTTTCTTCCCGCAATTCCCGTATTCGATTAACCATATAAATTCTCCTGTGAAATGTTTGTTTGATAACTATATTGTAAAAGTTATATTTATATGATGAAGAAGATGTACTTATAAGAGTAATAAGAATAACTTGTTTTTATTCATATAAATTGTATTCTTTTGCTATTTAAGGCTTAAAACAGGAAAAAACAGATTTTTTAACAAGTTATACTTGTATTTTTGAGAAGAATAAATTATAATAAGCCTGATTGGGACAGAGTTTGGGGAACTGTCTTGATTTGTGAAAGGAATATGGGACTTATAAGAAGGAGGACACAGAGAATGAAAAAAAGAATTATGGCAGTAATTCTGGCAGCTGCATTATGTGTCACGGCAAGTGCAACGGTACTGGCAGCAAGCTCCAGCACATCAGGAAGCTCCAGCAGCAGTTCTTCACACAGTTCGTCATCTAAATCATCATCCGGCAGCGCTGTAAGTGAAGCGACAAAAGGTGATGTCAATACAGATTCTGTGAATGTGGCAGTTGCGGCGGCTGACGGAACAGTATCCAGAGTGAATCTGACAAAGTATTCCGCGCAGGTGAACAATACTGTGACAGCAGTGGCGGCAAACTTTGCGGCTACCGGAAATCCGGGCCAGGCAGTTTCTTCAGTGCTTACAACGCCTGCAAGTGAACGGTTTATAGCAACGATCAATGCTTTGGGCGGAAATATTAAGATGGTATATACGGGCGGTTTCAGTGTGAAATCTACGGCGCCCGGCCTGAACGGAAAAACGATAGCTTCCGTCGGCACCGTAAAGGGTGTGACACAGTACGCGTTTGTTATCCTGACCGCTGTAAATGCGGACGGCAGCGTGGAGATCGTGGAAGGTGTTGTCGATCCGGCAACCTTAAATGTAATGGGCGAATTTAACGGGACACCCGTAACGGTTACGGTTTCCGTTATTATGGCAAAGTAAGATTTGCGCTTATGTTAAATCAGGGAGTCTTGTCCCCAAAGATTCCCCGGTTTAAGTCCGGCAGGGAAACGGATTTCTCTGCCGGACTTAAGTCGGCTTGGGTAAAGGATTTGAAAAATATGGAAAAGCAGCACCGCATGAATAAAAAGTACAGGGAAAAAGAGAAGGCAAAGAAAAAAAAGAAGCGGAAAGGCTTACACATCGCGTTTGGGATTTTTTCCGGAATTGTGATATTTATCACGCTTCTGGGGCTCGCCTTTATTCTGGTGTATAAATCGGGACAGGCAAAACTGAAACAGTCCGCAGAAGGGAAGACGCCGGAAGGAAGGCTCCTTACCGATGCGGAGAGGGAGCAGATCGCCAGGGAAAAAGCGGGGCTTACGGCTCTTCAGTGGGAAGATAACTGGGTTGTCATCGGAGATAAGATATATGCCTATGATGAAGAATGTGTCAATCTGCTGTTTCTGGGGATAGACAGGCCCGGAGATATCGGGGAAGAGACAGATTTTGATAATTGGGAGGCCGGGCAGACCGACGCTATCTTTATGGTTTCGCTGAATCCCTCCAAAAAAAGCGTGAGCATCATAGGGATACCCAGAAATTCGATGGTGAATGTGGATATATACGATGAGGAAAACCACAAGATCGATACAGTGTTTGACCAGATCTGCCTGCAGTATGCGTTTGCGGGAGGCGGGCAGCCCGGATTGGATAAAGTGGAGGAATCCGTGGAGACATTGCTGTACGGACTTCCTGTTCATGGGGCATTTGCCGTGGGCTATGACGCAGTGGGCATCATCAATGATATGGCGGGCGGCGTAGATGTGGAGGTGCTGGAGACCTTTGAGACAAGCAGACAGAAATTTGTGGAGGGTGAAACACTGCATCTGGATGGAGATATGGCGCTTTCCTATGTGCGGGGGCGCAATTTCGGACAGATCGGCAGTCCTACGCTGAGGCTGCAGAGACAGAAGCAGTATCTTGTTGCGCTGATCGATAAAGTGAGGGGAAAAGTAAAGGAAAACCCTATGCTGGTAAAGGATATGTACGGCGCGGTTTCTTCCTATATGAATACAGATGTTACGCTGGAGGAGGTCGTCTATCTGGCGGCGGAGTCTGTGGATTACAGATTCGGAGACGGTTCTTTTTATTTATTGCAGGGAGAAGACAGAGTGGTGGAGATACCTGAAGAAGAACGGAACCGGAAGACGGAAGCGGAACCCTTTTATGACGATTACTATCTGGATGAAGAAAGCATAAAAGAGATTATGCTGGAAGTATTCTATGAAGAGGTAGTGACAGGAGAAGAGTAGTACTTATGATATGTGAAAGAGGAACGGTTCTTAAAACAGGAGGATGTTTTTCGAAAAAGATATGGATATTTGCTGCCGTTTTGGCCTGCACTTTGTTTTGGACAGGAGAAATGACGGCGTTGGCAGAACCGGCGTCACTGGAGTCCGAGAGCGCGGTGATTTATGAACAGATGAGTACGGAAAGCAATGTGGTGGGAAATCTGGTAAGGGGCAGCAGTTTTGAACTGTCAGGGAGCATGACCGCCGAGGACGGCAGTACATGGTACAGCGTATCCGCTTTTGGAATACAGGGATATATCCGGGGGGATGCGGAATTTAGAGAAGGCACGGATCACGGAGAAGATGCACCGGAACAGGGTGCTGTACCGGAAGAGGGAATTACCGGTCAGGAGGCTGACGGAGATGCGCAGGCGGGAGCGGAGAATGCGGGGCAGGATGGCGCAGGCGGGACGGAAACAGGAACTGACAGGACGGAGGAAACGCAGACCGGGGATGATACACCGGAAGGAGAAGCACCGGTGGAAGAAGGAACTTCGGCTGAACAGCCTGTCACGTATCCGGGAAATAATAACAGGGATAAGACTTATGCGCTTGGCAGCAGCGGCCTGAAAACAGAAGGCAGGATCGATCAGACGAAGGAAAGTAAAGAAAAAGCGATTGATAAAAGCGGGAAAAACACCGGGAGAATCAATACAGCATTTCTATGTTTTATTGTGGCAATGGCCGGCTCTGCCGTGGCAGCACTGGTCAGCTATAAAAAGATAAGGAAAGAATTAAAAGGAAGTAAAGTTGTAGAAATAAGCCATGCAGAACTTTTAAAGCAGGACAGAACCAAAAAGGCTGCAAATAAAAAGAAAAGGCACAGAAAGAAAAAAGGAAAAGCAAAAAAGAATGGAAACACAAAAAAGCAACAGTCCTGAGGGAACGGAAACGGATACGTTTGATCTGGAGTGGGACGAAACGGAGATGGAGGCAATAGAACTGGAAGATTTGGGAGAAGAGGAAGATGCGGATAGTGATATGCCTCTTCAAAAGATCATCCTGCAGGTGAATGAACCGGGGGAAGGGGAAGCGCTGGACCTGGTCAACGTGGCGGGAAATATGGGAAAGAGCTGGAGATTTTTTGCCTATTTTCTTGTGTTTGCCGTAAGTATCGGCTTTTTTATTGCTGCCCTGAGCGTTGGGCTTAAGGGGCTTTTTGGGACAGGAAGTTATGCATCGGCAGTGATCACTTTTAATTTTGACGGGATCGACGAAGGACTGGACCCAAACGGAGGACTTTTTCAGGTAAATAAAGTGAAGTCCACGCCGGTCATTAATGCGGCGCTGGAGGATCTGGGCTGGGAAGGAAAAAATGTGGAAGCGATACGGGCAAACCTGAAACTGACAGGGATCATCCCGGAATCTGTAAAACAACAGATAGCCGTGATCAATACCGTGGCGGAATCTTCACCGGAATACTATGCCAATATTGAGGAACTGAACTATTTTCCCTCCCAGTATACCGTGACGCTGACCCGCTGCAAGGGGATGTCCGGGGATGAGACAAGGGAACTGCTGGATGCGATCCTTGCGGCGTACAGGGAGTATTTCATGGACAGTTATGCCGATACATCCATTCTGGGTGTGACGATGGATGTGCTCGCGGTGGAGAATTATGATTATATGCAGGCCTCTGAGATCATCGGGAACCAGATCGACACGATGCAGGTGTATGTGGATGCAAAAGTGGAGCAGGCGCCGGACTTCAGGGCGAATTCCACCGGTCTTACGTTCAGCGACCTGTCCAGTTCCATTCAGGCTCTGCGACGTCTGGATCTGAACAACTATAACTCTTTTATTCAGTCCAATAATCTGACAAAAGATGCCGGAACACAGGTGGATTATCTGAATTATCAGGTGAGACAGTATAATTTTGAGATACAGGAGCTGCAGAATCAGTTATCTAATGTGGAAAGGATGATCACGGAATATGAAAAAGATCCTGTGATCGTTATGAGCAATCAGGAATCTGTGACAGAGACAACACAGACAAGCGAATATTATGACCAGCTGCTGGAGCAGAAGCTGGAGCTGAACAGGCAGATCAGTGAAAAAAATACGGATCTGAACGAAACCTACGGGATGATCGCCTCTCTGAACAGTGACGGAGGCGCGGGGAAAGAAGAGGATTATGCCTACGCGGATGCCCTGTTGGAGAATCTGCTTGCCACAATGCAGGGTTGGACGGAGCTGGTACAGAAAACAGCGGAAGAGTATTACGAGTCGGAACTTTATGCCGATGCGTACAGGGTATCGATCCCTGCGCAATATACGTCGGTGGGAGGACTTGGGGAACTGATCAGGCGAATGCTGCTCGGCGGCGGAATCGGCGCGCTCGTAGTATTCGTAAGCTGGGCAGTCGCGGGACTGAAAACAGAGATTGTAAGAATGCGGGCAAAATAACATGCAGAAAGAATACACGGCAGCATTAAAATGGATGAAATTTGTATGCGCCTGCAGCATGATCGTGTCATTCGGCTATGTGTGGCTTCTTTATTATAATGATTTTGCTTTTCAGGCGAACTGGCTGTACGGCGCGCTGGCATCAGTGGCTCTTTATGTGGCAGTCTATCTGATGCTGGCAAGACTGTATGAAGCCTTTAATCTGGAGACCTGCCAGATCGGGGAGCTTATTTTTTCGCAGGTACTCTCGTTCGGGATCGCGGATCTGGTGCTGTATCTGGAATGCTGCCTGATCCATGTGGGGGCGGTGGATGTCTTGCCGGGTTTTCTGGTCTTCATCCTGCAGACGGTTTTTTCGGCTGTCTTTTCCGTTTACGGCAAAAGATATCTGATGTACCGGGTAAAACCTTATAAGACCATACTGATCAGCAGGGAACTGAGGTTCAGCGAGGCACAGCATTTTCGGGACCGTCTGGAGACCAAGCTTTATTATCTGTTTGACATCCAGAATACATATTACTGCCGGACAAATCTGAAGATGTTTCCGCTGGAGGAGATAGAAACCTATGAGGCGGTGCTGCTGTATGAGGTGCCGGCAAACCTTCGGAGCAGGATATTTGCTTATTGCGTGGAGAAACAGAAGATCATCTATGTGACGCCGAGACTGGATGATATCTTTTTATTCGGTTTTGAAAACAGCCATGTGCTGGATACACCGCTGATGCGGTATGGGATATCGGCACAGGGAAGGAGAACTGCTTATCTGAGCAAGCGGTTCTGGGATATTGTGATATCCGTTATCATGCTTATTATCTTTTCACCCTTTATCATCCTTACGGCGGCTGCCGTAAAAATGGAAGACGGCGGACCGGTCTTTTTCAGGCAGAAACGTCTCACCCTTCATGGCAGAGAATTTGAGATACTCAAATTCCGCAGCATGATCGTGGATGCCGAGAAGGCCGGGGAAGTCATTCCGTGCAAAACGGGGGACCGCCGTATCACCAGGGTCGGGCATCTCATCCGGGCGACAAGGCTGGATGAACTGCCCCAGCTCTGGAACATCCTGAAGGGAGATATGTCTATCATAGGCCCGCGGCCTGAGCGGGTGGAGCATATGGAGAAATATATGAAAGAACTGCCGGAATTTTCCGCAAGGCTGCAGGTGCGCGGAGGCCTCACCGGCTATGCCCAGGTGTTCGGAAAGTACAACACCACGGCGGAAGACAAACTGAAGATGGACCTGATGTATATCGAGAATATGTCGCTCTGGATGGATATGAAGATACTGTTTCTGACGGTGAAGACGATGTTTATTCCGGAGAAGACGGAGGGGTTTGGGGCGGAGGAGACGGGAGAGGATTAATGTCCGTGGGTTCCGGCATGTTTTACAACGGGACTGCGGACTTTACAGGAGCAGAAAATCGGGCTGAATAAGCGGTGTACCTTGACAATTTTATACTTTACATTAGATTAGGTATATCCTTTACAATGCATACCTTATATGATATAATCGGAGAAAAAAGAAGGGTAAGGTGCGTATGGGGGATATAGATATCAGCATCAAAAATTTTATTAAAATTCCGCCGGTGTTTGCCCAACTGTTCAGCAGGGGGATTTTCCACGGGGAGATGGATATTGACCCGGATAAACTGCAGGAGCTTGACACAGCAAATCAGGAAACGATCAGGTTGGAGGACGGTCAGCTTAAAAATCTGGAAAGGCTGAGGGACGCCGAAAAAATCACAATGCTGTTTGATGATAAAATAGCTTTCCAGATCATCATGGGAGTGGAGGCTCAGACGGGCGTAAATTATTATATGCCGGTCCGGTGCATGGAACTGGACGCCATGTCGTATTCTTACCAGTGTCGGAATTTGCCTTGCACCGGGAAACATGGTATGCTTTAAGTGCGATCAAGAATGACAGAAGGTATACAGAATGTATAGAAAATATTCCATGTGAAGAAGCGGGAGGTGTAAATATGGATGCGGCGCTGGATCGTTTTATAGCGGAGGAAGCAGCAAAGAAAGTAGCAAAGGAAGTAGCAAAGGAAGCAGCAAAGGGAGAAGCAAAGGGAGAAGCAAAGGTAAATAAACTGGGACTCCTTCTGGCAGAAGCGGGGAGGACGGCGGACTTTTTGAGATCGTTGTCGGACCGGGATTTCCAACACAAGCTGTTCGTTGAGTTTGGACTGGAAGAAAAGAAGTAGTTTATATTGAATTGTCAAATATGGATGAAGAAATCTGATGTAAAGTATGGGATTGTCATGGCTTTGCGTCAGATTTTTTTATGGGGAGAAAGCTGTGGTGCAACAGAAGGGATCAAAACTAAAATATGAAACGGATTATGTTTTTGGTAAACAGAGATTTTGTTTTATATAATTTTCGATTTGAGTTAGTGGAAAGGCTGATAAAGGAAAAATATGAAGTATATATCTGTCTGCCTTATGGGGAAAAAGTAGAACAGATGGTTCAGGCAGGGTGTAAATTTATTCGGGTGGAAATCGATAAAAGAGGGACAAATCCGGTCAGAGATATTTCTTTGATAAAAGATTATTATGAAATATTTCGCCAATACAGACCAGACATAATCCTTACATATACAACAAAGGTATGCATCTATGCCGGCATAGTAGCCGGAAAAATGAAAATACCATATCTTATGAATGTGTCGGGGTTGGGTACTGCGTTGGAAAATCCGGGATTATTACAGCCGGTGATGATCTGGTTATATAAACAGGCGGCAAAGAGGGCGGATTGTGTCTTTTTTCAGAACAGGGAAAATTTGGAGTTTTTTCGGAAGCATAAGATATATGTCAAAAAGTATAAGCTGATACCCGGATCTGGTGTTAATTTAGATAAATGGAAGTATTTGGAATATCCGGATGATAAAAATGGCGTAGAATTTCTATTCATTGCAAGAATTATGAAAGAAAAGGGTATCGAAGAGTATTTGGCGTGCGCGAGAGCGATAAAGAAAGAGCATCCGGATACGATTTTTCATGTGGTTGGTCCGTGTGACGGACCTTATAAAGATATTTTATCAGAGAATGAAAAAGAGGGAATTATTTGTTATCACGGTGAAGTAAGCAGTACGGCGGAATATTTGCAGAAAGTTCATTGCCTGATCCATCCTTCTTATTATCCGGAGGGAATGTCAAATGTTTGTCTGGAAGCGGCGGCGAGCGGCAGGCTGGTGATCACGACGGACAGGAGCGGATGTCGAGAGACGGTGGAAAATGGTGTGACGGGATATGTATTTGAACAAAGAAATACTGAGAGTCTGATTGAGACGGTTAAGGGATTTATGAGATTGGAAAACGAGGAAAGAAAAAGGATGGGGATGGCAGGAAGGGAGAAGATGGTGAGAGAGTTTGACAGGGAGATTGTTATTGAGGAGTATAGAAGAGAGATAGAATGTGAAGAAAAAGATAATGGATAAGTAGCTGAAAAATAAATTAAGATTGATTAAAGAGTGTGGATAAATGATGTTTCAACCTAAAATTTCAATTATTACAGTGACATTTAACAGTGAAAAAACATTAGCGAGGACGATACAGAGCGTAATAAACCAAGATTATAAAAATTTAGAATACATTATTATTGACGGTGGATCAACAGATGGGACCGTTAAAATTATAAAAACTTATGAAAAGTATGTATCGTATTGGTCTTCAGAACCAGATAATGGAATAAGCGATGCTTTTAATAAAGGAATCAGAAGAGCATCGGGGGATATTATAGGAATTATTAATTCTGATGATGGGTTATGCGATGGTGCTCTGAATATTTTAGCGCATGAATATGAAAAAGATATAGATGTATATCGTGGAAATATACTGTTATGGAATATAAGGACAGGAATGAAAGTTAAAGAGATTCCATCCATGCATTTCCCATTGATCAGTATTAATGTAAGAGTAAGCCATCAGGGGACTTTTATATCTAAGATGGCTTATAAAAAATATGGCTTGTATAATGTGAATTATAGATATGCTATGGACTATGATTTATTAATGCGATTTGAGGAAATGGGAGCAAATATGAAATATATTGATTATGTCATGGCATTTTATACATTAGAAGGGTTGACATTTACACCATATAATATTGAGCGAGTACGTGAGAGCAATAAAATTATTATATCTCATGGTGGGACGATGGGGCATGTTTTCATATATAGAATAGTGCGGCTCATAAAAAACATAATTAATAGAACTATTGAAAAAGACACTATCCTCAAAATAAAAAATAATATAAATACAATAATTGATATAAATAGATAAAGATTTGGACAGGGTATATAAGAGTGAAAATTGTACAAATTAATCAAACCTATGGGGATGCGGACAGCACAGGAAGATCAACCAAGGAGCTGCATGAGTGGTTATTAGTGCATGGGCATGATTCAAACGCATTCGTGTTAAAATCTGATAAAAATTTTGTGAAAACAGAGAATGGTGGGGTTCATCTATTTTCGTCTTGGACAGACAGAAAATTACATGCTTTTTTATCACGTCTAACAGGCTTGCAGGGCTACTTTTCCAGAAATTCAACAAAGCAATTGATCCGAAGGATGAAAGATATAAATCCTCAGGTGGTATTATTAAGGATATTACATAGTAATTGTATTAATATGCCAATGCTGGTTCGGTATTTATCTTCAAATCATATTGCCGTTATATTGATATTGCATGATTGCTGGTATTTTACTGGACATTGTTGCTATTACACAGATTCTAAATGCGAAAAGTGGATGAAAGATTGCGATGGTTGCTCCCAAATTCACGAATGGAATAAGAGCTGGGTGTTTGATACCGCAAAAAAATGTCTGTGGGACAAACAAAAATGGTTTTCTTCTATTGAGATGCTGGGTGTAATCGGTGTATCAAAGTGGATTACAAATGAGGCAAAGAATTCTATTTTACAGGATAAAGCGATTATTCGCGATATCTATAATTGGATAGATTTTAATGTGTTTTATCCGCGGGATACAAAAATTTTTAAGAGAGAATTGGGTATTCAAAATGGATTATATATACTTTTAGGGGTTGCCTCCTATTGGGGGGATCGAAAAGGAATACAGGAAATTTTATTGGTGGCAGAAGAATTATCGGAGGCAAAAATTATATTGGTTGGAAAAATATCCAGAACATTGAGATTGCCGGAGAATGTTATATGTGTCGGGACAGTAAAGGAAACAGACCTTTTAGCAAAATATTATTCAATGGCAGATGTCTTTTTAAATCCTTCTGTGCAGGAAACTTTTGGAAAAACAACAGCGGAAGCAATTTGTTGCGGAACACCAGTGGTGGCTTATGAAACGACTGCCTGTACAGAACTGATAAGGGATGGCTGTGGAAAACTTGTGCCCTTAGGTGATAAAGAATCTTACTTAAAAACAGTGAAAGATATACTTGATGAAGGAAAAGAAACGTATTATTTAAATTGTTTGAAATTTTCGCATAAAAATTTCGATCAGGACAAAAATATATTAGAATATATAGCATTTATGCAAGAACTGCTTGGAGAAGAGAGGAAAGATATGGATTATGAAAATAGTATTGGTGTCTAATTTTTTGAATCGACATATGATCCCAATATGCGAAGTGCTAAATTGTAATCCTCTGGTAAGAGATTTTAAGTTTATAGCGTTGACGCAGCAATCTCAGATAAGAGCAAAAATGGGATTTTCAGATGATAATATCTCTTATCCGTATGTTTATTGTGCATATATTGATAGGGAAAATTTTGATAGAGCCTTGCTAATGACAGAGGAAGCAGACATAGCCATTATTGGAGAAGCTCCGGATGAATTTATTTATGTGCGAATGAAAAAAAACAAATTAACATTTTTGAGCAGTGAACGATTTTATAAGTTAGGACTTTGCAGATATTTTGTTCCTTCTTCTTATAGAAAAAAGAAAGACCGTTTTTTGCAATTTTCAGATAAAGAACTATATTATCTGACGATAGGGGCCTATTTGCCTTATGAGTTGCAGCTGCTGAGATTTCCTATAGAAAAATGCTTTCAGTGGGCATATTTCCCGCAAATAATGAAACAGCAAATGGCTGAAAGAGATTATGAAAAATCATGTTTAAAAATATTATGGGCAGGAAGAATGATTCGATATAAACATCCGGAATTGGCGATCAGGATAGCTGACAAGTTAAAAAAAGCAAAAATTAATTTTTCGATAGAAATGATTGGTGAAGGTCCGATAATGCCGAAAGTAATTAATCTGATAAAAAAGTTAAATTTATCTGAAAATATTAAGGTTATAGGGAATTGTCTGCCGGAAGTGGTACAAAAACGTATGGCGGAAAGTGATATTTTTTTATTTACCAGTGATTTTTGGGAGGGGTGGGGAGCGGTTTTAAATGAATCAATGGCTCAGGGCTGCATTCCAGTTGCTTCATACAAAGCCGGTGCAAGTGAAATTTTGATAGAAAACGGCCAAAATGGTTATACATATCGTACATTAGAAGAGGCTGTTGAAGCAATTAACAGAATTTATATGAATCCGGCACTTCAGGAATTATTGTCGGCCAGAGCGAGAAAAACGGTTGAAATAAACTGGGCGCCACAAGTGGCTGCAGATAGATTTGTCTATATTTCAGAATGTCTCCTGAATGGAAAAAGCGTTCCGCAATATGAAGAGTTCGAACCTATGGGAAAGGTTACAATAAGGAAAGCAAGAAATTATTTTACTGCGAACTTTTGATATATTGTAGATAATGATTCAGATATAAAAAGGGATGTATTATAGGTGTTTAAAATAAGATTGGATATACGAAATATATTATGGGCTTTTATATTTTTTTCTATAATAGGATTTCTGATCACTATTTCTAATAAAAAAAATTCATTGTCCTCATACTTTTTTGCAGTTACTTTTTGCTTGTTATGTATGTGTATTGTATTGTGCATTGCCTGCTTGAAATGTATAAGGTTAATGGACCCATTTTGGATAGGTTTATTAATTATTGCGTTGGCAACTGTAAATGTGATTATCGGCAGTCACAGCGCAAACAGAACTTTTGATTACTATGGAAAACTGCTGCGTTTTGATGCAACGATAATGATGATATATGTTTGTACCAGATATAAAATAGAGGCGAGTGCGGTTTGGATTTATAATATATTAAACCAGATACTTGCTTTATCATTGGCATATCATGGAATAATAACGGGCGAAACTTATTATAGATATGAAACTTTGACATTGGGATTTCCCAATCCAAATCAGGCGGGAATGTGGGCCGCTTTGTGCTTTGGCGGTATAATGTGGGGATTTATGCGCACCAAATCACATGTATTAAAATTTATATATCTTGGAGAGATGTGTTTGATTTTATATTTGTTGGAGCGTGTAGGGTGTAGAAGCGGAATGCTGGCGGTATTTGGATTGATCGGGATGATCATATTGACAGTTATCCGAGTAAAAAAGCATGGTATAAAAAGGCTAAAAAAAGGTTTATATAGGTGTTTGGTAGTAATAATATATTTTTTTCCGTTTATATTTCCAATGTTTTATATGGGATTATATTATTCTGGAATCAGAGTCGGCAAAGTAGGTAATCAGGATTTTTACAGTGGCAGAGAGATTTTGTGGTTTAATGCTTTGGCGGAGTTGAAACATCATTTTATGATAGGAGCTTATAATGAGGTCTCATGGGGAACCGGGCGTTCACAACTTCATAATATATACATAGATGTGTTGTGTTCATACGGTATAGGCGTTTTTTTGTTATTCTTACTATTTGTTTTCTGGGTTGTTGTGGATCAATTGAAAAAAATTCACAGAGTTGATCAGTATGCGGCATTTTTTGCATTTATTATGATGTTTTTTATATCTGGTACATATGAAGCATCATATATATCAGGTGATGTTGCAATAAATTATGGGACATGTTTATTTTTACTTTTTTCAAATACTGATAAAATACGCAAAAAATATTTGTGTGGAAAAGAACGTATTAAATATTTGATCCAAAGAGGTTTATATGAATAAGCAGTTAACAATAGGGGCATTTATTTCTTATATTACAATTGGTATTAATATAATAATGGGGTTGTTTTATACACCGTGGATGATTCACACGATAGGGGATAGTGAATATGCGCTGTATAGTCTGGCATTATCTGTGATCAGCATTTTTATGGTGGATTTCGGACTTAGTTCAGCAACATCACGTTTTTTGTCAAATTATTATGCAAACAATGAAGAAAATAGCATAAATCATTTTTTGGGAATTACTATGAGATTGTATCTGATTATTGATATGGTTCTGTTTTTTATTTTGGCTATTTTATTTTTTTTTATCGAACAAATTTATGTTAAATTAACACCGGGTGAAATAAAAGTTTTTAAAGGTTTATATTGTATTGTTGCATTTTATAGTATATTATCATTCCCTTTACTTAATCTGAATGCCGTTCTGATGGCAAAAGAAAAATTTATATCTGTTAAACTTTGCGGACTTTTACAGAAATTGTCAACTTGCTTTTTAATTGTATGTGCGTTAGTTTTTGGAGGAAATGTATATGCGCTTGTTTTAGCGAATGCAAGTACCAGTATTGTATTTTCGACTATAAAATTTTTTCTGGTTAAAAAAGAAGGTATAAAATTTGATATTCATTATAGAGATCGTTCCATGCAAAAAGAGCTGTTCACTTTTTCTATTTGGAATACGATTATACAGTTTATGCAACGATTTATTTTTAATCTTGCACCAACATTATTGGCAATGTATGTTAAATCAACTGAGATTACATATTTTACGCTTGCGTCAACGATAGAAGGATATGTGTGGATAATTGGAGATGCTGTTAATGGAATGTTTATGCCTAAAATAGCGCGTTTGAATAGGGAGAGTGATGCGGAGAAAAAAATCGCAAGTTTTATGTGTAAGGTGGGGCGTTTTCAAATTTTTATAATTGGTATGATAGTTACGGCTATAGGGCTGTTTGGAGATGACTTTGTATTATTATGGATGGGTAAAGGATATGAGAAAGTTTCAATATGTGCAGTGATAATTACAATTCCGGCATTGATGGATATACCTCAACAAGTAGGAAAAACTACAATGATAATCAGAAATAAGATCAGACTGGAAGCCGTTATTTATATGCTGATGATTGTTATTTACTTGCCGACAGCAATATTTTTCATAAGAAAACAAGGTGTGGTTGGTATATCCGTTGCTATATTAATTGCGTATACGATTCGCTCTGTTGTAATGACAGTGGTATATCAAATAAAATTGGGATTTGAAATGAAAAAATTTTATTTATCAGTATATATAAAATGGATTTTTGCTGGGACTATCACATTTATAATAGAAAAGGTGTTGCTGAATGATTCTATAAAAAATGGTTATATGGGCTTATTGCTAAAGGTAGGAGCTCATATCATGATATATATTATTATTAACTGGTTTATTTTTTTGGATAAAAAGAATAGAGAAGATATTTTACTTAAATCAAAACTGAGATAAATGATGTATGAAGAGAAAGTCAATATGGAACTTTAGGAGATACATATTTTAAGATATAAGAGGAGATTAGTTATATTTATAAGTAATTGTTTTATAAAGGGAAAGGAAACATACGGGGGTATATAAAAAACAATTTTAATATGATTTTAGGTGTTCTATGATATGGGCAAAAGCGATGAGAGTTTTGATTTTGTAAAGTCTGATGCGGTTTTAAGACAATTAATGGAAACAAATTATTTGATAGAATATGATGAAAATGTGTTGGAAAACAGCTGCTGTATTTATTTTTCAAGTCATGGAATATATTATCCGGAAACACAACAGGTATTTCTATCTAAAATTGTGGAGAAAAATGTATATGAATGGTATAGACGTCGAATACCTGGTGTAAAAAAGCATATTTTTTTGCGGGATATCAGAAAGCAATTTTATGTGGAAGGAATCAATAATGTACTAAATAGTATTGATAAATTAGTGGAGTGGCTGAAAAGAGAAACTCAAAATTATTCTGTTATTACAGCTGGAAGTTCTGCGGGGGGTATGCAGCAGCGATTGTCGGGACATTGCTTAGGGCAGAGAAAATATACTGTTTTTCCGCCCAGTTTTCATTATATGATGATTTTTCGTATAAGACGAGGGAACTACTTCTTAAACATGAAAATGATGCTGAGTACAGTAAGTATTATAACTTATCATCATATATCGAAGAATATAAACCAAACATAATCTATATGTATCCTGCACTAAACAAAGGGGACAGAATACAGGCATCTGTGGCAGGTAAAAAAATTGAGTGTGTATTTCCAATTAAATCCGATAAGCATGGAATACCATTATATAGGTATTGCATTATTCCTTTTTTAAGATTGAGTTATCAGGAAATAAATTTATTATGTATGAAGGTCGGCGGAGGGGTAACCCCTATCGAAATGTCTGTTTATCTGGTTGGAATATTTAGAACCATAGGAGGCGTTGGCGAGGAGTGGTTTATGTGGTTTCTTAAAAAAGTAAAAAAAATATGTGATCGTATCAAATAAGGAGTGAGGGAATGAAAACTGTTTTAATTAATGATATGCAAAAATCTTATTATCAAGAGAAAGAAATAGAAAGAATTGAGCTCTATTATAAGCTGTACAGTGAAATGATAATAGAGATGAAAAAAAGGAACAAATTGAGGCTGTTAGATATCGGAGGGGGTGGAGGTGAGTTTGCCAGATATATTAAAAAGCAGCTCAAGGTAAATAATAAATATTTGAAACTGGAAATTGTTGTAATCGATACAGTAAAGTATGACATGTGGGATGTTGCAGATGAAGATATAGAGTATGTCTTGTGTGATGCAGTAGATATAAATAAAAAGTTAGAGCATGATTCCTTTGATTATATTTTTTGTAATATGTTTGTACATCATCTGATTGGAAACGATTATAAAAATTCATTTAAAATCAGGAAAAATGTATTTGAAGCGATAAGAAATGTGCTGAAAAAAGATGGAAAGCTTTTGATTACTGATAATTTCAATAATGGGATTATATTGGATAGTATATCCTGCAGAATTATTTTTGCTTTAACTACATGTCATAATTCTATATTAAGAGAACTATTTTTTAGATTGGGTGCAAAGTCTGCCGGAAGTGGAGTCTGTATGATGTCTGAAAAAATGTGGGATGATTTATTAATAAATACAGGGTTTAAAATTATCCGAAAAAAAATATCTGAAGCTGATAAATGGTCCCTGATGAAAAAAGCTTTGTTATTGAATAAAACATACAAACAAAACTGTTTTATAGTTGCGATAAAAATATGATTCTTTATCTAGCTGTCGGAAGAGGTATAATAAAGAATAGAGGAAATCTTGGAATTTAACAGAGAGATGATTAGGCAGAACAAATGATGAAAAAATATTTTAGAAAAATTTTAAACATTCCAGAGATAAGAAATTTGGGGAAATTATTATTTTATAGAATTTATAGAAAATCAGATGAAAAATTTTTAAAATTAAAATTTAAATTATTGCTTGGTCAAAAGCTGAATTTGGAAAATCCTCAAACATTCAATGAAAAACTTCAATGGTTAAAATTGCATGATCATAATCCTGAATATGCAAAGATGGTGGATAAGTATGAGGCGAAAAACTATGTTGCTGAGAAAATAGGTGAAGAATATATTATTCCAACGTTAGGAGTGTGGAATAAATTTAATGAAATTGATTTTGATTTATTGCCGAAACGGTTTGTACTGAAATGTACTCATGATTCTGGCAGTGTAATTATCTGTGATGACAAGTCAATATTTAATAAAAAAGTGGCAAAGAGGATAATGGATAAACATTTGCGAAGAAATTATTATTGGGGGGGCAGAGAGTGGCCGTATAAGGATATAAAGCCGAGAATCATAGCAGAAAAATATCTGGTGGATGCCTCCAGGGATTATAAAATAATGTGTTTTAATGGAAAAGCAAAGTGTTCTTTTGTATGTACCGAGCGTTTTTCGGAGGATGGTTTAAAAGTTACTTTTTTTGATAGGAATTGGAACAAGATGCCGTTTGAGCGACATTATCCCATGAGCAGCGAGGTGATAGATAAACCCAAAGAGTATGATCAGATGATGACTTTAGCCGAAAAATTATCAGCGGAAATCCCGTTTGTTCGTGTTGATTTTTATGAATCTAATGGAAAGCTTTATTTTGGAGAAATGACGTTTTATCCGGGAAGCGGTTTTGAAGAATTTACACCAGAATCTGTAGATTTTATGATGGGAGAGTGGATAAAACTGCCTTCGGGGGGTATTGGATTAACTTAGGTAATTGCTGTCTGTGGCTTCATATGCCCTGTGCAGATATAAGTGAAAATGAACTGACAGATTACAAATTTTATTGTTTTCAGGGTGAACCTGTGTATTGTCAGGTGATAAAAAACCGCAGTCGGGAAGAGACGATAGATTTTTTTGATATGGAGTGGAATCATTTGGAATTTACAGGTCTTTCGCTTCCTGATAAACCATTTAATAATGCACCAACGCTTGTTTCTATGCCAGATTGTTTTGGCGATATGAAAGAAAAAGCGTTGGTACTCGCTGAGGATAAACCTTTTGTCAGGATCGATTTTTATGAAGTAAGGGGGAAGGCTTATTTGGGGGAAATAACTTTTTATCCGGCATCTGGTTTTGGGGTATTTACACCGGATAAGTGGAATTATATTATGGGCAATATGATACAAACCATATGAAGAGTACCATGATTTAGGAATCTTTGTGTGAGTGGTTCCTGATGAAAGCTTATGCATCATATTCATTGATGCGCGACCCGTTTTCCAGTCCGTCGATATAAGCGATGACAATTATCACAAAGAGTGATTGCTTTTCTTCTGGTATGGTTTTCAGGATTTCGATAAGCTGTTTTGCGGCGCAGATCTGTTTCTGAGTGTGGTCTTTAGATTTTTGTATTGTGGACATAGATTTGGCTCCTTTTAATGTGTGGGGGGAAAAGTGTTTTTTGTTGTGCATGTTTATCTTGTTTGTGTTTATATCACAAGTATATAATTATTATATGTGGATTAAAAACATAAGTCAATATATTTTTGTTTCTATAAAACTAAAATTATCAGATTTTGTTGACTTGCCACAGATTTGGAATTATACTTGTTTTGAAAAGAGGGAACTGGACTATGAATGTGCGCATAAAGCAACTGAGAAAGGCGGCTAATCTCACACAACAGGAATTTGCGGATCGTTTGAAAATAAAAAGAAATACTGTGGCGACATATGAAGCTGGAAAAAGCATCCCAAGCGATGCGGCAGTAGCGCTTATCTGTCGGGAATTTCATGTAAATGATGAGTGGCTTCGCACAGGGGCAGGGGAGATGTTTAAGAATGCTCCCCATTCTGCGTTGGATGTTCTGGCAGAAGAGTACGGTCTGTCAGACGCAGCTTATATTATGGTTGAGAAGTTTATCACTCTGAGACCGGAAGAGCAGGAGGTCATTATTGACTATGTTCGGAGAGTGGCGGAAGCATTTGCTTCTGTGGACAATGAGTAAAATAGTACAGTAAAAATGGAGCCATTACGGCTCCATTTTGAATCTTATTAGCATAAGGGCACTCGCGCAGCGTGTGACCGTTGGTTCGTCATTATGATGCGGCAGTTCCGACAGGTTTGCTTAATTTGTATTGGCAACCTGTTTTTTGGCAGCTTTTAGGCGTTCTATTTCCAGACGAAGTTCATTATTTTCGTTTTGTAATTCGTCCAGTTGCTCCTGACTGCGTTTCATCTGGAATTCGTATTCGTCCAGTTGCTCCTGACTGCGCTTCATCTGGAATTCGTATTCATCAAGTTGCTCCTGTCTGCGCTTCATCTGGAATTCGTATTCATCAAGTTGCTCCTGCCTGCGCTTCATTTGGAATTCGTATTCATCAAGTTGCTCCTGTCTGCGCTTCATCTGGAATTCGTATTCATCAAGTTGCTCCTGCCTGCGTTTCATCTGGAATTCATATTCTTCGCGGGCCTGACAGGCATACCTGATCTGCTCATCGGTATTGGATTTATAAAGTGTTTGCGCGACTTTATCGAAAACAGGTTTTTCATGAGCCAACATTTTGATTTCCTCCCATGTGACGGCTTTAAAGAGCGAAGCCCAGTGTGCCAATCCGGTAATCCGATCTTTTTTTGTTGCAAGATTTATATGGTTTAATTGTAACACACGGAGTTCAAACTTGTCATTATATATTTGATGATTTTTTACATTCATAAGTTTATAAGAGGAATAAAATTCCGGATATTCAGGAAAGATATTGAAATCAAGAATGCTTATATGTAGTACGGACTTGGTGGAGGAATAGTGTTCTCCATGATAGAGCTGGTCAAAAGAACGGCAGAGAAATAGAAATATAGAAAATTTCTCCAAGTGTTTATATTGTACATGAGAAAGAAAGGATATGCAAGTACTTTTTGAAAAAATATAAAACTTATATTAAAAGATGAATTTTTCTTGCCTGATCAGTATAGCTCTGTTATACTGCCTTAAAAGTATACACTCTATTGAACATCTTATGGCAGTATCCGCATGGCAGACGGGTGTAAATTATTATATGCCGGTCCGGTGTATGGAACTGGATGCCCTGTCGTATTCCCATCAGTGCAGGAGCATCTCGGAAGAGGCGAAAGAAAGCGGGAAGCTGAAAAAATATTCCGATGGCGTGCCGAAGGGGACAAAGATTGTTCCGGTGGTGACACTCGTATTTTATGTGGGAAGGGAACCGTGGGACGGACCGGTAAGTGTATATGATATGCTTGATATTCCGGATGACAGAAAGGAATGGATGAGAAAGACAATCCCGGACTACCGGATGAACCTGATCGACGCAAGGCATATGAAAGATGAGGAACTGGACAGATTCCATGGGGACCTGAAAGCGTTTCTCATGCTTCTGGGAGGCCGCTTCGACCGGGAACGCCTGAAGTCAGTGGTTGCCATGCACCGGGAAACATGGTATGCTTTAAGTGCGATCAAGAATGCGCTGGATCGTTATATGGCGGAGGAATCAGCAAAGAAAGTAGCAAAGGGAGAAGCAAAGGTAAATAAACTGGGACTCCTTCTGACAGAAGCGGGAAGGACGGCGGACTTTTTGAGATCGTTGTCGGACCGTGATTTCCAACACAAGCTGTTCGTTGAGTTTGGACTGGAAGAAAAGAAGTAGTTTATATTGAATTGTTGAATATGGATGAAGAAATCTGGTGTAAAGTATAGGATTGACATGGCTTAGCATCAGATTCTTTTGTTGAAAGTATCTTTTTATTTGGCGTTGAAAACAGCCATGTGCTGGATACACGGCTGATGCGGTACGGAATATCGGCACAGGGAAAGAGAACGGTGTATACTTCAGCTGGGATTTGTATAAGGAGGTGAGCAGGGAAGTGGAACCGGCTATAAAACTGGACAGGGAAATTATGCGAGAGCTTTTGGATGAAAATAAAGAGCTTCTGAAAAAGGAAAAAGAGCTCCTGGAAAAAGAAAAAGAACTTCTGGGAAAAGACGAAGAGCTTCTGAAAAAAACAAAGAACGTCTGGATGAAAATAAGAGGCAATGGGATAGATATAAGGAACTTCAGGATTGGTATAATCAGGAGTTGGACGGCAACAGCAGGCGTCTGATTAGTGAATTGAAAAAAGAAGGGAAGGGCACGAAGGAAGCAAAGGATGCACTCGTGAGAATATATCAGTTGACTGAGGAAGAAGCGTGGAAAAAGATAAAACGTATTGGTAAGGAATGATAAGAAAGGCGACAGTTTTAATATGAAAAGACAAAACATTACTCTGACAGGAAAGACGATCCTCATAACGGGGGCAGCCGGTTTCATCGGCGCCAATCTGGTGACGGAGCTGTTTCAAACGGCAGGATCGGTGCATATCATAGGCATGGATAATATGAACGATTACTATGATGTCGCGATCAAAGAGTACCGGCTTGAGCAGATACAGGCCCTTGTGCGGGAACGTCCGGGGGTTAAGTGGACGTTTATCAGGCAGTCCATTGCCGATAAAGCGGCGGTGGATGAGGTTTTTAAGAAATATGCCCCGTCCGTCGTCGTAAATCTGGCGGCGCAGGCGGGTGTGCGGTATTCCATCACAAACCCGGATGCTTATGTGGAATCCAACCTGATCGGATTTTATAATATTCTGGAAGCCTGCCGTCATTCTTATGACGACGGAGCGGCAGGCGTGGAGCATCTTGTATATGCGTCGTCTTCCTCCGTATACGGGACAAATAAAAAGGTTCCTTACTCTACGGAAGACAGGGTGGACAACCCGGTCTCCCTTTATGCGGCGACAAAGAAGAGTAATGAACTGATGGCGCATGCCTATGCAAAACTGTACAATATTCCATGTACGGGTCTGCGCTTTTTCACAGTCTACGGGCCTGCGGGAAGACCGGATATGGCATATTTCGGCTTTACGGATAAGCTGCGGAGGGGAGAGAAGATCCGGATCTTCAATTACGGAAACTGCAGACGGGATTTTACTTATGTGGATGATATCGTGGAAGGCGTGAAACGGGTGATGCAGGCGGCACCGGAGAAACAGAACGGGGATGACGGCCTGCCGGTTCCGCCCTATGCAGTCTATAATATAGGAAATAACCAGCCGGAAAATCTGCTGGATTTTGTAGATATACTGCAGCAGGAACTGGTTCGGGCGCAGGTGCTTCCGGAAGATTATGATTTTGAGGCGCATAAGGAGCTTGTGCCCATGCAGCCCGGGGATGTTCCTGTCACTTATGCGGATACTTCGAGGCTGGAGGAGGATTTCGGGTTTAAGCCGGCAACGGATCTCAGGGAGGGATTGAGAAAGTTTGCGGAGTGGTATAAGATATTTTATATGTAAATATTACTAAAATGTGACAAATTTTTTGCCTTAATTTTGTAAAAGTCTTGCATAAACCGGAATAAAAACTTATAATAGATTTAGTCGGTAGGACACCGAATAAAGTATAGTTGGAGGTAGAGGTATGAAAACTGTAAAAGTACAGTTAGACAGTATCGACAAGATTAAGGTATTCAACAGGACGGTTTGCAAATTTGACTGTGATTTTGATCTGGAGCAGGGCAGGTACTATATTGATGCGAAATCCATGCTGGGTATTATGAGTCTTGATTTAAGTTCTCCGCTGGAACTGCATTTTTCCAGCACAGAGGATGAAGAGGCTGCGATTTTGGATGCAATTAAAGACTTCATGGTAGAGTAAGAATAGACATCATCCGTTTTTCGGAAACGGAATCAATGACAGTAAGAATAGCGAGTATCAATGTTGCCGGCAGTGTTCCTGCCGGCAATATTGAGGTGTATCAATTTATATCGGGAGAAAGGCGCGGTTTTTTGATATGGCACAGGGAACGAGCTGCGATACCTGCAGCAACTATCTTTATGATGAAGACTATGACTGTTATGAGTGCGACGTCAGCATGGATGAGGATGAAATGGCAAGGTTTTTATCTCAGACGAGGCTGGAATGCCCCTATTATCGGTCGGACAATGAGTACGAAGTAGTAAGGCACCAGATGTAACGGAATACCGGATGCGGAAAGATATAAGAAAATACCATCCGTAAAAGCGGAAAAACGGTTCGACGGGCGAGGTATGGAAAGAGGAAAAACAGATGATCTTGGCGAAGCAAAAACCAAAGGATAAAGCAGATATCGGTACAATGTTTTCAAAGAAGCAGCTCCAGAAGCTGATCCTGCCGCTGATCGTGGAACAGGTACTGGCTATCACGGTAGGTATGGTGGATACCATGATGATCTCCTATGCAGGGGAAGCCGCGATCTCAGGCGTATCTTTAGTGGATATGATCAATGTGCTGCTGATCAATATATTTGCGGCGGTGGGTACCGGCGGGGCAGTGGTGGTGTCCCAGTATCTCGGGCATGGAAATAAAAAGCTCGCCTGCCGGGCGGCGGAACAATTGATCACGGTATCGGCAGTGATCTCCACCGGGATCATGCTGTTAAGCCTCCTGTTCCGTGCGCCGCTCCTTCGGCTGCTTTTTGGCACAGTGGAAGCGGATGTCATGCGAAATGCCATGGTGTATTTTTTGATATCGGCATTTTCTTTTCCCTTTCTGGCAGTATTCAATGCCTGTGCCGCCACCTATCGTTCCATGGGAAACTCGAAAATTTCCATGCAGGTTTCGGTGGGCATGAATATTTTTAATGCCATCGGGAATGCCATTTTGATCTTCGGATTTCAGATGGGAACGGCGGGAGCGGCGCTTTCCACTCTGGCGGCGCGTATATTGGGAGCGGCGGTGATGATGGTGCTGATAAAAAATCAGAAAAATGACGTATATGTCATTTATCGGAATCTGATAGCATGGGAGAGGGGGATGGTGCGAAGGATCCTGCATATTGCCATTCCGAACGGCGTGGAGAATGGACTGTTCCAGTTGGGGCGTGTGCTGGTGGTCAGCATCATCTCACGATTCGGAACGGCACAGATCGCGGCAAACGCGGTGGCGAATAATCTGGATTCGATGGGCTGTATCGCGGGACAGGCGATGAACCTCGCGATGATCACGGTGGTGGGACAGTGCATGGGAGCCGGAGAAAAAGAGCAGGCTGTCTGGTATACAAAAAAACTGTGGAAATTTACATATATGATAACGGCGGCTGTGAACAGCGTTATTTTATTATCGCTGCCGTTCCTTCTGAATATTTACAGCCTTTCATCGGAGGCATGGCGCTATGCGTTTATTCTGGTCTGCATCCATAACGGCTGTGCGATACTGCTCTGGCCGACTTCCTTCACGATGCCGAATGCGCTGCGGGCATCCGGGGATGTGAGATTTACCATGGTCATTTCGGTGGCATCCATGTTTATCTTCCGCATCGGTTTCAGTGTGGTGCTTGGAATCTATTTCGGAATGGGGGCGATCGGGGTATGGATCGCCATGGTTCTTGACTGGATCTGCCGGGTTTCCTTCTATGTCTGGAGATTCTGCAGTAAAAAGTGGCTGGATTTTAAAGTGATTTAGAAATGAACGGACGGAGAAAATATGCTGAAAAAGAATGAACGGGAATCGGGCGCGGATGCGGGCAAAGAGCCAATCTCCCGCAGGCCAGGGATCACGGAAGGGGTTATCTGGAAACAGATTTTGTTGTTTTTCTTTCCGATCCTGTTGGGGTCTTTATTTCAACAATTATATAATACGGCGGATGCGGTGATCGTAGGGAGATTTGCGGGAAAGGAAGCGCTCTCCGCAGTGGGAGGCTCGACCTTCTCGATCATCAGTATTTTTGTGGGCTTTTTTACCGGCATTGCCTCCGGGGCAACGGTGGTGGCTGCCAATTTCTACGGCGGAAAACAGGAGAAAGAGGTATCGAAGACGGTGCATACCTCGCTGATGCTTTCCCTCTGTGCCGGCGTGTTGTTCGGTGTGATCGGGATCGCGTTTGCGCCGCTGATGCTGCGGCTTTTACAGACGCCGGAAAATATTTTCGGACAGTCTTTAGGCTATATGCGGATCTATTTTGCGGCAACGCCTGCCAATCTGTTTTATATTATGGGAGCGGGTATTTTGCGGGCAGTGGGAGATTCCAGAAGACCGCTGTATTTTCTGATCGTAAGCTGTCTGGCCAATATTCCGCTGGATTTTCTTTTTGTGGCGGGGTTTCAGATGGGCGCAGAGGGGGCTGCCATTGCGACAGTACTCTCCCAGATTCTGAGTGCAGTCATGGTGTTTGTGGTGCTCTGCAGGGAGAAGGCGTGCTACGGGCTGGCGCCGAAGAAACTTCTCCATTGCTCCGGGGGGATCATGAAGCGGGTGTTATGGATCGGAATCCCGGCAGGACTGCAGTCTGTGACCTACGGACTTTCCAACGGGGTGATACAGGCGAAGGTAAACAGCTTCGGGACGGACAATATTGCGGCGTGGTCTGCCTACACCAAGCTGGATGGGCTTTATTGGATGACCGTGTCCGCCATGGGGATCGCGGTAACTACTTTTGTCGGGCAGAATCTGGGCGCGGGAAAGATGGATCGGGTAAAGAAATCCATGTGGGAATGCATGGGGATGACGCTGCTGATGGCGGGAATGATCAGCATTTTCTTCTACACCTTTGCCGAGTTCTTTTTCGGTATCTTTGTGGAGGACGCCGGTGTGATCTCGCTGGGGGTATCCCAACTCCACTTCCTGACCAGATTTTATATGATCTATGTTGTGGTGGAGATTCTTTCGGGGACACTGCGGGGGCTGGAGTGCGTAGTGGTGCCGACGATCATCAGCATCCTGCTGGTATGCGGGCTGAGGGTTCTCTGGATCGTAGTGGCGCTGCCTGTCAGCAATACGATGGAGACCGTGATGATGAGTTATCCGATCACATGGGTTGCAGCGGCGGCAGCTTTTATTTTGTACTATATTTACTTTATGAAAAAAGAGGGGACACGATAAAATTCAGATATCCGCAAGCAGTCCAACCGGACAGTGGTCGGAGCCGGTGACGTCTTTGTAGATCAGAGCGTCCTTTATCTTGTCCCGAAGCGCTTCGGACACCAGAAAGTAGTCGATACGCCACCCTGCGTTCTTCTCCCGGGCATGGAAACGGTAGGACCACCAGGAATAGGCGCCCTCCAGTTCGGGGTAAAAGAAGCGGAATGTATCGATAAAGCCCGCTTTGATAAGGGAAGAGAACTTTGCCCTCTCTTCGTCCGTAAAGCCGGCGTTTCTGCGGTTGGTTTTCGGGTTTTTCAGGTCGATCTCCTGATGGGCAACATTCAGGTCGCCGCAGAAAATGACAGGTTTTGTTTCTTCTAGTTTTTTCAGGTATGCGAGAAAATCATCCTCCCATTCCATGCGGTAGGAGAGGCGCTTCAATTCATCCTGAGAATTCGGGGTATAGACGGTGACCATATAAAAGGCTTCAAATTCCAGTGTGATGACGCGGCCCTCGTGATCATGTTTTTCGATACCGATGCCGTAGGAGACGGATAAGGGTTCCTCTTTGGTAAAGATGGCAGTGCCGGAGTAGCCCTTTTTTTCCGCGTAATTCCAGTATTGGTGATAGCCGGGGAGATCGAGGATGATCTGGCCTTCCTGCAGTTTCGATTCCTGTATGCAGAAGATGTCGGCATCTTCTTTTATGACAAAATCGGTGAAACCCTTTCCGATACAGGCGCGGAGGCCGTTGACGTTCCAGGAGATAATTTTTTTCATGATAGTACCATGCCTTTCTTTGGAGTATAGGTGTATCTTATCACATAGCGGGAGGAAATGCGAGCTTTTTGATTAATGGCATTAACTGATGTGGTTCCCGATTTGTCGGGCAGCCCATAATATGGAGGGCTGGATGTGAAGGATGAGAAAAAGAGTATTGAAATAAGGAGGTGAGAAAACATGAGTGTAGATAAAGATAAGGAAAAAGCATACGCATGGGCGGAGGCGCTCTGTAAATATGCGGGGGCGGATGAAGCGTTTTTGAAGGATTTCTGGGAGAGGCTGACAAATGATCCGGCAATTTATGAGGAGTTTGTCTATTATCTGGAGCATCAGGATTTTCTCTGTAAGGTGAAGATCGAAGGCTACGGGCTGGTGGATCTGATGATATTTCAGATCGATCATTTTAGGGCGGCCATGGATCAGGATGTGGCGGATATGCGGTTTAACAAGGATAAGATGCTGCTGATGGCGTTCAACAGCCTGCTGCAGATGCGGAAGGATCCGGAGCCTTTTGTGCGGATGATGCAGGGGCAGACAGGGACGGACAGGCAGTGAGGATGGAAAAAAGAAACTTTAGCCGGACGCCATGAGAAAAATCAAATTCTCCGTCGCCACGCTCGCGCTCAAGCTCTTGAGAAACAGAGCTGGCTGCAACGTAGCGGTACTAGGCTCGTGAGAGATCATGTGAAATTTTGCTTTTTAAATTTCACATTTGCCAATTGTGCCGACGTTGCTGCAGGGGCTCCTTGAGAATTTGATTTTTCTCATGGCTGGTTGGTTAAGGTGTAAAACAAATGATGATTACTCATAATGGTGTACAGAATGTGATTTTTGTATATCATTGTATTCCGTTCGGTTTACGGTTTTCTGTTTCCATAGCGGACCGCCAGCCTGATCAGCAGATCTGTCACTGTCTCCATGGACTGGATGCAGGCGTATTCAAAGCGGCTGTGGTAGTTTGCACCGCCGGTGCAGAGGTTCGGACAGGGCAGTCCCATATAGGAGAGCCTGGAACCGTCGGTGCCGCCCCTGACGGGTGTGATCTTCGGCTCGATGCCCAGTTCGCGCAGAACGCTGCAGGCGTTTTCCATCAGATGTGCATGGGGCGCAAGAGCTTCCTTCATATTATAATAGGAATCCGCCATCTCCACTGTTACGGTGCCCTGGCCGTATTTTTCATTCAGGAAATCTGCACATCTCATAAACAGTTCTTTTTTCTGCTCAAATAATGTCCTGTCATGGTCACGAATGATATATTCCGCCGTAGTTTCTTCCACATTTCCGCTGATGCCGTCTATATGAAAGAATCCTTCCCTGTTATCGGTATACATGGGATTCTGGAAAACGGGCAAAAGGTTCTGGAATTCCTGGGCGATCAGGATGGAGTTTACCATTTTGCCTTTGGCGGAGCCGGGATGGACGTTGCGTCCATGGACGGTGAGCTTTGCGCCTGCCGCGTTGAAAGTTTCGTCCTCCAGTTCCCCAAGCTCTCCGCCGTCCACGGTGTAGGCAAAATCCGCGCCGAAGAGCGCCACATCAAAATGATTTGCGCCTTCCCCGATCTCCTCGTCAGGCGTAAAGCCGATCCGGATCTTGCCGTGAGGGAGTTCGGGGTGGGAGAGCAGATGCTCCGCCATAGCCATGATCTCCGCAACACCGGCTTTATCATCCGCTCCCAAAAGAGTGGTGCCGTCCGTGACGATCAGGTCCTTTCCCTTCAACGCCTTCAGTTCCGGAAAATCGGAGACGGAAAGATAAATGGACTGTGCTTCATTCAGCAGGATATCTTTGCCGTCGTAGTTTTCCACGATGCGGGGTTTTACATCTGTGCCGGTGACGGCAGGGGCGGTATCCATATGGGCGATAAAGCCGAGAACAGGACTTTTTTCATAACCTGCTGAAGCAGGAACGGAAGCATACACATAGCAGTGGCCTTCATCGTAAGTGATCTCCGCGGCTCCCATCCCTTCGAGCTGGGAAACCAGAAGCTTTGCCAGATCGTGCTGCTTCGCGGTACTCGGCGTCGTCCCCGATGTCTCGCAGGACTGGGTATCTATCCTGACATACTGTAAAAAATTTTCAATCGTTTTTGTCATCTTATCTCTCATTCCTTTCATTTTTGTAATATAATTAGCAAGAAAATATTTTACATATTCTTTTACGTTGAGAAACCCGCCGCCCCAAGGCAGCGGGTTATAGTTGTCAGTAAAATTTTATTTCTTTCCCGGCGTCCGTCATCATCAATCAAGCAAACTGAGCGCATCCTCATCTGCCACGACATAGACATTTTTATGATACTGTAAAATAGAAGCAGGAAGGGCGGGCGTTACCGGGCCGCAGATGGCATCCCGCAGAGCCTGTGCCTTTTCTTTGTTGAAACCGATATGGCCGTTCTGCCCAAGACCCAGAAGCTGCAGATCGATGCCGCCTACCTGACGGATGATGGCATTGTAGCTGCTGCAGGCTTTTTCACTGTCGGGTTCCGTGCCGTCCGGCAGGAAAGAATGGCCTTTTGGTATATTGACATGTTTAAAAAGGTTTTCCTGCATGAAATAGTAGTAGCTCTGGTCGTTATCCTTCGGGAGTCCCTTGTATTCATCCAGATTGACGGTGGTCACTTCGGAAAAGTCCAGATCCCCTTTGTTGTACCATTCGATGAGCTGTTTGTAGGTGCCGATGGGAGTGGAACCTGTCGCCAGTCCCAGCACACAGTCCGGTTTCATGATAACCTGAGCGGAAATGATATTCGCCGCCTTACGGCTCATGTCGTCATAGTCTTTTGCTCTGTAAATCCTCATTTCAAAACCTCCCTTAGTTTTAAAGTTAGTGTGTGAATATTGCTCTTATTTAAAAGTACCAAATATTGGAAGGAAAAGCAAGTTGATATGGTAATATTTGTGAAATTGGGGTATACTGGTGTGAAGAGAATTTCTAAGCCCGCAAAGTACGCAGACTAAGAAATTCTAAAACTTCACACGGAAGAACGCAAGAGCAGCGTTCTTCACGGATTGTTTGTGCCGCCGATGGCGGCATGACAGGAAGTGTGAAAGGATTTTTATGGCGTTAAAAAACGCCGCCTGAGGAAATCGGCGGGAAACAAAATGGAGGGGCAAGATATGTTATTCAGAGGCGGAAGGGTATTTATCGGAACGAAATTTGAAAAGACGGATATCAGAACAGAGGGTGGAAAGATCACAGAGATCGGCGCGGGACTCTCCGAAAAAGCCGGGGAAGAAGTGGTGGAGCTGGGGGAAAACTTTCTGATCCCGGGATTTATCGACCTGCATACACATGGCTGTATGGGATATGACTTTTCCACGGCTGATCGGGATGAGATCGATAAAATGTGCGCGTTCTATTTCAGCAGGGGCATCACATCCGTTGCCGGAACGACGATGACGATGGGATATGAGGACTATAAGAAAGCGGCGGTGACGATCGGAGAATATATGGAAAGCGTGGAGGATCACAACCTGATCGGCATCAATATGGAGGGACCGTTCCTCTCCGTGGAGAAAAAGGGCGCCCATGATCCGCAGTATATCATAGACGCTTCCCAGGAGAAGATGGACGAGTTAAACAGGCTGGCAAAGGGACATTTCCTGATCGTGGATGTGGCGCCGGAACGGCCGGGAGCGATAGGCTTCATTGAGAAAAACAGTAAGGACTATGTGATTTCCGTGGCGCACACGACGGCGGATTACGAAAAAGCAATGGAGGCTTTCCGGGCGGGGGCGACGGAAGTGACCCATCTGTTTAACGCCATGAACGGCCTTGGGCACAGGGATCCCGGCGTACCGGGGGCGGCCTTTGCAGCCGGGGCGAATGTGGAGATGATCTGCGACGGCATTCATATCCATCCCACGGTGATGAAGATGGTGTATCAGATGATGGGCGATCACCTGATGGTCATTTCGGATTCCATGAGTGCCGCAGGGCTTCAGGACGGCGAATATGTGCTGGGAGGCCTGCCTGTCTATGTGAAAGAGGGCAAGGCGACTTTGAAAGACGGTACGATAGCCGGCTCCACCACGGATATGCTGAAGGAGATGGGCGTTTGGATGGATCAGTGCGGGCTGACAATGGAGGAGATCCTGCCCTGCATGACGATCCATCAGGCGAAGGCAGTACGCATGGAAGACAGGATCGGCAGTATCGAAAGCGGAAAAGCAGCGGATCTGGTGATCATCAGCCCGGACAGGGAGATAAAGGCAGTTTATAAAAACGGCATAAAGAAGATTTAAAACCGTGGGCATACGGCGCGGGAAAGTCGTGGGAGAAGTACAGAAAAGCAGGAGAGAGTTGTGAAAAATATTATCTTTGATATCGGCAGCGTGCTGATCGGATATAGATGGAGAGATATGTGTCTGGAGGAAGGCTGGGACAAGGAGAAGGCAGAGAAGATCGGCGGGGGATTTTTTGACAATCCCCTCTGGCCGGATTTTGACGCAGGGCTTGTTATGACGGAGGATCTGATCAGAAGCGTTGCGGAGAGGTATCCTGAGCTGGAGGAGGATGCCCGATGGTTTATCGGAAGCGGAAAGAAAATGGTGGTGGAACGGCCGAAGATATGGAAGCTGATGAGGGAACTGAAGGAAAAAGGATATGGCATCTATGTGCTGTCCAATTATTCGGAGGAGCTGTTTACTTTACATACGGAAGGCCTGCCGTTCTGGGAACTGGTTGACGGCGGCGTGATCTCCTACCAGATCCATCAGATTAAACCGAATCCGCCGATCTATCGGCATCTGATGGAGAAATACCGGTTAAATCCCGGGGAGTGCATTTTCTTTGACGACCGGGCGGAGAATACGGAGGGTGCGAGAAAGCTGGGGATGCAGGCGGTGACAGTGAAGGACGGCTCGGAAGAACTTCTGGAGAGAGAACTCAGGAAATTGCTGGAGGGATAAAAGAGTCGCAGCGGTGACGGGATGAGGATACTCGTGAAGGAGGCGGCCGTCAGTGGCAGACGGGAGATAAAGTGAAGTGACGAAACAAAAGGCAGACAGGAGGAAAACTATGATCTATCCATCAGATCTGCCGCTGGATATCCATACCCATACCATAGCCAGCGGCCATGCTTACGGCACGATCCGGGAGATGGCGCAGGGGGCGGCGGAGAAAAAGCTGCAAATGCTTGGCATCAGCGAGCACGCGCCGGGGATCCCGGGAACCTGCGAACCGATCTATTTCTCCAACCTGAAAGTGGCGCCGCGAAGATTATACGGTGTGGATCTGGTTTACGGCTGTGAGATCAATGTATTAAATGACGGAACGCTGTCTTTGAATAAGTATATTGAGAAACTGGATTATGCGATCGTGGGGATCCACGGCCTGTGCTATCAGGACGCGGGGCGGGAAAAGAATACGGAAAATGTGATCTCCTGTATGCGGCATCCGAAGGTCTTTTTTGTGTCTCATCCGGACGACGACCATACGCCTCTTGACTATGAACGGCTTGTTTTGGGGGCGAAGGAAAACCATGTGGCGTTGGAAGTGAATAACAGTTCCCTGCTGAAGCCGGAGAAACGTCTGAACTGTGTGGAAAATTATAAAAAGATGCTGCGGCTCTGTCAGAAATATGCGGTGCCTGTCATCGTCAGTTCAGATGCCCATGATCCTTTATACGTGGGAAGATTTGAAGAGGCCTGCGATCTGCTGAACAAGGCAGGTTTTGATAAGGAGCTGATCGTCAACACTTCCGTGGAGAAGTTTATGGCTCATATCGGATTGAAAGACAAGGGAGAAAACCTTCCAGTCTGCTGAAAAAGGTTAGCACGCGGGAAAGCTGCGGAAAGGAAATATAAAAAAGAAGAAAGGTAAAGAGTATGGACAAAAAGTACAGTATCGACACACAGGAAAACAGGGATTTTCTGCAAAAGATCCGGGAGGGGCTGTTTGCTTTCGGGCATCGCTTCCCTTCACCCGGCGGGAGTTCCTGGTATTTGGGAGATGACGGAACGCCCTGGAAGGAAAAGAACAGGGAGGCCTATGTGACCTGCCGTATGGCGCATGTGTACAGCATTGCCTCTTTTATGGGACATGAGGGCAGCGAGGGGCTGGTGGACGCGGCGGTAAAAGGCTTAAACGGGGAACTGCGGGATACGGAGCATGACGGCTGGTATGAGGGATTGACGGCCGAAGGAGGCCATCTGTCCGGAAAGCAGTGTTACGCTCATGCGTTTGTGATCCTGGCGGGCACTTCCGCGTATCTGGCGGGAAGGCCGGGGGCGGAAAAACTGCTGCAGGAAGCGTTGGAAGTATATGACAGGTATTACTGGAATGAGAAAGAGGGGCTCTCCTGCGATAACTGGAACACAGAGTTTACGGTGATGGATGATTACCGCGGCTTAAATGCCAATATGCATTCCGTGGAGGCCTTTCTGGCAGTGGCGGATGCGGCAGGCAAAGAGGAGTACAGAGTGCGGGCAGGACGGATCATCGATCATGTGCTGGGCTGGGCGAAGGATAATCACTGGAGGATCCCGGAGCATTACACGAAGGATTGGGAGCCGGATCTGGAGAAAAACAGGGAAAAACCGGATGATCCGTTCAAGCCCTACGGCGCGACGCCGGGCCACGGATTGGAGTGGGCGAGGCTGATCACCCAGTGGGCGTTATCCACTTACAAGGAGGATAAGGAAGGCATGCGTCCCTACATAGACGCCGCAGAGGAACTCTTCCACCGCGCGGTGGAAGATGCGTGGAATGCAGACGGCGCGCCGGGAATCTGTTATACGACAGGGTGGGACGGAAAGCCCATCGTGCATGAGAGGATGCACTGGACGCTGGCGGAGGGGATCAACACTGCCGCTGTGCTGTACCGTGTGACAAAGAAACAGGAATACGCGGATACCTACGCGGCGTTCATGCAGTATCTGGATGAGAAGGTGCTGGATCATGTGAACGGTTCCTGGTTCCACCAGATGGATCAGAATAATCAGGTGTCGGGGACGGTTTGGCCGGGAAAACCGGATATCTATCATGCGTTGCAGGCGACGCTGATCCCGTACTATGCGCCGGAGGTTTCGATCGCGCTGGCGGTGAAGGAGAAGCGGCAGCTTTCCTGAAATTTCCCGTGCTGTTCAAATGCCTGAAACGATAAGGCATTGTATAGAAAGTAAATGATAGGGATGATAAATAAAAAACCTCCCATGCGGACAAAATGATCCGTCTGGGAGGTTTTTCGGTAAATGTGTTTTCTCTTTCCAAATTACTTGGTAAATGCCATTAACCAGCCGGGAGGAACATCAAATCCTCAAGGAGCCCTTTGAAAAACAGAGCCAGCGCGAGCGTGGCGACGGAGGATTTGATGTTCCTCCCGGCGTCCGGCATCACCAACACAATAAACCAACTCACTTCACAAATTCCGTTGTCACCAGTTCTTCGTAAGGCAATGCCGCGTCCAATTCGCCTGCGTCCATCAGGATATTCTGCAGCAGGTCGAAAGCTTCCTTCTCGAAGGCAGGATCTGTTTTCCATGTATCCTGCGAGGCATATCGCTCCACGATGATCTCCAGCGTTTCGGCATCCGTCTCCGCGAACTGGGGAGCGATCGATTTCGCGATCTCCTTTGCGCTGTGTTCGGCGCAGTAATCCATCCCTTTCTGCAGGGCGTTTGTGAAAGCCCGGATCACTTCCGGATTCTTTTCGATATAACTTTTCTTTGCGGAGAAGGAGGTGTAGGGGACATAGCCGGAGGCTTCGCCGAGGGATGCCACCACATAGCCGTCTCCTTTTAATTCGAGGGAAGTCGCGTGAGGCTCAAACTCAACCGTAAAATCCCCCTGTCCGCCCGAGAACGCGGCGGCAGTAGAACCGAAATCAATGGACTGGTCGATATTGACTTCGGATTTATCAATGTTGTTTTTGGAGAGTATGTACTCAAATACCATCTCCGGCATGCCGCCTGCCCTGCCGCCGAGCACATCTTTGCCTTTCAGCATATCCCATGAGAAATCATCGATAGGTTCCCTTGCCACAAGGAAGTTGCCGGCGCGCTGGGTGAGCTGGGCAAAGTTGACAGCGGAATCTTCCATGCCTTCCGCATAGCTGTAGATTGTCGCCTCCGCACCCATAAAGCCGATATCGGCTTCCCCGGACAACAGGGCGGTCATAGTCTTGTCGGCGCCGTAGCCGGTCACCAGTTCCACATCCAGCCCTTCCTCGGCAAAATAGCCTTCCTCGATCGCCACATACATGGGCGCATAAAAAATGGAATGCGCCACTTCGTTTAACACCACATGAGTTTTATCAGCCGTGGGTTCTTCTGAACCGCAGCCTGCGAGCAGCGCGGCCGTGCCAAAGAGCATGGCTGTGCTCATCAGCAGTGCAATAAGTTTTTTCTGCTTTTTCATAGGTTCTCCCATATTTGGTTTTATACATTATATGCGGAAAAGAAAAAAAGTGATATAAAGTATTGCTTTTACACATAAAAAGTGATACTATTACACATAGTATTAAGAACTAGATAATGAAGAGAGGAGAACAATGGGAGGTGGATGAGATGAATGAAAATATAAAGATGAAAAATATAACAATGGGGAACATACTGGCGAAGGGCATCAGAGTGCTCACGGTGCCGCCGATCCTGATCACCGGGATGCTGGTGACATTGACGGTATCCTTAGATAATTTCTGCAGCAGCATGACGCAGATGATACTGGCGGTTTTACTGTTGGGGCTTGTGCCGATCCTGGCGTATCCGATCCAGAAACTTCTGCCGTCGAAGGGGGAAGTGAGGGAAGAACAGCGCAATCTGGCGTTTGTGCTGACTTTTGCGGGCTATTTTACCGCATTGATCTTTTCCGTTGCAGGAGGCTGCGGCAGACGGCTTCAGTATATCATTGTTTCCTATTTTATTTCCATGTTGCTGCTTGTATTTTTCAACAAGGTGCTGCATGTGCGCGCCAGCGGCCATGCCTGCAGCGTTACCGGGACATTGTATTTTCTGTCATTCTTTCTGGGAACAGGGGCGATCATTCCCTGTCTCTGCGTTGCGACAGCGGTGGTGTGGTCTTCCCTGTATCTGAAGCGGCATACGATACAGGAGATCTTCTGGGGATCGGCAGTGTGCCTGCCCTGTATACTTGCATCGGTGTTCATTCTGTAAATAAGAGGAATAAAACAAAGAGTCCGGCCGGCCCGGACTCTTTTTCAGACATTTTATTTGGACAGAGAATTTACATAGTTCTTGATCGCTTCAAAGCTTTCTTTGCTGATCACATGCTCAATCTTACAGGCATCCTGCACGGCGGTTTTTGCCGGGACACCGAGTTTCTCAAGCCAGGCGGAAATGAGCAGATGCCGTTCGTAGATCATTTCTGCGATCTCTTTACCGCTTTCCGTGAGGTAGATAAAACCCTGCTCGGAGACGGTGATCTGGTTTTTTTCTTTCAGATTTTTCATGGCAACGCTGACGCTGGGTTTTTTGAAATCCAGTTCGTTGGCGATGTCCACGGAACGGACTACAGGCAGTTTTTTGCTTAATATAAGGATAGTTTCCAGATAATTTTCAGAGGATTCATTTATAAAATTTTTCATACCACCATTCCAATTTCACTGCGGTTTTCTGCTGATCTGCACAGCGCATGCCTGCGGCCGCTTGACAGATTACAGATCTGTTTTATGCGGCTTGCTGTATTGTTATCAAGTATAACACAGTTTTTGAGGGATGACAAATAAAAGAATTTTTCATAAAAATTTCCACTATGGTATTGACAACTAATGAATGTTAGAATATACTAACTACAGAAAGAAAAAACAAATCAGAGATAGTTTTCAGAAATAAAAGGTGCAGATAACTAACATGGAAAGGAGATCATTATGCCGCTTACAATGGTGAATCCGGAAGAGACACAGGTTATCAGGAAGGTCGGAGGAAAGGAGGAAACGAGAAAATTTCTGGAAGGGATGGGCTTTGTGACAGGCGGTGAAGTGACCGTTCTCTCAAAAGCTATGGGAAATGTGATCGTTTCGGTAAAAGGCTCCCGCATAGCGATCGGGCGGGATATGGCAAATAAGATCATGGTATAAGAAACGGTGCAAGCCGGAATGTAAAGTTTATATGGCGGGAAAGGAGATATTATGAAAACATTGAGAGAAATACCCTGCGATCAGACAGTGAAGGTTGTGAAGCTGCATGGCGGCGGGGCAATCAAAAGGAGGATCATGGACATGGGCATTACAAAGGGCGTTCAGGTGTATGTCAGAAAAGTGGCGCCGCTCGGCGATCCGGTGGAAGTGACAGTGAGAGGATATGAGCTGTCACTCCGAAAAGCGGACGCGGAGATGATAGAGGTGGAATAATACGAAGGTTCTGCAATGTCGGATGATCCATCCGGCGGGTAACTGCACTGGATCAGGATTTATCAACCGGATACGGTATTGCAGGGACTACTATGAAACGGATATGAGAGGAAAGGTGGTAAAAATGGAAATCAAGATCGCACTGGCGGGAAATCCGAACTGCGGCAAAACGACATTATTTAATGCGCTGACAGGAGCAAACCAGTTTGTGGGAAACTGGCCCGGCGTAACGGTGGAGAAAAAGGAAGGAAAGCTGAAAGGGAATAAGGAGGTGACGGTCACGGACCTGCCCGGTATCTATTCTCTTTCTCCCTATACATTGGAAGAAGTGGTGGCGAGAAACTATCTGATTCAGGAAAAACCGGACGCTATCATCAATATCGTCGACGGCACAAACATGGAAAGAAATCTTTATCTGAGCACGCAGATCCTGGAACTGGGGATCCCGGTGGTGATAGCAGTCAACATGATGGATATCGTGCAGAAATCCGGTGACAGGATCAGCACGGATAAACTGGCGGAAAAACTTGGCTGCAGCGTGGTGGAGATCTCTGCTTTAAAGGGGACCGGCATCGATGCGGCGGCAAAAAAGGCGGTCGAACTGGCACGCGGAAAGAAGGCGTCAAAGCCGGTTCATAAGTTTGCTCCGGAAGCAGAAAGCGTGATCGATACAGTGGCGAACCTGTTGGCGGGGAAGGCGCCTGCCGGACAGGAGAGATTCTTTGCGATCAAGCTGCTGGAGGGCGACGACAGGATCGGGGAGATGATGAGCGGTTCCCCCGACGTATCGGCGGAGATCAGGAAGCTGGAGGAAAAGATGGACGATGATGTGGAGAGCATCATCGCCAACGAACGTTATACATATATTTCTTCGATCATCGGGGACTGCGTTGTGAAGGCGAAAGCCGGAGAGTTGACCTTATCCGACAAAATTGATAGAATTGTGACAAACAGGATCCTGGCGTTGCCGATCTTTGCGTTGGTCATGTGGGCAGTCTACTATATCGCCATGGTGACGGTGGGGGCTTTCTGCACGGACTGGACCAACGATGTCCTGTTCGGAGAGATCGTGCCGCCTGCCGTTGAGAGCGCGCTCTCGGCGATCGGCTGTGCAGACTGGCTTTCCGGCTTGATCCTTAACGGCATCGTGGGCGGCGTGGGCGCCGTACTCGGTTTTGTGCCCCAGATGCTGGTGCTGTTTATCCTGCTGGCGATCCTGGAGGGCTGTGGTTATATGGCGCGCATCGCCTTCATCATGGACAGGATCTTCCGCAAATTCGGCCTTTCCGGCAAGTCCTTCATCCCGATGTTAGTGGGCGTGGGCTGCGGCGTGCCGGGGGTGATGGCATCCCGTACCATTGAAAATGACAGGGACCGCAAAATGACCATCATGACGACCACGTTCATCCCCTGCGGCGCGAAAATGCCCATCGTGGGGCTGATCGCGGGCGCGCTGTTCGGCGGCGCGGCGTGGGTGGCGACCAGCGCTTACTTTATAGGCGTGGCGGCGATCGTCGTATCCGGTATCATATTAAAGAAGACAAAAATGTTCGCAGGAGATCCGGCGCCTTTCGTCATGGAACTTCCGGCTTACCATATGCCCACGGTTTCCTTTGTACTCCACAGCATGTGGGAGAGAGGCTGGTCCTTCATCAAGAAAGCCGGCACGATCATTCTGTTATCCACCATCGTTCTGTGGTTTTTGATGAGCTTTGGCTGGGCAGACGGGAGTTTCGGGATGCTGGAAGCGGAACAGCTTGATTCAAGCATCCTGGCGAGCATCGGCAATCTGATCGCATGGATCTTTACGCCCCTCGGTTTTGGCGACTGGCGGATGGCAGTGGCGACTGTCACCGGACTGATCGCAAAGGAAAATGTGGTGGCGACCTTCGGACAGCTATTCCTGCACGTGGCGGAAGTCAGCGAAGAGGGAGAAGAAGTGTGGGGCAATCTGGCAGCAGCCCTCACACCGGTGGCAGGCTATGCGTTCCTTGTATTTAACCTGCTCTGCGCGCCCTGCTTTGCGGCGATGGGCGCCATCAGGAGAGAGATGAACAACGCAAAATGGTTCTGGTTCGCGTTCGGATATCAGTGCATATTTGCCTATGTGATCGCGATGATCGTATACAGGATCGGCGGCCTGTTCTTCGGGGTTCCGTTCAGCCTTTGGACGGTGGCGGCGTTTATTCTGCTGGCTGGCCTTCTGTATCTGCTCTTTCGGCCTTATCAGGCGAGCAGCACGCTGAAAGTGGACATGAAAAAGGCCGTTACAGCAAAATGATATTTACCGGATGATCGGCAAAACGGAAAAATCGGCATTCGGATCAGAACCGAGAGATATCGGACGGCGGAAAGGATGTGAAAAAATGGGCACAATAATTGTAGGGCTGCTTCTCGCGGGCGCGGTAGCGCTTATCATCAGAAGCATGGTCCGTGATAAGAAAAAAGGAAAATCTCTGCAATGCGGCGCGGATTGCTCCCATTGCGGCGGACACTGCCATTAAGATCTGTCAAAAAGTTTTTTCTCTTTATGTATAAATGCCGGAAAACCAAGCGATGTAAACCGCTTGGTTTTTCTGTCATCAGCATAAAGTCATTTGTAAAGTGTGCGGCTGTTATGGGGTCTCATTTTTGATCCGTTCCTGTAATTTTGCAAAAGCACGCTTTCGATCTTCCTCTGTGATCTCAAACTCGGGATCGCGGTCCTTCATTTCATTTTCTATCTTTTCCACATACTTATCGTATAATTCCGGAAATTCCTCGCACAACTTCATAAAAATCTCCCATGCCTCTATGACATCTGCCTTCATGTTGCTATTCCTCCTTCTGTTTTGACTATAAGAATTTTAATCCTTAATATATTCACTATACACAATGCGTTCATTTTTCACAATATGTTCATTTTGGGAATCAACAGCCATAATGAAAAAGGATAAATATATAGGAGGGAGGGTGCCATGTACAATTATGATTCTCTTTGGCGGACAATGAAAGAACGCGGAGTGACAACTTACAGTTTGGTCAATCACTATAATATCAGCAGCCATACAATGAGCAATATCAGGCATAACGAGAATATTACGGTAGAAACACTGCACAGGCTGTGCCAGATACTGCATTGTCAGGCGAGTGATATAGTGGAGATCACCTTTGATGAAGGGGAGGATATTTTTTATAAGGGGGTGAAAAAGAAAGAAGGGGATAAAAACTGAGTAAACAAAACAAGAGCCAATTGAAAATCAGGCGGCTCTAAGGTATAATCTACTTGGAGAAGCTTATCGGACACGAAGTTCCGATCTGCCCTCTGTTAAATTGATATTACAAAAGAAATAGCATCTAACTTTGGACGGTAGGGATGCTATTTCTTTTTATGATTAGCATAAGCCTGCCCGCAAAGCGTGCAGGCGTTGGTTATCTATGTAAGATAAAAGTGCAATAAATACTAACAATAAAGTCAAAACTTCCATTGTGTTCATAAGCACCACCCTCTTTCGTAAGACTGGAGGGGATCCGTCAGAAAATCGCATCCTGCTCTCTTTTCAATTATACGAATATAATCTATTATAGCATGGATGTGTATGCTGCTCAATCTAAAAAAGGGGAAATTTGCACATGATGGAATAACTGTCTACAACTGTCTACAATTTAGTAGATACACAAAAATAATGGGAATGCCCTGTTTATCGGCATTCCCACTACACACAAAAGAGCGCGAGACGGGACTCGAACCCGCGACCCCGACCTTGGCAAGGTCGTGCTCCACCAACTGAGCCACTCGCGCTTGTGCGTTTTATCTTTCTATTTCCTCAACGCAAGATTTATAATATCAAAGGCGGAAACATTTGTCAACACTTTTTTTGATTTTTTTTTGGAGAGCAGGAATTTGACAGCATCCGGTTATTTTGTTACATTGGAAAATATCGACGGCGTGCCTGTCGGAGAACGGATTTAACACGCGCTGTAAAAATGCGGCAGCTGCGGGATCGGAAAGCGGAGACGGATCATGGAAAACAGATGGAAGACATTTCTTGACAGTGATGTTTTAAAAATGATAGCGGTGGTGACGATGCTGATCGACCATATCGGTGCGGCGATCATATGGAATCTGTTTTCTGCTGCAACGGCAGAGAATTATGCCGTTTTGGAACGGGTCTATCATATATTTAGGAATATCGGGCGGACGGCATTTCCGATTTTTGCATTTCTGTTGGTGGAAGGCTTTTTTCATACGCACAGCAGAAAGAAATATTTCAGGCGTCTTGCGCTGTTTGCCCTGCTGTCGGAGATTCCATACGATATGGCTTTCCACGGAACATTCCTGTTTTGGAAAGACCAGAATGTTTTCTGGACATTCTGTATCGGATTTTTGGCGATCTGGGGACTGGAAAAACTGTACGGGACATACAGGAGCGGCTCGGATATATTAAGAAGGAATAAAGAACGGAGAAAGCGCCGGACGGACAGGAAATTGAAAAATCATTCGGTGGACTTAAAAAGCCTGAACCGTCAATGGGCGTCAGACAGTTATGAGATCAGGATGGAGGCAGGCTATCCGATGGGGTTTGTACTTCCTGTGCTCGGGCTTGTTCTGACAGGTGCGGGGATGGCATCGGTCACACAGGTGGATTACGGTGTATACGGCTTTTTGCTGATCCTGCTGTTTTATCTGGGAGAACACGGAAGCGTTCCGCGGATCGTCACCTGCGCCTGCGGTTACCTTCTGTTTCTGTGGGAGCCCTATTGTCTGGGCGGTTTCCTGCTGATCCTGTTTTACAACGGAAGGAGAAAACAAAGAGGAAAGGGATTCCAGTATTTTTTCTATCTTTTTTACCCGCTCCATTTGTTGATTTTGGGGCTGATCAGGGTGGCATTCTGGTCCGTTTAGTGATATAATGAGTGTTAGCGAGAAGAATGAGTTTACTCATTCGGCGAGCGGCGAATGCCGATCATGAATCGCAGATTCATGATATAATAACCGCAGGGGAAAAACAAGCCGGACAAACGACGGGGTTATGCATAATGATAAAAAGACAGGAGGTAGAGGCATGAAACTAATGTTTATTGGGGCGGATCATGAAGTGACTGGGAGCTGTCATTATCTGGAAGCCTGTGGGAAACGGATCCTGGTTGACTATGGTATGGAACAGGGGGTAAATGTTTTTGAGAATGCGGAGCTGCCGGTGCAGGAGTCGCTGATCGATTATGTGCTGCTGACGCATGCCCACATCGACCATTCGGGTATGCTGCCTGCACTGTACGCCAAAGGATTCAGGGGAAGGATCTTTACGACGGAAGCGACGGCAGACCTGTGCGGCATTATGCTTCGTGACTGTGCCCACATTCAGCAGCAGGAAGCAGAATGGAAAAACAGAAAAGCAAAGAGAAGTTCTCATCTGGAGGCAGTGGAGCCTGCCTATACAATGGAGGATGCGGACGGCGCGATCCGATGTCTGGTTCCCTGTGCCTACGGACAGAAAGTGGAGCTTTGCGAGGGGATAGAGATCCGGTTTACGGATATCGGGCATCTGCTCGGATCCGCCAGCATTGAAGTCTGGCTGACGGAGGGGAATGTTTCAAAGAAGATCGTCTTTTCCGGCGATATCGGGAATCTGGATCAGCCTCTGATCTGCGATCCGGCTTATACGGAGGAGGCGGATTATGTGGTGATGGAATCCACCTACGGCAACAGGCTCCATTCAGACACGAAACCGGATTATGTGGGCGAGCTCGCACAGATCATTCAGGAGACCTTTGACAGGGGCGGCAATGTGGTGATCCCTTCTTTTGCGGTGGGCAGAGCGCAGGAAATGCTTTATTTCATCAGACAGATCAAAGCGGATAATATGATAAAAAATCATCCGAACTTCCCGGTATATGTGGACAGCCCCCTTGCCGTGGATGCGACGGAGATCTTTAACAGGAATATTGAATCCTGTTTTGATGAGGAGGCTATGGAACTGGTACACCAGGGCATTAACCCGATCTCCTTCCCGGGCCTGAAGCGTTCCATTACCAGCGAAGAATCCAAGATGATCAACTTTGACAGCGAACCGAAAGTGATCATTTCGGCTTCCGGCATGTGTGAGGCGGGACGTATCCGCCATCATTTAAAACATAACCTGTGGCGGGAAGAATGTACGGTTTTGTTTGTGGGATATCAGGCGATAGGGACGCTTGGGCGGGCGATCATAGAAGGGGCGGAAATGGTAAAACTCTTTGGTGAGAGCGTAGCGGTGCGCGCCCAGATCAAAACGCTGGTGGGGATGTCGGGACATGCGGATAAGAACGGGCTGATCGCATGGATTGAAGGATTTAAGGAGAAACCCAGAAGAGTATTCATCGTTCATGGTGAGGATTCCGTCTGTAAGGACTTTGCGGAGTGTCTGAAAGTGGAATACGGGCATCATACATATGCGCCCTACAGCGGGACAGAATTTGACCTTGCCGCCGACAAACTGCTCTTTGAGGCTTCACCTGTACCTGTTAAGAAAAAAGTATCTATTGTTTCGGATGTATTCAACAGGCTGGTGGCAGCGGGCAGGAGGCTTATGGCGGTCATCGAGAAGAACCGCGGCGGTACGAACAAAGAGCTGTCTAAATTCGCGGACCAGATCAATTCGCTCTGTGATAAGTATGATCGGTAGATTTTGGGATTGAGTTGAGCCGGACGCCGAGAGGAAAATAGAATCCTCCGTCGCCATGAGGATTCTATTTTCCTCTCGGCTGGTTAAAGGTGTTGACTAAATGGCATTGTCATTAAGTGGCGACGTTTTGCGGGGGTATGGGATGTTTTCCTCATGGCTGGACATTGGTTGAATAGGGAAAAGTTGGATATCGGGATATAAAAATAGAAGATAGGATATAGAAGCAGGAGGCAGGATGAGCGCAGCAGACAGGATATTTATAGATATGTGTAAGGATATACTGGAGAACGGGACGAGCACTGAGGGGGAGAAGGTCAGGCCCCATTGGGAGGACGGGACGCCGGCTTATACGATAAAGAAATTCGGCGTGGTGAACCGTTATGACTTGTCGAAGGAGTTCCCGATCCTGACGTTGCGGAGAACGGCGTTAAAGAGCGCCACGGACGAGATGCTCTGGATCTGGCAGAAAAAATCCAACAATATCCATGATCTGCACAGCCATATCTGGGATGCCTGGGCGGATGAGGACGGTTCCATCGGAAAGGCCTACGGTTATCAGATGGGCGTAAAGCATCAGTACAAAGAGGGCATGATGGACCAGATCGACAGAGTCATATATGATCTGAAGAACAATCCCTTCAGCCGCCGCATCATGACAAACCTCTATGTGCATCAGGATCTGCATGAGATGAATCTCTATCCCTGCGCTTACTCCATGACATTTAACGTCACGCAGAAAGAGGGCGGGGAAAAACTGACTCTGAACGCCATATTAAACCAACGTTCTCAGGATGTGCTGACCGCCAACAACTGGAATGTGGTCCAGTACGCCGTTTTAGTACACATGCTGGCGCAGGTCTGCGATATGAACCCGGGCGAGCTGGTGCACGTCATAGCGGACGCCCACATATACGACCGGCATATCCCGATCGTAAAGGAACTGATCACGCGTCCTGCCCACGAAGCTCCGACTTTCTGGCTGAATCCGGAGATCCATGACTTCTACGCATTCACCAGAAACGATGTGCGGGTAGACAACTATGTGACTGAGCCCCAGATCGAAAATATACCTGTAGCAATCTGAGGCGGACTATGTGGATGAAAGCATATATCGAGTAGATTTCACCATAATGTAGAGCGGGCGGCGGAACATTTAGAAAATCTTACGTTTGCAACTCCGCCCCTGTCCCCCGGATATGTTCCGCAGCCCGCGCCACCACCAATGAAAGGAAACCACCCCCATGAACTTAATCGTCGCTGTAGACCAGAACTGGGCCATCGGCAACAAGGACAACCTCCTTGTCCGTATCCCCAACGATCATAAAATGTTCCAGCAGGAAACCACCGGAAAAGTAGTCATACTCGGAAGAAAGACCATGGAGACTTTCCCGGGAAAACAACCCCTGAAAAACCGCACAAACATCATCCTGTCGAGAAAACCGGACTATCAGGTAAAGGGTGCCGTTGTAGTGCACAGCATAGAAGAGCTGCTGAGAGAATGTGAAAAATACGCGCAGGAGGATATCTATGTGATCGGCGGGGAAAGCATTTACAGGCAGCTCCTCCCCTACTGCGACACAGCCCATGTGACAAAGATCGACAGGGTCTATGCGGCGGATGCCTACTGTCCGGATCTGGATAAGGACGAGGAATGGGAGATCACGGCGGACAGCGAAGAACAGGTTTATTTTGATATCACCTATCATTTTGTGAAATATGAAAGAAAACAGAAACATGAAGCATAGAAGAATAGCGGCTCTTGCGGCAGGCTTTCTTGCTGCGCTGTGTCTGGCCGGCTGCGGGGGCATCAACAGGGATACGAAGATCGTGCTGACCACCGGTTTTACTAAGGACGAGGTATTTCGGATCGAGACGGCTTCCTGTTATAAGAAGGAAGTGATGGTATACCTGACAAATTTGCAGAATCAGTATGAACAGGTATACGGTACGGGAATCTGGCAGCAGGAGCAGGACGGTGTGACGATAGAAGAGAGTGTGAAGGAATCGGTATTAGCGGAGCTGGCGCAGATCAAAACCATGAACCTGATGGCGGATAATTACGGACTTTCACTGGATGAAGCGGAAACAAAAGCCGTGGAGGAAGCGGGGAAGGCCTACTTTGATTCGCTGTCGGAGACGGAAAAAGAGCAGCTGGATGTGACACTCGATACGATACGGCAGCTATATCGGGAGTATGCCATGGCGGACAAAGTGTATGATTATATGATACAGGATGTAAATCCCGAGATCAGCGATGACGAGGCGAGAACCGTGACACTCCAGCAGATCCTGGTGCGGACGGGGACAAAGGACAGGGCCGGCAATATCGAGCCTTACACGGAACAGGAGAAGAGTTACGCCTATGCCAGGGCCGTGGAGGCCCTGCGGCGCATTGAAGCCGGTGAAGATTTTGATGTGGTGGCGAGCAGATACAATGAGGCGCCGGAAAGTACGGTTTTTATCGGGAAAGGCGATGTGGAGGAAGCCTACGAGGAGGCGGCCTTTGAGCTCGGCAACGAGGAAGTCAGCGGCGTGATCGAGACGGAGGAGGGATATTATATCCTGAAGTGCATCAGTACATTGAACCGGGAAGAAACCGATATGAATAAGATCAGGATCGTTGATGAGAGGCGGAAGGAAGCCTTCAGCAAAGAATATGATTCCTATGTACAGACGCTCACCCGCCATATGAACGAGGGGCTCTGGGAAGAGATCAGTCTGCTCCATGACAGCGAAATTACCACGTCAAGCTTTTTTGAAGTATTTGCCGAATACTATGGATAGTGATTTTAGAAAAATTTAAGAAATGCTGAAAAGCCCGAAAAATCGAGGGTTTCCGAAAAATTATTAGCACTCATCTCGAATGAGTGCTAATTTTCTCTTGACTTGTTTCAAAGAGAGATATAAACTTGACAATAACAGTGCGAAAAGAATTGCTAAGCCTGCAAAGTACGCAGGCTAAGAAATTCTAAGTTTCGCACAAAAGAGCGCAAAAGTGCGTTCTTCTGGCATCGGATAATAGATCAGAAAGAAATGAAAGAAGGAGTGAAGAGAAATGGCAGCAAAAAGCGGGAACTTATCAATCAACAGCGATAATATTTTTCCTATTATTAAGAAGTGGTTGTATTCCGATCAGGATATTTTCTATCGGGAACTGATCTCCAACGGATGTGATGCGATCACAAAATTAAAGAAGCTGGATATGATGGGGGAATATACCCTGCCGGATGATTTCAAGGCGAGGATCGACGTACAGATCCATCCCGAGAAAAAGACGATCAAGATCACCGATAACGGTATCGGTATGACGGCGGACGAAGTGGAAGAGTATATCAACCAGATCGCATTTTCCGGCGCTACGGATTTCATCGCCCAGTACAAGGATAAGACCAACGAAGATCAGATCATCGGACATTTCGGCCTGGGCTTCTATTCCGCATTTATGGTGGCGGATGAAGTGCATATCGATTCCCTGTCATGGAAAGAGGGGGCGGAGCCGGTGCACTGGGAGTGCGACGGCGGTACGGAGTTCTCCATGGATAAAGGGGATAAGGCGGAAGTCGGCACGACAGTCACCTTGTTTTTGAATGAAGATTGCCTGAAATACTGCAACGAGTATGAGGCGAGAAGCGTTGTACAGAAATACTGTTCCTTTATGCCTACGGAGATCTACCTCTCCAAAGAGGAGAGCGATGAGACGCAGACCATCGACGCGGATGAGAAGCTGGATGATGATGTGGTGGTGGAGGAGCTGCCGAAGGAGAAAGAAGAGGATAAGCAGCGCCTGAAAATAAAGAGGCGTCCGCAGCTTTTAAACGATACGCATCCCCTCTGGGCAAAGCATCCCAACGAGTGCACAAAGGAGGAATATCTGGAGTTTTACCGGAAGGTATTTCAGGATTACAAGGAGCCGCTGTTCTGGATCCATCTGAATATGGATTATCCGTTCAACTTAAAGGGCATCCTGTACTTCCCGAAGATCAATCTGGAGTATGAGTCCATCGAAGGAAAGATCAAATTATATAATAATCAGGTGTTTATCGCGGATAATATCAAGGAGGTCATCCCGGAATTCCTGCTCCTGTTAAAGGGCGTGATCGACTGTCCGGACCTGCCGCTGAACGTTTCGAGGAGCGCGCTGCAGAATGACGGCTTTGTGAAGAAAATTTCCGATTATATCACAAAGAAAGTGGCGGATAAGCTCTCCGGCATGTGCAAGACGGACAAGGAAGAGTACGACAAATACTGGGACGATATCAGCCCGTTCATCAAGTTCGGCTGTCTGAAGGACGACAAGTTCTGTGAGAAGATGACGGACTACATCCTCTTTAAGAATCTGGACGGAAAATATCTGACTCTGCCGGAATGTCTGGAAGTGGCAAAGAGCGATCCGGATGAAGTGGAGGAAGAAGAGAAGAAAGAGGACGGCGAAGGTCAAAATGCCGTGGATGAAAACGGCGAGAAAGTGGAGGCTGAGATCGTCAAGGAGGACGAGGCGGAGGGCGAAAGCGCCGATGACGCCGGAGATTCTGCGGACGCTGAAGAGGAAAAGAAGGAAAAGATCATCTACTATGTGACCGACGAACAGCAGCAGGGACAGTATATCAATATGTTCAAGGCGGCAAAGATGGACGCCGTGATCCTGACCCACAATATCGACCAGCCTTTTGTACAGCAGTTGGAATCCAAGAATGAAGGCATCAAGTTTATGCGTATCGATGCGGACCTGACCGAAAGCTTCAAGGCAAAGACATCCAAGAAAGCGGAAAAAGAACTGGAAGAGAATGCGGAGGAGATCGGTAAGCTGGTGAAAAAGGCGCTGAAGAAGGATAAGCTTACCGTGAAGCTGGAGAAGCTGAAAAACAAGAAGATTTCCTCCATGCTGACCATCTCCGAGGAGAGCCGCAGGATGCAGGATATGATGAAGATGTATGCTGTGGGCGGTATGGGCATGGGAGCCTTCGGCGAAGAAGGGGAGACGCTCATCCTGAATGCAAATCATCCGCTGGTGCAGTACGTTATGGAGAATAAGGAAGATAAAAATTCCAAGATGATCTGCGAACAGCTCTACGATCTGGCAAAGATCCAGAATGCGCCGCTTGAGGCGGAAGCGATGACAAAGTTCATCGCAAGGAGCAATGAGATCATGATGCTGCTTGCAAATAAATAAATATAGTTATATGATAGACAGGCAGAGGCTTTCGCGGTCTCTGCCTGAAATGCGTTTAAGAGCGGTGCAGGCGGAACTGGAAAACAGTATGCGCACGGACAGTGCACAAGACAATTTGCAGACGCAAAGCGGCTGAAAATTTGTCTTAGCTTAAAGTGTACTGGAAGGGCGCATGCGGGACTGGAAAACAGTATGCGCACGGACAGTGCACAAGACAATTTGCAGACGCAAAGCGGCTGAAAATTTGTCTTAGCTTAAAGTGTACTGGAAGGGCGCATGCGGGACTGGAATAGGAGGAATTATGATGAGTGATTATGTGATCAGCTGTTGTTCGACGGCGGATCTGGAGAAGGAGCATTTTGAGAGGCGGGATATCCATTATATTTGTTTCCACTTTGAGCTGGACGGGAAGCAGTACAGCGACGATCTGGGGCAGTCTATTCCGTTTGATGAGTTTTATCAGAGGATGAAGGACGGAGCGGACACAAGGACTTCCCAGATCAATGTGGAGGAGTTTAAAGAATATTTTGAGCCTTTTTTGAAGGAGGGGAAGGATATTTTGCATCTGACGCTTTCTTCCGGGATTTCCGGGGTTTATAATTCGGCGCTCCTGGCGGCGGAGGAACTTTCGGAGCAGTATCCGGAGAGGAAGATCGTGATCATGGATTCGCTGGCGGCATCTTCGGGGTATGGGCTCCTTATGGATAAGGCGGCGGATTTGAGAGACGAAGGAAAGTCTCTGGCGGAAGTAAAGGACTGGCTGGAGGAAAATAGATTGAAACTGCATCACTGGTTTTTCTCAACGGATCTGACGTTCTATATCAGAGGGGGCAGAATATCCAAAACAGCGGGAACGGTGGGGATGGTTTTAAATATCTGTCCGCTGTTAAATGTGGACTATGAGGGAAAACTGATCCCGAGACAAAAGATCAGGACAAAGAAGAAAGTAATTCAGGAAATTGTAAATAAAATGAAAGAACATGCCCTGGGCGGGGCAGACTATAATGGAAAATGCTATATTTCACAGTCCGCCTGCTATGAGGATGCGCGAAAGGTGGCGGATCTGGTGGAGGAGGCATTTCCGAAACTGGATGGGAAGGTGGTCATCAACAACATCGGCACTACGATAGGAAGCCATACAGGACCGGGAACGGTAGCTCTGTTTTTCTGGGGAGATGAGAGGAAGGATTAAATGTTTGTGCCGCTGTAGGCGGCATGACGGGAAGTGTGGTATGAGGATGAAAAAAACGGCTTCCGATTTATGCCTTATTGCCGCGCGGGCGGCCATTACAGCGCTGTTTTTATGCTGTGTACTGTTTATCTGGCATAATTCCATGGAAAATGCCGAAGTCTCTTCCGGACGGAGCGGCAGGATCACGGAACTGGTCAATGTTTTTTTAGCCCAAAGCGGAAGCGGGGTGGTGACGGAGCATTTTATCCGGAAACTCGCTCATTTTGCCGAATATGGGATGGAAGGTGTATTGACGGTACTCCTGTTTATGGTATACTGTTTTAAACCGGCAAAATCCTGGCGGATAACTATTTTAACAGGTATGCTTACTGCGGTTGTGGATGAATCAATACAGTTTTTTTCTGCGGGAAGGTCTCCGGGGATCGGGGATGTCTGTATTGATATGGCCGGTTTTACCTGCGGTATGCTGTCTGTTCTGGCAGTGTGGTATTTATACTGCAGGCACAAAGGAAATATGCGCTGTAAAGATGACAATGACTAAAGATACGGGCTGGCGGGAAAGGCAGCGGAAAAAATGGTTTCGGAGCTGAAGCGGAAAGAAAAACTTTGTGAGTTGAAGGAATTGGTACAAAGGGAGATCAGGGGAGAAGGGGATTCCTGCGCCGCCTTGGAGGACGCGCTCTGGGATGTGCTGGTCATGTTGGAAGGCAGGGAGTTTGAGACGGCAAAGCATTTAAACTACAGCTATTCCATTAAAGGGTATGAAATTTTTGTCAGCAGAAAAGATAAGTCCATCACCCGCTCCACGGTGAATCTATCTCTTTGGAATGCGATGGAGCTGCAGAAGGCGGGGCTGCCGGTGAGCGGGCCGAAGAAGCTGAAGACCTTCGGCGCAAGCTATCTGTATCCGATCTTTCAGGAGATCGGCGTGATCGTGCCGGCTGAGATGGAGCAGCTTTCGCTGGAACTGAAGTAAACAGCATTAGTCCGGAAGATGCGGAACTAAGATAGACAGCATCAGTCCGTGAGATGCCCAGAGGATTTACGGACGCGCAGGCGTCTGGAAATCGCTCTGCCGGTATTGGTATCTCCCGGACAGATGCGGAACTAAAATAAGGAGAGAGATATGGCAAAGAGGATGCTGGATTGTTATGCTTCCGATTTTCGGAAGTTTACAAAAGAGGATTTACTGGAGTCCATTGTGAAAAGCGAGGGCAGGATCATTGCCTGTGAGACCATCGGGACGCTGCAGCCTATGCTGGGGAACGTGACCAATGCGGAGTTCGCGGCGGCGATGGGGGCAGATATTCTGCTCTTAAATATGTTTGATGTGGTAGATCCGGTGATAAACGGGATGCCGGAGACGAAGCCGGAAGATATGGTGAGGGAGTTAAAGCGCCTTACCGGAAGGCCGGTGGGCATTAATCTGGAGCCGGTGGAAGAAGGCGAGGAGGGGGAGACCGATCCGATGTGGAAGATGTCTCCGGGAAGGCGCGCCACTGTGGAAAATGCCAGACGTGCGGCAGATATGGGCGTGGATATGATCCTGCTCACCGGCAACCCGGGGATGGGCGTCAGCAATCCCGCCATTATCGCAACGCTGAAACGCTATAAGGAAGCGGTGGGCGATCGGGTAGTGCTGGCGGCAGGCAAGATGCATGCGGCAGGTATTTTATCGGAAGCGGCGGAAAATATCATGACAGAAGAGGATGTGGAGAGCTTCGTGAAGGCAGGGGCGGATATCATCCTTCTGCCTGCGCCGGGGACGGTGCCGGGGATCACCGTGGAGTACGCGAAGGAACTTGTGAGCTGCGCGCACAGGCTGGGGGCTATGACGATCACCGCCATCGGCACTTCACAGGAAGGGGCGGATACGGACACGATCAAGAGGCTGGCGCTGATGTGCAAGATGACAGGGACGGATATCCATCATCTGGGGGATGCAGGCTACGGCGGTATGTCCCTGCCGGAAAATATCGTTGCCTATTCTACGGCGGTCAGAGGGATCCGCCATACGTACCACAGGATGGCGGCGTCCATAGAGAGATAGGGATCATGTGCGAGGCGGACGCCGAGCGAGGAGGAAAACATCCCTCCGGCTGCACGCTTTCGCTCCGAAGCTAAACGCAGCGGGTACTAGGTTCGAAAATACCTCACCAAGTACCGGCGTTTAGCAGGGCTGCCAGAGGGATGTTTTCCTCCTCGCCCGGCTGTGTTGCTTCTGTGCACAAAAGGGATATCACCCGCATATATTGTTCGTAAGAGAATATATGCGGGGTTTTTTTATGTCAAAAAACAAGCTGCATGCCGCACAAAATGACTTGACTGATAAAGGGAAACTACAGATAAATGTGACCTCCACTCTGGGATTTACCCCGGTGAGGGATGCCAGAGTTACGATAACGCTTTCGGGGCAGCCGGAGACGGTGGTAGAGGAACTGGATACCAATATTTCCGGCCAGACAGCGGAGGTGGAACTGCCTGCGCCTGCGCTGGACTATTCACTGGAGCCGGGGGATGTACAGCCCTATGCAGATTATGATATTGCCATAACGGCGCCGGGGTATGAGAAGGTCATCGTGGAGGGAGTGCAGGTACTGCCGGAGGTGGAATCCTTCCAGCCTGTCAGCATGGTGCCGCAGGAAGTGGAGACGGCTCCGGAAGAGGATATCCAGATACCGCCACATACGCTGTTCTATGATTATCCGCCGAAGATTGAGGAGGACGAGATCAAACCCATGGACGAGGACGGGGAGATCGTTTTGAGCAGGGTGGTCGTGCCGGAGACAATCGTTGTGCATGATGGACTGCCGAGCGATTCCTCCGCTCCGAATTATTATGTGCCTTACAGGGATTATATCAAAAATGTGGCGTCCTCGGAAATCTATGCCACCTGGCCGGAGCAGTCGATCTATGCGAACGTACTGGCGATCATGTCCTTTACGCTGAACAGGGTATATACGGAGTGGTACCGGAATCAGGGGTATAATTTTACGATCACTTCCTCTACGGCGTATGATCAGAAATGGATGCGCGGAAGAAACATATTCAGCAATATCAGCTATCTGGTGGATACGATCTTTGCCAATTTCCTTTCGAGACCCGGGGTGCGGCAGCCCATTTTTACCTCCTACTGCAACGGCACGACCGTTACCTGCAACGGCCTCTCCCAGTGGGGATCCAAGTATCTGGGGGATCAGGGATATTCCGCGATAGAAATTATACGCTATTATTACGGGAGCGACATGTATATCAATACGGCTACCAGCGTATCCGGCGTGCCCTCCTCCTGGCCCGGTTATAACCTGACCATCGGCGCCAGAGGCGGTAAAGTACAGCAGATACAGCAGCAGTTAAACCGTATTGCGCAGAATTATCCGGCGATACCGACTGTTGTGGCGGACGGTATCTTCGGGCAGCAGACGGCGGAAGCAGTGCGGAGTTTTCAGCGGATCTTCGGACTTCCTGTTTCGGGTATCGTGGATTATCCGACCTGGTATAAGATATCGGCGGTTTATGTGGCGGTATCGAGGATATCGGAGCCGGGGACGTGAGAAAAGCATGGTAACAGTTCGGCCCAGATAGGCACACATGTAGCGGACACATAAGGCGCCAAAACACGGCGCCTGAATGCCGGCGTCCGGCATTATCAACTAAATGACATTGGGGCAGAACCGCTACAAATCAAGGAAAGCTGAAATCTGAAATGATTGCAGTTGTCATATGAATATGCTATGATATCGTCAAATGTGGAAATATAATACAATGAACGTTGGCGGGAAAAATGATTTTACTCATTCGGCGAACGGCGGATGGCAATCATGGATCACAGATTCATGATATAACAGGGGATAAGGTTTTGCAGACAAAAGAACAGGCAGAAATGCTCAGCAGTAAAAACGGCTTTTTATTACTTCACGGATATCGGAGTGCGGTCATGGGATTTGCGGCACTCTGGATTTTGCTTTTTCACGAATGGCTTCCCATTTTCGGGAGATATCCGAAGCTTTCCATGATTGAAAATTTTATGCAGAGGATCGGATATTGCGGTGTCGATATTTTTCTGTTCCTTTCGGGTATGGGGATGGTATATTCGATCGGCAGATCGCGGAATCTGCTGTTGTTCTATTATAAGAGAGTAAAGCGTATCCTGCTTCCGTTTCTTGTGGTGGCGGTATTGAGATGTATGATCGAGAACTGGCCTGCAGGCGAGTTCTGGAAAAATGTTTCCGGTATCAACTTTTATGGGAAGGATATCTATTCTTTTCTCTGGTTTGTGCCGATGATCATGACATTCTATATTCTGTTTCCGCTGTATTACAGGTTTTTTGCAAGATCGTCCAATAAGTTTGTCTTTACCGGCGCGGTTCTGGTGCTATGGCTGATCTGGACATTGTATGTCAGGACGATATTGAGGGAGGATCTGTTTGGATTTACGAACAGAATTCCGGTCTTTCTCATCGGCATTTTATTCGGATGGCTGTCTGAAAACGGAAAAGTGATATTTGACAGGCTGATGTGGGGCTTTCTGATACTGGTATGCATACTCGGATTTTATTTGAGCTATCTGAGCAATTTTGCGGGGATGTATATTCTGGTTCCGGTTTCGAACTGCTGTATCCCGGATATACTGATCGCGGTTTCGCTGTCTTTTCTGCTGGCCGGGTTTTTATACTGGCTCTGTAAAAAACTGCCGGTTAAGATTCCGGGAATGATCGTTTCAGGTATTCTCTCTTTTTACGGCATATTTACGTTTGAGTTTTACTGTGTACAGGAATGGCTGGGAGGACAGATCATTGGACGGATGAAGGAACAGTACAGTGATTGGAAGATCAATATTGCCGTGCTCGCCGGCGTAACTGCGGCAGCGTTCATCATGCATTTTGTATTCCGCGGGTTCTGGAGAACTGCGGAAGGTGTTGTGAAAAGGGTGAGGGCCGGTCATTTTACACCGGGAAAGTAGAGAAATCCCCTGATGCCCTGCGTCTGTTTTAAGAATGGGAATGGAAGAGGGATTGTCTTTTTTGACGATCTCTCTTTATAATGGTTAAAATCACATAAAATGGAGCAAAACAGACTGATCAAAATAGTTATTTCTCATATGCTTTTATCTGATTCTGCATTTTAATGTAAAATATTTCCAGAAGTACATAGAAGTGATGTACCGAAGATAAAGGATTCTTATGAGTGGGCTATTCAATGAACAAACAGGAAAAAGACAAATTTTTTAATGAACTGATGGCAGATGCCTATGATAAAGTCTATACTTTTGTCGGCAGAGGATGCAAGGACAGGGAGTTTGTGGAAGATGTAGTACAGGAAACTTTTTATGAGGCATATCGTAAGGCGGACATATTGATGGAACATCCGAATCAGATGGGATGGCTGTATAACACGGCAAAGAACAAACGGATGAAGTTGTGGGAAAAGAAAAGGGATTTCTATCTGATGGATGAGGAGCATGGCAATAATGATGTTGCGGATGAGACCGAGCATGGGTACGAGGAGATCGAACTGGCGGAAACGATGAAATCTTCCATCAGTGAGAAAGAGTATGCGATGCTCCGTGACTATTATCTGAATGGATATTCCTCCGTGGAAGTGGCAGATAAATACGGAGTGGACAGAGGCGGTATCCGGATGAGGATGATGAGACTCAAAAAGAAGTTGAAAGAGGATATTGTAGTGGGCTGGTTTATTTTTGCGGTCTGCGTTTGGAGGTTTTTATGACTGACAAAGACAGAAACTTAATAGTAGAATTGGAGAGACGGCTCTGTTGGTACAGGGATGAAGCGACGGAAGAGGAATTTGATGCGGAAGAAGTGGATGCCATCTGTGTGATGCTGCAAAAACTCTCGCCTCTGGAAGAGCCTCATATGAGCAAAGATGAGGCTTACCGGAATATCATGCAGCGCGTGAAGGAAGAGGATGGTGCGGAAAAAGCGGATGCTCCGGGCGAAGATGGGGATGCGGAAAAACCGGACGGCGCGAAAAGGACAGACGGGAGAGATAAGGAATCCGGGAAAGAGGGAGGAAAGAAGAAGAGACATTTCTCCGAAAGGAGAGGGCTTCGGGCGGCAGTTTTATTTGTCGCAGTGTTTGGTGCGGCGCTGCTTTCTCTGAATATGGTGACTTACGCAAGAGAGGATAAGTCGTTGTTTACTATGATTTTGGAGAGAGTTGGGGTGGTGGAGGTTGTGAAGGATGAGTCGGAGGGAGATACGATAACGGATTTTGAAGAGGAAGCTGGAATATTTTATGATTCATGGGGGGATTTGGACAAAGAAATAAAAAGCAAAATAGTAGTGCCCAAATATATTCCAAATGGGTATGCACTATATGGAATAAATTATTTTGAACTTAATAATAGAAAAAGGATAAAAGCACAGTATTATAATAAAACAGATGGACATTTGTTGATTTCAATTACATTATGGGAAGGGAATGAAGAACCATATCGGGAAATGACAATGGATGAAGAAACATATATATTACTTACTGAATATTCTGATAAAAATACATTATATTATCAATATGAGGATGAGTATATTTGTATGATATCAATGAAGAATTGCTTTTGTAGAATAAGTGGAAATATTACATTAGAAGAATTGATAGAATTAAGGGAGGGGTTGGATATCAATAAATAAAAAGATATATTTGTTACAATTGTTTCTTTTCAAGGAACAAATAATTAATAATGATTAATCATTCAGTGATATAAAAGAAAAGAGGGAAGAAAATGAAGACAAAAATGAAAAGGTTACTTTCTGTTTTATGTGGAGTAATTATTTTGTGCAACAGTGGTATAGGAATTATTGCTCACGCACAGGAAAATGTAGAAACACTCATTCTCAGTGAATATCAGGAGTTGACAGGAGATAATATAGGACATGGTATATATGATATTCCAGATATGAGGGGGGAAAAGGCAGCAACATTAACAGATTGTACTATTGGAATTTCAGTGAGTGCTAGTGGAGTGAAAGGATCTATAACAACTGGTTCTACTGTGACGGCTAGTAAAATAGGAGTGGAAAATATTCGAATTGAAAAATATGTTGGTGGAGCGTGGATTTTAGTTGGTAGTCATTCAGGAGGATATACCACAAATAATATTGATTATGCAGCAAATGTATCTACAAGTTCGGCAGAAAAAGGAGTATTATATCGAATTAGTTGTACTCATTATGCATATTTAAATGGGGTAAGACATGAATTAAATAATGTTACTAATGGAGTGAAATATTAATATTATTCACTATTTTAGGAATAGAAATTAAAAAATAAAAGCAAATGAAATAGTTTAACAAAGGAATGGTTAATCATTATATATTTTTTATATAGTATAAATACTTTATAGTATCTTACGCGGCGTCATTAGACGCCGCATCTAAATAAAACAAAAGATAAATCACATCTTTATATCTTTTTGTTTCACAACAATCACTTCTAAATTTATTACTTCCAGATCCCTGTCTAGACAAGTTTAGAAAAACAAGTAGAGACAGGGTATTCTTTTGCTGTTTTTACTAAAAACAAGAGAGAAACTTTGTGAAAAATCACCAAAAAATAAGATTGGAAAGAAAAGATAGATGAAATTCAGAGCGTAATAAGATATGATAATAAGAAAGTTTGGAAACATCAGAGATACGAAAGGATGGAATCGACATGTCGGAAGTAAAAATCATGCTTGGGAATGAAGCGATTGCCCGGGGCGCTTATGAGGCGGGAGTAAAAGTGTCCGCCGCTTATCCGGGAACGCCGAGTACAGAGATCAGTGAAAATATTGTAAAATATAAGGAAGACATTTATGCGGAATGGTCGCCGAACGAGAAGGTGGCTGCGGAGGTCGCGATCGGCGCTTCCATCAGCGGTGTGCGGGCGATGTGTTCCATGAAGCATGTGGGTGTGAATGTGGCGAGCGATCCGCTTTACACGGCGTCCTATACAGGGGTGAACGGCGGCCTTGTGCTGGTGGCTGCGGATGATCCGGGGCTTTACAGTTCCCAAAACGAGCAGGACACCCGCTGTGTGGCAAGGGCGGCGCAGGTGCCGGTACTGGAGCCTTCGGATTCCCAGGAGGCGAAGGATTTTACAAAGCTTGCTTTTGCATTGAGTGAAGAATATGACACACCTGTCATAGTGAGGACAACGACCCGTCTCTCCCATTCTCAGGGACCGGTGACGCTGGAAGAGCGTGCAGAGCCGGAGGATAAGCCGTATACAAAAAATCCGGCAAAATATGTGATGATGCCTGCCAATGCAAAGGGGCGCCATGTGTATGTGGAGAGCCGTATGAAAAAGATGGCGGAGGATGGCTGCACGATGGCAGTCAACCGGGCGGAGTACCGCGATACTTCGATTGGTTTTGTGGCGAGCGGTATCGCCTATCAGTATGTCAGGGAGGCCTGCCCGGAAGCGTCGGTGCTGAAGCTGGGGCTGGTGCATCCGCTGCCGAGAAAGCTGATCGAGGAATTTGCCTCCAAAGTTGACAGGCTGATCATCTTTGAGGAGCTGGAACCCGTCTATGAGGAGCAGATCAGATCCTGGGGCATTGCCTGTGAGGGGAAGGAACTGTTCACCCTGCAGGGAGAATACAGTGCGAACATGCTTCGGGAAGCGGTTTTGAAAGAAAAGGCTGATATCCGGGAAGCGGCACAGGTGCCTGCGCGTCCGCCTATCCTCTGTCCGGGCTGTCCCCACAGGAGCACATTCTGGATCCTCAACAAGCTGAAACTTCATGCGGCAGGAGATATCGGATGTTATACGCTGGGGGCGGTGCCGCCGCTTAACGTGATAGAGACGACGATCTGTATGGGCGCCAGCATTTCCACGCTGCACGGCATGGAAAAGGCGAAGGGAAAGGATTACATAAAGAACTGGGTGGCAGTGATCGGGGATTCCACTTTTATGCATACCGGTGTGAATTCCCTGATGAACATGGTTTATAATCAGGGAACCGGAACGGTTTTGATTCTGGATAATTCCACCACGGGCATGACGGGGCATCAGGATCATGCGGCGACCGGAAAGACACTGCAGGGCGATGTGGTGCCCGCCATCAGTATTTATCATCTCTGCAAATCCATGGGCATTGAGCATGTGACGGAAGTGAACGCCTTTGACGTAGATGTGCTGGAGCGGACGATCAAAGAGGAAGTGGCGAGGGACGCCGTATCCGTGATCATTGTGACTGCCCCCTGCGCGCTGCTGAAAGGACAGGTTTTCCCGAACAAGTGCGTGGCGGTTCCGGAGAAATGTAAAAAGTGCGGCGCCTGCCTGAGACCGGGTTGTCCTGCACTGACAAAGCAGGAAGACGGCACGGTGAAGATCGATGCGTCCATGTGCAACGGGTGCGGGCTGTGCGCGCAGCTTTGCAGGTTCGGGGCGATCGAAATGCGGGATGCGAAGAAAGCCTGAGCCGACGGATGCGAAAACGGAAGCAGGAAAAGGCATATACTGAGACGGCGCGCGGAAACAGGCTGATGCGCTGCAGAATTAGCATAAGCCTGCTCACAGAGCGCGCAGGCGTTGGTTAGATTTACAGCGGAACTGGATAGAGAGAATAGTGTGAAAATAAATTTTCACACGCGAGATTTGTGTCTGCGCGCACTTGACACAAACTCGTTCATGCGCGAAAAGCGTGCGCAGAAATGAGGAGTAGAGATGACTAAAAATATTATGATCGTCGGCGTGGGCGGACAGGGAACGCTGCTCACAAGCCGGATATTAGGCGGTATTATGGTGGAAGGCGGCTACCAGGTAAAGCTTTCCGAGGTACACGGCATGGCGCAGAGGGGCGGCAGCGTTGTGACTTTTGTGCGTTATGGCGAGGAGGTGGCGGAGCCCATCGTGGAGGAGGGACAGGCGGATATCCTGATCGCTTTCGAGAGGCTCGAGGCGCTGCGGTATGCGCATTTTCTGAAACCTGACGGAGTGATCATCGCGAACGACCAGAGGATCGATCCGATGCCCGTGGTGACGGGAGCGGCAAAGTATCCGGAAAACATTCTGGAAGATTTGGCGAAGGAGCACAGGATCTATCAGGTGGACGCGCAGAAAAAAGCGCTGGAACTGGGGAACAGCAGAGTGTTTAACATCATTGTGCTGGGACTCGCGGCAAAACATATGAACTTTACCAAGCAGCAATGGCTGGATGTGATCGCGAAGACAGTACCGCCGAAAACGGTGGAGATCAACCAGAAGGCGTTTCTGGTCGGGTACGAGGGATAAAATGAGGATTGCCCGCAAAACAGGGCATGATAGCTGGGGCATGTTATTTAGTTAGCACCATAACCAGCCATGAGAATCATAAAATCCTCAAGGAGCCCTTTGAAAAACGCCGGCACTTAGGCGCTGTATTTTGGCGCCTTATGTGTCCGCTGCGTTTTTCACAGAGCGAGAGCGTGGCGACGGAGGATTTTATGATTCTCATGGCGTCCGGTTTTACTAACTGACACTATAGATAGTTTATTACAACTTGGAGGTTTGAGATGGTCATAGATTTTCATACCCATACTTTTCCGGACAGGATCGCAAAGGCAAGTATCGAGGGATTGTCGGAGTGTTCCGGCATTGCGCCCCATACGGACGGTACGGTGGCGGGGCTTGAACGGAGTATGGAGAAGGGCGGCGTGGATGTTTCGGTGATTCTGCCGGTGGTGACAAAGCCCGCGCAGTTTGAGACGGTGAACCGGGTGGCAGCGAAGCTCAATGAGGAGAAGGAAAACCTGATCTCTTTCGGGGGGATTCACCCGGATTGCCCGGATGTCAAACGCAAAATGCGGGAGATAAAGAGTCTGGGACTGAAAGGAATCAAGATCCATCCGGCGTACCAGAAGGTTTATATGGACGATATCCGTTATCTTCGGATCCTGGAGGCTGCCACGGAGGAAGGATTGATCATTTCCGTGCATGCGGGGGTGGATATCGGGCTGCCGGAGCCGGTCTATGCGGCGGTGGAAAAAATTGCCCGCGCCATACGGGAGACGGCGCCGAAAAAGCTGGTGCTGGCACATCTCGGCGGCTGGAAGGAATGGGATGCGGTGGAAGAGCTGCTGGCGGGAGAAAATGTCTACATGGATACGGCTTTTCTGGAGGACTATATCAGCGATGAGCAGCTTGTGCGGATCATCAGAAAGCACGGTGCGGAAAAGATCCTGTTCGGTACGGACTGCCCCTGGTCGGGACAGAAGGAGAGTATCGCCCGGATAGAGGGGCTGCCGCTCACAGAGCCGGAGAAGGTACTGATCCTGGGGGAGAACGCAAAGAAACTTTTGGAGTTGAAGTAAATTTTTATGTAACTAAAGACAGTAGGTGCCCGCTATCGTGTACTGGGAGGGCACTTACGGAACTGGAAACAGTAAGTGCCCAGACAGTGCACAAGACAATTTACAGACGTAGGGCGGCTGGAAATTTGTCTTCCGCTATCGTGTACTGGGAGGGCACTTACGGAACTGGAATAGGAGGATTACAAGATGGGTAGTGTACAGGAAAAATTGATGCATTGTTATGAGAGTTTCAAAAAGCAGGTGGATTTCCATCCGGAGGTTGCCATCGTTTTGGGCTCCGGCCTGGGGGATTTTGCAGATGAGATCAAAGTGGAGGCGGAGCTGCCCTACGAGAAGATCGACGGTTTTCCGGTGAGCACGGTCGTAGGACATGCCGGAAAGTTTATCTTCGGCTATCTGGGCGATATCCCGGTGGTATGCATGAAGGGCAGGATCCATTATTATGAAGGGTATGCGATGTCGGATGTGGTGCTGCCCACGAGGCTGATGAAACTGATGGGGGCAAAGATTTTGTTTTTGACAAACGCTTCCGGCGGTATCAATAAAGATTTCAAGGCGGGAGATCTGATGATGATCACGGATCATATTGCGGCGCTTGTGCAAAATCCGCTGATCGGCCCCAACATGGAAGAGTATGGCACGAGATTTCCGGATATGTCGGAAGTATACAGGAAAGATCTCTGTGAATTAATTCGGACTACAGCGAAAGAAAATGGGATAGACTTGAAAGAGGGCGTATATATCCAGTTTACCGGACCTTCCTACGAGACGCCGGCGGAGGTGCGGATGGCAGGTATCGTCGGCGCGGACGCGGTGGGGATGAGCACTGCGGTGGAAGCTATCGCGGCGAACCATATGGGCATGAAAGTCTGCGGAATCTCCTGCGTCTGCAATCTGGCGGCGGGCATTTCCCCGACTCCCCTCACCCATGCCGAGGTACAGGCGGCGGCGGATGCGGTTTCGGCGAAATTCCGTGTATTGGTGAAAGAGTCTGTATTGAAAATGAAACGGTTCCTGTAGAGCAGAGACGGAGAAGAACTGTAATCGGTATGAATGAATGGATTATTTTTGGCGGGATCGTTCTGGTATCCGCCGTGATCGTCGGCTGGCGCGGTATGTTGGAACAGAAAAAACAGAGAGCGCTGGCGGAAAAACTGATCAGAGAGGAATATGGAACTGTACCGGGAAAAGAGCGGCGCAGGGAAGAAGCTGCCATAAAGGGCAGCTATCTTCATGACAGGAAAAATGCTGGACAATTTTTTCTGGATGACATTACCTGGAACGATCTGGATATGGATCTTATGTTTCAGAGGATGAATTATGCGAGATCTTCCGCGGGGGCAGGGGAACTTTACCGTATGCTCCGCTGTCCTGTGACGGAGCGGGAAGTGCTGAGAGAACGGGATACGCTTGCGGGCTGTATGCAGGAGAAGAGCGATTTGCGGGAGCAGCTGTCGATGGCGCTTTATGAGATCGGCTTTACCGGAAAATATGCGCTGGAAGACTATCTGGATTATCTGGACAATCTGGGAAAGAGGGATAATATCCGGCATATCCTGATGGACCTCCTCTATATTCCGGCAGTGGGACTGTTGTTTACGGAGCCTGCACTGGGGATACTTTTGCTGTTTGTGGTTCTGGTGGCCAACATCATGACTTACTTTAAGGAGAAGGGGGAGGCAAATCCTTACCTGATCAGTTTTGCCTATATCCTGCGCATGATAAAAGGAGCGGAGAAAATAAAGGGCATTTTAAACAGGGCCTGCCGGAGCGGCAGCCTGAAGGCGGACAGTGCGGAGGCTGAAGCGGTTTTTGAAAAGTATCAGGATATTCTGGAGAAGGATGTCAAAGCGCTGGGAGATTTCAGGAGTTTTTCGCAGATGGCGATGTCCATGTCAAATCCCATGGGGAGTTCCGGCCCCTTAGATCTGCTGTTTGATTATCTGAAGATGGCGCTGCATCTGGATCTGATAAAGTTTAACCAGATGTTAAAGATCGTCAGGGAAAAGGATGCCCTGATCCGGGAACTGGTGTCCGCCGTGGGGACGCTGGACGCCTGCATTTCCATTGCTTACTTCAGGGCTTCTCTGGACGGTTTCTGCAGGCCGGATATCCGGGAAGAGTATGGACTTTCTGCGGAGGAACTTTATCATCCGTTGCTGCATGATCCGGTGAAGAACAGTATCGATACAAAGCGGGGCGTTCTGGTCACAGGTTCCAATGCTTCCGGCAAGTCCACCTTTTTAAAGACAGTGGCACTGGGGGCTGTGTTTGCCCAGACGATCTGTACCGTGCCTGCAAAGCGGTGGTCTGCACCCTTTTACAGGGTGATGAGTTCCATGGCGCTGCGGGATGACCTGACCGGCGGCGAGAGTTATTTTATGGTGGAGATCAGGGCGTTAAAGCGGATCCTGGATGCCTGCGGGGAGAATGAGGAGACCGGTGCTGGAATATATTCCGGACAGGAAGCGGCAGGAGGCGATCGGGGAGGAAAGATGGGATATGCCGGCGGGCAAAGGCTTCCGGCGGTACTGTGCTTTGTGGATGAGGTGCTGCGGGGCACCAACACGGTGGAGCGGATCGCGGCATCCAGCAGGATCCTGCAGTCCCTGACAGGGAAAGGCGTGCTCTGTTTTGCGGCGACCCATGATATTGAATTGACCCATCTGTTGGAAGGAGCCTATGAGAATTATCATTTTGAGGAGACCATAGAGGACGGGGATATCAGTTTTAACTATCTGCTGAAAAAAGGCAGGGCACAGTCGAGAAACGCGATCCGGCTGCTGGAAGTGATGGGATATGATGCGCGGGTGATCCGGGAGGCGGAGGAGCTGGCGGAGAGATTTCTGGAGACCGGCGAGTGGCTGGCTAATGGCATTGAAGACGACATCGCGATGGGAAAGGGCATGGTTATCTGATATGGATGTAAAAATATATACGGACGGGGCGGCGAGAGGAAATCCGGATGGCCCCGGAGGATATGGCGCTGTAGTGCAGTATGTGGACAGTAAAGGAACGCTGCATGAGAGGGAGTATAGCGCAGGATATAAAAAAACGACGAATAACCGCATGGAATTGATGGCGGCGATCGCCGGGCTGGAAGCGCTGATAAAACCCTGCCGGGTGGAACTGGTCTCCGACTCCAAATATCTGGTGGACGCGTTTGAGAAAAACTGGGTCGGCGGCTGGCTGAAAAAGAACTGGAAAAAGGCGGACGGCGGCGCGGTGAAAAACGTGGATCTGTGGAAGAGGCTTTTAAAGGCGATGGAGCCCCATCAGGTGCAGTTTATCTGGGTGAAAGGACATGACGGACATCCGGAGAATGAGCGCTGCGATACCCTTGCGACGGGCGCGGCGGACGGCGAGGACTTACTTGACGATACGGGGCTGTGAATGATATAATAGCCACTAAAGAAAAATAAAATAATATAAACATATTATTGAAGAAAGAAGGAACGGACGATGAGTGCTGGAGCGTTATTCGGATTAAATTTTCTGGCGTATGCCATTCTTTTTGTGATCGCGGCGGCTTTAGTGGTTGCGGCATGCTTTATCGGAATTAAGTGGAGAAAGAGCAAAGATGCAAAGATTGTGCCGGAAGGCGGTGCCGCGGAGGAAGCCGGCAAGGCATGACAAAAAGGGATGTTCATGGATGCATGGACATCTTTTGCTTTTTTGGGGGACAAAAGCGCGGCTCTGTGGGCCGGATGAGACGAAGGAAGACATTTTATGCCAAAATACGATACAATTTTATGGGATCTGGACGGTACGCTACTGGATTTTAAGAAGTCGGAGCGGTATGCGCTGGGTGTGTGTTTAAAAAGCCACGGCGTCACGATGACAGAGGAAATGCTGGCATTGTATTCCGGAATCAATGAAAAATTCTGGGAGAGGCTGGAGCGGGGCGAGATAGAGAAAAAGGAACTGCTGCCGGGAAGGTTTAAAGAATTTTTTATTCAGGCGGGAATCGATCATATCGATCCGGAGCTGATGCAGAAACAGTACGAGCGGGAACTGGGCACAAAGACATATTATGTGGATGATTCCTATGAGATCGTGAAAGAATTTAAGGAGATGGGGATAAAGCAGCATATTGTCACCAATGGCATTCTCATCACGCAGCGGATCAAGATGAAAAATTCCGGGTTTGACAGGCTGATCGATCAGGTTTTTATATCGGATGTAATAGGGTATGAAAAGCCGCGGAGGGAGTTTTTTGAGATCGCCTTTGCGGACCTTCCGGGGTTCAGAAAGGACAAAGCCCTGCTGGTGGGGGATTCCCTGACTTCTGATATGCGGGGCGCGAACAATGCAGGGGTGGATGCCTGCTGGTATAACCCGAAGGGGAAACCATTCCCGGCGCATCAGGAAGATGGCGGGGGGCTGCATGTCGAGTATGAGATCGGGAATCTGCGGGAGTTGTTCGGAATCGTGGAAAGATGTGCCTGATGTAAATTTGTGAATGGGGAGTGACCATGCCGAAATCAGAAAATCAAAAACTGAAATTATTATACCTCTTGAAGATCCTGGCCGAGCAGACGGACGAGCAGCATCCGATGCCGATGGCTGTTCTGCTGGAAAAACTGAAAGCGGAAGATATCAGTGCGGAGCGGAAGAGCGTTTACCATGATATCAACTGTCTGATGGATTTTGGGGTGGATATCGGTTTTGATACATCCAGAGGAAACGGCGGTTATTATCTGGCATCCAGGGATTTCGAACTGCCGGAGTGCAAGCTTCTCGTAGATGCGGTTTCCGCATCTCGTTTTATCACGAAGTCCAAGTCGGAACAGCTGATCAGGAAGATCGAAAAACTCACGAGCAGATACGAGGCGGTGCAGCTGCAGCGTCAGGTCTACACGTCGGAACAGATCAAAAATGAGAACGAGAGTATTTACTATCATGTGGATGCAATCCATACGGCAATCCATGAGAACAGGCAGATTTCTTTTTTGTATCTGGAGTGGAATCTGCAGAAGAAATTGGTGCCGAGGAGGGGCGGAAGACCTTATCGGATCAGTCCCTGGTCGCTGATGTGGAATGATGAAAACTATTATCTGATCGGTTATGATGCGCAGGCGGGGATGTTGAAGCATTTCAGGGTGGATAAGATCGGGCCGATAGAGATGCTGCCGGAGCGCCGTGAGGGGGAGGAAGTTTTTAAGAAATGTGATCTGTCGGCTTACTCGGCGAAAACATTCGGCATGTACGGCGGGGAGGAAATGATGGTGACGCTGAGTTTTCCGAATTATCTGGTGGGCGTAGTGCTGGACCGTTTCGGGAAGGATGTCTCTCTGCAGAAACTTTCCGAAGAACGGTTTGCGGTGCATGTCAAGGTGATGGTCAGCAGACAGTTTTACGGCTGGCTTGCGGGCATCGGGAAGGATGTAAAAGTGACAGCGCCGGAGCAGGTAAGGGAGGGGTACCGGAGTTATCTGACAGAAATATTGGAAAACAACTGATTGAAAACGATTAAAGGAAATCTTATGGAAACCAATTACAACGAAAAGTATAAACCGCGTTATCAGATCCATATCATAAAAAAGGACGGCAGCAAAGAGCCCTTCCAGGTGCAGAAGGTCATCGATGCGGTGGGCAAGAGCGCGTACCGTGTGATGGCAACACTGACGGAGGAGGAGAAAGGGAAGATCTGTGAACTTGTCATTGCAAAAGTGGAAGAGGAACAGATGACCGGCATCCCTATCGAAGTCATGCACCATGTGGTGGAGTACGCTCTGGAGCAGATCAATCCTGCGGTGGCGAAGAGCTACCGGGATTACCGGAATTACAAGCAGGATTTTGTCAAAATGCTGGATGAGGTTTATAAAAAGAGCCAGTCTATCATGTATATCGGGGATAAGGAGAATGCAAACACGGATTCTGCCCTTGTCTCCACGAGACGGAGCCTGATATTCAACCAGCTGAACCGGGAGATGTATCAGAAATTTTTCCTGACGAGGGAGGAGATACAGGCTGCCCATGACGGTTATATCTATATTCATGATATGTCCGCAAGGCGGGATACGATGAACTGCTGTCTCTTTGATATCGGCGAGGTGTTAAAGGGCGGCTTTGAGATGGGAAATGTCTGGTATAATGAGCCGAAAACGCTGGATACCGCCTTTGATGTGATGGGGGATATCGTGCTGTCGGCGGCAAGCCAGCAGTACGGCGGTTTTACGGTGCCGGAGGTGGATAAGCTGCTGGTGCCCTATGCGGAGAAGTCCTACGGCAGGAATCTGGAGAAATATCTCTCTCTGGGGCTTTCGGAGGAGAAAGCCGAGGAACAGGCGTGGAAAGATCTCTGTAAAGAGATGGAGCAGGGCTTTCAGGGCTGGGAGTATAAATTTAATACCGTGGCGTCAAGCCGCGGGGACTATCCGTTCATCACGGTGACGGCGGGACTCGGAAAAGACAGGTTTGCCCGCCTCGCCACAAAGACGCTGCTTAATGTACGGAAGGGCGGGCAGGGAAAGAAGGGACATAAAAAGCCGGTGCTGTTCCCGAAGATCGTTTTTCTGTATGATAAGGATCTGCACGGGCCGGGGGGTGAGCTGGAGGAGCTTTTTGAGGCGGGGATCGCCTGCTCCGCGAAGACCATGTATCCGGACTGGCTTTCCCTGACCGGGGAGGGTTATGTGGCGGAAATGTACAAAAAATACGGCAGGGTGGTCTCCCCCATGGGCTGTCGGGCGTTTTTGTCCCCGTGGTATGAGCGGGGCGGTATGGAACCGGCAGATCAGGAGGATAAGCCGGTCTTTGTGGGGCGGTTCAACATCGGGGTGGTGTCGCTCCATCTGCCGATGATCTTAGCGAAGGCGAGGCAGGAGAGCCGGGATTTTTACGAGGTGCTGGACTATTATCTGGAGCTGATCAGGCGGCTGCACCTGCGGACTTACGCTTATCTGGGGGAGATGAAAGCTTCGAATAATCCGCTGGGGTACTGTGAGGGCGGTTTTTACGGCGGACATCTGGGTTTCCATGACAAGATCAAACCGATGCTTGCCTCCGCCACGGCGAGTTTTGGCATCACGGCGTTAAATGAGCTGCAGGTGCTCTATAACGGAAAGTCTCTGGTGGAGGACGGGGCTTTTGCGCTGGAAGTGATGCGGTATATCAACGACAAAGTGGGACAGTTTAAGAAGGAGGATAAGCGGCTCTACGCGATCTACGGCACACCGGCGGAAAATCTCTGCGGGCTGCAGGTGGAGCAGTTCCGGGCAAAATATGGTATTATAGAGGGGGTTTCGGACAGGGCATATGTCTCCAACAGTTTCCACTGCCATGTGACGGAGCAGATCACGCCGATTGAAAAGCAGGATCTGGAGAAGCGGTTCTGGGATCTGTTCAACGGCGGGAAGATCCAGTATGTAAAATATCCTGTGGACTATAATGCGGAAGCGATCCGCACACTTGTGAGGCGGGCGATGGAGATGGGTTTTTACGAGGGAGTGAACCTGTCGCTGGCCTACTGCGACGACTGCGGACATCAGGAGCTGGAGATGGACGTCTGCCCGAAGTGCGGCAGCAGGAATCTCACGAAGATCGACCGGATGAACGGATATCTCGCCTACTCCAGAGTGCATGGCGACACGAGGCTCTGTGACGCGAAGATGGCGGAGATCGGGGAGAGAGTCAGTATGTGACGCCCGCAGGGGGAAGCAGCTGTTTGATAGAGAGGCTTGTGCGGAAGAAAGAAAAATATAACTGCATGATACAAAAGCAGGAGAAGCCATAAAGAAAAGAGAGGAGAAATAAGATGAAGGTGTTGGTTATCGGAGGCGTGGCCGCGGGAACGAAGGCTGCCGCAAAGTGCATGCGGGAGGACCGCAGTGCGGAGGTTACGATCATTACGAAGGGGGAGGATATCTCTTACGCGGGCTGCGGGCTGCCCTACTATGTGGGCGGGCTGATCGGGAGCAGGGAGGAGCTGATCGTCAATACGCCAAAGAAGTATGAAGGATTGACCGGAGTTACGGTGCATACCGGGGTGGAGGCGGAGCAGATTGATTTCGCCGGAAAGAAGGTTCAGGCAAAGAAAGTTTCCACCGGGGAGACGGTGGAGTACGGTTACGACAGGCTGATCATCGCAACGGGGGCATCTCCCATCGTGCCGCCCATTCCGGGGGCAGGGCTGCCCGGCGTTTTCAAGATGCGCACGCCGGACGACGCGATCGAGTTGAGAAATTATATTCAGGAGAATCACTGTAAAAAGGCTGTCGTGGTGGGCGGCGGTTTTATCGGGCTGGAGATCGCGGAAAATGTGAAGGCGCAGGGGCTGATGGTGACGGTGGTGGATCTGGCGCCGCAGATCCTGCCCGGCATTCTGGATCCCGAGATGGCTGATTTTGCGAAAAAGCAGCTGAAGAAGAGCGGCATCTCCGTACATACCGGTGTGAAAGTGGAAGCGGTGGAAGGAACGGAAAAAGCGGCGGGCGTGAAGACAGATGCCGGTGTATTTGGCGCTGACGTGGTGGTGATGAGCGTGGGCATCCGCCCCAACACGGCGTTTTTGAAGGACAGCGGCCTTGTGATGGAGCGGGGCACTATCGTGGTGGATGGAAAGATGGCGACGAATGTGCCCGATGTCTATGCGGCGGGGGACTGCTGTATGGTGAAAAACCGCCTGACCGGCGCGCCCCAGTGGTCGCCGATGGGCTCCACAGCCAACTATGCGGGCAGGACGCTGGCGCAGGTGTTAAGCGGCAAAGACAAGGAGTACGCGGGCTGTCTTGGCACGGGCGTTGTGAAGTTGCCGGGCTTGAACGCCGGCAAGACGGGGCTGACGGAAGGACAGGCAAAGGCGGCAGGATATGACGCGGAGACCGTGCTGGCAGTGGTGGATGACAAAGCCCACTATTATCCCGGCGCGGACAGCTTTATCATCAAACTGGTGGCGGATAAAGACTCCCATAGAGTGCTGGGCGTGCAGGTGCTTGGCGCGGGCGCGGTGGATAAGATCGTGGATATCGCGGTGACGGGAATCTCCCTGGGCGCGAAGGTGGAAGATTTTGAGAACATGGATATGGCGTACGCGCCGCCCTTCTCCACAGCGATCCATCCCTTCGTGCAGATCTGTTATATCATGGAAAACAAACTGGCAGGAGCGTTTGAGACCATCACGCCGGCGGCGTATCTGGCGGGAGCGGCGAAAGGGTATCAGGTGCTCGATGTGATGCCGGAGGCAAAGATACCGGGGGCGCGTTGGGTGAACCTGTCCAAAGTGAACGGCCCGATAGAAGACATTGAGAAGGACGCGAAGCTGCTGCTTGTCTGCGCGAAGGGCAAGAGAGGATACTTTTTGCAGAACAGGCTGAAAGCCTATGGCTATACGAATACAAGGGTGCTGGAAGGCGGCATCACATTCAATGAGGTGAAAGTGGAAGGGGCAAAATCCACTGTATCGGCGGAGGATGTGAAGCGGGTGAAGGCGCTCGGCTGCCTGCAGGATAAGAACCATCCCGACCGCTTCAATGTGCGTGTGATCACAAGAAACGGCAAGATCACGGCGAAGGAACAGCAGTGCATCGCGGAGGCGGCTGAAAAATACGGCACCGGGGAAGTGACCATGACCACGAGACTGACGCTGGAGATCCAGGGCGTTCCCTACGATAAGATTGAAGAAGTGCGGGAATATCTGATGCGGGAGGGATTGGAGACCGGCGGCACAGGTTCCAAAGTGCGCCCTGTGGTGTCCTGTAAGGGCACGACCTGCCAGTACGGGCTGATCGATACCTTTGCGCTGTCGGAGGAGATCCATGAGAGGTTCTACAAAGGATTTAACGATGTGAAACTGCCCCACAAATTCAAGATCGCGGTGGGCGGCTGTCCCAACAACTGCGTGAAGCCGGACCTGAACGATCTGGGCGTAGTCGGCCAGAGGGTGCCGGTGGTGGATGAGAGTCTCTGTAAAGGTTGTAAGATCTGTCAGGTGGAGAACAACTGTCCGCTGAAAGACGCGAAGGTGGAAGAGGCAAACGGCGAGAGAAAATTAAAGATTGATAAGACGCTGTGTAACCACTGCGGGCGCTGCATCGGAAAATGTCCGTTCGGGGCAGTGAAAGAGGCGGAGACAGGTTACCGCATTTATATCGGCGGGCGCTGGGGCAAGAAGATCGCCCACGGAAAGGCGCTGGATAAGATCTTTACGGACAAGGAAGAGGTATTGCAGATCATCGAAAAAGCGATCCTGTTTTTCCGGGATGAGGGGATCACGGGCGAGCGTTTTGCGGATACGATCGACAGGCTCGGATTTGAGTATGTGCAGGATAAGCTGATGAGCGATGAGCTGCTTGCCCGCAAGGATGAGGTCATCAAAGCACAGAAACACCTTGTGGGTGGGGCGACCTGCTAGTTTTGAAAGGATATATTATGGGTTTATTGTCAGGATTGGCGCATTTTGGTCTGGGCGATCTGGAAAATATGGAAGTGTATGAGAAATCGGAGAAGGCGGATAATATGGAAACAGACAAACCGGCAGGCAAGGTTGTGCGGGAACAGGACTTTCTTTTTGATAAGTCCTGCTCCTGTCCCGTGTGCGACGGGAAATTTAAGGCAAAGGTGGTCAGGAGCGGAAAGGCAAGGCTGGTCGGGAGCGATCAGGATCTCCGCCCGTACTATGAACAGCTCGACGTGTTGAAATATGATGTGATCATGTGCCCGCAGTGCGGGTATACGGCGCTCAGCAGGTTTTTTGAATTTGTCACACCGCTGCAGATAAAGAACATTAAGAGCGCGATCTCCGAACATTTTAAGCAGCAGGAGGAAACACAGGAGATCTATACTTATGATGATGCCCTTAAGCGCTATCAGATGGCGCTTGCCAATGCCATCGTGAAACGGGCGAAAGCCAGCGAAAAGGCGTATATCTGTCTGAAGACGGCGTGGATACTGCGCGGCAAGGCGGCGCATCTCGACAAAGACCAGCCGGACTATGAGGTGCAGAAGAAACAGTGTGAGGATAAGGAGAACGAATTTCTCCGCAATGCACTGGACGGGTTTCAGACGGCAAGGCGGTCGGAGGGGTTCCCCATGTGCGGGATGGATCAGTTTACGGTGGATTATCTGATCGCTGCCATGGCGATGCGTTTTGATGAGTATGATCTGGCAAACCGCCTGATCGCAGGTATCCTGCAGTCTGCCCCCAATCCCCGCGTGAAGGACAGGGCGAGAAACCTGAAGAAAGCAATGGAAGAAAAGCGCAGACAAAATGATGCCGCCGGGGAATGAGCATCGGAGAAACCTGTGACAGTTCAGCCAGGGATCCTGCATTTACTGAAATAAGGATGATATGGCAAAATTATGTTTCTTCTTATTGTATGATATGGTATAATCTAGACAATGTGGATACTGTTTTGACAACAGTGCAGGCAGAATAGAAATTCAGAGGATGGAAAGACAGAAGGGAGAGTGAGCGATGTACTCATTTGATGAAATCAAGGCGGTGGATGCGGAGATTGCGGATGCCATCGCAGCGGAGCAGGAGAGGCAGAGCAGCCATATTGAACTGATCGCTTCCGAAAACTGGGTGAGCAGGGCAGTGATGGCGGCTATGGGAAGCCCGCTTACGAATAAATATGCGGAAGGATATCCGGGAAAGCGCTACTACGGCGGCTGCGAGTGCGTGGATGTGGTGGAAAATCTGGCGAGGGAGCGGGCAAAGGAGCTTTTCGGCTGCGACTATGTGAACGTACAGCCCCATTCCGGCGCGCAGGCGAATATGGCGGTGTTCTTTGCGGTCCTTAACCCGGGGGATACCTATATGGGAATGAACCTGGACCACGGCGGACATTTATCCCACGGCTCACCGGTGAATATGTCCGGCAAATATTATCACTGTGTGCCCTACGGCGTGAATGACGAAGGATTCATCGACTACGATAAAGTCAGGGAGATCGCGCTGGAATGTAAGCCGAAGATGATCATCGCCGGCGCTTCCGCCTACGCGAGGACCATCGACTTTAAGAGATTCCGTGAGATCGCGGACGAAGTGGGCGCGGTGCTGATGGTGGATATGGCGCATATCGCGGGCCTTGTGGCGGCAGGCGTGCATCCCAGCCCCATCCCCTATGCGGATGTGACGACCACCACGACCCATAAGACGCTGCGGGGGCCCAGAGGCGGCATGATCCTCTGCAATCAGGAAGCGGCGGATAAGTACAACTTCAACAAGGCGATCTTCCCGGGAACCCAGGGGGGCCCACTGATGCATGTGATCGCGGCGAAGGCGGTCTGCTTCAAGGAAGCGCTCACACCGGCGTTTAAGCAGTACCAGCAGCAGATCGTGGACAACGCGCAGGCGCTCTGCAAAGGACTGATGGACAGGGGCGTGGATATCGTATCCGGCGGTACGGACAATCACCTGATGCTGGTGGATCTGAGCAAAAAGGGACTGACCGGAAAGGCGATCGAAAAGCTTCTGGATGAAGCCCATATCACGGCAAACAAGAACACGATCCCGAACGATCCCCAGAAACCTTTCGTTACAAGCGGTATCAGGTTAGGAACGCCCGCCGTAACGTCCAGAGGAATGAAAACGGAAGATATGGACAAAATAGCGGAAGCGATCACGCTGATCATCGACGGCGGCGAGGAGAAAGTGCCCGAGGCGAGGGCGATCGTTAAGAGCCTTACGGATAAATATCCGTTAAATTAATAAAACAGCATCTGAAAACAGATGCGGAACTAAGATAGGAGAATGAAAAATGACAAACCTGGAATTGCAAAAAACTGCAAATGAGGTTCGTAAAGGAATTGTGAGGGCCGTTCACAGCGCGAAAGCCGGACATCCCGGCGGATCCCTGTCCGCGGCAGATCTCTTTACCTACCTGTATTTCGAGGAGATGAACATCGACCCGAAGAATCCGAAAATGGAAGACCGCGACCGTTTCGTGCTCTCCAAAGGGCACACGGCTCCGGGGCTTTATTCGACACTGGCAAACAGAGGTTATTTTCCGGTGGAAGAGCTTCTGACACTGCGCCACATCGGTTCGAGGCTGCAGGGACATCCCTGCATGCAGGAGACGCCGGGAATCGATATGTCCTCCGGTTCTCTGGGACAGGGACTCTCCGCAGCGGTAGGGATGGCGTTAGCCGCTAAGATGGATGGAAAAACTTACAGAACCTACGCTCTCTTAGGGGACGGCGAGATTCAGGAGGGGCAGATCTGGGAGGCAGCTATGTTCGCAGGCGCCCGGAAACTGGACAATCTGGTCGTGATCGTGGATAACAACGGCCTGCAGATCGACGGTAAGATCGAGGATGTATGTTCCCCTTACCCCATCGATAAGAAGTTTGAGGCATTCAATTTCCATGTGATCAACATCGATGCGCATAACTTTGACGAGATCCGTGCGGCGATGAAAGAGGCGAGGGAGACGAAGGGAATGCCCTGCGCTATCATCATGAAGAGTGTGAAGGGCAAAGGCGTATCCTTCATGGAGAACAATGCGGGCTGGCACGGCAAGGCGCCAAGCGACGAGGAATTTGCCGTGGCGATGGCGGACCTTGAGAAAATCGATGAAGAATTGAAGAAAGCAGGTGAATGATCATGGCAGATGTAAAGAAGATTGCAACAAGAGAAAGTTATGGTAATGCACTTGCTGAGTGCGGTGCAAAATATCCGAATTTGGTGGTGCTCGATGCCGATCTGGCGGGCGCTACCAAGACCGGCGTTTTTAAGAAAGCATTCCCTGACAGACATATCGACTGCGGTATCGCGGAATGTAATATGACAGGCATCGCCGCAGGGCTTGCTACCTGCGGAAAGATCCCGTTTATCAGCTCCTTTGCGATGTTTGCGGCGGGCAGAAACTTCGAGCAGGTCCGCAATTCCATCGGTTATCCCCACCTGAATGTTAAGATCGGCGCGACCCATGCAGGCATCACCGTGGGAGAGGACGGCGCGACCCATCAGTGCAACGAGGATGTGGCGCTGATGCGCACGATCCCGGGCATGACGGTCATCGTTCCGGCGGATGATGTGGAGGCGAAGGCGGCAGTGGAAGCGGCTATCAACCATGAAGGCCCTGTATATCTGAGATTCGGCCGTGCGGCGGTGCCCGTGATCAACGATGATCCGGACTACAAGTTCGAGATCGGCAAGGGCGTTGTATTAAAGGAAGGAAAAGATGTGACTATCGTAGCTTCCGGCATCTGTGTGGCGGAAGCGCTGGCGGCGGCGGAGAAACTGGCAGCGGACGGTGTAGACGCAGAGGTGATCAATATCCACACGATCAAACCGTTGGATGAAGACCTGATCGTCGCGTCCGCAAAGAAGACAGGCAAGGTCATCACCGTAGAAGAACATTCCGTGATCGGAGGCCTGGGCAGCGCGGTATGCGATGCGCTCTGCGCAAAGCAGCCCACTCCCGTTCTGAAGATCGGTATCAACGACACCTTCGGGGAATCCGGTCCGGCGGCGGCGCTGGTCGTTAAATACGGCCTGGACGGCGAGAGCATCTACAAGAAAGCGAAAGAGTTTTTAGCATAAACACAGTCATATAAATAAAATGATATGCAGACAGGGAGAAGTGAAAACTTCTCCCTGTCTTAATCCCCACCATCTTTCATCTGCTTCCTGTATTCGATCGGACTGATCCCCTGCATCCGCCTGAAACTCTGGGAAAAATAGCTGGGGGAGGAAAATCCCAGCGTTCCCGAGATCTGGGACAGGGACATCTGGGTCTTTGATAAAAGGTACAAACTTTCCTGAATGCGGCAGGAGAGCAGGTAATTGATGGGGGATGTACCGTACTCGCGGCTGAAAGCATGCACGAGATAATATTTGCTGATGTGGGCGAGAGCCGCCAGATCATCGAGGGTCAGGTTTTCCTTGAAATGGTTTTCGATATAGCGGCGCACGATAGCGCATTCCTTGCTGGACTTGCGGGCGGCGGGCACAAAGGTTACGGTAAAGCGGCTGTGCCGCATCAGAAGCAGCAGGACGACCTCGAGGAGGTCCTGACAGACGGTGTTATAGCCGGGATATTTGTTTTCGATCTCTTTTAAAAGGCTGCGCAGATAAAAGAGGATCTGTTCCCCGCCGGTCTGGAAATGGACGATGGAGTAGCCGTTTTCCCCGTTCTCGCCGGAGATCGCCTCAAGGCCGTCCACACCCATGACGATGTATTCGAGAGGGTGCTCCTCGGAGCTGACTTCGGTGTGTTCTATGTTGGAATTCACGATGATGACATCGTTTGTGCTGATGGGCACGGACTGGTCGTCTGTTTTCAGGAAACCGGAACCGTCGGTGACAAAAAATACCTCGGCGCAGGGATGGGTGTGCAGGATGGAGTTCCATTCACTGCTGTAGCGGGCGATGCTGATATAGAGAAGTCTGGTGACGGAGCGGTCGACGGGGTTGACGGCGAGCGGGTCGAGGATATAACGGCTGGTACTCATGATAGGCGGAAACCTCCTTTGAAGATAAAACTTTACGGTGTATATAAATATTGCTCTTTTTAAAATATGATAACAATAATTATAAAAAATCGACGAAAGACCGGACAGGATGACAGGATGAAAATTTTGTCTATTGTGTCTATTATAATTCTTTTTCATAGGGAAAACAAGGGATATCCGAGATGACAAAGAAAAATTGCCGTAAAAACAGAGCGGAAATCACAGAATCATTGGTCAACCTGTACAGATAACAGGAATAAAAATAAGCATATAATATAAAAATAGCCTAAGTGAACAATATCTATAAAAAAGTAAGCAACATTGAGATAGGAAACATAGGGTGATACTGTTATACTTATGTCAGGTAGCTGAGAATTACTGTGAACCTGCTATCAAATATTATATTACAGGAGGTAAACCATTATGAAAAAGATACTTAGTGTCCTTCTTGCAGCGGCAATGGTAATGTCCATGCTGGCAGGCTGCGGCAGCAGCGCGGACAATGCGCCTGCGGCTCCGGCAGAGGAAGCGCCTGCGGCAAGCGAAAGCGAAGCGCCGGCAGAAGAGGCGGCGGAAGCAGAAGCGCCTGCAGAGGGAACAACAATCACCGTAGCAGCCATCGAGACGGCTTACGGCAGCGAGATGTGGCAGGAAGTCTGTGATGCATTTACGGCTGAGACAGGCATTAACGTGGAACTGATCACGGATAAGAATCTGGAAGATGTGATCGGACCGTCCATGCAGGCGGGGGATTTCCCGGATGTGATCCATCTGGCGACAGGGCGTGAGAAAGCGCTGACAGAGACCTTCATCAAAGACCAGAATATCGTGGATATCACCGATGTATTGTCCATGACCGTTCCCGGTGAGAGCGCAGTGGTGGGCGATAAGATCGCGGGCGGTTTCACAGAGACAAGTTTGACCAACCCTTACGGCGACGGAAAGACCTATCTGGCTCCGATGTTCTATTCTCCCTGCGGGCTGTTCTACAATGCGGGACTTTTCGAAGAAAAGGGCTGGAGCGTTCCGACAACATGGGATGAGATGTGGGAGCTTGGCGACAAGGCAAAAGCGGAAGGGATTTCCCTGTTTACATATCCGACGACAGGTTACTTTGACGCTTTTTTCTATGCGCTGATGTATTCCGTAGGCGGTGCTGATTTCTTCGACAAGGCGACCAACTATGAGGAAGGCATCTGGGATACGCCGGAAGCACAGACCTGCTTCGATATCGTGGCAAAACTCGCAGAATATACCGAGCCCACAACACCGGCACAGGCAAACGATCAGGATTTCACAAAGAACCAGCAGTTAGTCCTTGACAACAAGGCTCTGTTTATGCCGAACGGCACATGGATCGTAGGCGAGATGGCGGAAGCACCCAGGGCAGACGGCTTCAAATGGGGCATGACCGCACTTCCGGCAGTGGAAGCAGGCGGCGACGGCTACAGCTATACCTGGTTTGAGCAGGCATGGATTCCGGCAGGTGCAGAGCATCAGGACGAAGCAAAACAGTTTGTGGCGTTCCTGTACAGCGATGCGGCATGCGAGATCTTTGCAAAAGCAGGTGCGATCCAGCCCGTACTGAATATTGCAGAGAAGCTGGAAGGCGACAATCAGATGTTCTACGCGATCTATGACAACGGCGCGAAAGCTGCGATGGGCAACTTTGCGGCATATGACGGCCAGGTGGTCAGCGTGACGAACCGTGAAGTATGGTTCGATCCCGTAAACTCTCTGGTATCCGGCAACATGACGAAAGACCAGTGGGTTGAAGGTATTAAAGAGTACAACGATCAGATGCGTGAAAATCTGGTGCAGTAAGGAATACGATTGAAAACGGTGGCAGTGTCTGCCACCGTTTTTTTAAAGGGGGTGTTTTGATCTATGAAAAAACGATCAGGCCGCAGCGGCTTTATTTTCCTGTGTGCGGCGCCGGCAGTGATCCTGTTCACTGTTTTTATGATAATTCCGACCATCAATGTATTTAGGATGTCTCTGTTCAAACGGAGCGCATACTCTACGACGGAGGACTTTGTGGGGCTTGATAACTTTGCGCGTCTCCTGAAAGATACAAACTTTATCCGCTCCATGCAGAATACGATCCTGCTGATCGTGGTGGTGACGATCATCACTTTTGGTTTTGCACTGGTGTTTGCGGCGATCCTGACGAGGGAGAAGATCAAAGGGCAGAATTTCTTCCGGGTCATTTTCTACATTCCGAATATTCTCTCGGTCGTGGTCATCTCCGCTATTTTCAGCGCGATCTATGACACGAACAACGGCACGCTGAACAGTCTGTTGTCCCTGTTTTCGGGAAAGACGGTGGCGATCCTCTGGAAGGGGGAGGATATGGTCATGACCAGCCTGATCATCGCCATGGTATGGCAGGCGATCGGTTATTATATGGTCATGTATATGGCGTCCATGGCAAGCATCCCGCAGAGCCTGTATGAGAGCACCAGTCTGGACGGCGCAGGACGGATCACGCAGTTTTTCCAGATCACGCTGCCCCTCATCTGGACAAATATCCGGACCACGCTGACGTTCTTTATCATCAGTACGATCAATATGGCGTTTCTGTTTGTAAAGGCGATGACGTCCGGAGGCCCGAACGGCGCATCCGAAGTAGCGCTTTCCTATATGTATAAGCAGGCTTACACCAACTCGTCCTACGGGTTCGGTATGGCGATCGGCGCCCTTGTGTTTGTGTTCTCTTTTGGGCTGTCGGCACTTGTCAATGCAGTCACAAAGCGCGAACCGCTGGAATTTTAAGGAGGGCAGGCAATGGAACGGACGAAAAGATCATCAGCCGACAGGCTGTACAAGGCATTTATCTATGTGGCGCTCATCACGCTGGCGGTTACGATCATCATCCCGGTGGCGTGGGTATTTATGGCTTCCATCAAGGAAAACAGTGAATTTTACGGCAATCCCTGGGCGATGCCGGCGGGTTTTTATTTCCAGAACTTTATCGATGCGTGGGGAAAGGCGCGGATGGGGGACTATATGCTCAACTCCGTGGTGGTCACGGCGCTGGCGCTGCTGCTCCTCTTGGTCGTGGCGCTTCCGGCGGCGTATGTGTTATCTCGCTTTGAGTTCAGGGGACGCAAATTTTTGAACGCGGCGTTTATGGGCGGGCTGTTCATCAACGTGAACTATATCGTTGTGCCGATCTTTCTGATGCTGGTGGACGGCGATAAATTTTTAAAAGGACTGATCGGAAACGGTTTTCTTCTGAACAATATTTTTGTGCTGGCTGTGGTCTATGCCGCGACGGCGCTTCCTTTTACAATCTATCTGCTGTCGGGATATTTTTCAACGCTGGCGCATGACTATGAGGAGGCGGCTTATATAGACGGGGCGGGCTATGGGACAACAATGCTGAAGATCATTTTCCCGATGGCGCAGCCCTCGATCATAACGGTCATTCTGTTTAACTTCCTCTCCTTCTGGAATGAGTATATCATCGCGATGACGCTGTTGTCTGATCCGAAGGGGGGAAAGACGCTTCCGGTGGGACTGATGCAGCTCACGCAGGCACAGCAGTCCGCTGCGCAGTACGGCCAGCTTTATGCGGGTCTGGTGCTGGTGATGCTGC
>JAETSN010000104.1 GCA_021769625.1 [Clostridium] symbiosum | reverse complement strand
ATCTATGGTACTGGTACTATTGTCCTATGCTGTTCATACCTCTGCTTTCCGTGTTTGTTTCCATGTCGCTGGGTAAGCCGGAAAGCTACCATCTGCCGAAATGGACAAGACTGCTCTATCTTCCCACCCTGTTCTTTCTGCTGCTGGTGCTGACAAACGATCTCCATCAGCTTGTTTTTTCCTTCCCGGCCGGAGCGGTTTGGAGCGATACGGATAACGGATACGAGTACGGATATTTTTTTGTTATCGGGTGGGAAATTGTCTGTGCGCTGACCGCCTTTGTGATCATGCTCATCAAATGCCGTTTGGCGCAAAGGAGAAAATACTTACCGGCACTTCTGCTGTCCTGCTCCATTATATATGCCTTTATCTACGTCAGCGGAGCCAGGTGGATGCAAGTGATAGGCGGAGATATTACAGCGGTGCAGTGCCTGATGTTTACCGCCATACTGGAAAGCTGTATCCAGTGCGGATTGATCCAGACCAACACCGGCTATGACGAGCTGTTTAAGTCCGGGACCTTCGGCGCCCAAATTGCCGATAACGACCATAAGATCCGCTACGCCTCCGCAAATTCACCTGTGCTTTCTGAACGAATCCTGTGTGCGGCAGAGGCGGGCGCCGTCAATCTTGATAAACATACCCTGCTAAAAAGTTACCCTATCGAAGGCGGTCATGTGTATTGGCAGGAAGATATAACAGATATTACTGCCCTGCTTGAAAAGTTGGAAGAAAACAAGGAAACCATTGCAGAAAGCAACCATCTGGAACAGGAAAATTATCGTATCAAGCTGGAGATCCACACCTTGCGGGAAAAGAATCGTCTCTATGATCTTTTGCAGGAAGAAACCGCCCATCAGATCAATTTATTGAACGACCTGTTTTACCAGTATAACGAAGAAGGAAATCCAGAAAAGCGTCGCAGTCTGCTTGCGAAGATCACTGTAATCGGCGCTTACATAAAACGCAGAGGCAACCTGATCTTTATCCGTGAAAAAACAGAAACCACCGATACCACAGAACTGGCCCTTTGCATGGAGGAATCCTTTTCAAACTTGAAACTGATGGGCGTCGAATGTGAAGTGGACATTCCGAAGAGCAGTAAAATCTTTACCCAGGACGCAATCTTGATTTATGACTTTTTTGAGAAAGTTGTGGAGGCCGCCATAGATGATCTGTGCTTTGTTTGGTTGAAAGCGCGTATTCTTGCTGATTCGATCATCCTCCGTCTGGAGGTGGAGTGCGAAAGCTCCCTTGCAGATTTTCGGGATGCCTGTGAAAGCTGCTCCTTTGAGGATGGCGTATGGCGCTTTATCCTCCGCATCGGGAAGGCGGGTGGACAAACGTGACAACATTCTATTTATCCTCTGAAATGGAACAGTCCGTATGGATGATCTGCCTGTTCTTTTCTTTGATATTGGACGTGTTTCTTTTTCTTGCATCCCTTGACCGAGGTGGGAGCAGACGGTGCAGGCTTCTGAACGCCGGGGCATTTATCGCTTTGCTGATCCTGCTGTGCATTGCCGGGGATGCCTTTGACAAAAAGGCCGATGGACTTCCTGTCAATCCTTTGCTGCCATTTCCAATGTGGTCACTGTGGTGCATCGCTGGCATGGTGGGTATTTTGCTCCTTGGTCAAACCGCTGTGTTGATCTGTCGGCAAGACCGGACACTCAGCCACAATTCCGTGAAGCAGGCAATTGATATGCTGCCCAGCGCGATTGGCTATTTCACCCCATCGGGTGAGCTCAAACTGTGCAATCTACAAATGCACCGCTTGTTCCGCATACTGGCGCAAAGCGATCTCCAGCACTTCGATGAATTGCGGCAGGCACTTACAGAGTGTGACAGGAAAAGCGGTGTTGTAAGGCTCCCTGATGAAGAGCAGACCTATCTGTTCCCCGATGGTAAGGCTTGGCGCTACTCCCAGACGGAGATAACTGTGCCAGACGGCACGCTTTACACAGAGGCGGTCTTCTCAGATGTGACTGAACTTTACGAAAAGGGACTGAGGCTCAAGGAACAGACTGAGCAGCTCAAAAAATTCTCCCGTGACTTAAAGATTCTTTCGGATAATGTACTGACATTGACAAAAGAAACGGAAGTCCTGTCGGCAAAAACCAAACTGCATGACCAGATGGGGGCGGGGATCATTGCTATGCGGCAGATTTTGCAGCAAGAGCAGGTATCCCAGGAGGCCGCAGACAGCCTTCTATTGTTTCAAAAAGCGATCAGAACCATTAAAAATGACAATGAATACCCCCAGGAGCGCGGGGAGTTTGCAGAATTTTTGCGGGATGCCAGTACCATCGGCGTAAAAGTAGAAATGGCTGGCGAATTACCGAAGCAGGAGGAAATATATCGCATATTTGTGATTGCCATGCGGGAATGTCTGACCAACAGCGTCCGCCATGCGGATGCAACGGCCCTTTATGTCACCGCCCGGCAGGACGGAAACAACATTTCCCTGCGTATCACAAATAACGGAAAGCCCCCTGAAAACGTCATTGTGCCGAAGGGCGGGTTACTCAACCTCCACCGCCATGTTACGAACTTAGGAGGTACGATGGAAATACAGTGGTCACCAGCCTTTGCGCTGATGATCGTCATGCCCATAGAAAAGGAGGCGGCAGAGTGAAACAGGTGTTAGTTGTAGAGGATCAGCGGATGCCCCGCAAATATATGGAGAGAATGATCTCCGACAGTGAAAAATATGCCTTGGCAGCCAGTATAAGCGGCGCAGATGTTGCACTTGCCTATTGCAGGCGGCAGATGATCGACCTGATCTTGATGGATGTCTGTACTGCTGGAAACAAGGATGGCATCGAAGCCGCCGCCGAGATTAAAGCGGCGTTCCCAAACATAAAGATCATCGTTGTCACATCCATGGTCGAGGTCGGTTTTTTAGAAAGAGCCAAAGCCGCAAAGGTAGACAGCTTCTGGTACAAAGATTTAAGTCCCGAAGACCTGATGGATGTCATTGACCGCACGATGGCAGGAGAACATCTCTTTCCCCATGAAACGCCACAAGTGAAATTAGGTCTTGTAAGCAGCACCGATCTGACCGCAAAAGAAATCCAGGTACTGCGCCTTGTATGTGATGGTCTGGAATACAGCGAGATCGCCCAGGCTCTTTCTATCACAGAGAGGACCGTGAAATATCATGTTTCCAACATCCTGCAAAAAACAGGCTATGCCAACAAGACCCGCCTTGCCATAGCAGTTACAGGCAAAAAATTTATTATTCCGAGCCTCCCGGAGGATCTGGACTTTGACATAACCAAATAACAGAGCACACAGCTTTATTTCCCGGTTTCAATGAAGCCGGGAAATTTTTTTTGAGAAAACTTCAAAAAACTGTACTCAGGGACAGTGCGTGAAAATGGCTTCTTCGCTATACTGGTATCATCAAGGGATTCAAAATGATTGATGGGAGGCCGCCTTATGCGAAGAATCGTGATTGATATGCAGAATGTCCTGTTTGCGGACGCAGTAGCCGAAGCCTTACGCAACTTTGATTCCGATCTGGAACCAGTCATGAGCGAAAGCCCGGACAAAACTCTGTCGCTATGTGATGCTGTGCTTGCAAATGTTCTGATTATGGAAGTTACCGTATACACATCCTGGACACTGGAGGAGCGGCTAAAAATCCGAAACGCTCTGAAAAAGGCTCAGCCAGATTGCAAGATCGTGCTGGTGGTGGATGAAAACACAGAGAAAAAGCTGGCGGACAGGGTGCGGCAGGCCAAGAAGGATGGTCTGGTAGACAATTTTATTTACGGTTCCGTTTCTTCCAGCTATCTCTCCGCTGTCATTGACGCACTTTAGGACAGAGGCTGGTGAGGACCATGCAGGGTATAGGAGGACACCAAAATGAAAAAATTATGTATTTTCTTTCTCACCATCATACTGCTGGTGGGCATGACCGGCTGTGGAAATAAGGTTACAAACGATCCCATCACATTGACGATGTGGCACGTCTATGGAAGTCAGACAGAATCGCCGCTCAATGTAATGATCGATGAGTTTAACCAAACGAAGGGGAAAGAAAGCGGTATTGTTATTTCTGTTGTCTCCGTCACAAATTCTACCGCTATTGACGATGCGCTGATTGCCTCTGCCAATAACGAACCGGGGGCGGTTCCCATGCCGGATCTGTTCACGGCCTATCCGAGGGTGGCGGAAGAGATTGGGCTTGACCGGCTCTTGGATTGGAGCGGTTATCTTTCAGAGGAAGAACGCTCTGCTTATGTGGATGAGTTTCTGGCAGAAGGCGTTATAGATGGACGGCTGGTTATGCTGCCCATCGCCAAATCAACAGAACTGTTATTCTTAAACAAGACGATATTTGACCGCTTTGCCGCTGACACAGGAGTATCGGAAGAAGATCTTCTCCATTTTGAATCTCTCTTTGCTCTGTGCTGCCAATACTACGATTGGTCAGGCGGCGCAGAGATGTTCCAAATTAACGACTTCTATCACTACTTCCTGGTCAATGTCTCCGGGCTGGGCGGACAGTTCATTCGGAATGGAAAGCCGGACCTGTGCAGTGCAGAATTTGAACAAGCTTATCTGCCAATGGCCCGTGCGGCGATCCATGGAGGACTTTGTACTGGTGACGGTTATGCTTCCGACCGCTGGAAAACAGCCGAGGTTATCAGCAATATCGGTTCCACAGCAGGGATGTTGTATCTGAGGGACTATGTGACCTACCAGGACAATACCACCGAAGAAATTGAAACAGCGGTATATCCCTACCCCACCTTTTCTGATGCCTCGCCAGTGGTTATACAAAGGGGAACTGGTTTGTTTTCCATGAAAAGTGAGGACGAGCGAAAAAATAGGGCCGCCGCCATTTTTGGAAAATGGATCACGCAGAAAGAACACAATCTGGACTTTGTGATTGCTTCCGGCTATTTGCCGGTTACGGAAAATGCCTTTTCTGCTC
>JAETSN010000028.1 GCA_021769625.1 [Clostridium] symbiosum | reverse complement strand
CGATAATTTCGAGATAGGATAAACGTAACGGTCAAAGGATAAATTATAGGGTGCACACTTTAGGCTGCTTTAGCAGCAAATCGAAACCTACCGGCTTTAGCCGGTAGTGGTTGAGTGCTGGAATAACGAGTTCAAGGAGCGTGTGGAGGCTATTTATCCGGAGGTGAAAGAAACATCTTCAGATGGTACAGTGACTACTTTAAATGACGGCACAGAAATTCATTGGATCATAAATCCTAATCAGGACGGTGTCTACCAGCAAAAGCTGGACGAGGCGCTGCTCAGCCAGGCGGACGTGTCAGCGGATGAAAAAGTTGATATTTTCCTGACGGAAACGGACTATGTAAGTAAGTATACGGATGCGGACGTAAATGTGGCGATGCCTCTTGCAGATCTCGGAATCGATCCGGAGACGGATATGGCGGATCAGTACAGTTTTACAAAGGCGACAGCTTCCGATGTAAACGGTGTACAGCGCGGTTCGACATGGCAGTGCTGCCCGGGGCTTTTGGTATATCGCCGCGACATCGCTGCTGATGTTTTCGGAACAGACGATCCGGCGCAGGTTGCTGAAAAAGTGAAAGACTGGGATACCATGAAGAAAACAGCACAGGAACTGAAGGACAAAGGCTACTATACATTTGCCTGCTATGCAGATACTTTCCGGCTGTACGGCAACAGCATAAGCGAGCCCTGGGTAGCGGCAGGTGAAACAGTCATAAAGGTTGATCCGCAGATCATTAACTGGGTAAAGGATTCTAAAGAATGGCTGGAAGCAGGCTATTTTGACAGGACAGTAAAGGGGCAGTGGAATGCAGACTGGAATCAGGCGATGGGTTCATCCTCCAAGGTGTTTGCGTTTCTGTTCCCGGCATGGGGCATTGACTTTACGTTGAAACCGAACTGGGATGGCGATAACGGTGCATGGGCTGTCACAACTCCGCCGTTAGAGTACAACTGGGGGGGTTCCTATGTACATGCGGCTACCGGAACGGATAACCCGGAACATGTGAAAGATATCATCCTCTCCCTGACGGCGGATAAGGATAATCTTCTGAAAAATTCAAAGGAATATGCGGACTTTGTCAACGCACAGACCGGCATGCAGGAGGCGGCGGAGGATGATGAGAATTTTTCTTCCGAGTTTCTCGGCGGGCAGAATGCGTATGCATATTTTTCACCTGTTGCGGAAAATATCAAAGTGGCGCCGCTCTCCGCTTACGACCAGGGGTGCGTTGAGCTGATCCAGAACAGCTTTGGCGATTATCTGCAGGATAAGATCGATTTCGACAAGGCTAAAGCCAATTTTGAGATAGCGATCAAAGAGCGTTATCCGGAGATCACGGAAGTTCAGTGGCCGGAATAAGTAAAAAAACGTCGGAGGGTCTTATCCCCCCTGACATACAGAAAAAGAAAGGAGTGGCAATTTATGAAATCAAAATCAAAAAAAATTGACTATGCAAAAGGGGGATACTTTTTTATTCTTCCGTTTTTTATAAGCTTTTTTATCTTTTCGTTCATTCCATTGGTAGATACGTTCCGGTACAGTTTTTTTAATTATTTTCGTTCAGGCCTTAAAACGATCGGACCGAATTTTGTCGGAATGAAAAATTATATCAGCCTGCTGCAGTCGGATATGTTTAAATATGCGGGAAATACGCTTATCTTATGGGTCATCGGCTTTGTGCCGCAGATCGTGATAGCGCTGCTTCTGGCATCATGGTTTGTGGATGCCCGCCTGAAAATACATGGGACACAATTTTTCAAGGTGGTTATCTATCTGCCGAATCTGATCATGGCGTCCGCGTTTGCCATGTTATTCTTCACAATGTTCTCCACCAACGGGCCGGTCAATGGGATCTTGTCGTCACTCGGATGGATCGCAGAGCCCATCGATTTTCTGGGAACGGTATTTGGGACAAGATCACTGGTGGGCCTGATGAACTTCCTGATGTGGTTCGGCAATTCGACGATCATGCTGATGGCTGCGATCATGGGCATCAGCCCGGATGTATTCGAGGCGTCCGAGATCGACGGATGCAACAGTTTCCAGAGGTTTTTCCGGATCACGCTTCCGCTGATACGACCGATTCTCGCCTATACGCTGATCACCTCCATCATCGGCGGCCTGCAGATGTTTGATGTGCCGCAGATCTTGACGAACGGACAGGGAAGCCCGGACCGTACTTCCATGACGCTCATCATGTTCTTAAACAGCCATTTGAAGAGCAAAAACTATGGAATGGCGGGTTCTCTGTCAGTGTATCTGTTCATTGTGAGCGGTATTCTCTGCTTTATTGTGTACCGTATGACAAATGACGACGATCCGGACGGATCCAAAAAAGCAGCAAAAAAAGCCAAAAAACAGGGGAGGAAATAAGGGATGAAATCAAACAAACCAGACTATTTTAGAAGTGTTTTCGCACATATTTTGCTCATTGTCCTGTCGTTTATGTGTCTGTTCTTTTTCTATATTTTGTTTGTCAATGCGACGCGGTCGCATGCGGATCTGCAGAAAGGCTTTTCGGCGCTGCCCGGAAGCCATTTGATCGAGAATCTGAGAAACGTTGCCAATGACGGAACATTTCCGATGTTCAGGGGAATTTTGAACAGCCTGATCGTTTCAGGCTCCTGCGCGGCAATCTGTACATATTTTTCGGCGCTGACGGCTTACGGGCTGTATGCATATGACTTTAAACTGAAAAAGGTTGCGTTTACATTTATTATGGCAATCCTTGTCATGCCGACACAGGTGACTGCAATGGGCTTTCTGAGATTGATCACAAACATGGGTATGTACAACTCACTGCTCCCGCTGATCATTCCGTCCATCGCTTCACCGGCAGTATTTTATTTCATGTACAGTTATCTGCAGTCCTCGCTTCCGTTATCATTGGTCGAGGCGGCGAGAATTGACGGTTCAGGGGAATTCAGGACTTTCAACAGGATCGTGCTTCCGATCATGAAACCGGCGGTTGCGGTGCAGGCAATATTCACTTTTGTCGGCTCCTGGAACAATTACTTTGTTCCGGCGTTGGTCATTCAGTCTAAAAATAAGATGACAGTGCCGATCCTGATCGCAACGCTCAGAGGCGCCGACTATATGAATTTTGACATGGGAAAAATATATACGATGATTCTGGTAGCGATCGTTCCGATCATTATTGTATATCTGCTTCTATCGAAATATATCATTGCGGGCGTAACGCTCGGCGGTGTGAAAGAATGACAGTGGGGCAAAAAGAAAATATTTGACATTTTTCGCATCTTGAAATATAATACAGTTATAAATAAATAGAAACAGGCTTGTTACTTAATCAATGCTATTAAGGCAAATTCTAAAGACAATTGTTAGACGCAATTGTAATTTGGAATTTGCCTTTTTTGCGTTACGGAAAGGGGGGTTGGATAATCAGTGCTGAAAAGTAATGTTATCTGCGATTATGATGAAAGAAAAATTAATCGTCAAAAGAGTTATCAATAATAATATCATAATTGCGGAGAACTACAAGGGTCAGGAGGTTGTAGCAATCGGCAAGGGATTAGGATTTCGGAAATGCCAGTATGATACGGTTCTTCCTCATGAAGTGGCAAAGACTTATCTGCTGATGAAAGAATCGGGGTATCTGTTCAGGACATTGGAAGAAATTCCTTATGAGATTATTGAATTAACTCAGAAAATTATTGAAGCAGCTCAAAAGGATTTAAAGAGCACTTACAATGTGAATCTGGTGGTTGCGCTGGCCGACCATATCAATTTCAGCGTAAATCAATACAAAAAGGGTTTTGTGGTCCCTGTGCTGGTCAATGAGGAGGTAAAAAGGTTCTATAAAGAAGAGTACGCTGTGGGTAAAAAGGCTGTCAGGATGATCAATGAAGCGTTGAACGTGAAGCTTGCCAGTGAGGAAGCGTGTTCTATTGCATTTCATTTGATCTCGGCGACAGAAAACAGAAAAAACCACGATTCTCTGAAGATCATGCAGGGTGTCGGCAAGATTATCGAAATTGTGGAAAATGCTCTTGAAATGACGCTGGACGAAGAGTCTGCTGCATATTCAAGATTCATTATCCATCTGAAATTTTTTATGCGGAGTATTTTGTTTGAGAGCCGGAGAACTGCGGACCATCTGCCTCGTACAATTTATGAAAATCTGAAAAAAGAAAATGAGGCGGCAAACTGCTGTGTGGAGAAAATTTCGGAATATGTACGGAAAACCTACGATTATCAGACGACAGATGAAGACTGTCTGTATCTTCTGGTTCATGTCATCCGGGTAACAGAAAAAAATCATTGAAAAACGAAAGGAGAAGATTATGGCAAAGATTGATTATGAAAAACTGGCAGCTGATATTATAGAAAAAGTTGGCGGAGAACAAAATATCCATACGGTATCCCATTGTGCGACAAGACTTCGTTTTGTGCTGAGGGACAGGGAGAAAGCAAATGAGGAGGAACTGAAACAACTGAAGGAAGTTTTGGGCTCGGTCTATGGTTCAGGACAGTTCCAGGTGATCCTTGGGGAAAATCTTTTCCCGGTATATGACGCTATACTGAAAAATTACAGTATAGAAGAAGGTGAAGCAGTGGACGAAACACATATGGAGGATTTTGGCGTCAAAAAAGAGAATGAGCGGAAGAATTTCAAATATTACTTTGATAAATGTATCCAGTTCATGGCTGCTTCTTTGACTCCGTTTGTGACGGTATTGTATGGTGCGGGTATGCTTCGGGTGGTATTATCCCTGGTATCTTACTTTAATCCTGATATCTCAGCGTCCACGACCTATCAGTTGTTTAATTTTGTGTCCCAGGCTCCGTTTTATTTTATGCCGATCCTGATAGCTTACGGTGCATCAAGGGTACTCAAATCAAATCCGGTGTTTGCGATCACCATTGCGGCGGCACTGCTGTATCCGGATTTTACTGCCATGGTGGCTGCAGGGGAACCGGTAACGATGTTTGGTCTTACAGTAAAACTGGTCAGCTATTCAAGCTCATTGCTCCCGGCAATTTTCTGTGCCATTTTGTGTGCCCAGTTGGAAAGATTTTTCTATAGAGTGATCCCAGGGGTACTGCGCTCGGTATTTGCCCCTCTGTGCGTATTTTTGATCGGTTATCCGATAACCATACTGCTGCTCGGACCGGCAGGCGTTGTAGTCGGCGGATGGATCGTGGTCGGCATTACATGGATCCAGGCGCATGTAGGCGGTCTTGCTCCCGGTATTATCGCAGCAGCGCATCCGTTCCTTGTAATGCTTGGCGTAAATATGCTGATGGTTGCTCCGATGACCGAATTATTTACTGCAACAGGTTACGACAATGTATTCAGACCCGGCTGGATCCTGCATAATATTTCCGAAGGCGGTTCCTGCTTTGCTGTTGCGTTGAAGACAAAGAGCGGGGATCTGAGGACGACCGCAATATCAGCGGGAGTTGGGGCTATCCTTTCCGGTGTGTCCGAACCGGCATTATATGGTGTGAATTTAAGATACAGAACCCCTATGATCGGAGTGGTGGCCGGAGGGCTTGTAGGCGGAGGAGTTGCCGGAATTTTAGGAGCAAAAGCATTTTCCATGGGATATTCCAGCATTTTAGGTATTGTTATCTTTGAACAGACAATGGGTGCGATCATTGCCGGTGTAGCAACAGCATTCGTCATATCTTTTCTGGCTACATTTATTATATACAAAGATAATGGAGAAAACTGATGTTTGGCTTTTTGAAAAAAAAGAAAGTAATAGATGGGCGTACAATTGTATCTGTAGCTGATGGAAATATGATACAACTGTGTTCTGTAAAAGATGAAGTGTTTGCAAAGAAAATGCTGGGAGACGGTGTTGCGATCGAACCGAAAAACGGAGAGATCGTGTCGCCCTGCAGAGGGACGATCACAATGCTGTATCCGACGCTGCATGCATTTGGCATCACCAGTGATGAGGGGCTGGAAATCCTCGTACATATCGGGATCGATACGGTACGGCTGAAGGGAAAGGGGTTTTCCGGATATGTACAGGCAGGAAGCCATGTGGAGCCGGGAGAGAGGATCATCCGGTTTGATTCTGAGTATTTGCTGGACGAAAATCTGGATTTCACGGTCATGGTATTGTTTCCGGGAAATGAAAGACCTCTGAGATTAAAAAGAGACGGTTATGTGAGAAAAGGAAAGGACGCGATCGCAGTTCTTGAATAACAACGATAAGGAGAAAAATATGAGAAGCAGTAGAGAGATCAATGTACCGGAGGGATTTCCGGAAGGTTTTTTGTGGGGAGGCGCCACCGCAGCGAACCAGTATGAGGGCGCATATATGGAGGATGGGAAGCTCCCTTCGGTAGCGGACGTTCAGCCTCATGGCGTATTTGGATATCCGGACAGAACTGCAAAATATTATCCCACACATGAGGGGATCGATTTTTATCATCATTATAAAGAGGATATCGCTGAATTCGGGGAGATGGGCTTTAAGGTTTACCGCACAAGCGTTGCGTGGACAAGGCTTTATCCGACAGGCGAGGAAGAGGAGCCCAATGAAAAAGGGCTGGAATTTTATGATAAGGTATTTGCAGAGTGCAGGAAATACGGGATGGAAATAATGGTGACGATATCCCATTATGAGATGCCGCTGCATCTGGCAGACACTTACGGGGGCTGGAAGAGCCGCAAGATGATCGATCTGTATATCAAATTTGTTAAAACGATGGTCACCCGCTGGAAGGGAATCGTAAAATATTGGCTGACTTTTAATGAAATCGGGAATAACATCCACAAAATGGAGTGGATGACAGCCGGAATGGATCCCAAAACGGATACGCTTCAGGAGATTTATCAGGCATCCCACCATCAGTTTGTGGCCAGCGCCCTTGCCGTAAAGACTGTTCATGAGATAGATCCCAAGGCCAGGATCGGCTCTGTGATAGAGTACAAGACAATATATCCGATGAGCTGCGACCCGAAAGATTCCCTTGTTGTATACAGTGAAAAACAGAGGGGATACTTTTTCTCCGATGTCCAGGTGAGAGGACAATATCCGGGGTATGCATGGGAATATTTCAAGGATAATGATATTGAGATCGAATTTACGGATGAAGATATGGAAGTATTGAAAAAGTATCCGGTGGACTTTTTGAGCTTTACATATTATCGTTCAAGGATCGCTTCCAAAGATTATGTTGAATCCGTCCAGAAAGAGACCAATACCTCGGACAAGGAGGTGGAGGGCGACAGTTCTTACCGCGGCGATTCCAATATTGTGAACACGGGAAAGACCAATCCCTATCTGAAATTAACGCCTTCCGGATGGTCGATAGATCCTGACGGACTTTATCTGGCGCTGGTAGATTTATATGAGCGTTATCAGGTTCCGATCTTTATTGCGGAAAATGGATTGGGATTAAAGGAGGAGCTGACAGACGGTACGGTCAATGATACTTATAGAATGGAATATTTAAGAGAGCATGTCCTTGCCATGAAAAAAGCCATTCGGAATGGAGTGGAACTGTTTGGCTATGCATGGTGGGGGCCCATCGATCTGGTTTCTAACGGTTCCGGGCAGATGTCAAAACGGTATGGTTTTATTTATGTGGACAGGAACGATGCAGGAGAAGGCTCGATGAAACGATACCGCAAGCAATCATTTTACTGGTATAAAAAACTGATCGCTTCCAATGGGGAAGAATTGGGCATTGATCGGCAGTAATACTAAACTTTTTGAAACAGAGATGACTTTTGCAACGAAAGCCATCTCTGTTTTTTGACAGTTATTTTTCAATCTTACATTTCATTGTACCGATTATGGTACACCTCTTTTGCTATATTAGGCATGACAAAAACGGTTTTTGGGGGTATACTGATAGTGTCTACCATAAAAAAGAGGCAACGGCAGACAGAAAGAAGGTTTGTATGAGACAGCTTCCAAAGCCGGGTGAAATCTATAAACATTTTAAAGGGAACTGCTATCGCATCATAACAGTGGCGGAACATACGGAGACCGGAGAAAAACTGGTCGTTTATCAGGCGCTGTACGGAGACTTTAATGTATATGCAAGAGAGCTTTCCATGTTTATGAGTCCTGTGGACAAGGAAAAATATCCGTATGCAACGCAGAAAAGGCGGTTTGAACTGGTGGAGAGCGGCGCTGTAAACCCTGTAGTGCAGGGAGCGGCAGATGCGCGAAGCGTGCAAAGCCGGGAGGACGCCGGGGAAAATGGTCAGATGGGAAATGGAGAAATACCTGTATCATCTGAGAGGCTAAAAGAAGCCGGGGGTACGGGTGGAAATGAAAAGACAGAGGTATCCGATAAAAAGCAGTCCCCCGAGAAAGAGACGGAGCCGGGAATAGATCCCATGGTATTAGCATATCTGGATGCCGATACCTGTAAAGAAAAACTGCAGATACTGACGACCATGAAAGACAGGCTGACCGACGAGATGATCAACACAATGGCGATCGCCATAGATGTGGAAGTGAAGCCGGGAGATATCACAGAGCGGTATGAGGAATTGAAATACTGTCTTGCCACAAGGGAAAGGTTTGAATGCAGAAGGCTCCGTTGATGCCGGTATAGCGGCGGAAAGGAGCAGATATGGCATTTGATCTGGATAACAGGCTGGTGATCGGCGTGTCCTCGAGAGCGCTCTTTGATCTCTCAAAGGAAAACGAACTTTTTGAGAGGGAGGGTGTGGAGGCGTACTGCAGTTATCAGGTGGAGCATGAGCATGAGCTGCTTAAGCCCGGCCCGGGTTTCGCCCTGATCAGGGCACTGCTGAATCTGAATAAGATACCCGGACAGGAAGGGCGGGTGGAGGTGATCGTGATGTCCCGCAACAGCCCCGATACTTCGCTTCGGGTATTCAACGCGATCCGGGAATACGGATTGGATATTACGCGGGCGGCGTTGGTCAGCGGCGTTTCCCTTGCGCCTTACCTTACGGCTTTTAAGACGGATCTGTTTTTATCGGCTTATGAGGAGGATGTGCAGGGGGCTATAGACAGCGGCATAGCGGCGGGGATCATCTGCGGCGAAGGGATCCACACCTATAACTGTGACGGGGATATCAGCCAGATCCGCATCGCCTTTGACGGGGATGCAGTGCTCTTCTCCGATGAATCAGAACAGATCTATCAGGCGGAGGGGTTGGAGGCCTTTGAGAAAAATGAGCGGGAAAATGCGAAAAATCCGCTGCAGGCGGGGCCCTTTGCCAAGTTTTTAAAGACTCTTTCGGAACTCCAGAAAGAGTTTCCGCAGGAACAGGCGCCGATCAGGACGGCTCTTGTAACGGCGAGGAGCGCGCCTGCCCACGAGAGGGTCATCCGCACGCTGCGCGCCTGGGGCGTGAGGATCGACGAAGCTTTTTTTCTGGGCGGGGTGCAGAAAAAAGATATCCTGAAAGCGTTCGGGGCGCATATTTTCTTTGACGACCAGGCGGTACACACAGAACCGGCTTCGGAAGTGGTCCCGGCGGCGAGGGTGCCGGTCCGGCATGAGGGGAGGGGACCGTGAGATTTTATTGAGTTAATGAGGGCGGACGCAGGTAAGAACATAAAATACTTCGTTGCCACGCTCGCGCTCTGTGAAAAACGCAGCGGACACTAAGCTCGTAAGAGACCTCGCCAAGTGCCGGCGTTTTTCAAAGGGCTCCTTAAGCATTTTATGTTCTTACCTGCTGGCTGAGGTGATAACTCAATGACATTGTAGGTTAAACTGTTATGAATGGCGGAGGTATGATGACGGAGAAGAGACTGTGGGATGAAATCCGGACAGCGACAGGTGATATAGATAGGAGACGGTGCCGGGACAGATGAGATATGAGCATATAAAACAGGGAACGTTCCTCTCGAGGCCCAACAGGTTTATCGCCTATGTGACGGTGGATGGGAAGGAAGAAAAGGTACATGTGAAAAATACCGGCAGGTGCCGGGAACTGTTGAAGGAGGGTGCGGCCGTCTATCTGGAGCATTCGGAAAATGCGGAGCGCTCCACAGCCTATGACCTTGTGGCGGTGGAGAAGGAGGGCAGGATCGTCAATATGGATTCCCAGGCGCCCAATAAGGCGGTGGGGGAGTGGCTGCTCGCCGGGGGGCTTTTTTCCGATATTATCTGCTTGAGGCCGGAGATGACATTCGGGGAGTCGCGGTTTGATTTTTATATGGAAGCGGCGGATGAAAACGGCGGCGCCAGAAAAATATATATGGAAGTAAAGGGCTGTACGCTGGAGGAAAACGGTGTCGGCAGTTTTCCGGACGCGCCGTCGGAGAGGGCTGTAAAACATGTAAAAGAACTGATAAGGGCAAGGGAAGCGGGGTATGAAGCCTTTCTTCTCTTTGTCGTACAGATGGACCGGGTGGACTGTGTGGTGCCGAACCGAAGAACCCAGCCGGAATTTGCGGAAGTTCTGCTGGAGGCGAGAAGGGCGGGCGTTCGGATCATCGCCAGAGACTGCCTTGTGACGGCGGATTCCATGGAGATCAGGAATCCTCTTCCGGTATATCTTTCCGAGATGGACCGGATACCGGAGCCGCTTCTTGACTGGTACGATGGAGGGAGACGCATCCTGCCCTGGAGGGAGGAGCCGACGCCCTACCATGTGTGGCTTTCGGAGATCATGCTGCAGCAGACAAGGGTGGAGGCGGTGAAGCCCTACTATGACAGATTTTTAAAAGCGCTGCCGGATATAAAGGCTCTTGCGGAGGCTGAGGAAGAGAGTCTGTTAAAGCTCTGGGAAGGGCTCGGCTACTATAACAGAGTGCGGAATCTGCAGAAGGCGGCGAGACAGATCATGGGAGAATACGGCGGGAAAATGCCGGCGGATTTTGAGGAGCTCTGCAGGCTGCCGGGGATCGGCAGTTATACGGCGGGCGCGGTGTCTTCCATCGCCTACGGGAAAAAGGCGCCCGCGGTGGACGGGAATGTGCTGCGGGTGCTTTCCCGGGTGATGATGGACGAACGGAATATCTTGGATGCAAAAGTAAAACGGTCCGTGGAGCAGGAACTTTACTATGTGATACCGGATGAGCGTCCCGGGGATTTCAATCAGGCGATGATGGAACTGGGCGCCATGGTCTGTCTGCCGAACGGGAAACCGAAATGTGAGGAGTGCCCGCTGCGGGGATTCTGCAGGGCATACCGTCAGGAATGCATGATGGAATATCCCAAAAAGGCATCGAAGAAGGCAAGAAAAAAAGAGGAGAAAACGGTGCTCATACTGCAGGATGAAACGCGGGTGGCGCTCACGAAGAGAGAGGAAAAGGGACTTCTCGCGGGCTTTTATGAGTTCCCCTGCCTGTCAGGAAAACAGAGCGGTGAGCAGGTGCTGGAATATCTGAAAAAGCTGGGTTTTGTATCCCTGCGCATACAGAGGATCGGAGAAGCCAAACATATCTTTACCCATAAAGAGTGGCATATGACAGGTTACCTGATCAGGACGGACGAGCTGGCAAATCAGGAAGCGGCGGCACGAAAGGCCGGATTTATCTTTGCGGAAAAAGAGGAGATAGAAAAAAAATTCCCGATTCCTTCGGCTTACGCAGCTTATGCGAAATATCTGGATATCACACAGGGGGCGGATATATTTAAGAAAGCGGACAGATATTAGCGAAGAATTGGAACTGCATATATCGGCGGGGCGGATATGTTAAGTAAAGCAAACAGGCATTAGCGGAATATTCAGCGCTTTAAGGGACTGTTATGTCTGAAAGAAGTATATTCGAAAGATACTGTATGAGGAGATGAAGTATGAAATTATTATCGGTGGCAATCCCCTGCTATAATTCGGCGGCATATATGAGAAAATGTATTGAATCTTTGCTGCCCGGCGGGGAGGATGTGGAGATTTTGGTGGTCAATGACGGTTCTGTGGATGAAACTTCCGGGATCGGCAGGGAGTATGAGCAGAAGTATCCGAGCATAGTGAGACTGATCGATCAGGAAAACGGCGGCCACGGTGCGGCGGTCAACACAGGGATCAGGGAGGCGAAAGGGCTTTACTTTAAAGTGGTTGACAGCGACGACTGGGTGAGGGAAGACGCTTATCTGGAAATTCTGGATACACTGCGCTATTTTGCGGGTTCTAAGGATGTGCTGGATATGCTGATCAGCAATTTTGTCTATGAAAAAGAGGGCGAAAAGCGCAATAAGGTAATGCGCTACCGCCATGCGCTGCCGAAAAATGAACTGTTTACATGGAAGGATGTAAAACATTTCATGAAAGGGCAGTATATCCTGATGCATTCGGTGATCTTCCGGACGAAGCTGTTGAAGGAGTGCGGCCTCAAGCTTCCCGAAAAAACGTTTTATGTGGATAATATTTATGTATTTGAGCCGCTTTTGCAGGTGAAAAATATGTATTATCTGGATGTGAATTTTTACCGCTACTATATCGGCAGGGAGGACCAGTCGGTCAATGAGTCCGTTATGATATCCCGGATCGATCAGCAGATAAAGGTAAATAAGCGGATGTTTGATTTTTACAATGAACATCTATCGGAGATTCATACGGAAAAGCATAGGAAGCAGTATATGTATAATTATCTGGAGATCATCACGGTGATCTCCACGGTCATGATGGCCATTTCGGGCACGCAGGAGAATCTGGAGAAGCGGAAAGAACTCTGGGTTTATTTTAAAGAGAAAAATTACAGGCTGTTCCGCAGGCTCCGCTATGGGCTGCTCTGCGGATATACGAATCTGCCGGGGCGTGGCGGACGCCGGATTTCTGTAGACGGTTATAAGTTGTGCCGACGATTCTTTAAATTTAATTGACGGGCGGATGGATTGGCAGAGTTTCGGCGGCGTATGTGATCCGGGGGTTGCCGGATAGTATCAGATGCCTGCTTATCTGCATAAAAAACAGGCATCCGTGCTGAATGCCTGTTTTGAACGGTCGGGAAAGCATTTCGTAAAAGGTACTGCCGCTGCGCCGGATTTGCGCCGCAAAGCGGCATATTTCCTATTGCAAATCCGTGAGCATCTTCCGGAGGGTTTATAGGAAACGACAAATATCTTTGTCGTTTCCTATAACTACGCGATCAGATTTAACATAAAATAAAAACTCCAGAAAAAATAAATGAGATAAAGCAGTACATAGGTTACCGTGTAAAGCACCGGAACTGTTTTTTTCTGCTTTAACACATAAGCGCGCCAGATGAAGTATCCCGGTTTGCAGAATATGGTGAACAGTATCATGCCGAGGATAGGATATCCTTTTTTGTGGACATGTACGATATCGATAATGGAAATTACGATGATCGCAAAACCAAGCAGGGAATTCAGCACGGAATATGCCGAATAGCCGGGCGCATTGGCAAAGGAATTCATCATGGAAGAATACATGGACATAAAGTCTTCCCCCGCCATGGCATTAAGGTCAATGGAAGAAAACATATTGGTAATAAGGCCCCTTGCGGCGATGATGCCGATGATGGCGGAGATGGCGGTGAGCGCCATTAAAATATAACAAAATACATTGGAGACGGGTTCCCTTACGGGCTCTGCCGGTCTGTAAGCAGCCTGAGGGTTCGTGTATTGCGGCCCGCCGTAGTATTGCCCGCTGTTATAAGTGTTATTTTGCCCATAGTACTGTCCGTTATTTGGATTATAGTATTGGCCGTTGTTATAGCTACCGTTTTGTCCGTAATACTGTCCGTTATTCTGGTTGTAGTACTGTCCGTTGTTATAGCCTGTGCCCGGTCCGTAATACTGTTGGTTATTATATCCCGTATTTTGCCCATTGTTGTAATACTGCTGTCCGTTATAGCCGGGCTGTCCGCTGTTATAGTACTGTTGTCCGCCGTAATATTGCCCGTTGTTATAATTCGGATCATTATTTTGGGCATTATATTGCTGGCCATTGTAATACTGTTGTCCGTTTTCGTCATAACCGGAAAGATCTGAAAGATTTTCGGAATTTTGCGTTCCCGGTTCAAACTCCGTGTTCTGGTTGTTAGGATTCATTTCGCTCATATGATATTGCCGCCTTTCCTGTTCATTGAGGGCTTTCGAAAAACAAGGGTTGTCTGCAGCCGCCTGTTTTTGGCTGTAGTTATGATATCAGTATAAGGCCGCCCGGCGATTAGCGCAAGGCTGCCTCTGAAAAGTTTTGTGAAAGTTTTGTGAATGCTTTGTGAACGCAGTCAGAGGGTAAGTGCCTTTACGATCTGCTTTGCCACATCGGGCTTATTCATTGTATAAATGTGGATGCCGTCTACGCCGTTCTGTAGAAGGTCATTGCACTGGCGGATGGCATAGTCGATACCGGCTTTATACATATCCTCCGGATCGTCTCCGTGGGCAGCAATGATATCGGATAAGGCCTTCGGCACGGAGGAACCGGAAAGGGAGATGGAGCGTCCGATCTGTCCTGCGCTGGTGATCGGCATAATGCCTGTATGGATCGGGGCTGTAATGCCCTTCCGGACCGCTTTATCACGGAATTCATAGAAAAAGTCGTTATCAAAAAACATTTGGGTGATAAACTGCGTCACACCTCTGTCCTGTTTTTCTTTCATATGCATCAGGTCTGTCTCTTTGCTGAAAGATTCAAAATGCTTTTCCGGATAGCAGGCGCCCCAGATTTCGAGATCCGTCTGTTCTTTCAGAAAATCCACAAGATTGGAGGCGTAGGTAAATTCCCTGCTGTCATATTGTTCATCGGACATGTCCTTTGGACGGTCGCCCCGCAGGGCGAGTACATTGGAAATGCCCTGCTGCTTAAATTCTCCGCAGAGCCTGCGGATGTCCTCCCTTGTGCTGCCCACGCAGGTCAGATGCGCCATGGCGGGTATGCGGAGCTCGTTCTGGATATAGGAAGCAATTTCGATGGTGCTTTTGGAGCGGCTTCCGCCCGCACCGTAGGTAACGCTGATAAAATCGGGGGTGATATCCGCCAGTTCTTTTGCAACGCGGAAGGCGGAAGAAAATTCGCTGTCTTTCTTTGGGGGAAATATCTCCATGGAGATCTGTACTTTATTCATATATAATGTTCCTTTCGTAAGCCGTTGACGATCGATTTATCGTCCAGAGAAGATTATAGCACATTATGATTTTCAGGACAAGAAACAGAGTAGGAATAACCGTGGAAATCGGTTCAGCAGATATGCCCTTTGCAAGATATGTCTATTCCCTCAGGCAGGTGTAACAAAAGTTCTGGCTAAATTGATTTTTTTGTGGAAACGTGATATGTTTTGCTTAATTATTGCGTATATACATCGCTATCAGCCGGATACAATTGCCCGTATCCGTACAGACTATGTGCGTGAGCAGCAGAGCAGATACCGCACAGCCATTGCCGATCAGATGATCAGCATTGACCTTGGTGATGGAGCAAGCACAATTATGAGATATTCAAGGATGTCTTGGCGAAGATTGAGTAAGGGAGGGCAGTAAGATGACGATTGAAGAAATCATTCGCGGAGAATCAAAGAGAGCTGAGTTTAAGGAGATGCCTCCGAAGAACACGGAAAAATATACGAAGACAGTTGTAGCGTACGCCAATACTCAGGGTGGCAAGCTGTTTTTCGGCGTAGTGGACGAGACCAGGGAAATCGTCGGAATAGATAAGTCCATACTCTTCCAGACGATGGATTCCATTACCAATGCCATATCCGATTCCTGTGAACCGCAGATCGTTCCTGAGATTGAGCCATATACGGTTGAGGGGAAAACGGTCATCGTAGTGACAGTTGCTCCAGAGCCTCAGAGACCGTATTATCTGAAATCCAAGGGAAAGGACAAGGGGACCTACATCCGTGTAGGTGCAACCACCCGACTGGCTTCTCCGGAGAAGATCAAGGAACTGGAGATGGAAGGGGCAAAGATATCATGGGATGAGCTGATCTGTGTCGGATATGATGTGACCGAAAATGCCATCAGGAAGCTTTGCCGGGATATGACCACCCGCCGAAAGGAAATGCAGGAGCGCAAAGCTCTTGCAGAGAAGCATCCTACCGTGACAAGGACAAATCTTGAGAATTGGAAGCTGCTGAAGAAAATAAACGACGGATATCTTGCGTCCAATGCTTTTGTTTTACTGACATCGGATTACTTCCCGTTTTCAAGGACGCAGTGTGCTGTGTTCAAGGGAACTGACCGCTCGGTGTTTTTGGATAAGAGGGAATATATCGGTCCAATCTATAAACAGATTGAGGATGCTGTAAGCTTTGTCCTGCGCAATATCCGGCTTGGTGTAAAGATCGATGGGCTGATAAGAAAGGAATCCTATGAGCTGCCGATAGATGCCATTAGGGAAATGATTGTCAACGCACATTGTCACCGCAACCTGACGGATGAATCCTTCGTACAGGTGGCGATTTTTGATGATCGGCTGGAAGTGACATCGCCGGGAGGTCTTTACAACGGACTTACCTTTGAAGAAGCCTTGCAGGGGCACTCTAAGCTGAGAAACCGCGTCATTGCAAATGTTTTCAGCCAGATCGGATTGATTGAAGCATGGGGAACCGGTCTCCAGCGGATTCAGAATGCCGCAAAGGAATACGGACTGCCGGAATCAGAGTTTATCGAGATGCCGGAATCCTTTCGTGTGAATCTATACCGTAAGCCGCTGTCCAGTGTCAGTAATGCGTCGATGAAAGTCGGTGATAATGTCGGAGAAGTCGGAGAAAATGTCGGAGAAAAGGCAGAGAATGACGGAGATATGAAAGCATCCATACTAAAAATCATTATCAACAACAGCAAGGCTTCAGCATCCGAGATCGCAAAAGTACTGTCCGTAACGCAGCGCACGGTAGAAAGATATATCAGGGAACTTCGCGAAGAAGGACGTCTTGTACGGTATGGTTCAGCACGCGGCGGCCATTGGAAAGTTATCAGAAAATAGGAGGCATATTGTTCACGGATGCTGATAAGGTTTATCAGCAAAGTAGTTGAACAGCTTATGAAAAGCAATCTTTTCAATCGGGGGAAAATATGTTAGACTATGTGTATTGTGCGGCGGCAGTTTCCTGTGGGGGATCTGCCGGAGGTCACAAAATGTTATTGTAGCGGAAAACTGTCCAAAAAGGAGAAGCTATGAGTAAGATTTTTAAATTTCATAATGATGTGGATACGGATCAGATCATTGCATCACAGTATTTGCTTTTGCCGAGTGTTGAGGATATGAAGGGATATACTTTTGAGTCGCTGGACGGGGAGTTCGCGAAGAAGGTCGAGCCCGGTGATATCATCGTGGCGGGTGAGAATTTTGGATGCGGTTCCTCGAGGGAGCAGGCGCCCAGTGTGCTGAAGGCTCTCGGCGTTAAGGCTGTTGTGGCAAAGTCTTTTGCGCGGATCTTTTATCGGAATGCGATCAATATCGGACTGCCTGTGCTCGTGAGCAAAGATTTTTATGATGTGGCAAAGGCGGGGGAAGAGGTCACACTTGATCTGGCGGAGGGAACCATCGTGGCGGATGGCGTTACCTATACCTGTACAAAGCTTCCACCATACATGCAGAATATACTGAATCAGGGCGGCCTGATCGCATCCTTAAATAAAGAATAAAGAATAGATGAGCCGAGTAGGCGAATCTATTCGCTCAGGGATGATCGGCGCAGCGGATCGAACCTGTTCCCGTAGATGAGCCGAGTAGGCGAATCTATTCGCTCAGGGGCGATCGGCGCAGCGGATCGAATCTGTTCCCGTAGATGAGCCGAGCAGGCGAATATAAGATTGGAGAATAATGGCATGAGCATGACAATTGGTGAAAAGATCATAGCCCGGGCGGCAGGTGTATCGTCTGTAAAGCCCGGTGAGATACATACGGTCGATGTGGACTATCTGATGAGCAATGACGGTACGACGCATCTGACGATCGACATGTTTTATAATCAGTTGAAAAATCCGCGGATAGCGGATAAGGATAAGCTGGTCTTTATTATTGACCACAATATTCCGGCGGAGAATCCGAAGACCGCCGCGGCGCATAAAAAAATGCGGGAGTTCGCGAAAAAATATGATATCGCGTTTTATGAGGGCAAGGGCGTATGCCATCAGATCATGCTGGAAGATTTCGTGGAGCCGGGACAGTTTATCATGGGGGCGGATTCCCATACCTGTTCCTACGGGGCGGTCGGCGCTTTCGGCACGGGAATCGGCTGTACGGACTTTTTATATGCCATGGTCACAGGGAAATCCTGGGTGCTGGTGCCGGAGACGATACGGTTTAACCTGACGGGAAAACTGAGGGAGGGCGTATATCCGAGGGATCTCATCCTGACGATCATCGGGGATATCGGAGCCAACGGCTGCAACTATAAGATCATGGAGTTTGCCGGCGAGGGTGCTCACGGCTTAAGTGTCAATGACAGGTTTGTACTCTGCAATCTGGCGGTGGAAGCGGGCGCAAAGACGGGTATCGTGGAGCCGGACGAAAAGGTAGCGGCGTTCATGAAAGAGCATGGGAGAAATTATGATAATCTGTATCAGAGCGATGCGGACGCTTCCTTCCTGCAGGTATATGACTATGATCTCTCAAAGATAGAGCCGGTTGTTGCGGAGCCGCATTTTGTGGACAATGTGAAGCCTCTTTCGGAAGTGGGGGAAGTAAAGATCGATGAAGCGTTCCTCGGTTCTTGCAATAACGGGCGTATCGATGAACTGAGAGTGGCGGCGTCCATCCTGAAAGGAAGAAAAGTAGATCCGGATGTGCGGTTTCTGATCGCTCCGGCATCCAACAGTGTCTATCTGCAGGCGTTAGAGGAAGGGCTTGTGGACATTTTCCTGGAGTCGGGAGCCATGATGATGAATCCGAACTGCTCCGTCTGCTGGGGAAGCTGTCAGGGTGTGATCGGAGAGGGGGAAGTGCTGATCTCCACGGGCACGAGAAACTTCAAAGGACGCGCGGGACACAAGGATTCGAAAGTGTATCTGGCGTCGGCGGCAACCGTGGCGGCATCTGCGGTGGCAGGGAAGATCGCAGGGCCGGAAGGATTGTAAACTTCTTGATAAAATTGGGATTTCAGTTTGTCATGTAATGATCGTATGCAAAACCGGAATAAGAAGATGAAAATGAAATAGGAGAGTATGGGATATGACAGAGTTTACAGGAAAGGTATGGCTTCTGGGAGATGATATCGATACGGATATCATTATCCCCACGGAGTATCTGGCGCTGCCGAGTGTGGAGGATATGAAGAAATATGCGTTCTCACCGCTCCGGGAGGAGCTTGCAGGGCAGATCGGGCAGGGGGATATCATCGTGGCAGGAAAAAATTTCGGCTGCGGTTCCTCGAGGGAGCAGGCGCCTGAGATCATCAAGCAGCTTGGCGTGAGATGCGTGATCGCCAAGTCCTTTGCGCGGATCTTTTTCAGGAATGCCATCAATAACGGGCTTCTGCTGATCGAAAGCTCTGCGCTGCGGGATGACGTGACGGAGGGAGATGTGATCACTGTGACAATGGGCGAGAAGATCCATGCGGGTGATAAGGATTATCCGATCACACCGCTTCCGGAGAATCTGATGGATATTTTGAATGCCGGCGGACTGGTAAAGGCGATGCAGGCGAGGAACGGGGTGTGATGATGGGACATACGTTGATTGAGAAGATTGTGATGAGAAATACCGGCGAGCCTTCGGTGTCGCCGGGGGAGATCAAGACGGTCAAAGTGGATCGGGTGATGATACATGATATCTTTATCCCGTTCGTGGTGGATAAGTTTCGCGAGATGGGATTTCGAAAAGTATGGGATCAGGATAAGGTCGTGCTGATCTACGATCATCTGGTGCCGACCAGCGCGGTGGAGGATGTAAGGCATTTCAAGATCGGGGATGCCTTTGTGAAGGAGCAGGGACTGACACATTTCCACAGGGCGGACGGTATCTGCCATCAGCTTATGCCGGAGATGGGCTATGCGAAGCCCGGCAATATTGTATTCGGAACGGATTCCCATACCACGACATACGGCTGTGTGGGCTGTTTTTCTTCGGGGATAGGCTATACGGAGATGGCGGCGGTGCTGGGCACGGGTGAGATGTGGATCAGGGTGCCGGAGACGATAAAGGTAGTGATCAACGGGAAACTGCCAAAGGGCGTCTATGCAAAGGATATCATCCTGCGGCTGATCGGAGATCTCCGGGCGGACGGAGCGACATACAAGGTGCTGGAATTTTCGGGGAGTACGGTGGACGAGATGAGCGTCTCTTCCCGCATGACGATCTCCAATATGGCGATCGAGGCGGGGGCGAAGGCGGCGCTGTTCGCGCCGGATGAAAAGACCTGCCAATATTCCGGCGTGAAGATGGAGGATGTAGACTGGCTGTATGCGGATGAGGATGCCGCGTACTGTCAGGTGATGGAATACAGGGCGGAGGATCTGGTGCCGGTTCTTGCCTGTCCTTCCCAGGTGGATAATATTCATGACGTATCGGAGCTTGCGGGAACAAAGCTGGATCAGGTGTTTATCGGTTCCTGTACCAACGGGCGGCTGGAGGATCTGGCGGTGGCTGCCGGAATCCTGGAAGGAAAGAAGGTTGCGCCTTTTGTGAAACTAATCGTCACGCCCGCCAGCAGGAGTATCTATCGGGAGGCGGTGAAGGCGGGCTATATCCGTACTTTGGCGGATGCCGGGGCGATCGTTACGCATCCGGGCTGCGGGCTGTGCTGCGGAAGGGCATGCGGTATCCTGACGGACGGAGAGAGGGTGCTTGCCACAAACAACAGGAATTTCCTGGGGCGTATGGGTACGTCCAAGGTGGAGATCTTCCTCGGTTCGCCGGCGACGGCGGCGGCATCTGCGGCGGCGGGAGTTATTTCCGTGCCGGAGTGAAGACATGTTGAGAACGGATGCCCCAAACAGGGTTGGATGTGAAAATGGAAAATCAGCAGATATCCGAATGGCGCACAGCTCGATTTACGGATGTGAAGCAGCCGGAAATTGAGCTACGGATAAAGTGTGCCAGAAGGATATCTGCGGAACTGGAATAGGAGGGTAATCATGGGGATTTTTGCGACACAGCTTGCCAATGTGATCGAGTGGAACGAGAGCGAGGGAGGCGTACTTTTATGGAAATGGTCAAATGACGAGATCAAAAAGGGTTCCAAACTGATCATCAGGATGGGGCAGGATGCCATTTTTATGTATAACGGTAAGATAGAGGGGATTTTTGAGAGGGAGGGACGGTATGATGTGGAGTCCGATATCATTCCGTTTCTGACTACGCTCGCCAGTTTTAAATTCGGCTTTAACACGCCGCTACGGGCGGAAGTGCTGTTCATCAACACGAAAGAGCAGCTGGTGAAATGGGGGACAAAGAGCGCGATCAACCTGCCCGCCCAGGGACTGCCCGGCGGTATGCCGATCAGGGCGTTCGGCACATTCAGCTGTAAGGTGGAGAGCGCGAAGGTGCTGATCGAAAAGCTTGCCGGTGTGAAGGCGGGATATACGGTGGACGACGTGAAGGAGCGTATCATCGCGAATCTGGACCAGCTTCTGATGAGCTGGATCGGCAAGGAAGGCCGGGATATCTTCAATCTCCAGATGGATGCGGCAAATATCGCCAAGGGGATCGCGGCTGATCTGGACCGGGATATGCAGAAGATCGGCATTTCCATCACGGATTTCAATATCGAGAGTTTTTCCTATCCGGAAGAGATCAGGAAGATGCAGGAGAAGGCGGCGGCGCAGTCCCTGCTGTCGGATGTAAACAAGTACCAGCAGGTGGCTGTGGCGGATGCTCTCGGAAAAGGCGGAGGCAATGGCGGAGGCGTCGCCTCGGATATGGTGCAGCTTCAGATGGGAATGGCTATGGGACAGCAAATGGTGCAGGGGATGATGGGACAGGGTATGATAAATCAGGGCGCAGTGCCTCAAAGCCAGGCGGCTCCTGCGGGAGGGACAGCACCTCTTCCCGCCGTGTCACCGAAGTTCTGTCCGAACTGCGGGACGCCTACGACCGGGACGAAATTCTGCGGGAACTGCGGAAGCCAGCTCTTTGTGTGATGCGGCAAGCGGCAACAGAAGGGATGCCGGATGCGGATAGTTATGCTGTGTAGAATGAGTGTGAGCGCAAGAAAGAAAAGCGGCATGTTCGTTTGGCGGCGGTAAACGGCTGCTGTGAATTGCAGATTTGTGCTGAGAAGAATAAAAAAAAAGTATCAGGTAAATCCCCGGTGGGATCGAATGATGGGTTTAACTGCGGGACGGCAAAATGTTTTTACCTGTAGGACATGGAGAAATACATGAGCATATATGATACATTAAATGACAAACAAAAGGAAGCGGTCTTTTGTACGGAAGGACCGCTTCTTATTCTGGCAGGTGCCGGCAGCGGCAAGACGAGGGTGCTGACCCATCGGATCGCCTATCTGATCGACCGGCTCGGCGTCAACCCGTGGCATATCCTCGCCATCACTTTTACCAACAAGGCGGCGGGGGAGATGCGGGAGAGAGTGGATAAACTGGTGGGCTTCGGTTCGGAGAGCATCTGGGTCTCCACGTTTCACTCCGCCTGTGTCAGGATCCTGCACAGACATATTGACCTGCTGGGATATGATACAAATTTTACGATATATGATACGGACGATCAGAAAACCGTGATGAAGGAAATCTGTAAAAAACTGCAGATAGATACAAAGCAGTTGAAGGAGCGGGCGATCTTAAACGCGATTTCCAATGCGAAGAACGAACTGATCGGGGCGGAGAAATTTGCACAGAATGTTTCCTGGGATTTTATGCAGAAAAAGATCGCGGCGGCGTATCTGGAATACCAGCAGACGCTGAAGAAAAACAATGCCGTGGATTTTGACGACCTGATCATGCTGACGGTGGAGCTGTTTCGGAAAAGACCGGAGGTACTGCAGAATTATCAGAACCGCTTTACCTATATTATGGTGGATGAGTATCAGGATACAAACACGGCGCAGTTCGAGCTGGTGCGTCTTTTGGCGGAGGGCAGCAGGAATCTCTGCGTGGTGGGGGATGACGATCAGTCCATCTATAAATTCAGGGGGGCAAATATCCGCAATATTCTGGATTTCGAGAAGGTGTACCCGGAGGCGAAGGTGGTCAGGTTGGAGCAGAATTATCGCTCCACCCAGAGTATTCTGGATGCCGCCAATGCGGTGATCAGAAATAATCAGGGCAGAAAGAGCAAGACGCTCTGGACGAGCAAAGGGGAAGGACGGCGGGTGCGCTTCCAGCAGTTTGATACGGCTTATGAGGAAGCGGAGTATATCGCCGACGATATTGCGAGAAAATACCGGAGGGAAGGATGCGGTTTTTCCGATTTTGCCATTTTGTATCGGACCAATGCGCAGGCGCGTATTTTGGAAGAGCGGATGGTCATGGAGGGGATCCCCTATAACGTAGTGGGCGGCACGAATTTCTACGCCCGCAGGGAGATCAAGGACATGCTCGCCTACTTAAAGACCATTGACAACGGGGCGGACGATGTGGCGGTAAAACGGATCATCAATATTCCGAAGCGCGGCATCGGGGCGGCGACCATCCAGCGGGTGCAGGATTATGCGGACGCAAAGGGCATCAGTTTTTATGATGCCTTGAGGGAAGCGGATGAAATTCCGGGGATCGGCAGAGGGCTGTCGAAACTTTCCTCCTTTGTGACGATGATACAGGCTTTCCGCGGAAAGATGGAGTTTTACTCGCTGAAGGACCTGTTGGAGGACATTCTGGAGCAGACGGGGTATCTGGAGGAGCTGCGCGCATCCGATGAGGAGGACGCGGACGACCGGATCGACAATGTGGAGGAACTGGTCAGCAAGCTCGTCTCTTATGAGGAAGGGGCGGAGGAGCCGTCGCTTAGCGGGTTTCTGGAAGAAGTGGCTCTGGTCAGCGATATTGACAATGTGGCGGGCGGCGAAGGCAGGGTGCTGCTCATGACGCTTCATTCTGCGAAGGGGCTGGAGTTCCCCTATGTTTATCTGGCGGGGCTGGAGGATGGACTGTTTCCGAGTTATATGTCCATCATATCGGAGGATATGGAGGACATCGAGGAGGAGAGAAGGCTTGCCTATGTGGGGATCACCCGGGCGATGCAGGAGCTGACGCTGACCTGTGCCAGAGCGCGGATGGTGCGGGGGGAGACGCAGTACAACGCAGTGAGCAGGTTTGTCAGGGAGATACCGGCGGAACTGATCGACGGGTATATTCCGCCGCTTCGGAAATGGCAGGATGAGGACAGCTTCAGTCTCGGCGACGATGAGCCGCTGCCGTTTTTTGACCGGTCGGAGCGGCGCTCAGGCGGATACGGCGGGACATCGGGGAGTGCCGGAGGTGCATCGGACGGTGTTTACGGCGGAGCGTTGAGGAGTGCCCGGAGCGGTTCAGGCGGCAATGCAGCGGGGAAGAATTTCGACGGCGCATCTTTCGGGAATTCCGGGAGTAACATGAACAGCGGTTATAGCGGCGCCGCAAAAAGCGGTTACGGAAGCACCGCCATGCATACGTTCGGAAACGGCGGTTTAAAGAAAGTGACCAGAACCGCGGAGGAAAACAAGCCTTTTATCGCAAAAGGCGTTTCAAGCCTGCAGAATATAAACGGACTTTCCAAAGGCATGCAGGCGCCCGGCGGCGCGCCGGACTATGGCGTCGGAGACAGAGTACTGCATACAAAGTACGGGGAGGGGACGGTGCTGGCGCTGGAGAAAGGGACAAAAGACTATCAGGTGATGGTGAAGTTTGATTCGGTAGGGCAGCGGTCCATGTATGCAGGGTTTGCGAAGCTGAAAAAACTGTAAAATTTTTGTTAAGGTGTAGTAAAAAAAAACAATTCATGATATACTAAGAAAAATATGTGTCAGAAGCGATGCAAAGTGCAGAAACTGTATTTTGTAAAAGAAAATTAACAATGGGAAGAGAGGAAGGTATAGCGTTATGGAAGAGAGATATCGTACAGTGATGGAAACATTGAACAAGCTTACAAAGAGGGAAGAGGAAAAGCGGGATATCAGCAGGATCGTGACGTGTGTGCTGATCGTACTAGCTGTACTGGCTGCCATCGGCGGTGCTGCATATGCGATCTACCGCATGATGTCCAGGTGTGATCTGGAAGATTTCGAAGATGATTTTGAGGATGACTTCGACGATGAGTTCTTCGAGGACGAAGAGGAGGCGGCGGAGAAAGAGGCTGCTGAACCCGAGGAGAAGAAGGAAGAGGAATAAGGTTTAAGATCAGATCAGGGAAGAAATAAGATAGGTAAGGTCTTTAGGATCAGATTCGGATAAGTGGATCTGAGAGATATCTTGGAGATAGGATGAAACAGGAATAATTTAAAGCGGAAAGTGTGGGCGGCTTCGTTCACACTTTCTTTTGCATAAGGACAGTAAGCGGAGCGCATTGTCCGTTGCTTGGTATAAGAAAAGTTCGCAAAGCGCACTTTTCGTTGCCTGGTATAAGGGCAGTAAGCGAAGAGCACTGCTTGTTGTCTGGTATAAGGACTGTCTGCAAAGTGCACCGTCCGTTGCCTGATATAGGGGCAGTCTATATAGTATATTGTCTGCTGTTGGATATAAAGGGCAGTCTGCAGAGCATGCTGCCTTTTGTTTTGAAAAGAAAGGGATATATGAAAAAGGGTCAGATTTTAGAGGGAATCGTGGAACGTGTGGATTTTCCGAATAAAGGCGTGGTGAAAGTCAGGGAGGAGAGCGGCGAAGAGGCTTTTTGTCTTGTGAAGAATGTGCTGCCGGGGCAGAAAGTTTCTTTTTGTGTACAGAAAAAAAGAAACGGCAGGGCGGAGGGACGGCTTTTGAAAGTCATGGAAAAAGCGGAGAATGAAGTGGATAGCCCGTGTCCGCATTTTATGCTCTGCGGGGGATGCCTGTACCACAATTTATCTTATGAGGATCAGTGCAGGTTAAAGCAGGAACAGGTGAAGAAACTGCTCGATCAGGTACTCTGCAGGCAGGATGCGTGGGAGTTTGAGGCGATAAAACCAAGTCCGGCAGTGTATGGCTATCGGAACAAGATGGAGTTTACTTTCGGGGATGAGGTGAAGGATGGACCGCTGTCTGTAGGATTACATAAACGGGGCGGATTTTATGACATTGTCACGGTTTCCGGCTGTATGATCATGGATGAGGACTACCGGCGGATCCTGACGGCTGTCAGGGAGTATTTTGAAGAGCTGGGACTGCCCTTTTTTCACAGGCTGCGGCATACAGGTTATCTGCGGCATCTGCTGGTAAGGAAGGGGGCGAAGACAGGGGAGATCCTCGTGGCGCTTGTGACGACAGGTGGTGTTGACAGCGTGGCGGAGAAGGAAAAAGAGAGGGTTCCCGGTGCGGGAATTTTAATGGATGAGATGAAGAAGGCAGCTTGCGGCGTTGGTGATTCTGGGAATGAGGCGAAAGAGACAGCTTGCGGCGTGGGTGATTCTGGGTATGGGGCGAAGGAGGCAGCTTGTGGTGTCGGTGATTGTGGCTATGAGGCGAAAGGGACAGCTGGCGGAACAGGAGATTTTGGTGATGAAGTAAAAGAGGCAGTTTCCCGTGTAGAAAGTTATGAAGAGGGAACGAGGGAGGTGCTTTCATATATAGATGGCTTCGCAAAAATGTTGTTGAGCCTGCCGCTTGACGGGAAAATCGTGGGCATCCTCCATATGGTCAACGATGCGGTGGCTGATGTGGTGCGAAGCGATGAAACGAGACTGTTATATGGAAGGGATTATTTTTATGAGGAACTTTTGGGACTCCGTTTCCGGATATCGGCGTTTTCCTTTTTCCAGACGAATTCTCTGGGAGCGGAGGTGCTTTACTCGACGGCGCGGGAGTTTATCGGTGATCTGAGCGGCAGGGAGGAAGGCAGTGAGAGGCCGGATAAGGTGGTCTTTGACTTATACAGCGGCACGGGGACGATAGCCCAGTTGATGGCGCCTATGGCAAAAAAAGTTGTCGGTGTGGAAATTGTGGAGGAAGCCGTGGAGGCAGCCAGAGAGAATGCGGCTTTAAACGGCCTTGATAACTGTGAGTTTATCGCCGGGGATGTGCTGAAGGTGCTGGATGAACTGGAGGAGAAGCCGGACTTTATCATACTGGATCCGCCGCGGGACGGAGTTCATCCGAAAGCGCTGAAAAAGATACTGGCTTACAGGGTGGAACGGATCGTCTATATTTCCTGTAAACCGACCAGTCTGGCGAGGGATCTGGAAAGTTTCTTGGAGGAAGGGTATCGGGTGGAGAGAGCGGTATGCTGCGATATGTTTCCGTGGACGGGGAATGTGGAGACGGTGGTAATGCTTTCACACAAAAAACCCGACAGCGTAATCAATGTAAAAGTGGAGTTTGGCGAGGGTGAGGGCAAAGTGCCGCTTGATAATATCGCCAAGAGAGCTGAAGCATACAAGCCGAAAGAGCGTATTACTTACAAAATGATTAAGGAGTACATAGAAGCGGAATACGGCTTCAAAGTACATACCGCATATATCGCAGAGGTAAAAAGGGATTTAGGATTGCCGATGTACGATGCCCCTATGCTTTGAAAGATGTAAATAAACCAATGGGAGTAAGTGAATACAAACTTTCCAATCGTGTTTCAGAAGAATTACAAGACAAGTTGCCATCAATTGAAGATATTGAAAAAAGAATCAATTGAAATTTTGCATCAGGGTGGTGCAAAATTGATGGAACTTATATTTTGTGGGAAAAGGGTTGCATGAACGGTATTAGTACTGTATAAATATTGTCCATATTTCTGTGATTTTGTGGGGATATGTTCTAATTTGGTACGCATGTTGAGACAATTGCGTTACTTCAGAAGAGCAACCGAAAACTTGACATGTAAGTACGGAATAATGTGGATCTGGAAAACTGCTATTGTATCAAGAATACAAAGAAAAATCAGGACTGAAAAGGAGGATAAAAAACAGAGTATATGGAGGTTTCGAAAAGAGATTGGAAATTGTATAGGGAAAAACTTCCTGAGTGGCAGGAAGCATATATGGAGAGGCTCGTGGCGACATATGTTGAGTATTTAACGAGTGACGAATCGGCGTCCACAAAGTTTTGGGAAATGGAGAAGCGTATTAAAAGAGACAAGAAAAATCCAGGGGTATTGCTGGAATTGAGGAAACAGGATATGCCATTTGATCTGATTCGGCTTATGCATGAGGATGTAATAACTGTCGACGATTTAGACGATTTTTCGGATGAATTGAAAGAGAATGTAAAATTTTTGAAAGATAGATTGGGCTGATTCGCCACCAAGTATTGATGTGGAGGAAGTTACAATGAGTTCGATTATAGAAATGATGTTAGCAATAAATAACAGGAGAGTGTATTTTTTTTATCACAAAGATACAAATATTTTTGATAGATACCCGGTTTCTGCAGTTGAATTGCAGAATCTCGATGTGAATGCACGATTGCCTGAGAAGGATGAAAATAATTTTTGCTTTCTTACATACGATGAAATCAATCATAAAGATATAATGAGATTTTATGTGAAAGAATGTGTGGACGACAAAGATATCAGAAGGCAGCTGTTCAATATTTTAAGATGCAGTGATTATGTAGATTCTTTTATCAAAAAGTTGCGAGAATTAGATTTATATGATGACTTTGAAATGGTATGCGGCGATATTTATGATCAAATATTTTTTGAGTGGGCGGAGAAAAATGACTTGTTTTTTTAAGCAATATCCCAAAGCCGATATAAAATTAAAATTGGCAGATCGTCCAAAACAGATAGCTGCCATTGTAAGGGAAACAATACAGAACGTGTACCCGCATTATTATCCGTCAGGCGTGGTGCAGTTCTTCCTTGATCTGCACAGCGAGGCGGGGATTGAAGAAGCGATGTCCTCCGAAGAGGTCTATCTTGCGATGGCACAGGGAAACATCGTAGGAACAGGGAGTATCCGGAAAAATGAGATCTGCAGGTTGTTTATTCTGCCCGAATATCAGGGGAATGGATATGGGAGCAGATTGATGGATCTACTGGAGGCAAGGATTTTTGAAAATTACCCGGAGGTTCATGTAGCCGCTTCTTTTCCGGCGGAAAGTATGTATCTGAAACGGGGGTACCGGATCATTTCGTATGAAAAGATCAAAACAGAGAACGGGGGTTTTCTTTGCTATCACACTATGGAGAGAAAGAAACGGGAATCGCTTGTATGAGGAAGGGACTGAGTAACAGTTCAGCCCAGACAAGTAGACACAGTCATATCCTATTCAGACACGCTCTCGCTTGAAGAAAAACGTAGCGGGCACATAAGGCGCCAAAACACGGCGCCTAAATGCCGACGTTTTTCTACAGTCTTCATAGGATATGACTGCGCCCGCTTGTCTGAGCTAAACAGTTACGGAATGGAATATCAGAACAATAGAAGAAAGAAGGGATTGACATGGAGAGTCGTATGGATATGATAAACGGTTCATTGGGAGACAAGAATTAAAGGAAAAGTGTACAAAAAATGATAGATTTATCATTCTTGCTCTTAAACATTTGGGGAGATGTGTTTATTTATCTTGTAAAAAAGGACTGTGGAAGGACGTTATTAAATATGGAAATCTCATTTATGAATATACATTAGATAACGATGAAAAGTGGGGTATACAAGATTATTTGAGCCAAGCATACTTTTATCAAGGAAATTATGAAAGAGAATTATTTTATAGAAAAAGGATATTGGATCAAAATGATTATTTGTCTCTATATAACTATGCATTGGCGTTATTTCATAATCATCAAAGTTATGAGGAAGCTAAATTGTACAATCAGCTTTGCATAAGAGCAGAAAGAATTTCCACTGGCGTTTCGTAATCAGGATCATATAAGTATAGTGCTTGAAAATGATTATGTAAAAGTACATACCGCATACATCGCAGAAGTTAAACGGGATTTAGGCTTCTGATGAAGGTGAGTATAACAGATCTGAATATCAGAAACGGAGCTGGAACTGATTTTCCAGAGAGCAGTTCTGCCCACAGGGGGTATATACGATAGTATAAGTGGAAGTCGGCCAGTGGAGATTCTATGGCCTCTACTGGTCGTTTTTGTATGTATATGATTATTGTTATTTACAATGACAGCGGTTATAATGAAACAGGACAACTCAAGCGTAGCTTGAATAAGTATATTTAACTTCTACTCGGGCTTGCTGAACATTTCGTGCATTCTTTTATATGATACATACAGAAGGAGGGCGCGCGGGATGGAAGAAAAGAAAGTCATTTATTATCTTATTCGAGACAGAGTCGTTGCTAAGCGTGAACTGGGCGGAGATTACGACAGGGACTATATTTTTAGGGATGGCAAATGGGTTGAAGATTCTGATCATGTCATCATGGATCATTTGGCAGGTTATGATCCGTCAGAACCGGAGGATTCTCCGCATCGATTTGGGAGCACGGGTGTCCTGATGGAAATGGATGAGATTTCCGTGGAGCAGGCGATTCCCATTATAAACCAGCAAATACTGGATTCTCTGAAAAATATATGGAGAGTCGAGTTTGCAACCCGAAAAGAAGAGTGGGATAAAAAACCCAGATGGCCTGCGAAGTATGTTAAAACAAAGTTTACGCTGAATAGCATTAAGTACAGCCTGTTTCCGATAGATATTGGATTGACCTATGATTGCTGGGATCAAGGGTTTATGGAAACAATTCAGTCTGATATCGAAAAAGATCTGAAAGCGTATGGTGCTACGGATATTTACAGTTTTGGGTTCCTTGACTAGGAGGGTACGATGAGCATAGGTGCTAATATAAGACGATTCAGGGAAGAAAGAGGATTTACGCAGGAAAGAATAGCCGATGAGCTGGATGTATCCTTTCAGGCGGTATCTTCCTGGGAGAGGGATGAATATAAACCTGATCTTGACAAGTTACTGAAACTGGCTGAAGTCTTCGATGTCTCCCTGTCTGTTTTGGCTGAGGAAAAGAGAAAAGTCTTTAAAGCCAAAGAGGCGATCTATAATTGGGAACATATGAAAACATATGTAAAGACTACCGCCAGGAATCTTCAGATGCCTGATACCTTAAAAGCGATTGACTTTGCGGTTGAAGCGCATAAAGGCCAGAAAAGAAAAAAATCGGATACTCCATATATTTATCATCCGCTGAATATGGCATGCCATGCTTTATCTATGGGTATAAAAGAAGATGCGGTCATAGCAGCGATTCTTCTTCATGATGTCATTGAGGATTGCAATAAGACAGAGAGTGATCTTCCGGTCAGTGATGGAGCAAAAAGAATAGTTGTCCTGTTAACTCACGAAAAGACAAACGCTTCAGACAGAGAAGCAGTAATGGATTCTTACTATGATGCCATAGCTGCAAACCCGAAAGCTGCTTTAGTGAAATGTATTGATCGCTGCAATAATCTGACAACGATGTCCTGGGGGCTGAGCAGGGAGAGAATTTATCGGATGATCACAGAGACAGAAAAATATTATACCAGACTGTTGAAGGCAATTAAATCAACGACTGAGTATAATGATGCCGCATGGCTTCTGCAATACCAGATTGAAAGCATGCTGGATATTTATAAAAGGCTGATGTAAGAGAGTAAATACAGCAAATAAAATGGCCAGTGGAGATGGATTCCTCTGCTGGCCACTTTCTTGGGGGTTTTGCGTGCCATGGGCGCGTTCTAACGGGTGAAAGGTAAACGGTAAATCTACCGTTTACTATTTTGGTAGGTGCTTTTATTATGTGAGGAAATGTACAAATTTGATATAATATTTGCTTATTTTGTTGAGAGGATAGAACAACAATAGTTGACAAGCCAGCAAAGTTTGGGTAAACCGGAAATGCCGAAAAAAGTGTTGATGCAGGGATATTTTGAGTGAGGTGATATTATTGGCTTCTTTCAAGCAGAGTATACCAGCCAAATATGGCACAAAAAGTTATCAGGATACCAGCTTGATTTATAAGTGCAGAGCATATAGAACACAAAAATTTGATTTTTTGTTCTTATTTTTGCTTTTTTCGGGAGAGGGATTTAAAATACCCCTCTTTCTTTGATTGGAATATAAAAGTTCAAGTCGGGCTGCTTGCCTTTGTTTGTATGCACATATATAATAAAAAATAAGTTGCGTGAAGAAAACAGTAAAACATTTTCTGCCGGCAATTCAGACAGTACTGTATCAATAGAATGATGTTATAAAAGAGAGATTGAATATCAAAGCAACAGAAGAAAGAAGGGATCAACATGGAGAGTCGTATGGATATGATAAACGGCTCATTGGGAGATAAGATCATCAAATATGCGATACCGCTCGCGGTGACGGGAATTTTGCAGCAGCTCTTCAACGCGGCGGACCTGGCGGTGGTCGGGCAGTTTTCGGGCAAGGCGGCTATGGCGGCGGTGGGGAGCAATGCGCCTGTCATCGGCCTATTGGTCAATCTGTTTGTCGGGATTTCGCTGGGGAGCAACGTCATCATCGCGAGATCCATCGGGCAGCAGGACAACGAGAGTATCTCAAAGGCAGTACATACATCCGTGATCGTGGCGCTGCTCGGGGGACTGCTTTTGGCAGTGTTCGGAGAATTTCTGGCGCCGGAGATCGTGAAAATGCTGGATGTCCCGGCGGATGTATTCCCTCTGGCGGTGAAATATCTGCGGATCTATCTGGCGGGGATGCCGGTGATCCTGCTCTATAACTTTGAGGCTGCCATTTTCAGAAGCTGCGGAAATACCCAGACGCCGCTGATCGCGCTGGTGGCCTCCGGGCTGCTGAATGTCGTGCTCAATCTGTTTTTCGTGATGGGGCTTGGGATGGATGTGGATGGCGTTGCGACGGCGACGGTGCTTTCCAATCTGGTCAGTTCGGTGCTTCTGTTTACCGCACTGATGAAAACGGGGCTGGCGATCAGGATCGAACCCCGAAAGCTGCGGCTGCATAGGGATGTGCTGGGGCAGATCCTGCGGATCGGGATCCCTGCGGGCGTGCAGGGCATGATCTTCTCCTTTGCCAACATCATCATCCAGTCGGCGGTCAACAGCCTTGGGACGACGGTGATGGCGGCATCTTCGGCGGCGTATAATCTGGAAGTTTTTGCCTACTATATCATGAACTCTTTCGGACAGGCGTGCACCACCTTCGTAGGTCAGAATTATGGGGCAGGGAAAGGGGACAGATGCCGGAAAACGCTGAAGCTGTGCCTTGTGCAGAGCATCGCGAGCACCGCTGCGGCCAGCGGCGTGATCCTGTTGTTCAGTGAGCAGCTGCTCAGTATTTTCAATACGGATCCGGAGGTGATCGCAACTGGGAGGATCCGGCTGGAGTATATTTTCTTTGCTTATCTATTTAGCTTTGCGCAGGAGGGGCTGTCCGGTTATCTCAGGGGATTCGGCGTTTCTTTTATTCCGGCAGCCTGCTCGGTCATCGGGATCTGCGGTGTGCGGCTCACATGGATCTTTACGGTATTCAGACAGTCGCCGTCCTTTGCGACGATCATGCAGGTATATCCGCTCAGCCTGGGGGTGACGGCGGCGGTCATTTTAGTGGTGACGCTGATCGTAAAACCGTCGAGGAGATATATTGCGCCGGCCGTTCAGGAATGATGGGATGTGAAAATATATGAAAAGGGAGGCGGACAATGCATTTTGTGAAGGCAAAAGGGATATTATCCTCCAAGAATGGAATGAATTTATACCGCGGCTGTTCTCACGGATGCATTTATTGTGATTCCAGAAGCAGGTGTTATCACATGGACCACGCTTTTGAGGATATTGAAGTCAAGGAAAATGCGGTCGAACTGTTGGAATACGCTCTGAAACATAAGCGGAAAAAATGTATGATCGGAACAGGCGCTATGACCGATCCCTATATTCCTCTGGAGATGGAGATCGGGAACGTCCAAAAAGCGCTGAAGTTGATCTGCGAGTATGGATTTGGGTTTACGGTCATTACAAAGTCGGACCGCATTTTACGGGATCTGGATCTTTTGCTGAAAATAAATGTGTGCGGAGGCGAAAGTCTATGGGGTGATCTGTTTCGGCATGGGATTGACGCTCAGGGAGGGGAACAGGGAATATTTTTATGCGCAACTGGATCGCCTGTTTCCGCGGCTGAAGGAGAAATACATACAGATGTACGGAAACCGGTATGTGATCGATAGTCCAAACAGCCCCCGCTTGATGGAATTATTTCATCAGAAATGCAGTGAGAGCGGAATAGTCCATGACAACGGGCAGATATTCGAGTACCTTAATAAGTTTGAAGAGAAGGATATGGCAGAGCAGTTAACTCTCTGGGATTACATAAAATAAAAAAAGCTATTGACTCCTACGTAACGTAATAGTTTATATTGACATTACCAGGCGAAAGGAGGATACGATGATGATGACAGTACATGAGGTGAGCAAGCTTGCCGGGGTGAGTATACGCACCCTGCAATATTATGACAGGATCGGTCTTTTGCATCCGACGGGATACACCGATGCGGGGTACAGGCTGTATGATGATACGGATCTGGAACGCCTTCAGCATATCTTACTGTTTCGTGAGTTGGAGTTTCCGCTGAAAGATATCAGGGCGATCCTGGACAGTCCTGACTTTGACAGGAGCAGGGCGTTGGAGCAGCAGATAGAACTGCTGAAGCTGAAAAAGGAACATCTTGATAATCTGATAAATTTTGCGCTTGGAATAAAATTGTTAGGAGTGAAATATATGGATTTTACGGTTTTTGACAGAAGCAAACTTGACGAGTACTCAAAACAGGCGAAGGAGCAGTGGGGAAATACGCCGGAATATAAAGAGTTTGCAGAGAGGTCCAAGAATTGGTCGGATGAAGAGGATAAGCTTTTGGCCGACAGATTTATGCTGCTTTTGAAGAAGGCAGGAGAGATCAGGCATACTGATCCGGCGTCTTTAGAGGCGCAGGATATTGTGAAAAGGATACAGAACTTTATCACCGAGAATATGTATACCTGTTCGGATAAGATCTTGAGAGGACTGGGGAAAATGTATTCAGGCGGCGGTGACTTCACAAAGAATATCGATGCGTATGGCGGTGAGGGAACCGGCGAGTTCCTTGACAGGGCGATCCAGATTTACTGCGACAGGGCAGAATGACAGGGAATATTTATTCCTGCGGGCAATGAGCCAAGTATGAAGCTTTTTTTGGTATTGATTTCCCATTCGGAAACGCATATGATAAGAATATCACGATAATATGCGGAGGAGAAAAAAATGTCACTCTATGAGATCACCTTCAGTCCCACCGGCGGGACAAAAAAAGTATCCGGTTTGTTTACAGAGGCATACGGCGCGGAAAGTACATGCATTGACCTGACCGACCGCACGGCCGATTTTGCCGCATATTCCTTTCGGGCGGAGGATATCTGCGTCGTGGCGGTGCCGTCCTACGGCGGAAGAGTTCCCGATATTGCCGTATCGCGGCTTGGACAGTTGAAGGGAAACGGGGCGAAGGCGGTGCTGATCGCGGTGTACGGCAACCGGGATTACGATGATACCTTTGCGGAACTGCAGGATACGCTACAGACGGCGGGTTTTGTCTGCATTGCCGGGATAGCCGCGATAGCCGAGCATTCCATTATGCGCCAGTTTGCGGCGGGACGCCCGGATGAGCAGGATGGGAGAGAGCTTGCAGAGTTTGCGGCCCGCATCCGCTCCGCTGTGGAAGCAGGAACAGTGCCGGACGGGTTGAAGCTGCCCGGAAACCGCCCCTACCGTGCGTATGGCGGTGTGCCGATGAAGCCTAAGGCGGGGAAGGACTGTGTGCGGTGCGGATACTGTGCGGGGAAATGCCCGGTGGGAGCGATCCCCGCGGATGACCCGTCGAAGACCGATCCGGAAAAATGCATCTCCTGTATGCGCTGTATCGCGGTCTGCCCGCAGAAAGCCCGCAGCGTTAATAAGGCGCTTCTTGCCGCAGGCAGCATGGGACTGAAAAAGGCCTGCAGCGGATATAAGAAGAATGAATTATTTATATGACCGGCAGCGGAAGGCGGGAGGGCAACTATGCTGATCGAAAAGCTGGAGCAGGGGGATGATTTTACCAACAATGAGAAAGAAGTCGCGTGTTATATACTGAAAAATCCGGATAAGGTACCCGGTATGTCTTCCGAGGAACTTGCCCGGGCTTCCTTTACAAGCAAGGCAACGGTAGTGCGCCTGAGCCAGAAGCTTGGACTTACGGGGTATCAGGAACTGCGCCTGAAGCTGGTGGAGGAGATGAACCAGAAAAACAGGCTTTCCAGGATGCTGGAAGCGGAACCGATCCACAGCGGGAGCACCTATACAGATATCGTCAATACGCTTCCAGCCCTCTACGATAAGGCCATAACAAACACCCGTCTGACGCTTGACAAAAACAGCATGAACAGGATCGAACAGATGCTGCAGCGGGCGGAGTGTATCGATATTTACGGTGCCGGGATCAGTTATATTCTGGCACAGTCCGCAGCTTTCAAGTTTGCCACTCTGGGGGTGGAGAGCACGGCTTATGAGAGCATAAACGGACACTATCTGGCGGCAAGAAAGCATAAGAAGACCGTCGCTTTTCTGATCAGTTTCACCGGTGCAAACCGGACGATGATCCGGGCAGCGGAATATTTACGGAAAGCGACAAATAACTATGTGGTGGGGATCGTGGGGCCGCACAATCAAGCGATCATGAACTGGTGCCATGAGATCGTGGAAATTCCCAACAGAGATTCGCTGGTGAGTCTGGATGTGATCACTTCTTTCTCGGCGGCGACCTATGTGACGGATATATTTTTTTCCCTGCTTTTGGCAAAACGATATGACGAGCATGCAAAATCTTCGCTGGAAATGCTGCTGCATAACGGCCTGCTTTTGGACAGGACAGGCGTTTGCGGGGAAAAGGAAGATTGAGAGAACGAAATAGAGAAGTGGAATTTGGACCGCCGTTTCGAAAACGGCGGTCTTTTTTGAGCTGTTTTTGAAACAATGAACCTGTCAGATCGGAACATATTGAGCGGGAAATTCCGGCATGCTATAGTGGGGACAACAAAAGGCGAAATGAAAAAATGAAGGAGGGAAAACAGATGGGAAAATATCAGGCGCTGGCAAAGGAAATCGTGAAAAACGTCGGCGGAAAAGAAAATGTCGCAGGGCTTGTCCACTGCATCACGAGACTTCGCTTTACGCTTAGGGATGAGGGCATTGCAAAGGATCAGGTGTTGAAGAATATGGAAGGGGTTGTGACCGTCATGAAAAGCGGCGGCCAGTATCAGGTGGTGATCGGAAACCATGTCCCGGAAGTATTCGAGGATGTGATGCAGCTTCTCGACATAGGGGAAGGAGAGGCAGCGGGAGAGGAGAAGTCCGGCAGGCTTCTCGATAAAGCGGTGGATATGGTATCGGGAATCTTCCAGCCGATCCTCGGGATCATGGCGGCCTGCAGTATGTTAAAGGGGTTAAACACGCTGTTTGTCACACTGGGGCTTTACAGTGCGGACTGTGGCGGATATCTGATCATCAATGCGGCGGGGGATGCTTTGTTTACTTTCTTACCGCTGTTTTTGGGCTATACTGCGGCACAGAAGTTTAAACTAAAACCAATGCTCGGACTTGCCGTCGGGGCGGCTATGTGTTATCCGGGCATACAGGCGGGAGCGTTATCGGCGGGGGCCGAACCGCTTTCTTATATTCTGGAGGGAACCATGTTCCGTTCGCCGGTGTATATCAATTTTTTCGGTATCCCGGTGATCTCGGTGGACTATACCGGAACAGTCATCCCGGTCATCCTTGCGGTATGGTTTGCTTCAAAATGTGAGAAGCTGTTCAGCAAATACATCCCGGATCTGGTGAAATTTTTCTTTGTACCGATGCTGACGCTGTTGGTGACGATTCCGGTGTCCATACTCTTCCTCGGGCCGGTTGCGACTTTCGGTTCCACGCTGATCTCGGAGTTCACACTGGCAATCCGCGGTGTCAGCCCGACGCTGGCAGGCGGTATCGTGGGACTGACATGGCAGATTCTGGTCATTTTCGGGATGCACTGGGGCTTTATACCGGTCTACATCAATAATGTGCAGACGCTGGGTTATGACAATGTGATGATGCCGTTCTTTGCCTGTACTTTCGCAACGTCGGCAGTGGTGCTCGCAATCTTTTTCAAGACAAAGGACAAAAAATTGAAGGAGATGGCGATCCCGAATTTCATTTCCGGTATCTTCGGCGTGACGGAACCGGCAATCTATGGTATTTTGCTGCCGAAGAAGAAACCTTTTATTATCAGCTGTATAGCAGGCGGTATCGGAGGTGCATTTTACGGCTTCTGCAATTTCCGGAAATTTATTCTGGGGGGCATGGGAATTTTTGAACTGCCGAACATGATGAATCCGGACGGAAGCATGGGGAATATTCTGGTGGCATTTGCGGGAATCGGAATTTCCATGGCGGCAGGCTTTATCCTGACAATGATCTTCTATAAAGAGGATGATGCGGATGAGGCAAAAGGAACAGAGAAAGGCGGAACACAGAAGGAAAAACAGTCGGGAGCATCGGCAGGGGAAATGATCTGCAGCTCTTTAAAAGGAAAGACGATGAAACTGGAGGAGGTGGAGGATGAGGCATTTTCTTCCGGAATCCTCGGTAAGGGTGTGGCGATCCTGCCGGAAGAAGGCGTGCTGTACGCCCCTGCGGACGGAACCATATCCGCGTTCTTTCCCACAGGCCATGCGGTGGGCATGACCACGGAAGGCGGGGCGGAACTGCTGATGCATGTGGGCATGGATACGGTACAGTTGAACGGAAAAGGATTTAAACCTCTTGCGGCAGTCGGCGATCAGGTGAAGAAGGGACAAAAGCTTCTGGAATTTGATATGAATCTGATTAAAGAGGCGGGATATTCGCTGCTTACGCCTGTGCTGGTGACAAATGCGGATGAAGCGGGAGAAGTGATCCCGATAGACGGCGGAAGACAGATACAGCCGGGTGAGAAACTGATCACCGCAGGCGTATATATGGAATGATATGCCGGCACAGACTGAATGTTGATCGGATATTGCGGCAGTTTGGCAGAAAGGTAAACTGCCGCAATATGCCGGGAAAGGATGGAAGAAGATGAGAAAAGATTTTTTGTGGGGCGGCGCTACGGCGGCAAATCAATGTGAGGGCGGCTGGAAAGAAGGCGGAAGAGGTATGGCGATCGTGGATGTCATCCCCCACGGCAGGAACCGTATGTCGGTGATGCAGGGTATTTTGGATTACCGCCTGCTCCCGGAAGATTCTGTTTATCCCGGCAGGGAAGCGATTGATATGTACAGGCATTTCAGGGAAGATATCGCGCTTTTTGCCGAGATGGGTTTTCGGTGTTACCGTTTTTCCTTTTCCTGGTCCAGGATCTTTCCGACAGGTGAGGAGACGGAGCCGAACAGAGAAGGCTTAAGATTCTATGACGAACTGGTAGATGAACTGCTGAAATACGGGATAGAACCGGTGGTGACTCTCTGCCATTTTGATGCACCGCTGGGGATGGTAGAGAAATACGGTTCCTGGCGGAGCAGGAAGATGATAGAATGCTTTTTAAGATACTGTGAGACGGTTTTCAGGCATTTTAAAGACAGGATACACTACTGGATCACTTTTAATGAGATCAATATGCTGATGCACCTTCCCTTTATGGGTGCAGGCATCCGGTTTGAGAAGGGTGAGAATGAGCTGCAGGTAAAATATCAGGCGGCGCACCATGAGCTGGTAGCCTCGGCGCTGGCGGTAAAACTGGGGCGGGAAATATGCCCGGGTTTTAAGTTCGGCTGTATGCTGGCGGCGGGCAGCGTATATCCTTACAGCTGCAATCCGGCGGATGTATGGGAGAGCATGAAAAAGGACAGGGAGAATTATTTCTTTATTGATATACAGGCGAGAGGGGCGTATCCGCCGTATGCTTTAAAATTTCTGGAGCAGCAGGGGATAGAGATCAGGATGCACAGGGAGGATACGGAGATACTGAAGGAAAATACGGTGGATTTTATATCCCTGTCCTATTACAACAGCCGTTGTGTCCGTGCGGATGGCCAGGGTGAAGCTTCCGGCGGAAATGTTTTCTCTTCCGCAAAAAATCCATATCTGGAATGCAGCCAGTGGGGCTGGCCTATCGACCCGTTAGGTTTCCGCATCACATTGAATGCGCTGTACGACCGATATCAGAAACCGTTGTTTGTGGTGGAAAACGGGCTCGGTGCGGTGGATGTGCCAAGGGCGGATGGTACGGTCGATGACGATTACCGGATCGATTATCTGAGGTCCCATATCAGGGCGATGAAGGAGGCGGCGGAGGAGGACGGCGTGGATCTGATCGGTTATACGCCCTGGGGCTGCGTGGATCTGATCAGCGCGACTACCGGGGAAATGTCAAAGCGCTACGGCTTTATCTATGTGGATAAGAACGATGCCGGGGAAGGGACGTTAAAGAGGTGTAAGAAAAAATCTTTTGCGTGGTACCGAAATGTGATCGCCTCAAACGGGGAAAATCTCTAGAGCACCTGTATCCCCCAATTTTAAGTACCCGACAGGGGAGACGATGACGCTGGAGGCGGAAAAGCTGCAGGGCGGAAGATATCTGATCAGCCATATGATAACTGTCCGGTAGAGTTTTCAATCACAGGCATCAATTGATGAAAGAACAGAGAGTTTGACGGAAAAGCGAACTCAGGGCGTATCATGGAAGCTGTTTTTGATTTTCCGATATTCTGTTGGGGAATATCCCTTCAGTTTATGAAACAGACGGCTGAAATAGAGCTGGTTATCATACCCTACGATTCGTGATATTTCATTGACCGCATAATTTGTAGTCTCCAATAAAATCTGTGCGTTGCTGACGCGGATGGAAACTATGTATTGCAGGGGCGTGTAACCTGTATATTTTTTAAAGTTTCGAATAAACCAACTGACGCTCATTCCTCTGGATGCGGCATATTCTTCTATATTGATCTCCCGATTATAGTTTTCCGTAAAGTAAGTCACAGCGTTGTCTATTTCGTGATTCATATAGTCATTTTTTAAGGTATGTTCTTTCGTCAGTTCCCGATGGAAAATAATCAATAATTGGCGCAGTAAGAGCATCATAATTTCTTCATAATCATTCTGGCATTTTTGCAGTTCCATTATAATGCGTTTGAAAATCTGTTCATACTCCAGAGAAGTACCCACCGAAAATATCCGGCGGTTGTCCGCAAATCCGTATTTCCGTAAAATGTTTGTCACATCATTTCCCGTAAAATGAATCCAGTATACTTCGGTTTTGTCTGCACCGTAGTATTCATATTTTTGAAATTCTTTCGGACGGTACAAAACAATATTACCCGCAGGAACGACGGCCTCGTTTTCCGGCCGCCCGAAATGAAAATGCCCGCATCCTGAAGCGATGTAGATGATCTGAAAATCCAGACGTCCCCGCGGGCGGTAGGTCGGCAGTCTGGGCATTTCGGAAAGCCGGTATGTGCCGCAGCTTCCGACGACCAGCGGCCGGCTTTTGTCCTTGAAGTCGAGATAGGATCGGTTTAAGTAAGCATTATTCATATACATAGCGGACAATCTCCCTATAAAACGGAATATGTGGGGTGTTTTTTATATTGTATCATTTTGTGCATAATATGTCCATTCCAGTTTATAGACATATTTTGAGTGACAGCGTATGATTACATATAGAAACAGCCGGAGAGAAGCGGATGATCCGGATGGGAGAAAGTTTGCCGCGTAAAAAAAGTGCATATTTAAGGAGGGGAATTATGATCGTACCGCGCCATTATGAAAATTTAAGCGTGCTGCATGAAAACACAATGCCGCCCAGAGCGTATTATATGCCGGCATCAAAAAGAATGGAGGATCTGGCGGAGCACAGGGAAAAGTCTGATCGCCTGCAGATGTTAAACGGAAGCTGGAAGTTCTGTTATTTTGAAAGTATTTATGATCTGAACGAGCCGTTCTACGAGACGGATCATGACCTGTCCGGCTTCGATGAAGTGAAGGTTCCGGGGGTGTGGCAGACGGCAGGGTATGATACGAATCAGTACACGAATATCCGTTATCCGTTTCCGTTTGACCCACCTTATGTCCCGCAGGATATTCCGTGCGGTGCGTATGTACGTACGTTTTCTTATCAGAGTGAAAAAGCGGCGCCTAAAGCATATCTGAATTTTGAGGGGGTGGACAGCTGCTTTTACGTCTGGCTGAACGGAAAGTATGTGGGATACAGTCAGGTGTCCCATATGACGAGTGAGTTTGATGTCACCTCTTTCCTGAGAGAAGGGGAGAACACTGTCGCGGTGCTGGTCCTGAAGTGGTGCGATGGTTCGTACCTGGAAGATCAGGATAAATTCCGAATGAGCGGAATTTTCAGGGATGTGTATATTTTGAAGCGCCCGGGGAATGCTGTGTGCGATTATCGCATAACGACAGATATTTCTGAGGAGGCCGCCAGGATAGGGCTGGAGGTGAAGTTTTATCAGCCGGTTCATCTGAATGTAAAAATAGAGGATAAGAACGGGGCGGCCGTCTGTCAGGGGACGATTGACAATGATGGAATGATCGAATTTGATATTTTCTTTCCGGAGCTTTGGAACACGGAAAACCCATCCCTTTATACGATGATCATGGAATCGGAATATGAGACGATCGTGGATGACGTTGCGCTGCGCACGATTGAGATATGTGATAAAGTGATTTATTTCAATGGTCAGAAGATCAAATTCCGCGGCGTGAACCGACATGATTCTGATCCTGAAACGGGATTCGCCGTGGATGCAGGGCGGATGAAGGCGGATATGTTATTGATGAAGCAGCACAATTTTAACGCGATCCGCTCCAGCCATTATCCAAACGCACCGTATTTTTACCAGATGTGTGATAAATATGGATTTATGGTTATCGACGAGGCCGATATTGAGGCGCATGGGCCGTATATGCTGTACAGAAAAGAGGATACGGATCATAACCGCTTTGGCCGCTGGAATGAGAAAATAGCGGACGATCCGTCCTGGGAAGAGGCGATCCTTGACCGTGTGCAATCTATGGTTCAGCGGGATAAGAACCGGTTCTGTATCGTTATGTGGTCCATGGGAAATGAAAGCGCGTACGGCTGCAATTTTGAGAAGGCGTTAGAGTGGACAAAAACGTTTGACCCCGCGAGGCTTACACAGTACGAGAGCGCCAGATATCGGAACTATGAGAAGACATACCGGTATCATAATCTGGATCTGTACAGCCGCATGTATCCGTCGGTGGCGGAAATAGAGGAATATCTGGAGAAAGATGGAAGCAAACCTTTTCTTCTGGTCGAATATTCCCACAGCATGGGGAATGGTCCCGGCGATTTGGAAGATTATTTTCAGATCATCCAGAGGGACGACCGGATGTGCGGCGGGTTTGTCTGGGAATGGTGTGACCATGCGGTTGCACACGGAAAAACGGAAAACGGATCGACGGTATATTACTATGGCGGCGATCATGGAGAGAACATACATGACGGAAATTTCTGCGTGGATGGACTTGTCTATCCTGACCGTACTCCGCATACAGGGCTTTTGGAGTACAAAAATGTGTATCGCCCGGCAAGGGTCGTCTCCTATGACAGGAACAGCGGGGAGCTGGTCTTACATAATTATATGGATTTTGATGATCTGAAAGACTATGTGGAAATCTCTTATGAGACGACGCAGGACGGCCTGGTCATCGGCAAGGGGAGACTGCCCGCTTTTTCGGCGGCGCCTCATCAGGAAGGGAGGACAAAGCTGGAGATTTCCATACCGGAAAGCGGGAAGATCTATTTGAAACTGATCTACCGGCTGAAGAAGGAGACGGCACTTCTTAAGAAGGATCATGTGCTGGGATTTGACGAGATCTGTCTTTCCGGAAGCCATAGGAAAACGCTTCAGGCACAGCGGTGGTTAAGCAGAACGGCAGAAAATGCGGAGATTCAGGTGAAGGAAAGGGACGATCAAATTGAGATAAAGGCGGCCGGCTTTGTTTATACCATAGATAAACGGACAGCCCTTTTTGAGCAAATTCAGTTTGCCGGAAGAGATTATCTGGACCGCCGCATGGAACTGAATATCTGGAGAGCGCCGGTGGATAATGACATGTATATCAGGGAGGCGTGGAAGAGGGCGCATTATCATGAGGCTTATACAAGAGCTTATGATATTGAGGTCTGCCGGAACAATAACGGCGTTGATGTCTACAGCAATGCGGCGATAGTGGCAGCGTCGGTACAGAAGATCATGGATGTAAAAATCAGATGGACGATAGACGCCGGCGGGAAAATATCTTCTGAATTTATTGTGAGGAAAGACGGTGAATTCCCGGAACTGCCGAGATTCGGTTTGAGGCTTTTCCTTGATAAAGGCCTGAAAAATGTCTGCTACTATGGAATGGGACCGGAAGAGAGTTACAGGGATAAACACAGAGCGGCAAGTCACGGACTGTATCGGTCGAAGGTGTGCGATCTGCATGAGGATTACATCCGCCCGCAGGAAAACGGAAGCCACTATGACTGTGATTATCTGGAACTTTCCGGTTCACAGTACGGAATTGCGGCTGTTGCGGAGAACTCTTTTTCATTCAATGCTTCCCGCTACACGCAGGAAGAATTGGAAAGAGCGGCGCACAACTATGAATTATGCGAATCTGACAGTACGGTGCTTTGTCTGGATTATGCGCTCAACGGAATAGGTTCCAACAGCTGCGGTCCTGAAGTTTTGGAGAAGTACAGGTTTGACGAAACCGGGTTTCAGTTTGGCGTTACCCTGGTTCCGTTTGTGAAAGGCACAAAATAACACTCTGACGCTGAGATGTCAGACATTCCTGAAAGGAGAATATGATGGGAGAAAAGACGTACCTGAGGTGGTATAACAAAGTTGGATACGGCGTGGGGGATATTGCCGGAAATGTGGTATATGCATTTTTGACATCGTTTGTTATGATTTATTTGACTGACACGATCGGCCTGGCATCCGGGATAATCGGAACGCTAATCGCGGTGTCCAAGATTTTTGACGGATTTACGGATATTATTTTCGGTTCCCTGATCGATAAGACCCGCACGAAACTGGGAAAGGCAAGGCCCTGGATGATCTACGGGTATGTCGGGTGCGCAGCAACGCTGATCGCGGTGTTTGCGGTTCCAACCGGCTGGGGGGAAACGGCGCAGTATATATGGTTCTTTATTGCTTACACGCTGCTGAACGGAGTGTTTTATACAGCGAACAATATCGCATATTCGGCGCTGACTTCCCTTGTGACAAAAAACAGCAAAGAGCGTGTGCAGATGGGATCTTTTCGTTTTATCTTCGCATTTTCAACGAGCCTGCTGATCCAGTCCGTCACGGTGATCTTTGTGGATTTCTGCGGCGGAGGCGCGAAGGCATGGAGGATGGTCGCAATTATTTATGCGCTGATCGGCCTTATTGTAAATACTGCTTCGGGACTTTCCGTGAAGGAACTTCCGGAGGAGGAACTGGCCCGGGAGCAGCAGTCCAAAGAAGAAAAATACAGCGCAGCCGATGCATTTAAGCTGATCATGGCAAATAAATATTATCTTATGATCTGCGGAGTCTATATTTTGCAGCAGCTGTATACTGCGATGATCGGGGCGGGTATTTTCTATGCAACGTGGGTTTTAAAGAATAAAAATCTGTTCGGCGTATTTTCATGGGCGGTAAACATTCCACTGATCATCGCATTGATCTTTACGCCGATGCTGGTAGAAAAGTGGAAGGGGATGTATAAGCTGAATTTAAGAGGCTATATGCTGGCGGTAATCGGAAGGGCTCTGGTAGTTGTCGCCGGCTATATGGGAAGCGTTCCGCTGATGCTGCTGTTTACGGCGGTGGCGGCATTCGGACAGGGACCCTGGCAGGGAGATATGAATGCGGTCATTGCATCCTGTTCAGAGTATACATATCTGACAAAAGGGAAAAAAGTGGAGGGCACAATGTATTCCTGCACTTCGCTGGGAGTTAAGCTTGGCGGGGGTATCGGAACTGCCGTTGTGGGATGGCTGCTTGAATTAAGCGGATATGTGGGGACGGCGGCAGCCCAGCCGGAATCCTGTATCAATATGCTTCAGTTTATGTACCTGTGGCTGCCGTTAATTTTTGATGTGCTGATACTGTTTGTTCTCTCCAGAATGAATGTCGAGAAAGCGAATGAGGAGATCCGGGCAGAAAAGGGGATGGCATCAGGGGATAGCGGCAAGTGACCCTTTTGATGATCATACGCGGTATATATGATTAAAATAGCCGGCATAAAAAGTTAAAAGGGTGTCTAAATACAGTTTAAGTTTACGCATGTTATTTTCCTCCTTGTTCTTGTCTGCAAGCTCATTATATGACAGGAGAAAAAATATTGCGTGCCAAAAGAAAAGAAAAAACAGCCAAATTTTGCGGCAGATACAAGACTGCGATACAGAAGCAGGATGGCAGAAAGGAAGAGGAGAGGATCAACGGTGCATCTGACAGTTGTAGATACAAAAGAAGAAATTCTGGCAGTGGAAAGGGCAGCAGGACATGTGCCGCCGCATTTACATAATGCGCTGGAACTTGTCTGGGTAACAGACGGAGCTTTGGAACTCGGAGCAGGACAGGAATTGTATCATATGGAATGCGGGGATTTAGGTTTTGTGTTTCCCAATATCATTCATCATTACCAGGTCTTTGCGGAGGGGAAGAATACGGCTGTTTTTATAAAGGTGCCGCCGTTTATCCTGAGCAGTGCTGATGAAATTCTGTCAAATTATGCGCCGGAGTATCCGATCATAAAGGCGGCAGACATAGACGGGGAGGTTTGCCGCGCGCTGAAGGCAGTTATGGAGACAGAGCGGACGGAATTTGCAATTGTGCAGGCATATTTGCAGATTATCCTGGCAAAGTGTATCAGAAATTTCAGGCTGGTGGATAAAGAAAGAGTCGGGAGCGATGATCTTATTTACAGGACGGTTGCCTATGTGGCGGGGAATTTCAGAAATTCGTTTTCTTTGGAGGATATGGCGAAAGAGCTGGGGGTCAGCAAATATGTTTTATCGCGCATCTTTTCAAAGACATTTCACAGTAATTTTAAACGGTATCTGAATGATGCGAGATTGAATTATGCCTGCCATCGGCTGGAGAACACAGGGGATTCCATCACTGATATATGTCTGGACAGCGGATTTGACAGCCAGAGGACGTTTAACCGGGTATTCAGGGACAGATTCCGTGTTACGCCCGGTGAATATCGGAGAAGCCGGAAATAAGAAATCTCCCGCCTGCGGCGGAACCTTCACCATACAGAAAAAGAATCTGGAGTGGAATTCAGACATTCCACTCCAGTAGTTTCCCCAAAAACCGTTTTAGCTGCTCTGTCTGCGGGTGGGCGAAAAGCTGCGCGCTCTCGCCGTACTCCATCAGGGAGCCCTCGCAGAGAAACGCCGCCTTATCGCAGGCGTGGCGGGCAAATCCCATCTCGTGGGTGACAATGATAAAACGCATGCCCTCCTCCTTCAGTTCCCGGATCACATCGAGCACTTCGGTGGTGTACTCCGGGTCCAGCGCGCTGGTGGGCTCATCCAGAAGCAAAAGCTTCGGGCGCGCCGCCACCGCCCGGGCGATCGCGACACGCTGCTGCTGGCCGCCGGAGAGGGCGGCAGGTTTCTTATTATAATCTTCTTTTAGGCCGAAACGTTCCAGAAGTTCCATAGCGCGCTCACAGCTTGCGGCATGGCTGTATCCGTGCACCTGTTCCAAAGGAACCGCGATATTGTCCCGCGCGCTCATATGGCGGAACAGCCCGCCCTGCTGAAAGACAAAACCGATCTTTTTGCGGTACTGCAGCAGGGCGGTTTCATTTTGTATGATCTCTTCGCCGTCGATCCAGAGCCTGCCGTCTGTAGGGGCGATCAGGCCGCCCAAAATGCGCAGGAGCGTGGACTTACCGCCGCCGGAGGGACCGATGATGGCGAGCGTATGGACTTCGTCCTCAAAATCCATGGGCTTTAAGATGATCTGTCCCGGTTCATATTGTTTGGATAAATCCTGAAATTTAACTTTCATACTGAAACCTTCTTTCCAGCCGCTCGCTGATCAGGGAGATGGGCAGAGTCAGGCATAAATAGAGAACGCCGAGAAACAGGTAGCACTCGAAGAGCCGGAAATTCACGGCACTGATCTCCCGCATGGTCTGAGTCAGTTCGATGACGGCGATGATGGAGAGCAGGGAGGAGTCCTTGATGATGGAGGCAAACTGTCCGGTCAGCGCCGGCAGCGTGCGGGCGACCATCTGGGGCAGGATCACAAAACGCCAGATCTGTCTGCGGGAAAAACCCACCGCCCGGGCGGCTTCCAACTGGGATTCCTCTAAAGAAAGAAGGCTGCCGCGGATGATCTCGGCGATGTAGGCGCCCTCAAAGATCGAGAGGATCAGGACACCGGCGATAAAGCGGTTGCTCACGCCCCAGGCTGTGCCGACGATGTAAAAAAACAGATAGATCTGCATGATCAGCGGCGTTCCCCGTATAAACTTTACATAGATGCTGCAAAAAAAGCGAATGAAAAGAACGGGGGAGCTCTGTCCGGCAGCGCTCAGAATGCCGATGAAAAGACTCAGGATCATACTGCAGACACTCAGCCCCAGCGTGGCGAGAAAACCGTTCCATATACGGATGCGGAACTCCCCCAGAAAAGTAAAATCGAGCCGTATCTGAATCGTTCTCAGGGAAATCCAGAAAAGAGCTACCCAGAGTGCTGTGACGAGCAGCAGGTTTAAGAGAGCTGCAGGGCGGCTGATCTTCTGATTCGGCGCAAGGCCTGTCTGCGGGGCGGACTGTCCGTTGCCCGCGGATATCCAAAACAGTTGCTTTAAGTGATTCATAAGTCTGCTCCTGTCATTCTTTCATGTCGAAGAACCACTGGAAGCTGAGTTCATCAAAAGCTTTTTTCTCTTCCGATAAGTATTTTTCCGTCAGTTCTTCGTAGCCGCCGTTCTCAGCAAAGTCCGCAAGGAAGGCGTTGAGCTCATCAAGCAGTTCCTGATTTCCTTTCTGTACGGCGATGCCCCATTTTTCAACATCCTGAAAAGGGATGAAAATGGCGGTGGTGGTGTCCGGGTTGTTCTGCCAGTTGCGGTAGATCGTCAGCTGGTCGTAGATAAAGCCGTCGGCCCTACCCTGGGCAACTTCCGTCACGCAGGCGCTCTCGTCCGGCAGCACTAAAAGCTCCGCCTCCGGCAGGTTTTTCTCTGCGTACATATGGCCTGTGGAGCCGGATTTTACGGCGAGCACTTTACCAGGCTGGTTTAAATCCTCCACAGAACTGATACCGGAATCGGCGCCGGCGAGGACTGCCAGAAGGGCGTTGGCGTAAGGATCGGAAAAATCGACCAGATTTTTGCGCTCCTCCGTGATGGTCATGGAGGAGATCACGATATCGGCGGCGCCGGTCTGCAGGGAGGGGATCAGGCCGTCCCAGGCGGTGTTTTCGATCTGAATATCATATCCGGCATATTCCCCGAAAGCTTTCATCAGATCCGGGGCGATGCCCGCCGGATCTCCCGCTTCATCCCGCATCTCAAAGGGCGGGTAGGCGAGCTCCATCGCGACCACGAGCGTTTCCTTTGTGCCGGATGCATCGGAGGAAGGCGTTTCGGAAAGTTCTTCTTCGGCGGCATCCGGGGTATCTGCGTTTGTTTCCGGATCGGCAGCGCCGCATCCGGACAGGAGCATAATGGACAATAGTAAAACGGACAGCATGGCTGTCAGGCAGTGAATTCTTTTTTTCATAGTATGTCCTCCTCTTTGGCAGGGGTATTTCACTTACAAAACATGTGTTTGCATTTAATCGACATGGAGTATTTTATTACATTGCTTGGGAGATGTCAATGAGGAGACATTCATCTGAGCGGGGTATCGGAAAAGTCGCAGATGATATAGTATATACCTTTAGGTTGGAACTGGTGAACAAAGAGGGACTTCCGCGGAAAAGTTATTCTGTTACAATAAAGATATATCCGCTGACACCCGCGCCGGACGATGTGGTCGTATCGATGAAGGAAGAACACAAGAACGACTTTTTGGGTGATGTGCATGTCCGCGGGAAATACCCGGGCTATATGCTCCGGTATTTCAGGGAAAAGGGCATTTCGATCAAGATGGAGCCGGAGGATGTGGAGATCCTGAAAAACACGGTTGACTTCGTATCATTCAGCTATTATGTGAGTGTCTGCGGCAGTGCGGACCCGGACCAGAAAGCGGGTCTCGGCAATATCATCGGCGGGGTGCCGAACCCGTACCTGAAAGCTTCCGAGTGGGGCTGGCAGATCGATCCGCAGGGACTCAGAGTGACATTAAGCCGCTATTATGACCGCTACCAGCTCCCGCTGTTTATCGTGGAGAACAGGCTGGGAGCAGTGGACAAGCTGGTGAAAGGCGAAGACGGCAACTGGACGGTGGAGGATGATTATCGAATCAGGTATATGCGGGATCATCTGATCCAGGTGCGGGAGGCGATTGAGGACGGCGTCCCTGTGATGGGCTATACGGCATGGGGATGCATCGATCTTGTCAGCGCGTCGACCGCGGAGCTGAAAAAGCGGTACGGGTTTATCTATGTGGACCGGAATGATGACGGTTCAGGGAGCCTTGAGAGGTATAAGAAGAAATCGTTTGGGTGGTATCGGGATGTGATACGGACGAACGGGGAATGTCTGAGGGGGTCGGATTAAATAATGACTACGGCGAAGCCGGCGGGAGATTGGGGACCGCCGGCTTTTGCTGTGTATTGAAGTAGGGAAAAGATTATGCAACATTTATTTCAAATTCAATCATAAGATTGCCAAAATTATTTAAAAAGTAGTTATATTGATTTGGATGAGTTTGTTTGAGTTTTTGATATCGATTGTGACCATCTGGTTCAAGATGCACGCCAAAACCGCAATACATACAACCGTTTCTTGTATAGCCCATTTCATAAAGCTTTGGAATCCGAACATTATATCGTTCAATGTATTCTAGGATATCATTGTTAGTCCAAAAAGAAAGAGGTCTACTTTGATTGTCTTTTCTTTCATGGAATACGTTACATCCATATTCTAACCAGTCCTTTTCTCGTTGATAACTTTCTGTTGCAAGGATTCCTAAAATGGCACATTTAAGGCCAAGTTCTTTTGCTTTTCTACGCAGAGGTTCTTTTTTGAGTTTATCACAACATTTGTCTGAAATTGGAAAATTCTTATATTTTTCATATTTCTTAAAATTGCGGTCGATATAATCCTGTGCATTTTGCTTTGTACGAGCTGAAAGAGCATGTTGGTATGTTCGTATTGCGTTTGAAATTCTTTTTGAAAACATAGGATAGCCATATCGCTCTACAACTTTTTTGAATGTCCATAATTCACCGTTGACAGCTCTAGGAATTACAGTAATAATATTTGTATCATTTTTCTCTTGTTCCCATTTGATATGTTCTAGTGTTTCGGGATATTCATTGGTAGTATTGGCAAACAGATGTAGTATGTCTGGGTACATACTTTTGGCAATGTGGGAGAGCACAGTGGAATCTTTCCCACCAGAATAGGAAATGTATACTTTATCGATACCAAATTCATATACTGCTTGACGAATAAGATATTTGGTTTGAATTATTTTTGATTCTAAATTCATCTTTTGTAAGGATTCTAATGTTTGTCTGCGCTCAGAGAGATACAAAGAATGTTTTATACCACATGTTATACAGTATCTGTTATCTGAGGGATAGACATTGTCAGCAGTAAGTTCTACTAAGCATTCTTTACAAACCATTTTTGTTTTTCTCCTTTTATATAATTTCAAAAATAACAAAAAATTTGTATATATTATAAAATACAATAATATTGTTAGTCAATGGGTATAATACATAATTTTATTGTATTTATTTAAGAATTCATGTATAATTTTGGTGTTAGTCAGCATGTGGGTCGTTATATCATTTGAGTCCATTTTAAGGGACTTAAAAAATGTTAAGCTATTCCCGATATAGGGAGGGAATAACATGACCACAAAAGAATTG
>JAETSN010000103.1 GCA_021769625.1 [Clostridium] symbiosum | reverse complement strand
GTCTACAGAAGGTTATGTGGATATAGACAGTGAGACCGAATAGGCCGGAGGTGTCGCACCGGCAGCAGCAATAAATCAGAATAGTAAAAAAGAGTGGGTACAATAAATTTAAGTACTCACTCTTTTTTACTATGAAAGTTCAGCGCTCCGGCGCTGAACGTGCGAAAATGGGGTCACGAAGTGACATCTCCCCCTCCCGTTTTCTGCACATCCGCTGGAGGCTCATAGGAAACACTTTCATGCATGGTGGTGCTTGATGGCATGCATGGGGGGGGGTTACTATGAAAGTCCCAGACGGCAGCTATGAGGGGTTATTATGAAAGTCCCGGTCGGCAGCCGTGAATGAGTGACATATGCGTGAAGGAATTCATGAAAAGAGGGATCTTAAAAAGGCAGCCGGGACCGACAGAATTGCTTTTTGTTATAGCAAAAAAGGCCTTCCATGACATAATATTAATTATGTCATGAGAAAAGCCTCCTGTTTCTTCAACATACAAGCTTATTCTAGCATCTTTGCCTGTGCTTTTCAATGGGTTTCCCGGAAAATTCAAAAGAGTAGTCAGAAAATAGTGGCTGTTATATGAAAATAGTGCAGTTTTCCATGACATAATTAATACTATAGGAATCAAAGGCGGCTTCCTATCGTCGGATGGACGGCACTAGAAGCATGTGCCTTTTATTAGGAATCGCTGTGCGATTTCCGATAAGCTATATTATGTCATAGATGATTTTGCATGATGAAAAGAGAAATGTCAGGAAAGCAGTTTGGAATGCTGACGGTGCTCCGGGAAGTGAAGCGGGAGAGCAGCCCGAAACATTACTGGCTCTGTAAGTGCCAGTGCGGAAAAGAAACGGTTGTGGAGGAATCGCACCTGAAAAATGGACATACGAAGAGCTGCGGCTGTTACCGCAGAACGGCACAGAAAAAGCGGGCCCGGGATTTGACCGGCTTACGTTTCGGACGGCTCCTGGTTCTGGAAGCAGTTTTGGATGCGGATGGATTCCTGACAGGCTGGAAATGCCAGTGCGACTGTGGAAAGCAGTGTGTCTGCAAGTCCTTCAGTCTTATATCGGGAGTTACGAAAAGCTGCGGATGTCTTCAGGAGGAACAACGGAAGGAAAACATGAATAAGGCCATCCATTTTGTTGACGGGACCTGCGTGGAGCGGATTGCCAGCCGGAAAGCGTTTGTAAATAATACGACCGGCCACAAGGGCGTTTACCGGAGGGAAAATAACCGCTGGCGGGCCTGTATCGGGTTCCGGGGAAAGGTATATTATCTTGGATCCTTTGAGAACTATGAGGATGCCGTGAAAGCGAGACTTGCGGCGGAGGAGAAGCTGTACGATACCTTTTTGAAACAATATGTGGAGAAAAAGGAAAATCCGCCTTCCGGCTGTGGCGGTGCTTCGTGCGACGGCTGCTGTTCCGGGTGATGCCATTTATTCCCTGCCTCTGATCCTGTGTGATTGAGAAAAGGAGATAGTTCTGTGAAAATTCAAGGCCTTAAAAAGCGTGAATTCCACAGCTCTGTCTCCTTTTTAGTATCCCGTTCTTCAGCCCTTATACACCTGGCAGCGGACGTGCAGAAAACGGAAATGGAAGATGCCGCTTCGCGGCCCCGTTTTCGCACGTTCAGCGCCGAAGCGCTGAACTTTCATAGCAATCGCGCAGACCTGCGGAATATTATGGAAAAAGAGCTACATTACATTCTGAGGTTCTCCTTTGGTCCACTTGGCAATGTTGTCAAAAACAATTACGGCACGCTTTTCCAGCGCTTCTTTCGTCGCAAAGGCCACATGGGGAGTGGCGACCACATTCTTCGCGGTGAGGAGCGGATGGGATTCCGGTACAGGCGGCTCCATTTCAAATACATCAACCCCGGCCCCGGCAATTTTTTCGGCGTTTAAAGCCCCAGCTAAGGCTTCGCTGTCCACCACAGGACCGCGGGAGGTATTGATGAGGAGTGCAGAGGGCTTCATGAGGGCAAGCTGGTTTTTTCCGATGAGTCCCCTGGTTTGGGGATTTAGCGGTGTATGTAGGGAAACGATGTCACAGGTGGAAAGAAGTGTGTCCATGTCCACGTATGTGATACCGGGGACTTCCTTTTTGGTCCTGCTATAGGCGAAAACCTCACAGCCGAAGGCCAGGGCGATAGCGGCAACCCGAAGTCCGATGGCTCCCGTTCCGATGATGCCGAATTTCTTTCCTTCCAGCTCAAAGCCCACCAGACCATCTTTTGTACCACTTTTTCTTACTGCCTGGTTACAGGGAATCATGTTCCGATAGAGGGCGATTACCATGCCGAATACAAGGTCAGCCACGGCAGCTGTGGAATAGCCGGCACAGTTGCTGACAAGAACGCCATTTGCCCTGCAGGTGTCCATGGCGATGTGGTCTACTCCGGTGAAGGCGACAGATAGCATTTTTAAGTTTTTGCATCCATTGATTACGTCAGCGTTCATCGGGAGGTTGGAAACTGCGATAATGTCGGCGTCTTTTCCACGTTCGATCAGAGTCTCTGTGTCGGTGATGCGAGTGTTGTAATAAACAATTTCAATGTCAGACGGCAGCATATCCTTGGCTATGGCAAGGAGCTTATCGTCATTGACGCCGAGGGGTTCGATAATAACAAGCTTCATGGGTATTCCTCCTGTTTGTGAAATTACTTCTATTGTAAGGCTTTTCGGGGAAACAATCAACAGGTTTACTCATGAAAATGCGCTGCCTAAAATGTGATGCAGAAGTCGTATTTCTGCTTTCAATTGCCTGCGGCAAATCAGATGCTTTGACCCCGGGACGGTATTGACTTATGACGAATCTTTGCTGCTGCCTCAAGGGGTACCTGATAGAACGGATGGACATATATTAAATATGAAGATATATAAGCGGGAGCGTTTTATGGCATCGGTCAGTCTCTGTATGATTGTAAAGGACGAAGAGAAAATGCTGGCACGCTGCCTGGAAAGCGTGGCTGGATTTACAGATGAAATTATAATCGTGGATACAGGCTCCACGGACAGAACGAAAGAGATTGCCGCAAGATTTACAGAACATGTTTTTTCCTTTCCATGGAAGGAGGATTTTGCCGCGGCGAGGAATTTTGCATTTTCCAAAGGAAGAGGAGATTACTTATTCTGGCTGGATGCGGATGACGTGATTCCGGAGAAGGAGATGGAAAAGCTTCAGACGCTTAAAAAGAGACTGGATGAGGAAAAACCGGATGTTGTGATGCTTTTGTATGCGGTCGGTTTTGATGAAAACGGGAGACCGGCCATCCGTTTTTACAGGGAAAGGATCATGAAAAGATGCCCGCAGACCGTATGGAAGGGGCGCATTCATGAGGTGGTGGCGCCTTTTGGAAAGGTTTGGAAAGAAGAAATCACAATTGAGCACCATAAGGAAAGAACGACAGATTCAGAAAGAAACCTGCGGATTTTTGAGAAAATGAAAGAAGATGGAGAGCCGTTTGAAGCGCGTGAGCAGTATTATTATGGAAAGGAGCTTTATTACCACAAGAAATTTCATGAGGCAGTAAAGGAGTTTAAAGCGTTTTTGAGCCGGACGGATGGGTGGACTGCGGATAAGTTAGATGCCTGCCGGTGTTTGGCGGACTGTTATTATGGGCTTTCAGACGATGAGAAAGCTGTGGAGGCGCTATTTCTGGGACTGAAATATGGAATGCCTAAGCCGGAACTTTGCTGTGATATTGGAAAATGGTTTTTTGACAGGGGATGTTTTGCAGAGGCAGCATACTGGTACAGGCAGGCACTGAGAAATGGAAAGGATACGGGTACGGATGGGTTCATGCAGGATGAACTCAGGGGATATGTTCCCTGTATCCAGCTATGTGTATGTTATGACAGGATGGGGCAGTGGAAAAAAGCGGAGAGATTTAATGAGATGGCAGAGCGCGCAAAGCCGGGGACATTGGCCTGTGCACTGAACCGGGAATACTTTCAGAAAAGAAAGGGAGAAAATGGGACAAAGCCGGAATGAAAACGGGACAAAACCGGCTGTCCGGCATATCATAAGATAAAAGAAAATATGGGAGTATATAAATGTATCATCCATTTGGAGATTTTTATACGGAAGGAGACGATTTCTTCTGTAATAAGGAAGAACCATTTTTCAGGAATGGACAAGAGAACTTTTGCGGGGAAAACAGTTCTTGCAGGTTCGGATGCTGTCAGAATTGCTGTCAGGGCTGCTGCCAGGGATGGAATCCTGATTGCCCATGCCAGGGCCCGCGAGGAGCCACGGGAGCTACGGGAGCGACAGGAGCCGCGGGAGCTACGGGAGCGACAGGAGCTGCGGGAGCCACCGGAACCTGTAGCTGCCCTTGTCAATCCAAGGGAGAACTGGTAACTAATGGAGGGATGGAATCCTTTAGTGACAGCGTTCCTGCCAGCTGGACCGCCAACAATAAAAATCTTGTATCTAAAGTGACGCTTCAGGGCAGAGTTCATTCGGGGAATTCCGCTGCGAATCTTAAGGATAATGCTGTCCTTTATCAGGACATTGCACTTGGCGGCGGATGTTTTTATGAATTGTCCTTTTTTGCGAGGGGAGAAGGAAGCCAGGTGGGGCTGACGGCTAAGGCGATTTACTTTAATGCCCAGAACCAGCCGACAGACGCCCTCGTGATTACCGTAAGACAGCAAGATATGACAAACAGCAACCGGGATTTCGCTTACTACCGTGGAATTACCTCGGCAGCTCCGGCAGGAACAGTGAAGGTCCGGATTGAGTTTACTGTGACCGCCAATGGAGGCCAGAGCATGGATTTAGATGATGTTTCCTTTTCTGCAGCATAGTGCAGAAAAGCTTTACGGCTTTGGTATGATGCTTCTTATGGGTAACCGTTCAGAGAGCGCCTGAACGGTTACCTGCAGAGCAATGCATGTGTGTACTTAGAGTATAATTATCATTGGCAAAAATAAAGGGAAGAGATCGAAACCTCTTCCCAATCATACAGATTTCGCTTATGATTGAGTTTGCGAATAAACAAAGATAAGGGACTGTATGATGAATTCAATGTTAGAGAAAAATATTTTTTCATGGGTATGTGAAATCGGCCGGCAGTTCACAACCGAGTTCCTGGAACGGTATGACCGGATGCTGATGGAGGAACGGGACAAGAAAAAGTACCGCCACAAGGGTTACCGCCAAACCACAATCAAGACCGTGTATGGGGAAGTGACTTACCGGAGGGCGGTCTGTGAAGTGACAGAGGAAGATGGCTCCCGGCATTTTGTATACCTGCTGGATGAAACCCTGCAGCTTGACCACGTCGGCCTGATTTCCACAAACATGGCGGAACTGCTGGTAAAAGGGGTCACCGAACTGTCTTACCGGGAGTGTGCGGCAAAGGTCAGCGAAATGACGGGGCAGACAATCAGTGCAATGGGCGTATGGAACGTAATACAGTCCCTGGGAGAAAAAGTGTGTGAAGAAGAGACACAACTGGTGGAAGAATATAAAAAGGGTCATATACAGGGAAAAAGGGAAGTCCCGGTGCTGTTTGAAGAGGCGGACGGGGTTTATGTGAGGCTGCAGGGAAAAGACAGAAAAAGCAGCCGCCAGGACAAGGCAGAGATAAAAGTGGGGATTGCCTATGACGGCTGGAAGAAGACCGGGAAAGAGAGGTACATCCTTTCCGACAAGGTGGTGGTGGCGGGTTTTGCCAGGGCGAAAGAATTTCACGAATGCCGGGAGGCGGCGATAGCCGAAACATATAACCTGGAAGAAGTATGCGAACGGATACTGAATGCAGACGGGGCATCGTGGATTAAAAAAGTAAAAGACAAAAGCACGTGTTTCCAGTTGGATCCATTCCATCGCAACAAAGCGGTTCGGGAGAGGGTCCACAATCAGAAAGCGGTGAAAGACATCATGGAGTTGCTGGACGGAGAAAAGATAGAAGAGTTGTTTGAATACCTTGAGCTATATCGAAACAGTCTGAGCGAAGAGGGGGAGATTGAAGACGTGGAGGAACTGATTCGGTATTACAGGAACAATGAAGAGGGACTGCTGCCCTACCAGTCGCAGGGCCTCGAGTTGCCGAAGCATCCGGAGGGACTGGAATACCGGAACATGGGAACGATGGAGAACCATGTATGGAGCGTAATAGCCAGGCGGATGAAGCACAACCATACAAGCTGGAGCAGGCGGGGAGGGAACCATCTGGCGAAGATTCTGGCGAAGAAGTGCAGCGGAAAACTGTATGAGGTCACGGAGAAACGGAAGCACCCCGCATTTGAAGAGGAAAAGGTGGAGGAAATCTATGGGGAGATACTGATGTCGTCAAAAACGCCAAAGAGAGACGGGAAGGGGTATGCATATCCGGTGCTGGGTCATTTGGTGGGATTGGAAGGAAAGGTACAGGGGGACAGAAGGAAACTGCTTGCAATGGCCGGGTGCTAGGACGTGAAGAGTGGCTTGAGATACGGCCTGTGTGCGGCATCAAAAATCTGTATGAAAAAAGTTGCCAATGATTACTTGACAGTAAC
>JAETSN010000027.1 GCA_021769625.1 [Clostridium] symbiosum | reverse complement strand
CCGGCCAAGCTAAACTTGGCTTTTTCCTTTTTTACTGCTTTCTTAGGTTTGTCTGTTCGTCTTTTTTCTTTCTCTGAAATCATTCCGCTGCTCCACCGGGCCTGCCCGGTTTCCGCTTCGCGCACGCCTTGCGGCTCCGCACTCCGCTTACTTCGCAGCTTCGGAATTTTTCAGGGCTGCATTACTGTTTATTTGTCAAGGTTCTCTGCTGATTTCCGTCAGCAGCAAAATCTATATTACATCCAATACCAAACTTTGTCAACAACTTTTTTCAAAAAAATTAAATATTTTTCTTTTTTCGCCAAATCGGCATATTTACTGCTTATTGCAGGGCCACAATCATATTTTCATCTCCTTTTTTCATATGTAAAGAGATGGAACCGACCTCTGTGATATTTTCGTCGATCTGTGTGATCAGGACATACTGCCTGCTCTCTCCCGCATCCAGCTCATCCTGCGCAAAGGCAAAATCATTCAGGAGCATCGTCACAAAAGCCATACTGCTGATGCCGCCGTCCGCCCCGATGGAAAACATCATATCTTTGGAAAGTACATCCGCCACCGCCGGTGCACCTGAAATATTTGTCACCTTTAATTTTATGATCAGCAGATTCTGGCCTGTCGTTGCGTCAAAAGTCGGTTCCCATTCTTCCGTTTCATCAGCCGTATAACTTTTTTTGATCTCGTATCCGTCATAGCTTACCTGAAAACCATCCAACCCGATAAAATCCGCAATATTTTCTGCTCTCTGCAGGTTTTCTTCCGCCCCGCCGGCATTGGTCGAATATTCTGTCGCTTCCGCCTCTTCCTCTTCTTCCAGCGCCTTTTCTTCCTGCATCTTTTCTATTTTTTGCGAAAGTTCTTCCAGACGGGCCGTCTCCGCTTCCGTATCGATCAGTCTGGACGCGGATTCCCTGCTGTGTGAAAGCGTCACATCCGCCGCATAAGTCGCGATCAGGGAAGCTTCCTCCTCCGTCAGTTCCGGAATTACATTTCCACAGCCTGTAAGCAGGCAGGAAACCATACCAAACACCATGATCTTTTTCAATTTTTCTGTTCTCATAACCGTTTCCACCTTTATATTTTTAACAATAATGATCCGACCTCAAAATAAACCTTGTCTGAGTTCTTCGCTCCTCTATGGATTATACCTCTTTCTCCGGCCTTTGGCTACTACTCTCTTTTGCTTTTTCAAGTTCGATCCAGAACTCCACTCCATTATCGTAATTGACCACCCCATATGGCTGATGGAGCGACTCCATGACCGCTTTTACAATGGACAGTCCGATACCGCTCCCTCCGTACTCCCGGCATCTTGCCTTATCCACTTTATAAAATTTTTCCCATAAGTGCGGCAAACTCTCCTCCGGTATCGGATCTCCCGTGTTAAAGACTGACAATCTTACCGTCTCTTCCTGTTCCGTGATCTTTACATCAATGATCTTATCGCCCGAGAGATGATGCAGGGCATTTGTAAAATAATTCATAAATACTTCTTCGACCTTAAACTCATCCGCCCAGACATATACCTTTTCTTCTGCACCAAGCCGCACTTTTGCAGCGCTCTGCCTGATCAGTATATCGGCAGAGAGCAGATAATTCTTCACCAGCATCACCAGATCAAACCGCTCCATCGCCACCATATTATTTCCGGCTTCCAGCTGATTCAGCGTGAGCAGTTTTTTTACCATGATGTTCATTTTGGAAGCCTCATCCATAATGACATCACAATAAAACTCTCTGCTCTCCAGATCGTCATTGATACCTTCTTTTAATCCTTCGGCGTATCCCTGGATCAGAGCGATCGGCGTTTTCAGTTCATGGGAGACATTGGAAAGAAACTCCCTCCGCATCTCATCGACTTTTTCTTTTTTTTCAATATCCCGCTGCAGTTCGTTATTGGCGGTCTTGAGTTCCGAAATCGTACTCTCCAGAGTTTCTGAAAGCTCATTGATATTTTTTCCGAGGATCTCCACCTCCGCAGCACCGCTCCCGTCATATTTTGCATCAAAATCCAGATGCGTCATTTTTTCCGAAATATTAGCCAGCCTGAGGATCGGCCTGGAAATCCTGTTCGCCATAATATCCAGAATAAAAGATCCCAACACAATTACCAACATGCCGGAATAGAGCAAAAACCGATTGGATATCCTCACGCTCTCCTGAATGCTCTCCATCGGGCTGCGTATCAGGAACAGGTTTCCGTTGTTCAATACTCCCCACATCTCCACAAAATCCGTTCCCATACGGGGATCTTCCACAATATGCATGGTATAATTGTTTTCCTCTTTTATGATTCTCGGATGCTGGTTTTTTTCGATACTCTCCCTGTTAAAAAAACAGTCCATAAGCTGGCGCACCAGAAATTCCGGATCATTGCCGGAACACTTCACTGTCTTTGAATCCGCATCCAGAATGATCACATTGATATTATATTTGTCGCAGATCCTCTGCCAGGTAATATCGAATTCGTCCGTATTCAGTATGCCTTCGTCCGCCGCTTTGCCAAACTGCAAATACGCATTATAAATGGCATTTTCTTTATTCCACAGATAATATCGTCCCAGATATGCCGAATTCGTCAGCCAGCAGAGAAACAGAACAAATATCATCGTCAAAATAAAAATAAAAGAGAACTGATTTCTGATCGTAAATTTTTTATGCTTTTTTAAAATACCCATGCTAATAGTATGCCACGAAAAACAGCCGCTTGCAAGCGGCTGTCTTCCGAAAAAGGGTTATTTTTATTTATTTACACAGTTTCTTAAATTCGTCAGCTACAAACTGTACTTTCGTACCGATGATTACCTGTACGGAATTTTTGCCAGGCCTGACAACGCCTGCAACGCCTGCGGATTTGATCTTCTTCTCATCCACTGCCGTATAATCCTTGATCTCAAGACGAAGCCTTGTGATACAGTTATCGATGGAAGCAACGTTTGCCTTGCCGCCCACGCCTTCGAGGATCAGAGACGCAACCTGTGTATAATCGTTGTTTGCAAGAACCGCGCTCTTCTCAGCTTCCTCATCATCATCCTCACGTCCCGGAGTCTTCAGGTCAAACTTTGTGATCGCAAATCTGAATACCAGATAGAATACGATAAACGCCGCGATGCCCAGAGGAATGATCAGCCATGTCTTAGCCGCTGCCGGCAGGGATGCGGAGAACAAAAGGTCTGTCGCGCCTGCGGAGAAACTGAAACCCGCACGGAAACCGAGCAGAACGGTGATCGTTGTGAAAATACCGTATAACAGAGCGTATACCACATACAGTGCCGGAGCTAAGAACATGAAACCGAATTCGAATGGCTCTGTTACGCCGCAGACAAATGCGCAGACTGCCGCAGATGCCACAAGGCCGATCGCAACTTTTCTCTTATTCTCCTTTGCACTCTGGATCATAGCTACCGCTGCACCGGGGATACCGAACATCATGCACGGGAAGAAACCGGACATGTACATACCCAGTGACCAGGATACATCCGCAGATGTCTCGCCTGCCCAGAAGTGGGACAGATCGCCGAGCCCGATGGTGTCAAACCAGAATACGTTGTTCAGTGCATGGTGCAGTCCTACCGGAATAAGTAAACGGTTTAAGAACGCATAGATGCCTGCGCCGACAGCGCCCATTCCCACGATTGCTTCGCCGATCGCGATCAGCACGCTGAAGATGATCGGCCATACGAACAGGAGCACTGCGGAAGCCAGAATGGAAACAACGCCCGCAATGATCGCAACGCAACGCTTGCCGGAGAAGAACGAAAGCCAATCCGGAAGTTTTGTTCCTTTAAACTTATTGTAGCAGATGGAACCGATCACACCTGCCAGAATGCCGATGAACGGGTTCGCAACTTTGTCAAACGCCAGTGTATAATTAACATTCTCAGCCACAGACGGCCTGATGGTCGTAACAAAACCTGTGTTTAACAGAGTTGTCATCATCAGCCAGGATGCCAGCGCTGCCAGAGCCGCTGTACCGTCATTGTCCTCCGCCAGCCCGACACCGACACCGATAACAAATAATACAGCCATATTATCGATAAGTGCCCCCCCGGCTTTTACGAGGAATAATCCCAACAGGTTGCCAAAACCTGAAATATCACCGCCCTGCATGGTCGCGGGACAGAGAAGATAGCCGATACCCATTAAAATACCGCAGATGGGCAGGCACGCTACAGGAAGCATCAAGGCTTTCCCTAACTTTTGAAGATACTTCATAAACTTTCCCTCCTTATTTTAAAACCCCTTTTTATTTTAAGGCAGCTCGCTCTCTGCCATAAAACCTGTTTCAACTGTTTCTGACTATTTCAGTAAGATCCTCAGCACATCGTCCCCCGCATTTACATCCTTTCCCGCCAGGGATTCCACCTCTTTATAGTCATCCGTATTGCACACGATCACCGGAATAATGGTATCTAACCCGGCTTCCCTGATCACATCAAAGTCCGCCGTAAGGATCAGATCGCCCTTTTCCACTTTATCTCCCGCCTTTGCGTGCGCGGTAAATCCTTTCCCCTTCAGGCCCACCGTCTCAAGGCCCACATGCACGAGAATCTCCGCCCCTTCCTTCGTCGTCATGGAAAACGCATGCATCGTATCAAACACCATACCGATCTCTCCCGCTGCCGGTGCGCAGATCTTTCCGTCCTCCGGCATGACCGCCACACCTTTCCCGAGAATTTCCTCCGCAAAGGTAGGATCATTTACCTGTGATATCGGTACCGCCTTACCCTTTACCGGAGAGCCTATAATGATCTCCTTGCTTTTCCCTTTTAAAAAACTGAACATATCCTTTCCCCCTTTATACTGTTTTTCATTTAGACAATCTGCCCATTAAATTTGATTTATTCTATCATTTTACGCACAGATTAGTCAACACATACTTCCACTCTTTTCCTGTTTTGTATAATACCGCTAATACCAATTGTGCATTTTTACCATATTATAAAAAGCCACATTATGCAATCCACCACAATGTGACTTGTATAATAATGTATTATTTTGAATAAATTGCTGTCAGCCATCTATCTCCAGCTTGTACCCGAGACCCCAGATCGTTTTTATCATTTCCCCCTTTGCCCCTAATTTGCTGCGCAGTTTTTTCACATGGGTATCTATGGTTCTGGCGTCGCCAAAATAATCATAGTTCCAGACGCTGTTCAGTATCTTTTCCCTCGAAAGGGCGATCCCCTGATTTTCCATAAAATAGACCAGCAGCTCAAATTCTTTGAAGCTCAGTTCCACTTCCCTGCCGTCTATCGTCACGATATGAGCCGATTTATCCACGACGATCCCGCCCGCCTCCAGCTTTGTCTCGGCGGACGCCTGCGCGGTCCTTCTCAAAATGGCTCCTACCCTCGCCACAAGGATCTTGGGGCTGAAGGGTTTGGAGATATATTCGTCCACGCCCAGCTCAAAGCCCAACAGTTCATCCCTCTCATCGCTCTTGGCCGTCAGCATGATGATCGGCACCTTCGATACCTCCCGGATCTCCCTGCAGGCCTGCCATCCGTCCATCTGCGGCATCATCACATCCAGAATGACAAGGTCTATATCATTTTCCGCAAAAAAAACATCCAGCGCTTCCCTGCCGTTCTCCGCTTCCACCACCTGATACTGGCTCTTCACCAGAAAATCGCTGACCAGTTTCCGCATGCGGCTCTCGTCATCCACGACCAATATCTTATATCTTTCCATCCTTCCGCCTTTTCCTACTCAATGCCCAGTTCCTGTTCCTTTTCCCTGACAGCCTGCTCCCTCTCTGTCAGCTCCTGTTCCCAGGATGCATATTTATTCAAAACAGCATTTTGATAATTCAAAATATTCGGATTGTTCCCAGTCATCGCCACAAAAAACATTCCCGCAACGAGCAGTACCAGAAAAATATTCAGGAACACGGAAACCGCAAATTTTGTCTTCTCCTTCTTCGGTTCCGGCTTAACTTCCTCCTTCACGGGTTCAAAACCGCTTCTCATTTTATTCTGTACCACATCGTAATATACAGGGATCGGTTCGATATCGAATTCCTCGACCCCTGCCTCGATCAGCCGTCCCCGCAGTTCATTGACAAAAGCCAGCCCTACCGGTGTCTGAAAAGTTCTCTCCTTCAGCGCTTTCCGGTATAGCTGCAGGATCATGTCCGCCCCCTGATCATCCAGATGACGTTCCAGATATTTTGCCTTTTTCAATTCCTCTCTCGCTGCCGCCGCATCCTCCTCGGAAAGGAACAAAAAACCATCCACGATATATTCTTTTTTTATCCCCGTTTCCTTCGTTACTTCCGCCATCCGTATATCCTACAATATTTTCTGAAATTCTCTGACATTCCCCTCAATATCTCCCTCAAAAACGGCGGAACCCGCCACCAGAACATTGGCGCCGGCTTCTATCGCCCGCCCGGCATTGGCTGCTTTGATGCCGCCGTCCACCTCTATATCGATATTCAGGTTCTTTTTCGTGATCAGTACCCTGAGCGCATGTATCTTTTCATACATCGCCGGAATAAAAAGCTGCCCGCCGAATCCCGGATTTACGGTCATGAGAAGCACCATATCCAGGTCTTCCAGCACATAATCAAGCGCGGACAACGGTGTGGCAGGATTCAGCGCCACGCCGCATTTTTTCCCAAGCTGCTTAATCTGCTGGATCGTCCTGTGAAGATGCAGGCAGGCTTCCGCGTGTACGGTAATGATATCCGCCCCGGCCGCCGCAAACCTTTCCAGATAACGTTCGGGCTCCTTTATCATCAGATGCACGTCGAATATCATCCCGCTGTCTTTGCGGATGGATTCGATCACCGGGAAACCCAGTGAAATGCTCGGGACAAACATACCGTCCATAACATCGATATGTAACATGGAAACATCATTTTTTTCCACCAGTGCCAGTTCTTCCCCCAATCTAGAAAAATCCGCCGACAATATGGAAGGTGCCAGATAATCCATAAGATTCTCCTTAGAAGAGCGTTTTATCTATTCTTTTCATGATATATTTGATCTTGCTCTCCATCTCATCGCCCAGATCGGAGATCGCTTTTTCCGCAGCCTCCGCCTGCCACTCGTTGACACAGAAAATACAGCTGTCCTTTCTGTCGGAGGAGAAAAAGCCCGGTTTCTCCCATTTGATAAAATAGGATATCCGCTCGCCTAAGAGAGCTCTCTCGATCGCTGTCTTCACGTTCTTATCGTTTACTTTGCAGAGTTCGATCTCATTATTGACCTTTCCCTTTGAAAATTTCGATTCCACTACAGTTTTTGCCATGATGCCGCACCCCTTTACTTCCTATCGTACTTTTCCCCAACCGCTTGCTCACCGCGATAAAATTTGAACGGTGTTCGACCGTTTTGATTTTAATGGATTAGGCGGGAGTCGAACCCGCGTCCAAAAGCCCATTCCCTGTCCTTCTACTATCATAGTCAGTTATTTTTCATTCCCTCCGCCATACGGGAACCGACACCCTTATGGTTTTGGTAGCTTCATAGTACGCCCATATACGCAAAGCTTAGTATATGTCGTTTCCTGCTAAGTCGATGCCTGGGTCCTGATGTGCAGGTACATCAGGTCAGACAAGCTGCCCTTAGGCAGCTAATGCTAATTTATTATCAGCGTTTATATTTAGGTTTGCGATTTGACGCATCGCCTGCGGATAGCTTCTCCAGCTGCAAGACCCCTGTCGAAACCTTGACTAACCCGGATGATGATATAGAATATATCATCTCTTTTGGTCTATTATAGCATACCCTCAAAAGAACGTCTATAAATTTTTGATCTTGAAAGACCGCTCGTATTCCCTCCTCTGGTCCTTTTTCGCGATCGCTTCCCGCTTATCGTAGTTCTTTTTCCCCTTTGCAAGTCCCAGTTCCAGTTTTGCCCTGCCGTCCTTAAAATATACCTGAAGGGGTATCAGCGCATAGCCTTTCTCCGCAAGCTGCCCCGTCAGTTTCCGGATCTCCTGTTTATGAAGCAGAAGTTTTTTCGGGCGCAGCGGATCGCGGTTAAAAATATTGCCTTTCTCATAGGGGCTGATATTCATGCCATAGACATACGCCTCCCCGTTTTCGATCTTCGCATATCCTTCTTTGATGCTGCACTTTCCAAGCCGCAAAGACTTCACCTCCGTGCCGTGGAGCACCAGTCCGGCTTCATGTTTTTCTTCTATAAAATAGTCGTGGTACGCTTTTTTATTATTCGCTACCAGTTTCATGCCTTCCTTTGCCATATGATCACCCTCCATTCTGGTTCCTGATGGGGCCAATGCCGTTTCCCTCTAACTCAGTTCCGGTTCCGCCAGCACAAAATCCACATATTTCAGCACTTTATCCGCCCGTTTTACTTCCACATCGAGGCGCTGCCCCAGCGAAAAACACCTTCCTGTGTGTTCCCCCACCAGCCTGCAGCCGCTCTCCTCATACCGGTAAAAATCCCCCTGCAGGTCCGAAACCGAGATCAGCCCTTCCACCGTATTTTCCAGTTCCACATAGATCCCGAAAGAATTGACGCCGGAGACCACGCCCGAAAAAATCTCGCCGATATGGTTTTCCATATACTCCGCCTTTTTTATCTTCTCGCATTCCCGCTCCGCCTCGGCCGCCCGCCGCTCCATCGCAGAGCACTGCGCCGCTACACTGTCCAGAATTTCCCGGTAATGGGCCTGTTTATCCTCATCCAGCTTTCCGCGCAGATGCTGTTTGATGATGCGGTGGATCTGCAGATCCGGATATCTGCGGATCGGGGACGTAAAATGACAATAATACCTGCTGGCGAGGCCGAAATGCCCTAAGGAAGCCGACGTGTATCTCGCCTGACGCATACTGCGCAGGGCAAGCCTGCTGACAAGGGCTTCCGACTCGCTCCCCTCCGCCTGCCACAGGAGTTTTTGTATCTCCTTCGGATGGATCTCCTCTCTCCCTGTTTTTATGGAAAAACCCATATTCCGCATAAGGAGCGCCAATTTCCTGATCTTCTCCTGCTCCGGGCTCTCATGGCTTCTATATACGAAGGGAATATCCAGCCAGTAAAAATGCTGCGCCACCGTCTCGTTCGCCAGCAGCATAAATTCCTCGATCAGCTTCGTCGCCGTGTTGCGCTCATAGGCTTTAATCTCCACCGGCGCTCCTGTCTCATCCAACACCAGTTTGCTCTCCGGGAAATCGAAATCAATGGAGCCTCTCTTCTCTCTGTTTTTCCGGAGGATCATAGAAAGTTCTCCCATTTTTTCAAGCATCGGCACAAAACCCTGATATTTCTCTCTCAGCGCCTTGTCATCCTCTTCCAGAATTCTGTTTACCGCACTGTAAGTCATCCGCTCATCCACCCGGATCACCGATTCCGCGATCCGATAATCCGCAACCGCCCCATCCTTATCGATCTGCATCAGACAGCTGAGCGCCAGGCGGTCCTCCCCCGCATTTAAAGAACAGATGCCGTTGGACAAGGCTTTGGGCAGCATCGGTATCACGCGGTCCGGCAGGTAGACGCTGGTCCCCCGCTTTAAGGCTTCCCGGTCCAACGCCGAATATTCCTGCACATAGTTGCTGACGTCTGCAATATGCACGCCCAATTCATAGATATCTCCATGCACAGATAAACTCACCGCATCGTCCAGATCCTTTGCGTCGTCTCCGTCTATCGTCACCATCTGTATATTCCGCAGATCCATACGGCCCGCCCGGTCCGCCTCGCTGACATCTTTCGCCACCCGCTCCGCCTGCCGCAGTTCCCTGTCGGTAAACGCATCCGGCAAGTCATAGTTCCTGACAACGGACAAAATATCAACCCCGGGCTCGTCCGCGTCCCCCAGAATCTCTACGATCTTCCCCTCCGGGCTCTTGTTCTCCTCCGGCTTTGCCACCGCGGTGATCTCCGCCACGACCTTCTGCCCATCCAGAGCGCCGTTTGCCTTCTCCTTCGGAATAAAGATATCCGCGGACTCCCTCCGTCGATCCGGCACGACGAAACCGTAATTTTTACTCTGCTGGTAGGTGCCTGCAAATTTTATATGATTTACTTTTTCCTTATTTTCTATCTGTTTCTCCGTCAAAATGTCTCCTGTCTGTTTCCGCATTTTACGCGCCGCTTCTGCGACATACTCCTTCTGCACAGGTCAGTGCGCAGACAAAGAAAAAATCCTGCCATCGCAGGATTTTCCACTCATCTCTAAAATCTGTTAATATTCAGCACCGCAGCAAGGACGATAAAAAGAATCGCAAGGATCTTTGTGAATCTGACGAGATTCGCTTCCCTGGAACGTCCTTTATTCTTACCCCAGTAAGTATCTGAGGAACCGCTGATAGCGCCGAGCCCGGCGGATTTTCCCTCCTGCATTAAAACGAGAACCACCAATGCGAGACAATCTAATATAAAAATTCCTGTCAATATATATCTGAGTATTTCCATTTCCAACCTCCTAATATCACGCAAAAATTAGTGTAACATATTAATTGATGATTTTCAACCATTTTTTTTAATCAGACGCCAAAAAATGGCAACAATTCAGTCCTGCAGAAATAAATGTACAATCTGGGCGAGGACGCTGTTACAATTTTTATAACTTTCCTTTTGCCTGAATCAGCTCATTGATCTCAGCTGCCTGTATCTCCTGCCGTTTATGGAAATACCAGAAAATAAACCCATCGGTAATGAGAAATATCACCGTAAACGAAACCCATATAGAAATATCCATACTTTTCCAGACAAACAACCGGAAGAAAAACAACGATAATAAATACAAGATTACTGATTCCGTTATACAATAATGGCTCCATTTCCGAAATTCTATTTTGCTGATCAACAGATCAATGAGCTGGCATACAATCAGCCACGCAAACAGTATAAGAAAAGGAAGGAGGGAGTCATCCCCCTGCAACAGATTAAATACCATACTTCCAATCACAATCAGTGTGAAACAGATGCAGGTAGACGGAATACGGGTAGAGATAAGATTTTTCATAAATTTGCTCCTTTCAGTTTATTTTTTAACGCTTCAATATAATTTCTGGCAACGATCAGGCTTTCACCATTGGAGAGAAATGCCTCTAAACGGTGGTTGTACATCGGGCGCACACTTTGTAAAAAATTAGTATTGATAATACAGTTTTTACTGATCCGGATAAAAGAGGTATGGATTAACTTTTCTTCCAGCACAGCCAGCGTATCCCGGCAAAAATAGACCTCTTTTTCCATATAAAGAAAGGTTTTTCCATCCGCGGAATCAATAAAATAAATCTGCTCCAACGGAAGCTGGAACTCCTTTTCTTCCTGATAACCGGTAATGCAAAAGCTGTGCTGACGGATCAACTCGATCAAATGCGAGAGCCGCGCATCCACATGGGCACAATTGATGAGGATTTCCGTTTCAGGAATATCAAGCTCCTGATGGATTGTCAGTTTCATGGTCATCTCCTTAAATGCTGTTTAGTGTTTTTGCTGTTTCCTACAGTATAGTATAAACGGAGACAAAAACAATACCCCGGCAGACAAGATGCCCTGTGCCGGGGTGAAATGCCAATAAATCAATTATATTTCCCGCTATTACCAAAAATGTACACACACCCTGATCAATCAAGATCCAGCGCATCAAAAAAATCCGTATAACCGATCGTTTCTTCCTTATACTTTAAGAACCAAGCCTTCATCTCCGGACAGTTTTCTCCTGTCTCCGACAAGATCCTGTCAAAGTTATCTTCCCGCAGACAGCCGATCTGCGTAAACAGTTTATAATACTCGCTGTCCTCCCCATGCTCCGAGAGCAGCACCTGCCAGGTTTCATCCCACGCCCCGGTATTTTCCTCTTCCACAGACAGCGCTCTCTGAACGCCTCCTGCCGTATGTTCCAGCAGATAAGCCTCCAGCTCTCTCTGTACCTCCTCCCTCAGCCCCAGAGGGTGCAGAAGCCTCATAAACGCAATGCGCACCTTGCTCTTTCTCTTCTGATTCAGAAAATAGTCCAAATTATTTTCCTTGCTGCCGTAATCCTCCTCGCCGCAGAGCACCATCTTGGAATAGCCGTCTTTATCCGCCGCCCGCAGAAGCTGCAGCATGCGGGCATCCCACTGTCTCAGCCAGTCCTCATCGCCGCAGCGCATAGGAGTAAACAGATACGGCGTATCCAAAAGCGTCACAGCCGCCGCCAGAAGCGCCCCGACATCCTGATGCTTCCCCTGTACCGTGACGGATTTCACTTTTTTGCATTCCCTGAAGATCCCTTTCCCGAAACGGATCTCCTTCTCCGGGAGAACCACCTCCCGCAGGGCGTCGCAGTAGGCAAAAGCCCAGTCTCCCACCTCCTCGATCGTCTCCGGCAGGATCACCCTGCGCAGGCTCTTGCAGGACAGCATCGCCTTCTTCCCGATGGAGATGACAGGTTTTTCCACACACCTCTCCCCATCGCCTTCCGTTCCCTTCTCCACACGCACTTTTTCAGGAACCGTCAGATAGATATCCTCCCCCTCGTAAGAAGCCACTTCCAGCCCCTTCTTATAATCCTTTAAAATCAATGTTCCCTCTTTCAGATCATACCTGTACTCCATCATACACTCCAAAGCCGCATTTAACTCATAAAACAATCCAGAAACCACACAATACTTTCCAACTTACGCGATATCACAACTTAAATTAATACCAGGCAGTTAACACCATCCCGGCGTCCTCCCCGTTACAGCTCCAGCTTCTCGATTTCCTCCATAAACTTACTCTGTCTCTCTGAGAGCATCAACTCCTCATTGTGCCTCTGATAGTCGGGGCACCCGAACGATGCGATAAATCTTGCGCTGTCCTCGTTCACCGTGAGCTCCGTCACAAGGATCAGCATTTCGTTTCCGCCCTCAAAGGCGCGCTCCGCGAACACAAACAGACAGTGCAGCCTCTCGCCGATCTGTTTTGTCCTCTCCTTCAAAAAGACCGCCTCTTTTCCGAACTTCTCCTTGATATATCCGTACGCATCGGTCCCCGTGGAGAGATCGCCTACCCGGATTTCCTTTTCCGCCATCTCTAAAAAACGCAGGATAAACTTGTTTTTATACTGCTCCGCATCGGACATCGCGCCCGCCGCCTGCAGGGATTTAAGCAGCTTTTCCCTCGCATCCCTCTGCGCCTTCAGCATACGGAGCAGCTTTTCCTTCTCCCCACAGCCGGAGAGCGCCTTCAGCGGCATCCGCAGTTCCTTCAGGCAGTCCGCCAGCCTCATCGCCTCCCGGATCTCTCCCTGCAGTTTATCAAGCAGCATCCCGAGGAGGGATAACCGCTCGTCAAAGGCCGCCGCCTTCGCCTTCTCCACCGCCTTTTCGGAGGCTTTCCCGGAAAGGATCTCCTCCGTCTTATAATCCTTCTTGTATTTATTATACAGATCATAATAAGCCGTAAATTCTTTTACGATCCTGTCATTGCGCAGATACTGCCCCACCAGCGTCTCATCCACCGGCAGGCCTTCCTCCTCATAGAGCTGCAGGATCTGGGACAGGTCCTCCCATCCTCTCGCCGTGATATAGGACTTTCCTTTGACGGTCGTCTCCACATGGTAAAAGTCCTCTTTCTTCAGATCCAGATAGCTGACGACTGCATTATGTAACCCTTTTTCGGAGGCATACTCTTTCCAGATCCCGTAATCCGCCTCCACCTCCATGATCTTCAGCCGATCTAACGTCACCACATCAAACTCCCGGACGGATTTATTGTATTCCGGCGGATTTCCCGCCGTCACGATCACCCAGCCCTCCGGAACGGAATGCCTGCCGAACACCTTATACTGCAGAAACTGCAGCATAGACGGCGACAGAGTCTCCGACACGCAGTTAATCTCGTCCAGAAACAAAATGCCCTCTTTCAGGCCGCTCGCCCGCATCACCTCATAAATAGAGGAGATGATCTCGCTCATCGTATACTCCGACACATCATACTCTTTTCCCTCAAATTCCCGATGGTCGATAAACGGAAGCCCCAGCGCCGACTGCCTCGTATGGTGTGTCATGGAATAGGACACTAACGCGATGGACAGCTCCTGCGCGATCTGTTCCATGATAGCCGTCTTTCCGATCCCCGGCGCCCCGATCAGAAAAACCGGACGCTGCCGCACGATCGGGATCCTGTAATCTCCGAACTCATCCTTCTTTAAATAGAGCCGCACCGTATCTTTGATGCACTCTTTCGCCTGTTTCATATTCATATCCGACTCTCTCCTTCGTCCCTTCTTCATCCCCGCGAGCAATGTGCCAAATGACTGCTGCGCATTTTATCCCTGAACGTCAGCCCCGCTTCCGCCCTCATCTGTATCTTCCAGTTCCTCTTCCTCCAGCACAACCTGCAGCGCCCAGTGCGGTACCGCAGGCCGCCTCTCATCCTCATTTAAAAAAGCAAAGATCACATCGTAGGCCGGCATCCGCTCCGGATAAACGCCGTAACCGTCCGTGAAATAGATAAGCCCCTTTAAGTTTTCAAAGGCTCCCTGCTCTGTCAGCTCATCCACATACTCGAAAACAGGCCTGAAATCCGTAGCGCCGAATCCTGTCAGTTTTCCTGTCCTGATAAATTCCTCAAAATCCTCGTCACCGGTGATCTTCACATCGCTCTGCACTTCATTGTCACACTGTATGATATGCACATTGACCTTGCTGAAAAAATTCTCCGCGCCCTTCATGATCGAATAGGTCTTATTTAAAAACCCCTGCACGATCTTCCCCCTGCAGGACGCCGATGTATCAATGGCGATCACAAACTCTTTTACTTTTTTGATATCCTTGTATTCCAGCGGCTCCACCAGCGGCATATTCCCGTAATGTTCCAGCCCGTAAGTATAGTATATGTAGTCAAACTCTTCCTCGTTGGGATGGATCTCCTCCCCGGTCACCATAAACCGGCGCAGGATATCGCCGTAATCATAGCGGTCCTTTGTCGCCTCCGCCAGATTCTTCTCCAGAGAATCCGAATGCCCCTTCCCCTTCGAGAAAGTTTTCAGATCCGTCTTGATCCTCTCGCTGATCTTCTTCCACTGCGCCAGGGAAATTTCCATCCGCTCCGGCTGCACCCAGTACATATGCTCATCCCGATGAAATAACAGCTTCATGTCCGCAAGCTTCTCATCGTCAGGTTTTTCCTTCGCCAAATACCGGTATATCTTTTCCGCAGTCAGGGCGCCGCACTTCGCCTTAAGCGCCGCCCCCTCCGCCTTCCGCTCCGTATCTTTATGGATCTTCAAAAAATGCAGATTCATCTCCAGTATCACGTTCTCCACAGCGATGTCCGCCGCGATATCCCAGTATTTTGTCTCCACCTCCCCATAGCGGAAAGGATGATAGAATACAAGATGCAGCAGGCTGTGGAGATAACACCTCGCGATATAGGATGGTTCCCTCTTATAGCGGCGTAGCACAAAAGCGTCATCATAGCGGAAACTCTCCCCATCCGTCGCCACACCCTTTAGTCCCGGCTGCGGCAGCGGCTGTATTCTGGAGAGCGCCACATCCAGAAACCGCATGTTCATAATAATGCTGTCCCTGGAGAGGCGCAGTACTTCCTGTGCAAGATATGCCATTTTCTTCTGCTGCTCTTTTGTCATGATAACTCCCAGCGTTTCTGCTATGATACAACCTTTCCGATTTCACGTTCTTATCTTAGCAGATTTTTTCTGTTTCGTACAGATATAACTTAACAACCATTATCACCCCCGAAACGGACTCTCATATACAGAAACGCCCCCCAGCTCTTCCTCGATCCGCAGAAGCTGATTGTACTTGCTGACGCGGTCCGTCCGGCAGGGCGCCCCGGTCTTGATCTGCCCGGCGTTGACCGCCACAGCGATATCTGCGATGATCGTATCCTCCGTCTCCCCGGAACGGTGGGAGATCACCGCTTTATACCCATTCTTATGCGCCATCTCAATGGCGGCGAAGGCTTCCGAAAGGGTGCCAATCTGGTTGACCTTCACCAAAATGGCATTGGCGGTGTGCAGACGTATCCCAGCGCCGAGCCGCCCTGTGTTCGTCACAAAAAGATCATCCCCCACAAGCTGTATCTTGTCTCCCAGCCTCTCCGTCAGTTTCTTCCAGCCGTCCCAGTCGTCCTCATTGAGCCCGTCCTCGATGGATGCGATCGGATATTCCCTGCAGAGTTCCTCATAGAGCGCGATCATCTCATCCGTGCTGCGCAGTACGCTGGCCTCCTTCGTATCAGAAGAGCTGAGCGCATCCCGCCTGCTGCCGTGCAGCGCTTTCGTCTCCCCCGGGAAATAGTACATGCCGGAGTCCTCCTGATAGAGCTCGCTGGCCGCCACATCGAGAGCGATCTTGATATCGCTGTCAGGCTGATAGCCCGCCGCAAGCACTGCCTTCACGATATAGTCCAGCACTTCCTTCGGATTCTTTAAAGAAGGCGCAAACCCGCCCTCGTCGCCGACTCCCGTGGACAACCCGTCCTTTACAAGAAGCTGTTTCAGCTTCTGATACACCTCCGCACAGATCCGCAGGCCGTCCTGAAAACTTTTTGCGGAAACCGGCATGATCATAAACTCCTGAAAATCCACCGTGTTATCCGCATGCTTTCCGCCGTTTAAGATATTCATCATCGGCACCGGCATTTTTTTCGCGGAAATGCCTCCCAGATAGCGGTACAGAGGCATATCCAGCGCTGCTGCAGCCGCTCTCGCCGCAGCCATGGACACGCTGAGCATCGCATTTGCCCCCATCTTTTCCTTGTTCTCCGTTCCGTCCGCCTCCCGCAGGATCTTGTCGATCTCCTCCTGATTGAGCGCGTTTCGTCCGAGCAATGCTTCCCGCAGCACGGTGTTCACGTTTCTCACCGCCTTCTGCACGCCTTTTCCCTGATAACGGCTCTCCTTATCCCTGAGTTCCACCGCCTCAAACCTGCCCGTGCTTGCGCCTGAAGGCACGGAAGCCCTGCCTGTAAAAAGCTTTCCGGAGAGCGGATAAGGCGCCCCCACCGGTGCAGGGCAGTCACTCTTCCCCACCACCTCTTTATGGTTTCCGGCTGCCGCCTCCATATTTCTGCCGTTGATACAGGGACCGCCGAAGGCGCCCTCCCCCGCTATCACGGTGACCTCCGCTTCCACCGTGGGGTTTCCTCTGGAATCCAGGATCTCCCTCGCATGTACATCCATAATACGAACTGTCAAAGACATAAAATAACCTCCTTTAGAAATACCGTTTTCGTTAGTATTTCCAAAGGAGGTTTGTTTATCCTGTATTTTTGCCTATAATTTTATTTTTCAACCAGCAGAGATTTTCCTGTCATTTCCGCAGGCTGCTCTTTGCCCATGATCTGAATCAATGTGGGCACGATATCTGCCAGACAGCCGCCCTCTCTCAGCGTATATTTTTCATCATAGTTTACAAGGATGAAAGGCACCTGATTGGTGGTATGGGCTGTAAAGGGTTCCCCTGTCTTGTAGTCCACAAGCTGTTCCGCATTGCCGTGGTCCGCACAGATAAAGAGTACGCCGTCCACGGATTTTATCGCTTCCACCGCTCTTCCCACGCAGGAGTCCACCGCTTCCACCGCCTTGATCGCCGCCGCTTCCACACCGGTATGGCCCACCATATCCGGATTTGCAAAGTTGATGATGATCACATCATACTTTCCGCCTGTGATCGCTTCGCAGAGCCTGTCGCACACTTCATAAGCGCTCATCTCCGGCTTCAGATCATAGGTTGCCACTTCTTTCGGGGAATTCACAAGGATCCTGTCCTCTCCCTCGTTGGGTTTTTCTACGCCACCGTTAAAGAAGAATGTCACATGGGCATACTTCTCGGTCTCCGCGATCCTTGCCTGCTTCATGCCGTTTGCCGCAAGCCATTCGCCGAAGGTGTTGGTCACGGCGATCTTCTCGAAGGCAACTTCCTTGTTCGGAATGGTCGGATCATAGTCGGAGAAGCATACATAGGTCAGATCCAAACGTTTTCCTCTCTCAAACCCTTTGAAATCATCGTCACAGAAAGCTCTGGTGATCTCCCTCGCACGGTCGGGGCGGAAATTGAAAAATACCACGGAATCGCCGTCTTTAATTGTTGCCACAGGCGCGCCGTTCTCCAGTACTACGGTCGGTTTCACAAACTCGTCCGTCTCCTCCCTGTCATAGGAAGCCTGAATACCCGCAGGACCGCTTTCAGCCGTCAGCCCTTCCCCTTTTGTCAGAGCTATATAAGCTTTTTGCACTCTGTCGTAATTGTTATCCCTGTCCATCGCGTAATAGCGGCCTGCCACAGTCGCGATCTTGCCCACGCCGATCTTTGCCATCTCAGCCTCTAACGCTTCCGCATACTCTTTCCCGCTGGCGGGAGGCGTATCACGTCCGTCTAAAAAGCAGTGCACATATACTTTCTCAAGGCCGTTGCGCTTTGCAAGCTCCAGAAGGCCGTAGAGATGGGTGTTATGGCTGTGCACACCGCCGTCCGAGAGCAGGCCGAAAAAGTGCAGCGAACTGTCGTTCTTTTTACAGTTATTTACGGCGTCCATCAGCGCCTTATTCTCAAAAAAGGTACCGTCCTGAATCTCCTTTGTGATCCTTGTCAGTTCCTGATATACGATGCGGCCCGCGCCCATATTCAGATGGCCCACCTCGGAATTTCCCATCTGTCCGTCGGGAAGCCCTACCGCCATCCCGCTGGCGTTTCCCCTCACAAAAGGATATTCCGCCATCAGCTTATCCATCACAGGCGTATCTGCTTCCGCCACAGCGTTATGTTCCTTCGTGTCATTCAGGCCATAGCCGTCAAGGATCATTAAAACAACAGGTTTCTTACTCATTTTTTCTCTCCTCTTTTCTATTCTATATAATATATTCCTGCACAGCATGCCGGAAATCCTATTCTGTCGCATCCGGCACCCGACCAGAAGCATATCTTATCTTCCAGCCTCTCCGCAGGGTGATCGCCTCAATTTGATACTTTCCGCATAGTGGGCTGCCACATAACCTTCTTATTCCAAGTCTTCCACATATTTTTTGGAAACATACCCGTCTGTGCCGTCTTCCAGTTTGATATGATACCAGGCGTCATCCACCAGCTCATAATACTCGTAAGTTTCGCCCTGTTTTGCCACCATCAGCACTTCGGAACCTTCCGTAGTGGGCGCGGTGCGGACATTGACGTTGGAAAGGATCTGGATCCGGCCCTGCGTATCGCCGGCATTTCCTTCCTCCCCACTGCCGCCTTCTTCGCCGTCCTGTCCTTCTCCCTGCTCGGTTTCCCCGTCAGTCCTGTTATATCTGTCCGGATTATTGCGCTGCCACAAAATAAATCCGATCGCCAATGCGATCGCCACGACAACGATTCCCAGTATGACCGTGATGATCTTCATTTTGGAATCGCCGGAATCCTCATCTTCCTCGTCAACATCGTCATACTCTCCGTAATCTTCCTCATAACGGCGGGGCGGCGGTGTACGCCTTGGCGGCCTTGCCGGAGCCTCATACCGCTCCTCCCCGATATCCTCATAGTACGCCGCATCCCTCACAGCTCTTTCCCTGTAGCTGTCCGTCTCCGCTGCTCTTGCAGAGGATGTCCTGTAGCTGTCGGATGGCTCTCCCGGATGCCTGTAACCGCCTGCCATCTCCGTCCCCGGACGTCTGTAACCCTCCGGATTTCTCCGCTCCGGCTTCTCCGCTCCCGGACGTTTCACAATAGCCTGCTCCGCTTCCATCAAGATACCCTGCTCTATCTGGTCAAAGGGAATATCCACTGTCTTCTGCTGGCTGAGCGGAATTTCTTCATCCGCCGCTTCTTCCACCGGTGATCCGCACTTATGGCAGAATCTCTCCCCGTCACGAAGCTGTTCTCCGCAATTAGGACAGTACATCGGCTCCCCGACTTTCTGTCCGCATTTCACACAGAATGTATCCGTATCCAGCAAAACCGCTCCGCATCTCCTGCATTTCATCACAAGCACCTCCCGCTGTTTTTCATTATAGCGCCTCTTCGGATTTTTTACCACCTATTCTTGTCCAAAAATAAATGAATTTTTCCTAAAGATTGTATCATCCTGTTATATTTACGGCAGCCGCCTGCCCACGACCAGCAGCCGTTCATCCTTCCCGCTGTAGGAGCAGGTGCACAATGTGACCAGTTCATCCCCGTACTCGGCGGTCAGTCCCGTATCGTATAGGGAATGGCTTTTGATGCCCTGACAGTATTCGTCAAACATTTCTCTGGTTTCGATCCGCTCATAATCGTAATACTGGAAGGGCTCTTTTTCTCTCGAATAAATATCATTTCTTAGAACGGCGATGATCTCATATTCCCTCTCTTCCTCCGGCAAAAACAGAAAAAAGGACGGGTGCTCCTCATAATAAGATCTGCTGTCATATTCTTCCAGACTGCCGAACATACTGCCGTTTCTCATATGATGCCCATAGATGATGATATTGGATTCCCCGCCGCAGAGATCCGCCTTGCAATCCACAAAGATCGCGCCGTAGCGGCTCTTTTGACCGTAGACATCATGATGAAGATAAAAATCATTATCCTCGCCCTGCAGCAGGGGAAAAGAGAGCTGCGTGCCGGGGATGGCTATCCAGCCAAGGATCTGCGGATTGATCTTTAACAGGTTCTCGTACCCGGACAGGGCGCCCTCCCTGCCGGATCCTGCCTCTCTGTCCCCAGACTTTTCATCGTCGGCGGCAGAAACGTCTGATGAATCGCTTTCCCCGGAATTTTGGACAACAGAATCCGAACCTGTCGTTTCCCCAGTCGGGATAACGGCAGATCCGGAGGATGGTTCAGCGAAAGCACCGGCGATTTCCTGCAATCTGGCAGCTTCCTCCGCCTGCCTGCGGCCGTCCCACTGATACAGGACAAGGTAGCCCAGGCAGAGTATCACGATAACGGTCAGGAAACGCTGTATACGCCGGATGCGCTGTTTTATCTTCTGTTCTTTTTCCGCATTAGATTCCAAGGCGTTCTCTCACGATCCGTTTACTGTTTGCAACAAACGCTTTCAGAAGATGATAAGCGGTGATGACTGCGGTGAGTGCAATGATCGCAATATAGATCCGGGGCCTGGCAGAACCTTTTCCCCAGAGGATCAGTGACCGCACCAGTTCTTCTTTGTATTCTGTAACAATATCAAAATCCACGTCATACATCCAGAGCATGATCTTCATCATAAATGCCGTGCAGGCGCCGCAGGCCACGGGCATCGCCGGAAACATCCCGTCCCCGGTCTTCGGCTGGGAAGCGCCGTCGGAAGTGACCGTTGTCCGGACAACATCCGGAGCGGTAATTTCCGGAGCGGCCAATACGGGCGCACTGCCGCCGGAGCTGCCGCCTGAAGATGTGCTCACCGCAGATGGATCCGCCGGCGGTATGACCGATGGATCTTCTATGAGAGAAGACCTTGTCAGCGTAAAGTAGGAATAGCCGGAGATAGCGCTCTCCCCGCCGCCCGTCTGACTTACGGTCTGTTTTACGGTATATTGTCCGGCGGGCCACTCCACCGGATCATTCGTGATCACAAAGCTGGCGCCTATACCGCCGGAACGGCTGACATATACTGCCGCATTTTCTGAACCGCCGCCCAAAGGAGGCAGTTCTTCATACTCTGAACTTCCGGGCTTTTTAAGCGAATAGCTGGCTGTGTATCCTTTGCCTGACAAGTCGCAGGCAATATCCATAATGTTGACGATATAACTGGGCGGGAGGGCATTGGCGTTCATCACTCTCGACAATTGGACATTGTTTGCGTCCGCAAGCCAGATATTCCCGATCGGTTTGGTGGCATGGGCTCTCTCCAAGCCTATTCCATCCAAATTTTCCGGCAATTCTGTCGTAGGGTACATCGACAGATAAGTCTGCAGATTGACGATCAGCGCACTGAGATCCGCCCTCTTATCGGGGTTTGGCACTTCAAACAGGTTCGGCGATATGTTTGTAGGACCGAGGTATTTGGCAAAAGGCGTTTTGGCGTCCGTGATCAGCCCGATGCCCTCATCCTGCATCATATACAAAAATTCATGATACTGGTCGCCGAATTCTGTCCCTGATTCATCGGCGTATGCCATAGACTGCGATTCCCCGAGCAGGTTCAGATAATATCTTTTAACCCCGCCCTGCTGGGAAAAATCCGCCTCCGTCAGGGGCGATAACAGATTCTTCTCCCGGTCCGGATTGACAAACTGCATACGGAGATTGGAGTAGGTAAAACTGCTGGCAATGAAACATGCATGGGAACTATAGGCAACCAACGGCCCGAAACCGTTGAAACCGGTATCTTCTATATTGTCCCAGATAAATGTCTCCACAGAGGCATCCAATTTGTCTTTCGGACGCTGGGTGACAGTGATCTTATCGGAGTCCACAATGATCTTAATGCTCATTCTGGATTCCCATTTGCCAGTATCAATGGTGTATGTTTTGACCAGCTGTCCGGGTGCCGTGATCAGGGATATACCCGTACCGCTGTGCAGCATATCTGTATTGATATCATTGAACCGATAAAGGGAAACATTTATGGCAGTGCCCCCATCCAGATATGTATAGTACAACAGATAGCCGCTTAAAAGATTCCCCTCACTGATACCGGTATTGAGAAGGAAGCCGGTGCCTGCCAGAGTATGGGTATTTACATTGCTGGAATCCACATCAAACTCCACCGTCTTCTGCCCGTCTGACTGGGGATTGTAAAACAGAAAATCCACATTGGGCAAACGATCATATCCAACAAAAGTCATTTCCGGTTTACCATTTTCCGTTCTGGAATAGAGATGCTCCTTTAACGGTGCAAGTGCCAGACAATCCTTTCCAAAACCAGCAGCATATTGGAGGGGAGGATTTTCAAGCCATGCGGAGATCTCATTTCCCTTGACGGATGCGGTGGTGTATTGAGGAGTATAGCCGTAGTAAGGTCTGTGCCGATACTCCCTATAAGCCTGTTCCCAACTGTCCGGAATGCTGTTTCTATTTGCATCCGCCTGATTCCAACAGTTGGTATCATAGTGGTCATAGACATACCAGTTCCGCAGATCCGTCGTATCGATCATATAGGTCTGGGGCAGCAGAACCGTCACCCTGTCGCCGAAGGTGCTCTCCAGTTTTTCTTTCACTTCCCGATAAGAGTAACCGCTGTCCTCGCCGACATGGAGATAGATTTCGATCGGCGTAGTCGTATCCAGGGTGGCGGAGCCCTCAGGGATCATAACAACGTCAGGATCGATATAGAAGCTGTTCCACGGGATAAAGACAGCGGGATCGTAATAGATCGTGCTCCCCGGGCAGGCATAGAGATCCCCGCCGACTCCACCTGTGAAAACACTGTTGCCGGTAAGCGCTTCCGCCTCGGTATAGCAGCACAGCACGGCGCCGGTGTCCAGATAGATGCCGCCGCCGCGAAGTCCGGCTGCGTTAAACTGGATACGGCAGCCTTTCTGCAGCTCCAGCGCCCCCCCGCAGACCCATATACCGCCGCCGCAGGGAGGAACAACATATCTGTTCACGCCGTTTTCATCCGGAACAGTCTTTCCGTTTTCATCAGTCAGATATGTACCAAAATTGTAATTGTTAATGATACAAGCGCCTTTCCCGAGGATCAGATGTCCGCTGCTGATAACAGCGGGCGCGTTTACCTGATTATCAGGGGAAAACGGGTCAGAAATATCGGCTGATCTTTTGCCGTCTATCGTGACATTGCGCAGTGTCAGAGTGCCGCCCGCATTTTGATCCGCGGCAAAGGGCATGGGGACATCACCGGCAGTCTGTGAGACTTCCGGTGTCCCAAAGTGGAGCATGGCGCCGGTGAAAGGTGCCCCGGAATCGATGCTTCCTCTTGTCAGGGAACAATATTTTGTTTTGCCGCTGCCGTCCACATCGGCCTTGCTCTCAAGAATCACTTTTGCGCCGGCCGGCAGGACAGGCACATTGAGTGTCTCTGTCAGCGCGATATCATTCATCAGTACAATTCTGTACTCTGATCCGTCTGCGGGCAGATTTTGAATCTGAAACGCCTCTTTCAGCTGATCCTCCGAGGATACCACCCTGATGCCGGGAATATCCTTGAAAGTCACAGTGATCACCGGAATCTCTTCCGGTTTACCGTCATAGCGGTAAGCCTTTTCATCCCACTTCGGCGTGAAGAGATAAGAATCCCGTATCTCCTCGTAATGATCGCAGGACCATGTCACGGGAAGCTCCGAGGACGCCGGAGAAACCGGTGGATCGGCCGGTTCATCCGGATTCGTGTTGTCCCCGGGATTATTATTCGTCACATCAGAACCTGCATTGTTTTCCAATGTCATTATCCCAACGGGAGTTTCTTCCGGCGCACTGTTGACAGGCGTGTCGGGAACAATAACGCTCAGGACACTTGTACCATTTTCAGAAGAATCTGTACCTGCCGCATCGAAACCAGATATATTCACAGAATCTCTGACGCCGGAGCCGTCTGTATTTTCAGCCGCATCTGCACCTTCCGCGTCAGAACCAGATGTATTCTCAGAATCTCTGACGCCGGAGCCGTCCGTATTTTCAGCAGAATCCGTACCTTCCGCGCCGGAACCACCTGTATTTCCAGTGGAATCTGTATCTGTCACATCAGGATCCGGTGTAGTTTCAGCAGCATCTGTATCCGTCACGCCAGAATCTGGTGTGGTTTCGGCAGCATCTGTATCTGCCGCCCCGGTATCCGGTGTATTCCCCGAACCATCAGTAATATTTTCTTCCGGCATATCGGAATCTACAGGATCCTGAACTGCCGATCCGGACTGCGTCATTACGGTCAAAGTCTCCGGAAGGCCAAGCTGACGAAGCTGCGAAAGAGTTTCCTCCTGAGTACCCTTTGTCTCCAACTCATACACTGTCTTTTCCAGCGGCTGGAAAGTGAAGGAGATCCTGTTGTCCGGCACTTCCCCTGTCTCCGCCTGCGCGTATAAAACCTGAGAATAGATCGTTGTAGTCGTGACGGTGGCCGCCAAAAGAAGGGCAAGGCACGATCTGAGCCCCCACCGTCTCATCTTCTCTCCCTGTTTTTTCGTATCGTTTTTTGGCCTGTTTATCGTAAGGATAGCTACGGAATGTCTCCCCATAGTAGAACCTCCGTGTTCTGGCATAATTATCTATTGCCGGATATCTCTTCCAGTATTTAGTATATATGATATACGAAAAAATCACAATACCCGTTTTTTTCTGAAATAATATGGGATATAACTAAACCTGTAAAACATTTCTATACATCAGTATGTTTATGATATGACTCTATGCAGATCAAGTGAATTTTCACGAAAAAAATGCAGGGATATCGATGGATTGCGATTCCCACGATATCCCTGTTTTACCATACTTTAAAACGGTCCGTTTTTCAGAAAACTCTTATTTTTAATCATTCATGACTATTCATTTGCGAAGCAGATCAATAGTTTACGATCTTACCAAAGTCAGCCTTCAGGGAAGCGCCGCCTACAAGGCCGCCGTCGATGTCGGGCTGTGCGAACAGTTCCGCCGCATTGCCTGCGTTTACGGAGCCGCCGTACTGGATACGAACTGCTTCTGCCGTAGCCGCATCATACATTTCACCGATGCACTCACGGATTCCCCTGCAGACTTCCTCAGCCTGCTCGGTTGTCGCTGTCTTGCCTGTGCCGATCGCCCAGATCGGCTCGTAAGCGATAACCATCTCTTTTACCTGATCTGCCGTGATGCCCACAAGGTCGGATTTGATCTGGAAACGGATCCAGTCCATCGTAACGCCCATTTCCCTCTGCTCTAAGGATTCGCCGCAGCAAAGGATCGGTGTGAGGCCCGCCTCAAAAGCTTTTTTCACTTTCTTATTCAGCAGGGCGTCATCCTCTTTAAAGTAATCACGCCTCTCGGAATGGCCGATGATGACATATTTCACGCCTGCATCCACCAGCATAGCTGCGGAGATCTCGCCTGTGTAAGCGCCCTTCTCCTCAAAATACATATTCTCAGCGCCCACTTCTACGTTTGTGCCTTTTACGGCTTCCACTACCGGTACGATGTCAACCGCAGGTACGCAGTAAACTACATCCACGCTGTCGGATTTTACCAGATCCTTTAATTCCGCACAAAGTGCTACTGCCTGGGAAGGTGTCATGTTCATCTTCCAGTTTCCGGCTACGATTTTTCTTCTTGCCATTTCTTTTTCTCCTTTTTGGGTTCCGCAAGAATACAGACGACATACGCTAAAATACACATACTGTCTGTATTCCCGCTGTTTTCATTTTAATTACATATTCTGATTATTATTCTGCTGGTACTGGTTCGGGTTTGCGTTATACCCGCCCGGCTGTCCCGGCTGCGGAGATCCGTTATACGGCGCTCCGCCCACGCCCATCGACGCATTGCGGGCATTGATCTGGTCAGTCCACTGCTTATCTTTCTTATTGCTCACCAGAAGCACGATCCCGATGATCAGCATGACCGCTCCGATCACGCCAAACACAACACCGACGCCGATGCCGACACCTGGTACGGTATCTCCTACCATGCCCATCGCTTCCATATATAACTGCGGCACCATAACATTGGTTGGATCACTGATGTCATAACATACCTCGACCGAACTGCCCACCTGATAGCCTTCATTTAATACCATAATGTAGGTTTCATACCAGTAACCGTCTTCCTCACAATAATATTCTATTGTGGCCATACTTTCATCATCGATATTGGTGATCTCTCCGAGGGTTGTCACACCGTGTTCCCTGAATTCATCCAGTTCTTCCTCCAGTTCTGTGATCGCCTCATCCATAGCGCCGTTCATCGCTCCGAACAGTCCGCCGATGGCAAGGCCGATCACCAGAAAGATCGTGCCGATGATCACCAGAATAATACCACCGATTTTTTTCCCTTTACTCATAAATCTCCTCCATTAACCATCAACTCGTTTCGCTCTAATCGACTCGCAAACGCTTCGCCCGTGCCTGCTTTGCTGGCACTGTGCTCGTATCCCTCGCTTCGCTCGGTCATTTGTCGTCTGCTGCCGCTACGCCGGGAAGCTCTTTGCCCTCTAAGAATTCAAGGGAAGCACCGCCGCCTGTGGAAATGTGGCTCATCTTATCCGCGAAACCGAGCTGGTTCACCGCCGCTGCGGAATCACCGCCGCCGATGATCGTTGTCGCATCCGTATCAGCCAGAGACTGTGCCACAGCGATCGTGCCTTTTGCAAGGATCGGATTCTCGAATACGCCCATAGGACCGTTCCAGACAACCGTCTTAGCGGATTTCACTGCATCAGCATAGAGTTTTGCTGTCTCTGTACCGATATCCAGGCCCATCTTGTCTGCAGGGATCGCATTGGAAGGAACTACTTCCACAGCGATCTCAGCATCGATAGGATTCGGGAATTCCGCAGCGATCGTGGTATCTACGGGAAGCAGGAGCTGTTTGCCCTTCTCTTCCGCTTTAGCCATCATCTCTTTACAGTAGTCAAGCTTCTCATCATCCACCAGAGAAGTACCGATCTCATAGCCTTTTGCTTTCAGGAAAGTATAGGCCATACCGCCGCCAATGATCAGGGTGTCGCATTTCTCAAGCAGGTTGTTGATCACGTTCAGCTTATCGGCAACTTTTGCGCCGCCGAGGATCGCTACGAAAGGCCTTACCGGATTTTCCACCGCATTGCCGAGGAAATCGATCTCTTTCTGCATCAGGTATCCGACTGCGTTCTCGCCGCCTTTTTCCTTGATGAACTTTGTCACGCCTTCCACGGATGCATGTGCCCTGTGGGAAGAACCGAACGCGTCGCATACATACAGGTCAGCCAGATCAGCCAGTTCCCTGCTGAACTCCTCGCCGTTCTTTGTCTCTTCTTTTCCGCGGAAACGTGTATTCTGCAGAAGAACAACATCGCCTTCCTGCATTGCTTCCACTGCCTTTGTCGCAGCTTCGCCTGTCACGTTGTAATCGGATACAAAATTTACTTCCTTGCCCAGTTTCTCGGAAAGTCTCTTTGCCACGGGAGCCAGAGATTCTCCTTCGTTGGGGCCGTTCTTTACTTTGCCGAGGTGGGAGCAAAGGATAACCTTGCCGCCGTCAGCGATCAGTTTGTTGATCGTGGGAAGCGCTGCCACGATACGTGTCTCGTCTGTGATGACGCCGTCCTTCAGAGGCACATTAAAATCGCACCTTACCAGCACGCGTTTTCCCTTCACATTGATATCATCTACGGATTTCTTATTTAATCCCATTTTACCATCCTCCTGAATACTAATAAGTTAAAAAGTCCGGCCCTTACTGGACCGGACCTCGTAGTCACTTACATCATTATTATCTGTTTCCCGGATTAACCTAACTCAGCGAAGTATTTGATCGTGCGAACCATCTGGCTTGTGTAGGAATTCTCGTTGTCATACCAGGAAACAACTTCAACCTGCGTCTTGCCATCCGGCAGCGGGCTGACCATTGTCTGAGTAGCATCGAACAGGGAACCGAATCTCATACCTACAACGTCAGAGGAAACGATCTCGTCTGTGTTGTAGCCGAAGGACTCTGTAGCTGCCGCTTTCATTGCTGCGTTAACTTCTTCTTTCGTTACAGTCTTATTCACAACTGCGAACAGAAGTGTGGAAGAACCTGTCGGGGTCGGAACACGCTGTGCTGCACCGATCAGCTTGCCGGACAGTTCAGGAATAACAAGACCGATAGCCTTAGCTGCGCCTGTGGAGTTGGGAACGATGTTGATAGCGCCTGCACGGCTTCTTCTCTTATCGCCTTTTCTCTGAGGACCGTCAAGGATCATCTGGTCGCCTGTATAAGCATGGATCGTGCACATAATACCGGACTCGATCGGAGCAAAATCATTTAAAGCCTTTGCCATCGGAGCCAGACAGTTTGTTGTGCAGGAAGCTGCGGAAATGATAGTATCTTCTTTTGTCAGTGTCTCATGGTTTACATTGTAAACGATGGTAGGAAGGTCGTTTCCTGCAGGAGCAGAAATAACAACTTTCTTAGCGCCGGCATTGATGTGTGCCTGAGCTTTTGCTTTGGAAGTATAGAAACCGGAGCACTCCAGAACTACATCTACGCCAAGCTCGCCCCAAGGACAGTTATTTGCGTCGGGCTCTTTGTAAATCTTGATCGTCTGGCCTTTTACTGTGATCGTGCCTGCTTCGTCATCAGCTGTTACCTGGTCTTCTTCTCCGATAGCAACATATCTGCCCTGGGAAGAATCATACTTTAACAGATGCGCCAGCATGGAAGGTGTTGTCAGATCGTTGATCGCTACAACCTCGTAACCTTCCGCACCAAACATCTGTCTGAATGCAAGACGACCGATACGGCCAAAACCATTAATCGCTACTTTTACTGCCATTTTTTAGTCCCTCCTAAAAAAATTTATATTTTTTCTGACAGTCTGTCCCCCTCTTATCCCGGAGCGTGTCTGTCAAAATTTTGTCAACAGTAGTATTTTACCCAATATGACGCTAAAATTCAAGATGTAATTACCATATTTTTCGTAATTTTAGGAAAATTTTAGTTTAGACCGCTTTGGAGACGCCGATCAGGGAAATTCCTTTTGCCTTCCCGTTATTCATCTTCCCGATCAGCTCTTTTACGGAGGCTTCAGGCCCCACCACTTTCCCGTTGCAGTACACGTTATGGGCAAGATACTTTCCGCCTTCTTTGGAAATATTGACGGTATGTACCTCCTTGCTGATATCGTCCTTATCATTGTACATGGTGAGGATCAGGCTCTGGAACTTTTTCCCGAAATTGTCAAAGTCTGCCTCATTGGTGGTCATATCCGTTTTAAAACCGTGTCTGTCCAGAAAATCCTTGATGGCCTTCGGCGCCGTGCCAAATTTACCGGAGAGCACCATCCCGTCCTTTTCATATTCGGAGATCATCTTTGCCAGACTCATGACCGGTTTTCCCATAATGCTGTAGATCGCGTTATAGGTTGCAAAAATTTCACAGCCGGAATACTGCATCGTGGCATCTCCGTAAGCCATATCGGTATAACTGTTCTGATCCTCCACAAATCCCCTGTTTTTTGCGATGACAGCATCGTGCTTCCGGAACGCTTCCTCATTTTTCTTCATATGAACCGAGAAGTCCTTCTTTATCACCTTCTGCTGTTTGCGCATCAGATCCAGTACGCTTACCACAGTCGCGTTGTCCACCTTATTCGGGATCAGGGCGCATATCTTTTTAAATGCCTCCGCCCGCTCATTTGCCGCATCACCGGCTTTTCCTGTCGCCATTTCCTTTAAGAGACTACCTGCCTTTGCGCCGAGCGCCGTTAAATCTTCTAAGCCCATATCGTTCCTCCTTATTCCTGTTCCGTAAGCCCACATAAAGGCCTTACATTTCCGCTTCCGTAAACTTCTCGCACGCAGGATCTACCGTTTCCGGTCCCGCAGATCTCGCCTACAATTTCTTCATCATGGCAATTCTTCCATTATATACTGTGTAATACCGAAAACCGCAGTCCCTCAGCAGCTCCTCCGCCCTGTCAAAACCGGAAGCCACCTCCCCTGGTCTGTGGGCGTCGGATCCTATGGTGATCAGCTCGCCGCCCATTTCATGATAGCGCCGGACGACATCCCTGCAGGGGTTCATCTCCTTCATTCCTTTTCTGACGCCGGCAGTGTTCAGCTCCAGGGCCTTTTCCCTGTCGATCAGGTAGGAGAGGATCTTATCGATGATGTCCTTATATTTCGCATACTCATACTGCCTGTCCATCTTTTTGCAGTAGCGGATGATATAGTCCAGATGGCCGAGGCAGTCAAAATTGCCGAACACTTTTATATTCCGGAAGGTCTCCTCCAGATATTCCCGCAGCGCCGCTTCCTCCTCTTTCCCCTCAAAATATTCCGAATAATAAGGATCCATACCGCCGCACAGATGCACGGAAGCGATCACAAAATCATATTCATGCTCTTTGATAAAGCGGACATTTTCCTTGGCCGTGTGGGGCTGCATGCCGCACTCCAGTCCAAAGAGCAGTTCTATCTGATCCTCATATTTCTTTTTCAGACTGAGCAGTTCATAGAGATAGGAATCCGCATTCAGTTCGAACAGATCGCTCTGTTCTTTCCCGAGGGGCCTGAAATCAAAATCCACATGTTCTGTAAAACACATTGCTTCCAGTCCTGCGGCAATGCCGCTTTTCACCATCTCTTCCATAGGCGCGTCGCTGTCCCCGGAATGATGGGAGTGCAGATGATAATCTGATCTGATCGACATAATAACCTCCGTTTCCATTCATTCTATTTTAAAAGAACAGGCAGGGCACAAACCCTAACCTGTTCAGTGTAAAAGGGGAATTTTACCAAATTTATCGTCGCGGGATTCCTGTTTTCTTTACTTTATCCTCCCGCTATCCATACAATACCAGATTTCTCGACAATTTTCAAGCCTTTTCTTCTAAAGAACAAAAGAAACGAGCGCAAGTTTCGACAAAATCAGCTCCTGTACGACAATTCCGTCCTTCTTTTTCTGCTCCAGCGGTATCGATACAAACTCTTCCAGAGACAGCGTTATTTCCCGGTAAACCCGTTCCGTCCTTCCCTGTCTCCCCTGCCTGTCCACAAGCATGCTGATCTTTAATTTCACTTTTAACTGTTCATATGTCCTGCAGGAAAAACTCTCCGGCTTCATATAATAAAAATCGCTCTCCAGAGAAGTGTCTGGATCGGTGTCCCGCAGCAGATAATGCTCTATCACCGACTTAAATTTAAACGCCGTCTCGGGATGCTCCATCAGTTCCCGGTAGGTATATTTCGCCCCGATGTAAATCCTGCCCACATCCTGCAGCATATACTTAAAATCTTCATAGACCGCCGGGGCGTTCTTCCGGCTCCCGCCTTCTTTTTTCCTTTCCTGCATCAGTCTTTTTATTTTAGATAACTGAAATAGCATACTTTTATCCCTTACTTACAACCTTCTATCTTCTGCCGACACAAAAATTCTTACATCCAAATAGCACCAACCCAGACAATATTACTACTCGAGCGCCTACCAACAACGTAGCCCAGATGGAAATTAAATTCTCAAGGAGCCCCTTAAAAAACGTCGGCACTTGGCGAGGTATTTTCGAGCCTAGTACCGCTACGTTTTTTACGGAGCGAAAGCGCGGCGACGGAGAATTTAATTTCCATCTGGGCGGCCTCATGGCAAATCGCCCCACTATTTATCCTCCAAATCCTCTATCACATACCCGCTGAGCCTGTACACATCCCGGATCTCCTCCTCCGAAATGCCGGTCTCCTCCGCCAGTTCCCTGATCGTCACCTTGCGCCGCAGATCCTCCGCAAGCTGTCTTGCCTGATCTGCAATATGGTTGACCTTATCCTCCAGCTTTTTATCCGCATTCCTGTTTTCCGCGCCCTCCGCGATCAGCTTCTCCATGGAATCCATGATGAACCATGCCAGCATCCCCTCCGCATCCTGCGCGTTTTCCGCCGCCCCGAGCAGGGCAACCCCTTCGCTCAGCGCCATATTCCCCTGACCGATCAGATCTTCCAGATAGACACCCTGTCCCGCGTAGATCCTCGCCATCTCCGGCACCTTCGGCAGAAAAACCTCCATCAGCCGTTTCTGGGACGACAGATCCCCCGCCATAGCCGACAAAAAGAGCGCCTCCCGCTCTCCGCCGGGAAGCTCCGGGATATCCCGCAGCAGTTCCAGATATTCCTGCAGGTAATCCGCATCCTCAGCAGCCAGATCTTCCCCGCCGGCTGCTTCCTTGTCCACGCCGATATGATGCTTTTCCAGATAATCGTAAACCAACTCAAGCTGGGACTCCTCCAGAGAAAGCTTTGCAAAAGCTTCCCGCACCTGTTCTTTACTGATGCGGTTTCCCTGCATCTTTCCCCGTTTTCTGACCTGTTCCAGCGTCTTCGCAAATAAAATCTCTCTGTCCATATTTTACCGCTATTCCTTATATCGTCTCACTATTATCCGCTCCCGCCTGCAGACATGCACTTTATTTTCTGCTTTTACTTCACATGCCGGTGGGTAAACAGATGCTCTTCACAATACTCATAATTTCCGTTGCATTTGGAACAGAACCGGAAAGTCAGCTCCGGATTCGTGACCTCGTTCCTGCCGCAGATCGCGCACTGGTGCTTTGTCACCCCCTGGGGCCGCATGGTCTGCCGCTTAAACTCCTTGCGCCGCTTCACCTGTCTCGGACTGTACCTGTCAAGCCCTTTATAGACGTAGAAGAAGATCAAAAAGTTTAACATCGCGATAACGATCGCTATGCAATAAGAGTAGGCCCCCACCAGCAGATACTGGATCAGGCTCGCAGCCAGCAGGATAGCGTCCAGCACAGCGAGCACTTTCGCCTTGACCGGGAACACAAAATAGATCAAAAACTGTTCCTCCGGGAAAAGCACACAGAACGCAAAAAACATGGACTGGTACAGATAGTTCATACCGCCGTAATACGCGCTCTGCCCTGTCGTCACAAATAAAAGCAGTTCCGCCAGGACCGTCAGGATGATACCGCCGATAAAGTACAGATTAAACCGGAACGCCCCCCAGACATTCTCCAGCGAACGCCCGAACAGATAATAGATATGGATCTTGATCACAAATAAGAATACATTTCCGGCAGTGCCGAACAGACCATCCGACAAAGTTTCCGGCGCCAGGATAAAAGTGAACAACCGCCAGACCTGCCCGTGCATGATCTTCTCAAAATCCAAAGCCAGAAAACCGTAATACAACCCCGGCATAAAAAGGCTGATGATCGTGGACGCCACATAAAATATGATGAAGTAGTTGATCAGGTCAGGTATCGCATACTTACCAAACTTCTTTTCCATATTTTTGACAAATTTCTGCATTTTGCTTTCCTCTTTTTTCCTATTATAATTATGATCCTGTCACTGTTTTCCTATTCTTCTGATCATTACATACCATGATATTCACCGCATGTCATTTCAAATCATAATATCATCTCTGAAAAAAAAAGTAAACCGCGAAGCATAACAGTTATTTATTTTTAAGAAAAAGATTGGAAATTGTTCATTTTTTTCTAAATTTTAGTACGTTGAAATCTAAAGAAGAATGTCGTATAATGTCTGGGAATGTCCGGGACGGACTTGTGATGCACGGATCTATGTGCGAAAGAAAGGAAATTATGAAGGATTTAACATATACATTAGGTATCGACATCGGCTCCACCACCGTCAAGATCGCTGTGCTGGATGCTGGGAACAACCTGCTGTTCGCCGACTACGAGCGGCATTTTGCCAATATTCAGGAGACTTTGAGCAGTCTTCTTATGAAGGCGAAAGACAAACTGGGGGAACTTACCGTTCATCCGATGATCACCGGTTCCGGCGGCCTGACGCTGGCAAACCATCTGGGGGTTCCCTTTGTACAGGAAGTGATCGCCGTATCCACCTCCCTGCAGACCTTTGCGCCGAAGACCGACGTGGCGATCGAACTGGGCGGGGAAGATGCGAAGATCATCTATTTTGAAGGCGGTAACGTGGAGCAGAGAATGAACGGGATCTGCGCCGGCGGCACCGGCTCTTTTATCGACCAGATGGCATCCCTCCTGCAGACGGATGCCTCCGGCTTAAACGAGTACGCGAAACATTACCAGTCTCTTTATACGATCGCCGCGCGCTGCGGCGTATTTGCCAAGTCCGATATACAGCCCCTGATCAACGAGGGCGCCACCAGGGAAGATCTCGCCGCCTCCATCTTTCAGGCGGTGGTCAACCAGACCATATCCGGCCTTGCCTGCGGCAAGCCGATCCGCGGACATGTGGCATTCCTCGGCGGCCCGCTCCACTTTCTGTCGGAGTTAAAGGCCGCCTTTATCCGCACCCTGAAGCTGGATGACGAACACACCATCACGCTGGAACATTCCCACCTCTTCGCGGCTATGGGCTCCGCCCTGAACGCCAAGGAGGAGGTTTCCATTATGCTCTCCGACATGATAAAGAAATTATCTTCGGGGATCAAGATGGAATTTGAGGTGGCGCGGATGGAACCGCTGTTTGCGTCCGATGAAGAATACGGCGCTTTCCGCGCCCGTCATGAAAAGACCACGGTGAAAAAGGGAGAACTTTCCACCTATCATGGCAACTGTTATCTGGGGATCGACGCCGGTTCCACCACCACGAAGACGGCGCTGGTGGGGGAAGAAGGCGAACTCCTTTATTCCTTCTACAGCAACAATAACGGCAGTCCGTTAAAGACCGCGATCCGTTCCATTCAGGAAATCTACAGCCTGCTGCCGGACGGGGCGAGGATTGTCCGCTCCTGTTCCACCGGCTACGGGGAAGCATTGTTAAAGGCGGCTTTCCTGCTGGACGACGGAGAGGTGGAGACTGTGGCGCACTACTACGCAGCCGCCTTTTTTGATCCTTCCGTGGACTGTATTCTGGACATCGGCGGCCAGGACATGAAATGCATCAAGATCAAAAACCAGACCGTGGACTCCGTACAGCTCAACGAAGCCTGCTCTTCGGGATGCGGCTCCTTCATCGAGACCTTTGCCAAATCCCTGAATTACAGCGTGGAAGATTTCGCGCAGGCGGCGCTGTTTGCGGAGCACCCCATCGACCTCGGCACCCGCTGCACCGTGTTCATGAACTCCAAAGTAAAACAGGCGCAGAAAGAGGGCGCCTCCGTCAACGATATCTCCGCGGGACTCGCCTACTCCGTGATCAAAAACGCCCTGTTTAAAGTGATCAAAGTCTCCTCCGCGGAGGAACTGGGACGAAATATCGTGGTGCAGGGCGGCACCTTCTACAACGACGCGGTGCTGCGCAGCTTTGAGAAGATCGCGGACTGCGAGGCAACCCGCCCGGATATCGCCGGTATCATGGGCGCTTTCGGCTGCGCGCTGATCGCCAGAGAACGTTTCGGCATGGAACCAGGCTATCAGACCACCATGCTCAGCATCGAGAAGATCAACGAGCTGCAGTTTACCACCACCATGGCAAAGTGCAAGGGCTGTACCAACAACTGCCGCCTGACCATCAACCGTTTCTCTGGCGGCCGCCAGTACATCTCCGGCAACCGCTGCGAACGGGGCCTCGGAAAACAGAAAAATGAAAACAATATTCCGAATCTTTACGAATATAAACTGGAGAGGCTTTTCCACCACTATGAGCCTCTGCCGGTGGATGAAGCGCCGCGGGGCAAGGTTGGCATTCCCCGGGTGCTGAACATGTATGAAAATTATCCTTTCTGGTTCACCTTCTTCACGAAGCTGGGCTACAGCGTGGTGCTCTCCCCCAGTTCCACCCACAAGATCTATGAACTGGGCATCGAGTCCATTCCCAGTGAATCGGAATGTTACCCGGCGAAGCTCGCCCACGGGCATGTTTCGTGGCTGATCAGGCAGGGGATACAGTTTATCTTTTATCCCGCCCTGTTCTATGAGCGCAATGAGTTTGAGGAGGCAAACAACCATTACAACTGCCCTATCGTGACCTCCTACTCGGAAAATATCAAAAACAACGTGGAGGAGATCGCCAGAGAACAGATCACCTTCCGCAACCCCTTTATGAGTTTTGCGTCCCCCGACACGGTGAAACAGGCGCTGATCCGGGAGTTTTCCGAACTGCCCGCAGCGGAAATTGAAAATGCTGTAGATGCCGCCTGGGCAGAACTGGATGCGGCAAGAGACGATATCCGAAAAAAGGGCGAGGAAGTGCTTAGCTGGATGGAACAGCATCATGCGAGGGGCATTGTGCTGGCGGGACGCCCCTACCATATCGATCCGGAGATCAACCATGGTATTCCGGAATTGATCAACAGTTACAATATCGCCGTGCTCACCGAGGACTCCGTCTGCCATCTCGCCGCGCCGGAGCGCCCCCTGATCGTCTCCGACCAGTGGATGTACCATTCCAGGCTTTACGCGGCGGCAAGTTTCGTAAAGACAAGGGAGGATCTGGACCTGATCCAGTTAAACTCGTTTGGCTGCGGCCTCGATGCCGTCACCACGGACCAGGTGAACGATATCCTCTCCGGCTCCGACAAAATATACACCTGCTTAAAGATCGACGAAGTCAATAACCTGGGTGCGGCAAGGATCCGGATCCGTTCTCTCCTCTCCGCCCTCCGGGTCAGAGAGATGCGGAATATGAAACGGACCATCCGCCCCTCCTCCATCCGGAAGGTTTCCTTTACGGAGGAGATGCGGAAAAACTATACGATCCTCTGCCCCCAGATGTCACCGATCCATTTCGATCTGCTGCAGCCCGCGCTAAGCGCCTGCGGCTACAACTTTGAAGTTCTGGGGAACGACAACAAACATGCCGTGGACATGGGACTGAAATACGTGAATAATGACGCCTGTTATCCTTCCCTGATCGTGGTGGGACAGATTATGGACGCGCTGCATTCCGGCAAATACGACTTAAACCGCACCGCCGTGATCATGTCACAGACCGGTGGCGGCTGCCGCGCCACAAACTACATAGGCTTTATCCGCCGGGCGCTGGAGAAGGCGGGCATGGCGCAGATCCCGGTGATCTCCCTGAATCTGGGCGGCATCGAGACAAACCCCGGCTTCCATATCAATGCGGACCTCCTGATCCATGCCGCCTTCGGCGCTGTGTTCGGCGATATCTTTATGCGCTGCGTGTACGCCACAAGGCCCTACGAGAAGGAGTCCGGCTCCGCCGACGCCCTGCATGAGAAATGGAAACAGAAATGTATTGCCTTCCTGACCGGAAAACATCTGAATTTCTTCCGGTTCCGGAAAATGTGCCGTCAGATCGTCGAAGAGTTTGACGCCCTGCCGCTTGTAGACATGAAAAAGCCGAAAGTCGGCATTGTGGGCGAGATCCTCGTGAAATTCGCGCCCGTCGCGAACAACCATCTTGTGGAGCTTTTGGAGGCGGAGGGCGCCGAGGCGGTCTGCCCGGACCTGCTCGACTTTATGCTCTACTGTTTCTACAACCAGATTTACAAGGCGGACTATCTGGGCACCAGCAAGAAGGCTGCCCGCATGTGCCGTCTCGGCATCAGCGCCCTTGAATTTCTGCGCGGCAGCGCCACAAAAGCTTTTGAGAAAAGCGCCCATTTCCACCCCCCTGTCAGCATCTACAAGCTGGTGGAGTACGCGGAGCCTATTGTCAATATCGGCAATCAGACCGGGGAAGGATGGTTTTTGACCGGGGAGATGATCGAGCTGATCCGGGGCGGCACCAACAATATCGTCTGCTGCCAGCCCTTCGGGTGCCTGCCAAACCATGTGGTGGGTAAAGGTGTGATCAAAGAGATCCGGAAGCGCTATCCGAAATCCAACATCGTGGCCATCGATTACGACCCCGGGGCAAGCGAGGTGAACCAGCTCAACCGGATCAAGTTGATGTTGTCTACGGCGTATAAAAATCTGGAGTGAGGATCCGATGCCGGACGCCGGAAGGAAAATCAAATCCTCCCGGCTGGTTAAAGGCATTAACTATCATACTTCCTTTTTCTCCATGATCATCGCCCCTCCTACAGTAAAGAGCACCAGATAAAAGAGGCAGACCACAACAAACTGCGGATACCCCTCCGCTGTAAGTTGCTGCTTATTGTTGTTGGAGACCATGCCGTAAGCCATCAGGGAGTAGGGATAGATATGGCCTAAGCCGCCCTTTGCCATTGCCATCAGACCGCTGAGCCCACCCGCAAAGGATATGCCAACGGGCAGCGCAAAGCTGTCGCACAGGAGGGAGACGATGAGCTGCACCGCTGCCATGACCGTTCCTCCCAACGCCCCGAAAAGGCACCAGATCACCAGACTTCCCACCGGCGGTTTCGCCGCAAGTCCTGCCAATTTCCCGGAGATCAGGAACAGGATCCCTATCCAGGCTTCCGTAAATAATATGATCTTCCCCGCTGACAGCAGTTTCGCCACGAACAGTTCCTTCCGGGAGATGGGCAGTGTCAGCAGTTTTGTCAGATTACGGTTGTTTTTTTCCAGCCGCATCAGATAACTGCAGTAAAGCCCCAGCAGGATCGGCAGGAAAAAGTAACTGGTAAACAGTGTGTGCTGGGTCCAGAGGCTGAACCACTCGGATCTCAGTATCGCTATATTGTTCAGGTAGTTCATCGTTCCCAGAAATGCCGGCACCACCGGCACGATGACAAAGACAAGCCATATGGGGGAACGCCTCAATTTCATTCTTTCCGCTCTGTATAATCGTAATATCATTGTTTCTCTCCTTTTCTGTTTCTGTGTTCTCTTTTCAGTACTCTTTTCACAGTTATGCCTCAAAATATAACACCCGATATTATTCTTTTTCAGCCCATTACCTTTGATGTGTTGCTCTCGTCATATTATTACATCTGTTATTTTTTTGTTTTCTTGTCATATCCCTACCATTCCCTCATCGGTTACTCTGTTGTTTTCTCCTTAGCATATTCTCGTTTTGACATGCCGAAAAAAATAGCTATTGCTATTATAAATTTCAGAGCTCTTTTCTGCAAAATATCATTCTGCCCGCAATATAGATAACTACTGTTATTATTATGATTGCAATGAAACCGCCCCAGTTGACCTCACGGTAAAAATAGGTGGAGATCCTTGTCTCCCTGTCGTATTCCGCCCCCACGAGCATCAGCGACCCGTAATACCCCCAGGGCGTCCCGTAGTAAAGGCAGCGGTAGGGCAAAAACAGCGACAACAGTCCCACAAATTCCCCCACGATCCCCACAATATAGGGAACAGCCGGTTTCTCGCAGCACATTGCGAGCGTATGCAGCAATATATAAACCGCAAAAGTAGGCATGGCCGTAAATAACAGCAGTAATATATATTCTTTGAACAAAAAATGTCCGCCGAAATGATGTCTGAAAAAACCGTCCGCAATGATGCCGAACCATTCCATCAAAATACTGATAAGCATCAGCCCCAGTCCGTAGAGAAGCTTTGCATCATACAGCTTTCCCCGCTCCGCCATCGTGCAAAGGTGCCGCAGCATATTGTTTTTATGCTCCAGATCGCCCAGCCTCGAGGCGATCAGCATCGCCAGCATCGGCAATACGATCACATTGATCACAGGCATCTGGTAAAGCAGCATATACCAACCCTTTTCTATAGCGTCATCACTCAATTTACCGTGCAGGGCCCATATCAGTCCCATTGCCGTCATCCCGCACACAAACAGCAGCAGGTAACGCCTTCTTGTTTTTCGGTACTCCGCCTTCCATAACGCCCTCATAAACTCACCTCTTCCATCGTCATATCCAAAAAGATCTCTTCGAGTGTCTTTGTGACATCCTGCTCATGAAGCCTGCCCAGCGACCCCTGATATTTCAGCTTCCCATTGGCGATGATGCCGATATCGTCAACGATCTGATCGATCTCCGACAGAAGGTGGCTGGATATGATCACTGTCATACCGTATTTTTCCGGCAGGGAGCGGATCAGTTCCCGCATTTCCTGAATGCCCGCCGGGTCAAGGCCGTTGGTGGGTTCGTCCAGGATCAGCAGTTTCGGAAAGTTAAGAAGCGCCGCCGCAAGCCCGAGCCTCTGCTTCATCCCCAGAGAATAGGCGGATACCTTTTTCTTCCCCTGCCCGTCCAGCCGCACGATTCGCAGCACTTCGTCCACATTTTCCTTCGGCACTTTCAAAAGTCCCTGTAAAATCTCCAGATTCTCCCTCCCCGTCAAGTGTCCGTAGTAGGACGGGCTCTCTATCAGGGAACCTGTCTGCCGCAGGATCTCCATCCTGTTTTTTGCCGTCATCTTCCTGCCAAACAGGCTGATCTCCCCCTCCGTGGGCCTTACCAGCCCCAACAGCATTTTCAGCGTGGTGGATTTTCCCGCGCCGTTAGGCCCGCAGAATCCGTAGATCGTGTCTTCCATCACCGACAGATTGATTCCTTTTACTGTCAGTACTTCCCCGTAACGTTTGGAAAGATTTTCTGTTCTTATGAGTTCTTTCATACTTCTTTGACCTCCGCAAATTTCTTTTATATGTTTTATCCACGCACATCCTGACCCCCGCCTGTCCGCATTTTTCATAGATATCTGCATATCTGTGTGTCCGTTCCTCTTTGCTGCAGCAAACGCCAACATCAGGAAGATACTTGATGTTCCAACCATATCACCCCGCCCTTACCCCAAACTTAACTTCTCCTTACAGCAACCTTAATTTTAGATCTCTCTGCTCAAAAAGACTTAAATCTGCAATTTTTTGTGCTATACTCTATTCGTGGAAGCGTTCCGGAATATAATATGGAAACGAACAAAATGTTTATATTTCGTTCGTTTCCTGCGCCGAATCTGCGCCGCAAAGCGGCATATTTCCTATGCAAATCCGTGCGCATCCCCCGGAGAGTTACAGCAAACGGGTAAGAATACGGAGAAAGGCACTATCTATGACAGAAAAAAATATGACGGAGAAAACTACGGATACCCCGGAACTGAAAAATAAGAAGATACTGTTGGTGGACGATGAGCCCCAGCTTCTGTCCATGCTGGAACAGATCCTGTACTCCAACGGCTTCTTTCAGATATACACTGCAAAAACCTGCAAGGGCGCGTTAGATGTAATGGAAAAGCAATCTGTCTCCCTCTGCATTTTAGACGTGAATCTGCCCGACGGAGACGGTTTCTTCCTGTTTCGGGAGATCAGAAAGTTCTCCCAGGTACCGGTCATCTTCCTGACCGCCAGGGGCGAAGCGGAAGACAAGATAAGGGGGCTTGCGCTGGGCGCGGACGATTACATCGTAAAGCCCTTTTTGCCGAAAGAATTTCTGTTGCGGGTCACTGCTCTTTTGCGGCGCACTTACGGCAATATCCTGCCTGAAAACGGATTTTCCCTGCCGGATTCCGCCTGCGGGGAGCGCCGGATCCAGTTTGATAACGCTGTAGTGAAATGCGGCGATGAAGAAATTCCGCTGACGCCGAAAGAACTGATCCTGCTGAAGATACTGTACGGCCAGAAAAACCGCATCGTCACAAGCGACGCCCTGACCATGGCGGCCTGGGGCGATACCAGCTATGGCTATGAAAATACACTGATGGTGCATATCCGGAGGCTCCGCCAGAAGATCGAGGAGGCGCCCTCCTCTCCGAAACATCTGCTGACTGTGAAGGGACTGGGGTATAAACTTGTCATAAAGGGATAAATCTGCCTGTATGATGAAATGTATGCTGCGGATCGCCACAGGCGGTATGATTTTTACTTGAAAGGTATATATCTGTTATGAAGAAGAAACTCTCTTTCATGAATTTTACCATTTTAAAAATACTGGCATCCATCGCCCTGATCTCCACTGTTGTGGCTATGATCCTCTTCGCGGTCACTTTTCTGGGCATGGGCTATATCATCAGCAACAGGGGCGATGTTTTTCCCAAAAATCCCCGGGGCATCCTGACCAGGATCAGCGAAAATTTCACTTTTACGACGGATGAGACAGGGCATTTATCCGATCCTGCCCTTTTGGACGAGGCACTGCTTCCCGAGGAAGACTGGTGTATCCTTCTGGATCAGAACGGGGATATCATCTGGTCCCTGCGCAAGCCCGCAGATATCCCGGATCATTACTCCCTCACCGACATCGCCCGCATTTCCAAGTGGTTTTTATGCGATTATCCCGTTTATATGAGGATCGAAGATTACGGCCTTTTCATTCTCGGCCTTCCCAAAAATGCAGTCGGAAAATATACCCTTGAATACAACGAAGAGTGGTATCAGACCCTCCCCCAACGTATTTTCCGCATCTTTGCCGTCAATTTTTTTGTCGCGCTGCTGCTCTCCTCCATCGGCGGCTCCACCCTATATAAAAAGATACGCCTCCTGACGGAAGGGCTTGTGAAACTGCGCCGGGAAGAAATCGTCACATTGCCTGCAAAAGGAGTCTTCAGAGAACCCTTTTCCAATATCAACCAGATTTCCCGCGCTCTCACCCGCAAAAACAGCATGCTCTCCTCCAGAGACCGGGCACGTTCCAACTGGATCTCGGGCATCTCCCACGATATCCGCACGCCGCTTTCCATGGTGATCGGCTACGGCGGACAGCTTGCCGAAAGTCCGGAACTCTCCGAAGAAAACAGAAAATATGCCGCCATCATCACCGCCCAGGGCCTGAAGATCAAGAAGCTGATCGAGGATCTGAACCTGATCTCCTCACTGGAATACGAGATGCAGCCGCTCCGGAAAACCCCGGTGCATATCTGTGTTTTGCTGCGCAGCGTGGCAAGCGAACTGCTGAATCAGGATCTCCCGGAAAGATATGATATTTCTCTTTCTCTGGACTGTGAACAGGCCGTCGTCGACGGGGATGAAGCGCTCCTCGCAAGGGCTTTCTATAATCTTTTACAAAACAGTATTTCCCACAATGAAGAGGGCTGTCATATCACCGTCTCCGGTTTTATGAAAGACGGGCATGTCTGCATCGTTCTCGCCGACAACGGACAGGGCGTGCCCGCAAAGGTTCTGGAAAATCTGGACACCCTTCCGAATACCGTCCACGGTTTCGGACTGCCCATGGCCTACAAGATCATCCGCGCCCACAGCGGAAATTTCCATGCGGAGAACAGGGAAGGGTTTGTCGTCTCCATAGAGCTTCCCCTGCTCCTTCCCTGAAGCGCCTGCCACCTTCCCCTGTGTTTCAGGCAGCTTTCATGCAGCAGATACAAAACATCTCCTGCCGCATGCCGCACCTCCCCATTTTACATTACCACTTCCTCGAAAAAGCCTTCCAGCCCCTCCACGATCTCGCGGTACGCGGTATCAAAATCCCCCGTGTACCAGGGATCGTCGATATCCGCACCGCTGCCGGCGAAATCCAGCAGTTTATACACTTTCTTTTCCGGATCGCTGCCGATGATCCGCATCAGATTGCGGATATTGTACTGCTCCATGACGATCAGATAGTCGTAATGGTCATAATCCGCCTTTGTGACCTGTCTTGCGTGATGCCCATCGCAGGAAATCCCCACGCTGTTCAATTTTCTTCTCGCAGGCGGATAGACGCCGTTCCCGATCTCCTCCCGGCTCGTAGCAGCGGAAGCGATCTCCAGCTCTGCGCTAAGCCCACGCTCGGCGGCCATTTTCTTGCAGATGTATTCGGCCATGGGGCTGCGGCAGATGTTGCCGTGGCATATAAAAAGTACTTTTATCATAAAATTTTTATCTCCGATTTTCTTGGTTTTTCTTGATTTTTCTAGGTTTTAAGCCATTTTGACGAATTTTGCACATTTGCAGTTTCTTCGCTTTTCTTGGTTTATCTCGGTATATTTTGTTCATCGAACTGTGTAAAAATCTGTGTAAAACGTGGCAAAAATTCCATTTTACACATCCCGACATTTGCCGTTCTCCTATGGCCGAATTTTTTGAAATCGCTGTGTAAATTACACGGTCAATCTCTCCGATCCCATTCGTGTAAAAACGCTGCAAGCCTTATAAACACTGGGATTATCGGCATTTCATTTTACACATTCCTACACACTCTTTTGAATTGCTGTCAGCTCATATTCCTCTTCCTTTTGACCTAATGCTGCCATTTCCTTTTCGGCCTGTTTCTGCAAAAGATTCATATTCACCATTTCATTTCTTGCATCATCCAGCTTTAGATGTGTATAAGTGTTCAGCGTAACACTGATATCACTATGTCCCATCAGATACTGGAGGACCTTCGGGTTCATCCCTGACTTTGCCATGTTGGAGCAATAAGTGTGGCGGCAGACATGGAGCGTTATCTTTGGAAGCTGGACCTTATAGATGCTGTTGTACCTCTCCACTGCGTGCTGGAAATACTTTTCCCAATGCATCGCCACCATCGGCTTTCCATCCTTATCGAACCACAGGAAACCGCTGTACCCGTCAATCATCGGCTCCACCTTGGGCGGGTTCCTTCTTTCCAGTATGCGCCCAAAGCACTCATATACATCCTCTGACATCGGGATCACCCTTTTCCCGGCATAGGTCTTCGTGGTGTCAATGTAGACCAGAGTCCCGGTTTTCTGCAGCTGGTGGTCGATATTGATCGTCCGGTCCGCCATGTCGATGTCCTTTAAAGTCAGCCCTGTAAATTCAGAGATACGCATTCCCGTTTTAAAGAGGATATACATACCATCATAATACTTGCTGTAATGGTTATCGTTCTTTATAAAATCAAGGAATGTTCTTTCTTCTTTTCTTGTGATCGCTTCACGGGTCACCGCATCGTTCACAAGAACGGTGGCAAGCATAAATTCAAAGGGATTCTTCCTTAAGATATCATCATCCACGGCCATCTGGAAAGCAGGCCTCAGCACGCCCCTTATAGAATGGATCGCTGAATAACTCTTTTTATCCACCTGCTGCAGCTTGATCAGCCACTCTTTCGCATCTGATAATCTGACTCTGTCAATCCGCCTCTGCCCGAATGGGTCTCTTTCCAGCAGATTGAGAACCGTATTATAGCCTGCCCTCGTGGTATGCTTTACGCCCGTTTTTTGTCTGATATATTTCTTTGTCAGATTCAATACGGTAAATCCGGCTCCCTCCGGCAGTATATAATCATCCAAATCCCTCTGGATCACTTTTTCTTTCTCACGCAGTGAACCATTATCTTTTTTTCCTTCCGGAACAGTGTCTGTATTCACCAGCCGCCAGCTATAAATGCACTGGGTCTTCCCATTGAGGTCTACATAGCGGTACATATACTTTCCGTCCGGTCTCTGGCTCTCCCCTGTGCGAAGAATACGGTTTTTGCTATCACGTCTCTTTTCGCTCATAGTCACTCTCCTTTCATAGAGAGAGCCTCGTCATGACACACTAACATAATGCACATGGGATGTATGCTCCCATGTATCTATTAGCATACCATAAACGAGGCTCTGTTTCCATACTAAATTTCACTAGATCACATTTATTTTGTTATCCAGAAATTTTTCAAACTGTACTCTTTTGATCTGCGCCCTGTTTCCATTCCACAAAACGAAGTCCTCATCTGAATGTTCCGAAATAAATTGTTTCAGTTTTTTGTACCCGATGCCAAAATATTCTGATGCTTCATTTAATGTCAGTGTGTACTTTTGCCACCACGGAAGTTCCTGTTTTTCCGATGCACTCATTTAAGTCTCCTCCTTATAATCAGGATTTCTATATTTAAAAATTTCTTCTATACCCTTGTGGTGAATGCCAGAGAAATCCACCCATCCCGCTTTTCCCCATAGGCTTTGAGCAGCCCCCAGCCGTCCGATTCCTCCACGATGGTAAAAACACCCACGCCTGTGAATTTCCCCGTCTTTGGGTATGACTTTCCGGGACCTTTTCGGATATTCAGGTCGGGGATAGCCACCCGCACCATGTAGGGCGCGGAAATGGTAAGGCTCTCCATGAACTGTACTTTCCCTTCCTCCATAATGGCTTTCAGAATGGAGAGTATCTTCTCCCCATACTTCTCCTCCGCCGCCCAGCCTTTCCCCTGCGGGTTTTCCTTCTGTCCAAGCCACTCCACGTAGGGCGCACAGCCCCTTGTGACATAGCGGAAACGGGGATTGATCTTTTCATTCCACAGTTTATCCGTGGAGGCATAGGCTTTGAGGTGCTGCACCTGCGCCCGGATGCCGAGCTGCGGTGACCCAAAGGACAGCCCCGCCTTGCCCCTCTGCGTCACCCCAAGGCCGCAGAAATTGTTCTGAGAAAGCATGACCGCCGAGCCTGAGAAAGTGAAATTCCCGGTTTCCAGACAGGACTGTGCAAAGGCGATATCGCCCCTCACACCCTCTGCCTCCCCTTCCGAAAGATAGAGCGGGATCATATCCAAAACAGACTGCGCCACGAATGGGTTCTTCTTTTTCAGATAGGATTTCATCTGTTCCGCCGTTGCTGCTACTTTCCCCATAATAGCAGTAAGGGAATCCGTATCAGAACCGACCTCCATCGCCGCTTTGATATCCTTCCTGAACTGCTCCATTGTCAAACCAAATTTGGACCACAGATGCTCCACATCGCCGTGGTTGCTGGCAATGCCACGCCTGCACCCCTCCGAATGGGAAATCACCACACCATCCGCCATAGGGTCTAAACGGAACTGCTGACAGAGATGTGCAAACAGTTCCACTGCATATTTATAAGTTGAAAGCACATGGGCTTTCGTGTTCTCCCCGTCCCCGGTTTCCACCCAGCTTGCACCGCCCATATATTTAATGGTGGCAGGCTCCGTCATTTCCACACCGATATGGGTATTGTTCGCGTTGCCACCGCAATGCCAGCCCCGGCAATCCCACGGGAGTAACTGGTACACATCCCCGCCCGGCTCTATGATGGCGTGGACGCAGGCGTTTGCATCCGCCCTGATCCAGTTCTTCATAAACACATCCACCTTTGGCTGCGGGCATCCCACCGAGTAGATCATAAGCCCCTGCACGGTGATGTGTTTTCCTGCCTTATAGCACCCGGACTCTGTAAGGTAATTCTGTTTCAGATTCATTCCGTTTCCCTCTCTTTCTGCACATGAAAAAAGGCACCAGTCTTTACACCGATGCCTTAAACAAAAAAACTCATTATTTCCCTTTTTCCTCCCGTAACTGCTCCAGCACGGCTTTCAGCTTCCCCGGAATGGGCAGCCCCGTCCTTGCGGCATTCTCCAGGATAGAGATACCTTCATTTGACAGATAAAAGAAGATGACCGCCGTCCGCAGGACGCTCCCCTCCCCGATGATGTGGGTATCCACGATATGCCCCACCGCCACAAGGCTGAAAATGACCACCTTCTTAAAAATGCCCTTAAAGCCCACCTCGCTGGATAGCTTCTTCTCCACCGCAGCCGCCATCAGGCCGGTAGCATAATCCACCACCACGAATACCACCAGTGCATAAAGGAAGCCGTCAAAGCCTCCCATGACCGCACCCAGCGCACCGCCGAGCGCCGCAAACGCATACTGCGCCGCTTCAATAAAATTTTTCATTCCAGTTCCTCCTTCAAATTTGACATTAAAAAAGCACCTTTTCGGTGCCGTTAACTGTTACGCGCATTCCACGTATCGGATGAATACTTTCCCGTGTCCTTCATTTACCCCTGCCTCAGTCTCTGCTGGATAATATTTCCCATTATGGGTGAATGGCGCAACGCCGTCCACATAGCCGGAGCCTCCCGCGCCGGATTCACCTTTTGTGCCATAGTTGCCGCCGAACCAGCCACCGCCGCCCCCTGCATAACAGGTGCCGCTCGATGAACTTGTGGACGGCGCTCTCCCGAAATTATCGGAAGGATAACTGGATGTGGAAATCTGCCGCCCGCCCAATGCGCCGCCGGAGCCGTCACCGCCACGTTCCCCGCCGCCGTCACCGCCTTTGTGGACAGTGCCGTTATCGATTGCACCGCCACCGCCTCCGCCCGCCACAATCAGGATACAGTTCCTGTTATTATAGTTTAATCCGTTGCTACTGTTGGTGTATCCCAATGTGCCGGATTTTGTAGCCACATGGGTGGAACCACCGCCTCCGCCGCCATACTGCTTGCCGTTCGTATAGTTGTAACCATAAGCACCGCCGTTTGTCCCCGGATACGTCCCATTTGCGCCGCCACCATTGTAGACGTACAGCACCTCCCCCTTTTTCATCTTCTTATAGCCTTTGGAATGCCCTCCCAGGCCGCCCTCTGCCACAAGGTCATCTACCTTTGCTGCAGCCCCGGAACCGCCCCATACTTCAAACTCATAGATGCCGTCCTGCGGGATGGTGAACTGCACATAATCTCCTGTATAGGGAAAGTCGTACTCTGTAACCACCCACATGGCATAAAGGACTGCCTCTGCCGGAAATACTCCCATTTCTCCCGGCTTGTAAGATGGCGTGGAAAGGGAGTCTGCACTCCATCCGCAGAAGGACATATTCTTTCTCGTATAGGGGCTTGCCGGAACCGTGGTCGGCTCGCTCTGTGCATTCCCGTTGTTGTAATAGCAGGATGCAGTGAAGCTCTCCTTTGCACCGGATTCCGTAAGGGTGCCTCCGTTTGGCATCAGCCCGATGGTCATCTGCTTTTTGAACACCGCATAAAGCGTGACAGGTTCCTCCGAACTGATGATAAACTCCGAAAGCACTTTCTTTTCCGCAGAATCATCCTGCCGCCATCCCACAAAGGAATACCCCTCCAGCGTGGCAGACGGCGCTGCGGCAATGGCATCCTCCCTGTCCGGCACAATTCTTTCTAATGAATAGCCAGTGTCGATCTGGTAGGTCACTTTGACGCCAGCCGCATACACCCTGTCCTCTCCCACGAAAATACGCGTCACGCGCTTTGTGGTTTCATCTTCATAGCAGAGATAAATGGTGCTTGCACTGTAGCTTTCCAATGCCCGGTATTCATCGAGGCTCACCAGTTTCATCACAAGGCCGGTGCTGCTCATCATCTCCGTTACTTTGGAATCCAGTTCCGTCATGGATTCCCCCATACTGGAAACATCGGAAATGACACCGTCCAGTTCCCCGATGATGTTCCTTGCCGTAAATACCGCCGTTCCGTCTAAGACCTTATCCCCGGGTTTCGTGATCCTCGAATACCCGGAAGGCTCGTAGGCGGCTGTGGTGCCTGCCTGTGTGCAGACAAGCGTTGCCCACCCCGGAGCGCCCACTGCGGTCACCGCATCCCCCACAGAATAGGAAGTGGCACGGGTGAGCGTCTCACCGCCTCCCCCGCCACCTCCGCTCCCGGCTTTCAGCGTGGGGAATACTTTCGTCAGTCCGTCCAAACCAGCCGAAGATACCGTGAAGATGGCAAGTTCCAAGTCATAGGAGGAATTGTTGTAATTGATGTTCACATCCGCATCCAGCGGCGGAAGTTCCGCTGCCGCCTGCGCCAGTATCTTGATAGGCTCATCCGCATTTGACAGGTCAAGGTGGATATACACCCGCCCCTGCAGCGTCTCCCCTACATCCGCAAGGCGCACGTCAATCTCCGTTTCATACACTTCAAAGAACCGGCCACGAATCATGCCAAAGCCCTGCGAGATGTGAAGGACATTGCCCCTCGCATAAGTGACCTCGCAGCCTTTGAAGATGCCACTGCCGGGGATTGCGGTTTCATAAATAATGGCGTCATCCTGCGGCGTGACATTGCCGCCTTTATAGGTTTTCAGTGTGATGTTGTCAGCCATTCTCCTGCCTCCTTAAAATCTTTGTTAGGTCCAGCCGCACTGTACCGAACACCAGCTTTGTGTTCTTCCCCCGCTCTCTGCCCGTCAGGATGCTGCGGTAACTCTGCCCGTCCGAAATGATGTCCGCCACCTGCCCGAATTCCAGTTCCTCCGGCTTCACCAGCGCGTCACCGTTCATCATGGTAAGTTCTATGAGGTTGGAATAGGAAAGGTTGGCGAACTTGTTATGGGCGGCGCTGATCGCCGCGCTCTCAAAGCTGCTCCCCTCCTCATGGGAAACCGCCTGCATCTCACACACCACAGGCGTGATGCGGTCACGGTCTTTGGTGTCATATCCCAGATCGGAATGAAGGTAATAAATCCGGGTATTGGAATAATCCTCCGCATCATAAATAATGAGTTTATTCACATCGGCGCTGACCTGTTTGATAGTGACGCTCTTTTTGATGATATTCGGCAGGTCGCTTTCAATCGTAATCACCCCGGATGCCGCCTTCCCCACCGTGATCTGTACTTCCCGGTTCTGGATATCCAGCTTTGTCTTCACAAGGATGCTGTACTTCTCCATTGCCGGGATGATCACCGAATCAATGAGGTTCACGATATTGTAATGCCCGCCCTTATCAGAGGGCGTGATATGCAGGCTCCAGTCCTTTGTGGCAGTGGCCGCCGTAACGGAAAGCCCTTTGATATTCTGCATCCCATCCTCATTGGTAATAAACATTTCTTTTATCCTGTCACAGATGAACTGCTCCATGCTCCCCTGCCCCTGCAGGTTCACATCAAACAGCACATCCGTATTGAGCAGCTCCATAAGCGGTTTATAAGAAATGGTCTGTAGCTTTTTGGATTTATCCGTGCCATATCCTATCTCCGTCACAATCCCGGCATACTCTTCGTCCCCGCGGCTGATGCGGATATAGTCCTGCTTCTTCACGCCGGGAAGGGCAAGCACTGTCACGGTATTGCCGTCCGAGGAAAGGTAATCTTCCTTGTAGGTGATTTCATTTACATTGGTATTTCCCACCATCTCAAAGTCCTGCGTGAAGATTTCCACGTTATACGGTCTCATAGCTGATCCTCCCTTCCACCATCACGTTTAAAATATTCAGCCCCTCATGCACCACAGAAATGCGGTTGCTGCCGTACTGCAGGTGGAAGAAACGCTCCGTGGTAAAATCGCACATCTGGTACCTGTCCGCCACCACTTCATCACTGACGCCCCGCTCCGTAATGCTGTAGGGAATCTGCGTGGTGTCTATGACCAGCTTATGCCCGTCCGGGATGCTGCCCTCATACTTTCCCGTTTCATACAAAACATTATTCACATAGTGCTTCCATACCGGGTTCGTGCAGGGGCCGTACACCGTCACTTTGCATGGGCTGTCCCCGTGGCTGTCGCTGTCGATCATGAGGGTGTTCTGCGTCACATCCGCATAGGCATAGGTGTATTCGTAAGGGTAGATTTTCCCGCCGATGGAGAGCGTCCCACTGTAGCCGGAAACATTCTTATAAAACAGCCCCGTTGCCGTAAAAGCCACCTCGCAGTCTAAGCCTGCGCCACCCGTTATTAATTCGCTTTTTGCAATCTCTGTCATCCGCACCGGGACACGGAAAGCCTGCTCCATCTCATACACAAGGGTAAGCGGCACCGCCCGGACGAACCGGGAGAACGCCCTGTAATTCACATAAGCATTTCTGCCGCCAAAGAAGATGCGCCCGGTCATCACGCCCTGAGAGAAAAGTTCCTCCAGGGGGATAAAGTCCGTGCCGATCTGTTCATACTGCGTCCCGTCCTTATAGCCGAAGCCGCCAATAGAATGGAAAAAGGATGTACGGGCGTTCAAATCCCATGACACCCCTTCCCCGTTAATGAGTTTGAATTTCCTTATCATGAATACGCCTTTCCCAGCTCCCGGTTCAGCCCGTCAGATAATTCCCCGACCAGTGCGCCGGAATCCAATACCACCTGGCTGTTTGCCAGCCTCGGCAGATACTTTGTTACCACTTCATACATGGCATCCAGCCTTGCCGCCAGTGAGGAACCGCTGCCGGAGCCTCCCGCCGCCTGCGCCCCCGCCGTCATGAAATCCGTGGCAGGGATGAGCATTCCCGCCAGTTCCTTCATGGGGCCGGTCAGCTTGCCGAGGTTGCCTTTAATACCTTTTCCGAGTAAATCAATCATATCCGGCATAAAGGTGTGGAAGTTGGAAAGCGGCCCCTCGTCCGGCTCGGAGAAATGCAGGAAGGACGCAATCGTTCCCGCCACATCCTTCACGCTGTCCACCAGATGGCTGATCTTCGCCTTGATGCCGTCTATCAGGCCACCAATGATATCTTTGCCCCACTGCAATGCCTGTGAGGACAGGCTCTTGATAAAGTTGATCGCACCATCAAATCCGCTCTTAACGGCATTCGTGATCCCACTCATGGCATTCTTGATGCCGGAGAGCAGGCTGTTAAAGATATTCACCACTGCATCTTTCAAGCCTCCCACGATACTGGTAACCGTAGATTTGATGGCATTCCAGACGGAAGTAATGACCTCTTTGATCGCATTGACCACGGAACTGACGGCTGATTTGATGGCTTCCCATGCTGCGGTAATGGCGCTCTTGAGCGCCTCCATAATGGAAATGACCGCCGACTTGATGGCCTCCCATGCGGCCACAGCCACATTTTTAATTGCTTCAATCGCAGAGGACACCGCGCTCTTTATCGCTTCCCATGCGGCAATGACCGCAGATTTGATTGCCTCCATTGCTGTGGAAATGGCATTCTTTATCGCCTCCCACGCGGAGACCACCACATCCTTGATGGCGGAAAGCACAGCCGTCACTGCTGACTTTATCGCTTCCCATACCGTGGTAATGACATTTTTGATTGCCTCCATGACCGTGGTAACAGTATCCTTTATTGCCTCCCACGCAGAGGACAGGAAGGAGCCGATGGCATTTGTCACGGTCTCGATCACGGATTTGATCGCATTCCATACCGTGGAGACCACCGTCTGTATCACATTCAGCACGGTTGTGATGATGGTCTTGTAGAACTCGAACCGTGCCACGATGAGCGTCTTTATCACATCAAGTACCGTCTGGAATATATTTTTTATCCCTTCCCACAGACCGCTAAAGAAATCTTTCAGTCCGTTCCAGATGGACTGCGCCGCCCCGGTGATGGCGTTCCAGATATTGGAAAAGAAATCCTTCAATCCATTCCATACCGCAACAGCCGCGTCTTTTATCACATTCCAGAGATTGATCCAGAACTCCCGGAAGCCCTCGCAGTTATTCCATAGCGCCACGAAGATGGCAATCAGCGCAGCTATGGCGGCAATCACTAAGGTGACCGGGTTCGCTGCAAGGATTCCCCATAAGGCACTCAATCCTCCGCCGATACTGGAAATGCCGCCGATCAGCGTGGGAATGAATGTCATGATGCTGCCCACCGCAGAGACCACTTTTCCGATCACGATAAGCACGGGGCCGATTGCCGCCGCAAGTAATCCGATGGTGACGATGGTATTCTTGGTGCCCTCGTCCATGCC
>JAETSN010000026.1 GCA_021769625.1 [Clostridium] symbiosum | reverse complement strand
TCTGTTGACCTGCTTAGGAGCAGTCATAAGCATGGGGAACAATATTACTGGATCCTCTACTATGCGTTTCTGTCCCCGCAGGAGCTGAAAAATACCGATGAAATCATCGAAAAACTAGAACCTCACATCAGCAATATCTCCTACCGGACCTATTACCGGAAACGTCGTGACGCTATTGAGGCACTGAGTACGATACTCTGGGGATATACGGCAAAAGAAACCGTCAATATCCTGAACCAGTTTTTCCCGGAATAAGGCAAGCTTCGCAGTTTTGGCACAGCATTGGCCCGCTTCTGCGATTGAAGCGTAATTTTACCCATGCTACAATAGGTATTGCTTATAGTTTTCTTTTTACCAGCACCCTGACCGGTGCTTTTTTTGTACCCATAAACCAAAACTGGCAGCAAGCCATACTTACAGTTATACGTACAGCACACGCATGGCTGTATATGTACATTGTACGTAAGGATATACGTATAGTTTCTTCTATATAAAATAGGAAGGGAGACATCCATGAAAACACGAGACCAGATATACAAAGGGGAAGGCGCCAGGCTGCTGCGGATCATCACCACCTACCATGCCCTGCGCTATGAACAGGTGCTGCAGCTATTCCCTAAAAAAGAAGATTCTACAAAATCACTCATAACAAGCCTGGTAAAACAGCACCGGCTCTACCACGATAAGGAATCCGGGCTTTTATGCGACAGCCCGGAAGCCGCAGTTTCCCCTGATTACGGGATGATTGCTGCTTTCTGGGTCCTTCTGGATTTCAAAAAGGCAATCATCTACCACACTGCCGGCGAGTTTCCGGTCAAGCTTCATTTCTTTTCCAACGATGAGACGTATGAAGTCATCTACGTAGGTACAGGACAGGAAGCTTTGATAAACCATATCTTTGAGAATCTAAAAGAACAGGATACGAACCGGCTTCTCGTACTGGAATCCGAAGACCAGGCAAAGGAGCTTACCGTTGGAGAGGTTCTTGCTTACTGTGTCGTAAAACCGGATGGAGCTGTCAGCTACTATAAAAAGAAAGAGGTGCCATGAAGCCAAACACCAAAACCATCTACCAAAGACTGCAGGGCATAGAAAATGAAATCCTCAAGCTGAACAACATCCTGTTTGCCTTAAAAGCAACAGACGTGCAGAAGTACGGGGAAAATTATGAGGCACTGAGTACCGACGCAGCGCTCCGGGCAGAGCGGATTGCATGCCAGCTCAGGAACCTGGTCTATATCACAGACCTTTCCGGCAAAAATGACTACATGAAGCTTGCTGCGGATGCCCAGGGGATTTCCATTTCCTCTGAAAACGGCATCCTGGCGGTCACGCTCCCCGGCCTGCTTCCCAGACGGAAGCTCAGGACCAACACTGCCTTTCTCCATGAGCCGTTAAACTATGTATTGCAGGAATACTTAAAAAACCACAGCCTGTCCCTGTATCAGGATTGTGTTGTCTGCTTCAGCCAGGTATATGACCGGGCGCTTTCCCGGCAGAGAATCCGGGATTACGATAACCTGGAATTTAAACAGATTCTGGATACGATAGCGGCCTATGTCCTCCTGGATGACACCGGGCTGTTCTGCGATTCCTACCATACAACAGAATTAGGCGAAAAAGACTACACTGTAGTCTATATCATGGAGAAATCCGTGTTTCCGGCATGGGTAGACAGCCGTATGGGCCGCCTGGAAACCATATCGGAAATTTCATGATTTTTTCAGCCCGTTTTCCGACATGGGTAAAAACTGCTTCAGGGAACCTGTTTTCCCTGTTTTTTATGCTTCCAAAAGAAACCCTTTTACCCAAGTATAGGCTTGCTTAGGTATTTTTTGAACAGAGGTGATGCTTATTTGATAAAGCCCGACACCCAAAAGGCCCGTTTTCTGGAATTGATCGGAATATGCGGGGAGTTTCCATCCGGACAGACAGAGAGGTTCTTTTCCAGCCCATCCTATGCGGAAAAGGTGATCACCGAATTAAAAGCAGAAAAACTGATCCGCACCCATTACAGGGACAGGCTCAGGGGATACCGGCTTACCGGACGATCCAAAGAAATGCTGCTCTCCTGTTATCCCGAACGTTTTCAGTGTTACCTGACCGGGAATACGGAAACCAGCCGGATCCGCAGTGAACCTTCCAGACGTCTCCGGCTTCACCAGAAAGCCCAGACATACCTGACACTGCTTCATTCCGGCATTCCCTTTTATCCTGACCAGAAACCGGGGATCTTCACAAAAGAACGCGAAGCCGCTTCCATAGATTTGCGAAGCCTTCCGCTGTTTTATTCCTCCCGTGAAATAAAGGAACTGGGAGAAGTAACAACCAAGATCAAAAATTCCAGGAGCATGGGAATCCTTTTAGCCCCGCAATGTGTATTTGCCGTCTATAACACCGGAGGCGGCGTCCTGAAATGGGAGTATAAAACCGAAGTCCGGCTCAACGCCTTCCTGCAGCATTACCTGCAGGGATACCCTTACCCGGGACATCCCAAAATCCGGGCCGTCATGTTTGGGGATGACATGGGAACGGCATTAAAGCTGCTGACCAGCACAGGAGGCTACAGGCGAAGCCTCTTTATGCTAGATACCTCCTTTGAGCATTTCCATTTCCTCACCAGCGACTTCCAGGGGGAAACGCTGCTGCGGCTGCTGTATAACCCCAAAATGATGGCGCAGCTAAACCAGCTTCTGCTCTCTGACCAGGGCAGCCCCAGGGGTGATATTCCCATAGAACATGATGCCGTATCCCCGGACGGCACCCCCACCATCCTCGCCTATGATTTTGACATGCAGCGAATCAACCGTTTCAATACCGGGCTGAATGTGTACGGCACCTGCGGGAACCTGATCTGTTTTGACTTCCAGCTTCCCGTCCTGAAGGAATACTTATCCGCCGACATCCGTTTTTCCAGTATTGACCTGATGAAATTCAGAAAGGGGTTTTTACATGAACCGTAAATGGTGGAAGCTGATTTTTCTCCTTCCCATATGCCTGTGCCTTCTGTATGCGGGCGGCTATACGGCACAGTTTATCCGCAACTACCAGGTCTGGAGTGCCGCGGGAAATTTCGCCGGAAACGGCACTTACCCACAGGCCCCTTCCCCTCACCCGCAGATGTGCCTGAAGGCGCTCACCTTTTTCCCGTACAACCTGTATGGAATTTTTTCATGCCTCCTCGTTCTCGGCCTGCTCATCTTCCTGCTGATGCGGATGGGATATGACCGGAACGGGGAAGTGTTTGATAAAGAACGGAACCTGAACTATTCCGCCAAAGGCACTTACGGCACATCCGGTTTTATGACGCCGGATGAAATGTATAAAGTTCTGGAGCTGACTGACAACATAAAGAAAAACAAAGGCACCATCCTGGGAAAGCTCAACGGGAAAGCCGTCTGCCTTCCTTATGAAACGCGGATGAACCGGAATATCGCCGTGTATGGTGCCAGCGGCTCCATGAAATCCAGGGCCTTTGCCAGAAATATGATCTTCCAGTGCGTTGCCCGCGGGGAGAGCCTGATCATTACTGACCCAAAATCCGAGCTTTATGAAAGTATGGCAGGTTACCTGGAGAACGAAGGCTACACTGTCCGCTGTTTCAATCTGGTAAATCCGGAGAACTCCGATGCCTGGAACTGCCTTATGGAGATCGGCGGGCAGGAAACAATGGCGCAGGTATTTTCCGATGTCATCATCCAGAATACCGGCTCCGCCAAAGGCGACCATTTCTGGGACAATGCGGAGCTGAACCTGCTGAAAGCCCTTGTCCTCTATGTAGAACAGGGCTTCCCGCCGGAATCCAAAAATATCGGGCAGGTTTACAAACTGCTGACGCTCAGCTCCGAAAAAGAGCTGAACAGCCTCTTTGACCTGCTTCCCGTAAGCCACCCTGCCAAAGTGCCCTACTGCATCTACAAGCAGGCCAGTGATACCGTGCGTTCCGGTGTCATCATCGGACTTGGGGCCAGGCTGCAGGTTTTCCAGAATAAGCTGATCCGCCAGATCACGTCCTACGACGAAATTGACCTGACACTTCCCGGGAAAGAAAAATGCGCTTACTTCTGCATCACCTCCGACCAGGACAGCACCTTTGATTTCCTGTCCTCCCTGTTTATGACCTTCGTATTTATCAAACTGGTGCGTTATGCAGACAAAAATGGGGAGAACGGACGGCTGCCGGTGCCTGTACATATCCTGGCGGACGAACTGGCAAACACAGGCGCCATTCTGGAGCTGAATAAGAAAATTTCCGTGTGCCGTTCCAGGGGGCTTAGTATTTCCTGTATCTTCCAGAACCTTCCCCAGATGCAGAACCGCTATCCCTTAAACCAGTGGCAGGAAATTATCGGCAACTGCGACACCCAGCTTTTTCTTGGCTGTACAGACGCTGTTACCGCTTCCTTTATCTCTGACCGCACCGGTGATGTCACCGTCGGTGTCAGTTCAGAGGCAAAGCAGCTCAATACCTGGAGGGTATCCGACTATACGCCGGAGTACCGGAAAACCCAGTCCATCGGGAAAAGGAAACTGCTCACTCCCGATGAGATTCTCCGGCTCCCACTGGATACCGCACTGATCATCCTCAGAGGCCAGAAAGTGCTCAAGGTGGAAAAATATGATTTCACCCTGCATCCGGATGCAAAGAAGCTCATCCCGAAAAAAGCCTCTGACCATATTCCCAAATGGCGTGAGGACGGCAGGACAGATGAATACGATTATCTTCCAAAACCGCCGCCCAAGCCACGCCGCCCGCGCCCGGCTTCTTCCGGACGCCCCAGAAAAGAACCGGCCGCCCCGGTCACACAGCCTGTTTATCAGGAACCGGAATATGAACCTGCAGCACCTCCAGATGACTGCTGGAGTGGTTCTTCCGATATGGTTCCTTTAGATAAAAATTCAATCATGTCTTGAGAAAGGAGTACATTTATGGCAAACGAACAAATCAAAATCACAAACGTACCAATACTGACACTGGATTCCGATATAGCGGTAGAAACTGCCCAGTTAAAGGCGGAGATGGCCTGGCACGACATCCAGAATGCTTACCGCACACGCAAGATCCTGACCGGGATGCTGGGCGGGATTGAAAAGACGGAAGCCGGCAGTCTGATCGCCATTGTTTATTACAAGGATTTCCGGATCGTCATTCCTGTAACAGAGATGATGATCAATCTGGTTCAGGATGCAGATCACGACTATGGTGAGATTTCCCTCCGGCAGAATAAAGTCCTCAATAATATGCTCGGCTGTGAGATCGACTTTATCGTAAAGGGGTTAGAGTCTAAAACGCGCAGCATCGTTGCCAGCCGGAAAGATGCCATGCTGAAGAAACGCCAGATCTTTTATCTGGACAAAGATTCCTCCGGCTTGCCCAAGATCTTTGAAGACCGTGTCGTACAGGCCAGAGTCATTGCCGTTGCGGAAAAAGTCGTCCGGGCTGAAATTTTTGGTGTGGAAACCTCCATTCTGGCCCGTGACCTGTCCTTTGACTGGATGGGGGATGCCCGTGACCGCTTCCATGTGGGAGAGCATATCCTGGTCCGCATTTTAAGTGTCCAGGTGGAAGATCCAGATCACGTCTCTGTCAAAGCAGATGTGAAAAGCGTGGAAGGCAACACCAGTATCGAAAACATGAGAAAATGCAAAGTGCAGGGCAAATATGCCGGGACGGTTGAAGACATCCACAAAGGCACGGTATTTGTGCGGCTCTCCATCGGTGTCAACGCTATCGCACATTCCTGTTATGACAGCCGTACAGTCGGGAAAAAAGATCATGTCTCCTTTGTCGTTACGCATATAGATGAGGACAGAAACGTGGCGGTGGGGATCATCACCCGGATTATTAAGCAGAACCTTTAAACAAAACTTTAGGGGCGGTTTTCCGCCCCTTCCTACCAAATATATATTGGAATAACTATATCAACTGCTATTGCCAAAATAGCATTCTTTAGGTCTATCAATTCACCAAACGGGAATTTAGCTATTGTCTTTTCTTTTCTATTGTGTAAGATTGCAGACCCTTCTGACAGCCATTCTTTTCGTAAAACCCCTCTACTCCCGGTTGTGAACCAAAGTATAACATAGTAGGCGTATTATCCTTTGCAAGTTGAAGAAGTCTACTTCCTACTCCTTGTTTTTGATATTCTGGCAGAACAAGCAACTCTGTAATTGTTCCAAAATAATAACCATCTGAAAGAATACGTAAACACCCTACCAGCACTTTGTCGTCATAGGCGGTTATATTCAGCGTTTTAGATAGCGCACTCTGCGTTCTTTCTATGTTATAATTACCTTGCCATATTTTATTAACAAAGGGAATAAAGATTGAAGCATTAAGCTCTTTATCGTCTACTTTATAGTTCATAATTGTACCTCCTAAAACTCCGGGTTATTGATTTGTTTCATTTTAGCAATCTTCATTACAAAATACAATAACCGGCTTTATTGTCACGTATAATCCCTGTGTTTCATGTATAAAAGCTTTTTACCTGCTTCCACCTTATATTTTGTTACACCTTTTTCTCTTTGTCATCTCCTTTTATCCCCATAGATTCACAGTTTTCCAAATAATAAGGTGGAACATTAGATATATCTTAAACCCATATCTTATTGCCTGATAAAATGCACTGTGCTATACTGAACGGGTATAATTAAATCAGAAAGACGGATGCATTTCGATCTCGCCCTCTAGTATTTAGAAAGAGGGTGATGCCCATGAACACAATGGAAGTCCTGACTTTACTATTGGTAGTTTTTGCGGCCCTGACCTATTTAGATAATAGACATAATAAGAAATAGCATTCCGTACCGTCCAAAGTCAGGAATGCTATTATCTTACATAAATAATTAAATTGACTGAGGGCATCAGATCTTGCATCTGAATACCTTTCATGCTTTGATTATACACCGGGGGATGAGAGAAATCAAGTCCCCCCCCCATTTTTTCATTTCAGCTTTCTATTTGTACTTCCTTTGGAAAAACATCATCCCGGAAACCTTTAAATACCGGCTGTCTCAATGAATTCAAGGTATTCGGCATATACTCTACCACACAGACATGATCCGGCTTCACCCATACAGCTTCTTCATTTCCGGTTGGAAGCATCCGGAATGGATTTCTTCCTGTAACCTCAAGCATGGAGACTGTTTCCTTCGTCACCCCGGCAGTCACATGGCCTTTATACAGCAGCATGTCTCCCCGGTATTTTCCTATGACCATGCTGAAAACATGGTGACCTTTCTGGATATATCCCGCCACAACATAATCTTCGTCAGCCATATGTTTGAATTTGACCCATTCATTGGATCTCTTCCCCATATAATAGACTCCGTTTTTCCTTTTTGCCACAACACCTTCCAGTTCTCTCTCCTCTGCCGCTGCAAAAAGCGCCACTCCCTGTTTCTCAATATATCTGGACACCGCCATCCTTGGGTTTTCTGTTACCAGCCTGGAAAGGCAGGCTTTCCGTTCCAGCAGAGGCTCCCATATTAATTCCTTATTCCCCTCATAAATACAGTCAAAAGCCACATAGGATGCCGGATACCTGGATGCTTCCAGTTCAATCTTAAACCGGTCAGTCAGTAATGTACGTTTCTGGAGCCTGTAAAAATCAGGCACACCGTTAACCAGTACCACCACTTCCCCATCCAGAATGCAGCGGTTCCTTACATTTTTAAAAATCTCCTTCAGTTCCGGAAATTTAGACAGCATCTTCATATTCCGTTTGTTACGCAGATCAATAGCGTTCTGGTCCATATAGGAAAGACATCGGAATCCGTCCATCTTCAGCTCATAGATGTAATCCGGATCATCAAAAGGATCTGTCTGCCTTGCAATCAACATAGGACTTGCACTGCGGAAATCAAATAAATCCATTATGCCGTCCCCGTCAGCCGTTTCCTGCTGTTCTTGTCCGGATCTTTTGATAGTTCCAAACTCTTTTGCATTGCTTCCATCAGGTCGATCACATTGGATGGACCGCTGGTATCCACAGAGACAATCTCCTGCCCCTGAATCTTTTTCATGATCGCTTCCCTGAGCCTTGCCTGATATTCATCCTGGAATTCTTCTGCCACAAATGGTCTTGTCATGTTCTCAATCAACATCTTTGCCATAGCAAGCTCATTCTCATCCAGTTTCATTTTCGGTACAGGCTTTGGCATCGCTACTATTTCATCATGATAGAACAGGGTTTTTACGATAATTCCATCTTTTGTCGGGTACAGTACCAGCAACTTTTCATTGGTGCCGATCACTGTCTTAGCAATCGCCACCTTTTTCTGTGATAACAATGACTGCCGGAGAAGCTCATAGGCCTTTTCTGCTCCAGCATCCGGAACTGCATAGTAATCCTTCTCATAGTAGATCATGTTGACTTCCGCCATCTTTGCAAACTGAATGATATGAATGGTCTTATCCTTCTTTGTCTTAATCTTTTCCAGTTCCTCGTCCGTCATTACCACATACTTGTCTTTTTCATATTCGTATCCCTTTATGATATCAGCACTGGTTACTTCCTTTCCGCAATGGGAGCAGTATTTCTTATATTTAATCCTCGCTTTACTTTCTTTATCAAGCTGATTGAAATGGATGTCATTGTCCTGAGAGGTTTTATACATTCCAATTGGAATCAGAACCAGTCCCATTGATATGCTGCCTTTATGCGCAACTGCCATATTCTCACCTCAATTTTTTTCTATTAGTATCTGCGGGCTGGTACTTTCTATGCAAAAGAAAAACAGCACCGTCCATAGATGCTGCCTTAAATAATCGTTTATATAATGATGAATAAGCAGATTGCATGGCCAGCCGCCATAATAAATGGCCCGACTGTCCGCATCCTGCTTTTTATTGCAATGCCGATACACCCATCTATTACCTGGATCAGCAGCATCGCTCCTGTGATAAGGATCAATATCTCATTTACTTCCATAAATACCGGAATCAGAGCAATTCCAACTAAAGCAAGGCTCCTGGCAAACATATATAATGCATTCTCCCTATCCTTTCCTTTTCCCTTTACAACCGCACCTATAGAAAAAGCAGTCCCTAAAACCGCACTGATTAACGTAACACCTGCACAGATATAATATTCCAAAACATCCTCCTATGATTTGCGCTAAATATACCGCCTGACTTTTTTCATATATTGCCGATAGGATTCTCCAAACTGTTCGATGCACCATCTTTCTTCAGCAATAATAACCCAATGTGCAGAAACCTGAAAAATGACTACAATTCCAAATAGTATCCAGGATTTTGTCAGCAAAGCAGTTCCTGCAAAAATCAGGAAATAAGCTACATACATTGGATTTCGTGAAAAACGATAAACTCCATTATCATTCATTTCTTTATTGGCGGGCATGGCAAAATCTTTAATAGAAACCGCACACAGCAACAACCCTGACAAATAAATTCCTGCACCCACATAAAACAACCAGGATGTATCTATGGAAACCTTCAGAAAACATAAATACACAAATATTGCAATATTGGAAATCTGATAAATCCAATATGCTATCATCTCTTTTCCATACATAGGTGCAAACAAAGCGGCACGTTTAACTGCAGCTTTGCTTAAAGCAGACAGTAGCCCAAATCTGATCAGCAGAAATGGAATCATCAACAGCAATCCATTTATTATTATTTTTCCATCATGATATCTCATAAATCACCTAATCTTTCAGAAGCACCGTTTTTTCTCCTTTACCCTCTTTCACTATCTTTTGGCGGGCGAACATGACACAGCATTGCTTTTTCACAGGCACCAAATTTCAAATAATTATTTTTCGCCTCTTTCAATGTCATTCCGTGATTGGAGTCGCTCGGTTCACTATCAGTAGCAACAAAAGGATCATTTTCCCAAAAACAAACCGGACAAATATACCCACAGTCCTCATTCGGTGGGACATTATAGGTATAATATTCACAACATGGGCATTGGTACTTTTTCACAGCAAACTTTCCCTCCTGTTATAAATCTTGATTTTCCAACTATACAAACTGGTATTTGACAAGTTCCTTATAGTTTTTTATCCTCAACTACTATATCGTTTTTTCTTTCCCGACTTAATCATAATAAATGCTATACCAGCAACTATTATGTATCCTATCAGCGAAATAGCAGATGATTCAATTCCAAATTCACCACCCGTAATCGCAAAAGATTTGGAATCAAGAACATATGTCATTACAGAATATTTATCCATTTTTTCGCCAATAGTTAATCCCCCACCAATAATCACAATGTTCCAGACAGCATGTACTATTCCACTATTCCAAACTGAACCACTTTCTATTGTAATCATTGAAAACATAACGCCTACCATAGTTCCAGCAATAATGACTAATAAACAACTACCTATCGAAAAATCCATTCCCAGAACATGCACAATACCAAATAACATTGATGGGACAATAACAGCCACCTTCATATTCCATCTTTTCTTTAATGCATTAAGTATAACTCCTCTGAATACCATTTCTTCAACAAATCCAGCCGCTATTCCAGTAAACGCAACCCCGGCACTTAAAGTATTAAATATCTGATTTCCATTCATATTTGAGGAGATATACTCACCGCTGAATATCAAAAGATAACTTCCTTTTATAATGAGTGGTAATAATATGGCTGTTAAAACCCATCTCATTTTAATTTCAAATTTAGGGATTCCAAAATCCGAAACAGGCAGCTTAATAATATTACTAATAAACATTTTCAGAATAATATATGTCAATCCAACATATATAACTCCTGCGATAATATTACAAATTCCATACGGAATCTTTATTGCAACAAACACACTTGCAATGACTTGGGCAATAACCTGTGTAATTATTAAAATAAATATGGCGGCAAATGAAGTGCCAATTGCTTTCTTTGTACTCATTTTGTTTCTCCTTAATTCTTAAAAATTAGCAAATTCCAATTTTACAAATTCTCCTCAATTATACCTTATTCCACCCACTTCCACAATCATTCTTCTGCCTTATGCCCATTTTCCAGTATCGGAGCATAAATTGCCGATATCTTTACTTCCCCTTCCTTACTGTCATCAATCTGCACATAGTAATCCCTCACATAGTAAGATATATAGTCTCCCTGCAGGGAATACAGCTCCAGCGTCTGGAAATCCACCAGACACAGATCCCTCGGCTTTGCCGTTTCATCCTCCGGGCCATATACCTCCATCACCTCCAGCACTTTATCCAGGCAGGTCTGACATAAATGCTTCTGCACCTTTTTTACATCAAATACATCATTTTCCCCATCATAAATGGTAAGGTCAGAGATTCCCCTGTCTGAGTTAGGGCTGCAGTAATAGGAATGTTTCCCTTTTCCTAATCCGCCGGACGTTATATTGATATGCCCCTGTGCCCCGGTCAGATTTCCATCGTCATCATGGTTCCGGATCCGCATATCCAACACATACCAGTCATTTACGAAGATCACACCCAGATCCTCATATCCGCGAAACAGATCCATAAGGCTCTGTGCACTGCTTCCACACAGATAACACTCCTCTGAATTTTTTAACCTGCTTTTTGCCGCTGGCTGCGGTTTATATGCCCACGGCGTTCCCTCCTCCACTTCCGTTTCCGAAGCATCTGTTTCTGTAATTCCTGCATCCCGCAGCCAGTAGCCTCCTATACTTCCAATCACCAGGCAGACAGTGCCTGCCAGAATTGCTGCCACACGTTTTTTCATACTCCCTCCTGTAACTCTGTTAGAATTGGTTTACCAACGCTTACAGGGTAAGTATAACAAACGCTTACAGAAAATTCATCATATAACGCATATTTATTTCAAATTATATGCAATATACTGCATGTTCCAGATAAAGAAAACGTCTGCGCTTTCCCGCAGACCATTATCTTTCAGCCTTATCCTTCCGCATCCTCTATCATCACTTCCATTACGCGCAGAATCTTTTTACGCTCTTTTACCGGAAGGGCCTTCAGTCTTTTTTCCAGCTCACCGCTTTTTGTTCTGGATCCGGCATCTATGACATCCTGCATGATGTCATCCGCAGAAACGCCCAGCGCATTGATGATCCTGACTAACGCTTCAAAACTTGGAGTCTTTACATCCCGTTCAATCGCACCCAGATAATTGCAGCTAAGATCCACCATCTCTGCCAGTTCCTCCTGCTTCAGCCCCATGTGTTCCCTGCACTTTTGAATCCTGTGTCCAATCCCTTTCACTGTACTTTTCCTCCCTTCCAATTCTATCAGCGTTGCATCCACACTTTTAGTATAAGTGGATGGTACATTCCAATACAGTATCTAAAAGTGTTGAATCCACTCTAACAGAATTGATTTCTCAGGTTCTTTTTTCCAATGGGCAGGCCGGCATGGATTTGTCCCTCTTCTGTCCCAAACTGGCACGGTTCTGCGATTTACATGCAAATACGCACATGCTAAAATGGGTAATGTCAAAATTATATGCAGGGACTGCGCAGCGGTACCGGATTCTGCCTCTCTTTCCGGAACCCGCTGCGTATTTTCTTTGCGGGAGGTGAATCCGTCTTACAACTTCATATGGTTCATTGCATCAGGCAGCCTGTATTGACCGGGCTGCTTTTTGCTGCCGGGAAACCGGCTGAGGCAGAAAACTATAAGCAGACGGGCAGGGTACTTACACTCTGCCCGCTTTTATCAAAGGAGGTTTCTATACGTGAGAAAACATACAGAAAAAGGCCCGCCGCCGGGTGAAAAAAGCCATGCCGGTTTTTTGAAGTATTTCTATACTGCCGCCCTTGCAGCCACCCTGATTGCCTGCAACGTACAGCCGGTCATGGCAGCAAATGTCTGGGAAAAAGCCAGTGAGATCATGAAGGATGTCTACAACCAGATCGTGCTGATCTCTACGATTGCCGCCGTTGTGACCGCATCCGTTGCCCTTCTGATGATGAACTTTTCCAAATCCGGAAAGACCGTGGACGAATCCCGTGCATGGCTGAAGCGCATCGTCATTACCTGGGCAATCTTAAACGGGCTCGGGTTTATCATGGCTTATATCACACCGTTCTTTGCAGGCGGGCAGTGGAATGGATAGGCCGGGAAAGGAGGTTCATATATGGGGATCTTAGACGGCATTGTGGAATGGATCGCAGAACAGGTCATGAACATCCTGGACCTGATCACCACCTCCGTACTGGGGGCACTGGGCTGTTCCATGAATACCTTCCTCCGTTACTTTCCCGCAGCGGAAAGCATGTACCAGATCTTCCTGGCCCTGGCCATCGGACTCATCCTTATGAACTGGGTCTGGCAGCTTTTTAAAAACTATTTCGCCGGCGCGGGGATCGAAGCAGAGGATCCGCTGAAACTTTCCATGCGCACCTTTATCTTCCTGTTCCTGACCTTTTATGCCAAAGACATCGTGGACCTGCTCTTAAATATTGCAGGTACGCCGTATAGCTGGATCCTGACAGAAGACCTGCCGCCCCTGAAATTTGCGGATTTCAATTCTGTGATCACCGTGATCCTGGGCGTCTGTGCAAACGGGGCCGTGTCCATTGCCACGCTGATCCTGCTGCTGGTACTTGCCTGGAATTATATCAAGCTTCTGTTTGAAGCGGCAGAACGGTACATCCTTTTAGGCGTGCTGGTCTATACCGCCCCGGTTGCCTTTGCCACCGGATCCTCCCAGGCGACCAACAACATCTTTAAGAGCTGGTGCCGGATGCTCGGCGGCCAGTTCTTTTTACTGCTGATGAATGCCTGGTGCCTGCGGCTGTTTACCTCTATGGTCGGGACATTCCTCGCCAACCCGTTATCAATCTGAGAAAGGAGGTCAACATGAAACATAAAAAACTATTCTTATTTGCTGCGCTGACAGCCTGTATGGTTCTTTTTTTTTCGGTTCCCGCCGTTGCAGCGGAACTGACTGAAGCTGATGTAGAACAGGCCGTTGCAAGCCAGGGGAAGGAAGCCGTGACCGGAAATGTCTTTATCTGGTTTCTGTGCGCCATTGCATTCCTGAAAGTGTCCCAGAAAATCGACAGCTTCATGGCAAGCCTCGGGATCAATGTAGGGAATACCGGCGGGAATATGATGGCCGAGCTTTTGATCGCAGGCAGGAGCCTGACCGCGGCGGTCCATTCCCGGGGCGGATCCATGCCAGGAAGCGGAAGCGGCGGCTACCACAAAGCAGCCTCTCCCGGCAGTGCCGCAGTTGGCGGCAGCTTCCTCTCCGGCGGGCTCGCCGGTGCTGTAGGAAGGCAGGCCGAGCGCAGCGCAGTCAATGCTGCCACCGGCTATACAGAACATTCCAGTATCGGCAATTCCATTTACCGTTCCTCCCTGAACAAAGGAGGCGATTTTGCCAACAACGTCATCAGCAGCATTGCCCGCGGGAATTACGGGCAGGTCGGCTCCATCAAAGGGCCGGATGCAGAAAAAGCCTACATCTCTTATATGAACCTGAATTCCGTATCCAACAAGGTGGATGATTCCGTAGAAAATACGGTTGAAAATACATCCATGCCATCTTTTACCAACATGGAGATCGGCGGCGGGCGCATTACCGGAACGGAAACCACGGATGCCGGAAGCCGGGATTTTGCCCTGTACCATGCGGACCAGTATGCAGCGCCCCAGCAGGGTGCCTATGAGACCGTGCAGGCGGTGGACGGCTCCACCTGGTACAAGCAGTATGCACAGGATGCCGTATCCAGAACACCGTATGATGCCGGCGATGGAAAAGTTGCCTACCATGAAACCATCGTCCAGCAGCTCCCGCCAGTACCCCAGAAAAAGGACCGGATCTAACTGGCACAAAACCAGAGTGGATTGGATGAGGCAGTCGGCGTAGGCACCACTGCTGCTACCCATATAAAATCCATGAAAACAGCCGCCTCCCTTGCCGGTGCGGCAAAAGGCGCAGCCGCCGGTCCGCTCGGCGCTGCCATAGGGGCGGCCATCCAGAACAGGGGAGCCATAAAAAAGGTGGCCATTATCTTTATCATCCTGCTGATGCTCCCGGTGCTGTTCATCCTGATGCTTCCGGGCCTGATCTTTGGAAGCCTTCTGGAAAACACCGGCTCTTTAAACAGCAGCATGCAGATCAATGACAATATCCGGGCCGCAAACCAGGCAATCGTGGAAGTGCTCCGGGAAAACCATGACAGTATCCTTGCGGATGTAAATGCAGCCGCTTCCAGGATCCCGGAAGGCGATACTGTTTCCATCACGGATCCCTATGCTTATTATATTTCCGTCAATGCCAACCTGCTGATCGCACAGTTCTGTGCCAGCCGGGACCGTTACGAGGACATCAATGTAAATGAGCTGAAGCGGATCATCCGAAAAAACAAGGACGGGCTGTTTTCTTATGATGTATCCACGGAATCTGTTTCTATGGAAGTGACCGTTGGAGGCGGCGCGGAAGGGGAAGCCGGGGAGCCGGCAGAGCCGCAGACGCAAACCGTCACATTTACCCGGCATAATTTTGAGATCAGATATGCCGGGGATTCTTATTTTGCCGACCACGTCTTCAGGCTGACGGATGACCAGAAAAAAACCGCAGAAGCCTATGCGGAGAACATGACGCGCTTCTTCGGCACAGACGCTTCCGGCGTGGCAACTGCCAACGTCTCGGACGAAGTGCTGGCTTACCGCCCTGCTGTGGAACGTGCCGCTGCAAAGTACGGCATGAGTGAGTATGTGGACCTGATCCTGGCGGTGATGATGCAGGAATCCGGCGGACGCTGCCTGGATGTCATGCAGGCTGCGGAAGGGGGATTCAACACCAGATACCCCCATGTGCCAAACGGCATCACTGATCCGGAGTACAGCATTGAATGCGGCGTCCAGGAACTGAAATATGCACTGGACAAAGCCGGATGCACCGGGCCTACGGACCTGGACCGCATCAAGCTGGCACTCCAGGGCTATAATTACGGCTCCGGTTATATCGACTGGGCTATGGAGCGGGACGGCGGCTACACCAAAGAAAACGCCGTCATTTACTCTGATATGATGTGCGCACGCCCAGGCTGGCATTATTCCATATACGGGGATAAAGAGTATGTGGACCATGTGCTGCAGTATTACATCATCACAAACACAGGAGGGACATACCCTGCAAACGGGATGCAGATTCCCCATTACCTGCAGACGGACTATGGGAATATCCCCTATGGCGGCGGCTCCATCGCTTCCAGCGGATGCGGCCCCACCAGCTTTGCCATGATTGCAAGCTACCTGACCGGGAATACCATTACGCCTGTTGACGCCGTATCCTGGTGCGGGAATTCCTATTATATGCCGGGTGTCGGCACCTACTGGTCCTATTTTGCGGCAGCCGCCAGCCATTTTGGATGCGGCTCTGTCACACAGACCAGCGATCCGGGCGCTGTCCTTACTGCCCTGTCACAGGGCCATCCGGTCATCAGTTCCCAGAGTGCAGGCATCTTCACCAGAGGCGGCCATTTCATTGTGCTACGCGGTGTCACTGCCGGAGGGAAGGTGCTGGTCAATGACCCGAACGACAGTTCCTCAAAGAATTTCATAAACCGAGAATTTGATATGATGTCGGAGATCCATCCTACTGCAAACGCATACTGGATCTTTGAGAAAAAGTAAAGGAGACAATCTTATGAGCAGAAAAAACCTGATTATCGCTATCGTACTTATGGTGGCCCTTATTGCCGCCGGGATCATCGCCCCCACCGTATGGAGGATCAACAAAAACAGACAGAAAGCCGCAAAGGAAACCGAAGCAGCCACGGAAACAGACCTGACAGAAACCGAAACGGATAAAAAAGCTAAGGAAGAAACACTGGAATTCCTGGAATTCCTGAAATTCGACAAGCTGACCGCTTTCTTTCCCAAAGGCCAGATCAAAGATTTCAAAGAACAGATCCCCGTATATCTGGAAAAGAAAAAGCTTACAGGCATTACTTCCGTAACATTCCTTGAAGATAAGACCACTTACCCCTCCTCCACGGATACGCTCCTGGAATTTGCCCTTTCCGATGACAGCACCCTCCTGGTGACCTACAGCTCGCCAACCGGTGCTTTTTTATTTGGGAAAGAAAAGCTGCAGGTAGGGGAAGACACAAAGACGTATGAACGCCAGACAGATGAAACGCTCCCGGATGTTTCCGCTGAGGACGTGGAAAAGCGGCAGGAGGGCGGATTTGCCGACACAAAGGATACAAAACCGGAAGAAACGCCTGCCGCATCTGAAACACAGACAGAAGCACCTGCCGTTACCGAAACACCGACAGAAACACCTGCCGCTGCCGAAGCACCAGCAGAAGCAGGCAATGCAGGGACCGGGGCACAGCCTGAGACTCCTGCCAAAGAGGAGGCTGCAAAATGAACTACTCCGAGGAACAACAGACGGCCCTGATCCCCCGCAACTTTATCGAACGCGGGACTTTCATGGGCGGGATGTTTAAGATCCGCAATGCCATTGAAGGGATCGTGCTGGCCGTGGCAATCGCTGTCCCGGTCCTGTACCTGCCCCTCTCCATGACTGTCCGGATCATCATCCTGTGCATGACCGCACTTCCGGCTGCTATGGTGGCACTGATCGGGATCGGCGGGGAAAGCCTTACCGCTTTTTCCATGAACGCCCTGCGCTTCCTGAAGAACCGGCGCATCCTCTACCGCCTGGATACCAAACCGGAGCCAAAAGGAAAAAAGAAGGTGCCAAAACCGCGTGCCAAAGAGCCAAAATCCAAAAAGGGCAAACGGAAAAAGGAACCATCTTCTCCAGGGAAAGGGGCATCAGCCCCCTCTTCCCTGGAAAAAACGGAGACGGTGCCGCCAGAGGAAAAACAGCCGGTTAAAAAAAAAGAGCGCAGGATCTATGACACTTCCACCAAACGCGGCATCAAAAAGCAGGCCCGCGAGGATATCCGCATCCTGGCCTATGAAAAAAAGCTGGCACAAAAAGAACAGGCCGAATCCTTAAAGGCCGTAAAACGGGAAAAGAAACAGCGGGAACGGCAACGGAAGGAGGAACAAAAACAGGCCGCCCGCCAAAAAGAGGAGGCCCGCCGGGAAGCTACACGGGCAGAAAAAGCCGCCAGGAAAGAAGCAAAACAGGCGGAGACAAACGCCAGAAAGGAGGCAAAACAGGCAGGGAAAAATGCCGGAAAGGAGGCCGGTAAAATACAGCCCGGCCCTGCCGCAGCCCCGGCAAAGAAAAAACGCCGGAAGGACATGACACTTGAGGATTACCTCCCTGTGGAAAAGATTGCCAACGGGGTTGTCTACACCACAGACCACCGCTACGTAAAGATCCTGGAGATTGAACCCATCAATTTCCTTCTCAGGAGCGCACGCGAACAGCAGGGGATCATCTACAGTTTTATCTCCTATCTGAAGATCAGCCCCGTTAAGCTGCAGATCAAGATGATCTCCAAAAAAGCGGATATCAATAAGCATCTGGACCAGGCGGCCCTGGAGCTTTCCCGTGAAACGGATCCCCGGTGCCGGGAGCTGCAGAAGGATTACATCCAGTTCGTGAGGAAATTAAGCTCCAAAGAGGCTGTTTCCCGTCGCTTTTTCCTGATCTTCGAGTATGAGCCTTTCAATGTAAACCGGAAGGTGGAGGAAAAGGAGATCCTTGCCGCGCTGGAAACCGCAGCCCAGACTGCAAAAACCTTTTTATACCAGTGCGGGAATGATGTGGTTTCCCATGACAATGAGGACGAATTCACTGCGGAAGTCCTTTACACGCTGCTGAACCGTTCCCTGTGTTCAGACAAGCCCCTTCCCCAACGCATTGCCGATGTGCTTGCAGGCTATATGGCGCAAAACCGTCAGGAAGAGATCGACCATATCCGTATGAATGAGTTCATTGCCCCCCAAAGCGTAGATTTCAAACACAGCAGTTACGTCCTGATCAACGGGATCTACCATGCGTACCTGATCGTGCCTTCCGACGGCTATAAAAACAAGGTTACCCCCGGCTGGCTTTCCCTGCTCATCAACGCGGGGGAAGGGATCGACATTGATTTTTACCTGCACAAACAGCCAAAAGACAAGATCCAGCAGCGCCTTGGCCAGCAGATCCGTATCAACCGTTCCAAATTAAAGGATGCGTCTGATACGAACGCTGATTTTGATGACCTGGACTCCGCCATCCGCTCCGGCTATTTCCTGAAGGCGGGGCTGGCAAATAATGAGGATTTTTATTATATGAACCTTCTCATTACCATCACGGCCTCCAATCTGGAGGAGCTCCAGTGGCGCATCCAGGAAATGAAAAAGCTTCTGATCTCCCAGGACATGGACCTGCGTTCCTGCTATTTTCTCCAGGAGCAGGGGTTTCTGTCCTCCCTGCCGCTGGCAAACCTGGATAAGAAGCTCTTTGAGCTGTCCAAGCGCAATGTCCTGACTACGGGAGCCGCAAGCTGCTACCCGTTTACCAGCTACAGCATCTGCGATGACAACGGGATCCTGTTCGGTGTCAACAAGCACAACAACTCCCTGGTGATCGCAGACATTTTTGATTCCAGGCAGTACAAGAATTCCAATATCTGTATCCTGGGCTGCTCCGGTGCAGGCAAGACCTTCACCATGCAGACGATGGCACTTCGGATGCGCCGGAAAGGGATCCAGGTATTTATCATCGCACCGCTGAAGGGCCACGAATTTTACCGTGCCTGCAAAAATGTGGGAGGCGAATTCATCCAGATCTCCCCCGCAAGCCGCAACTGTATCAACATCATGGACATCCGTAAGGTGGATAATTCCGTCAACGAACTCTTAGACGGCCCCACGATGGATGCCTCCGCCCTTGCCGCCAAGATCCAGAAGCTGCATATCTTTTTCTCCCTCCTGATCCCGGACATGGACCATGAGGAAAAACAGCTTCTTGACGAGGCCCTGATCAAAACATATGCAAGGAAGGGGATCACCCACAAAAATGAATCCCTGGCTGACCCGGAACATCCGGAGCAGTATAAGAAGATGCCGATCCTGGAAGATGTCTACGATATCCTGATGGAAAGTGCGGACACCAAACGCCTGGCCAATATCCTGAACCGTCTGGTGCACGGCTCTGCTTCTTCCTTTAACCAGCAGACCAATGTGGATTTGACGAACAAATACACCGTGCTGGATATTTCCGAACTGACCGGAAGCAGTGACCTTTTAACGGTCGGCATGTTCGTCGCCCTGGATTACGTCTGGGATAAGGCGAAGGAAAACAGGACTGCAGAAAAAGCGATCTTTGTGGATGAGGTCTGGCAGCTCATCGGTGCCTCCAGCAACCGCCTGGCTGCCGAATTCGTACTGGAGATCGCCAAGATCATCCGTGCCTACTCCGGTGCAGGCATCTTTGCCACCCAGGACTTAAATGATTTCTTCGCACTGGATGACGGCAAATACGGCAAGGGCATCATCAACAACTGTAAGACCAAGATCATCCTGAATATGGAGGATGAGGAGGCACAGCGGGTGAAGAATATCCTCCACCTCTCTGAAACAGAGGTCATGAACATTACCCATTTCCAGAGGGGGAATGGCCTGATCTCAACCAATAACAACAATATCACGGTAGAATTCAAAGCTTCCACGCTGGAAAAGGAACTGATCACCACTGACCGGCAGGAGCTTCTGGAGATCATCGAGCGCCAGAAACAGAAAACCGGTTAGCTTTGCCATCTACCAACTTATAGAAAGGACACGATATCACTATGAAAAAAAGGAAATCCTTCATGGCCGGCATCTTATCGCTTCTTCTGGCTGTCTGTACCTTATTTGGCAGCCTCCCGGTATATGCCGCCGAACAGGTTTATACGGACGCCCCGGAAAAAGCGGGAACGATTGTAAAGGTCAAAAATGACGGTACCGAAGATTCCAGCTTTTCCGAGAGCATCATGAACGCAGACGGGGAAACTGCCTACTGCATCCAGCTCGGCCAGCTTTTTGAACCTGGATACAAGACCAAAAAAGACGCTGCTACGGAAATGACCCAGGAGCAGATCACCAATGTGGCATTATGCCTGGAGTATGTAAACCAGTATGCCAAAGAACATTCCCTGAGCAAACAGCAGCGTTACCTTTTAAAGCAGTGCCTGGTATGGCGCAGGCTCAGCGTTTACCTGGACTGGGGTTACAACAATGTCCGTCCCGGATATGATGAAGTTCCCGAAAAAGTGCAGGACGAAGTTTTTAAGAACGCCCTGGCCTTTGCAAAGGAAAACAAAAATAACTATAAATGCTATGGCTATGTCTACATCGGAAGCGGCCAGAACCTGGGGCAGTTCTTTGCAGAGAAAAACCCCGGGAAAGGGAAGCTGAAAAAGGAAAGCGCCAATCCTGCCATTACCGACGGGAATAACTGCTACTCCCTTTCCGGTGCCGAATACACGGTCTACTCCGACAAAGACTGCACCAAAAAAGCCGGCTCCTTCAAAACCGACAAAAACGGAGTTTCTGATACCATCGAGCTGAATGAAGGGACTTATTATGTAAAAGAAACAAAAGCGCCCAAAGGGTTCTCCCCTGACAGCAAGGTACACTCCGTAAAAGTCACGGCAGGGGAAACCGCCACCGTAAAAGTTACGGATATCCCCAAAGCTGCCGCACCAATGCTTACGCTTGAGAAGCTGGATGCCGAAACCGGAAGCACCCCGCAGGGTGCAGCCTCCCTTGCCGGCGCACAGTTTGAATGGCACTACTATGACGGTTACTATACAAAGGACAACCTGCCCTCCTCTCCCACCCGGACCTGGGTTACCCAGACCAAAGCGGAAAAAGGCTCTGACGGCAAAACCCATTACGTCACTGCCCTGTCCGATGCGTATAAGGTATCCGGGGATGCTTTCTACACCCAGGATGGCAAAACGGTCCTCCCGCTTGGCACCATCACGGTAAAAGAAAAACAGGCACCCACCGGTTATCTCCTGGAAGGCGCCTATCTGCAGGAATCCGGGAAAACGGAAAAGATCACCGGCATGTATGCTGCACAGATTAAGGAAAACGGTGACGCAGCCCAGTTAAGCGGTGCAAACAGTGCCTCCGCTTCCGACCAGGTCATTCATGGCGGTGTTAAGATCCAGAAAAGGGATGCTGACACCGGGCTTCCCAAACCGCAGGGCGCCTCTTCCCTGGAAGGCACGGAATTTACCATTACTTCCTTAAATGAGAATCCCGTCACGGTCAATGGAAAGTCCTATGCCAAAGGCCAGGCCGTATTAACAATGTCCACGGATGCCTCCGGGCTTGCCTCCACAGACAGCAGGGCTCTCCCCTACGGCCATTACAAAATTACGGAAACAAAAGCCCCGAAAGGCTACCTTGCCCCGGATGCACCGGTCGAATTTGATATCAAAGAGGACGGAAAGATTGTGGATCTGACAGATGAGGCCAAATCCATAAGTGATCCCGTCATCCGCGGCGGCGTTAAGATCCAGAAAAGGGACGCCGAGACCAAAGGCACTGTACCGCAGGGAAATGCTTCTTTGGAAAATGCCGAATTTTCCATCGTTTCCCTAAACGAACAGCCTGTCATGGTAAACGGCACCCTTTATGAGAAAAACCAGACGGTACTGAAGATCCGCTCTGATGCTTCCGGCCTCGCCTCTGCCCCAGCGGACGCCCTTCCTTACGGACATTACCAGATCTCTGAATCCGGTGCGCCCCGGGGATATATAAAGAATGAATCCGGCACCCTGGAGTTTGACATCAAGGAAAACGGAAAAGTCGTTGACCTGACCGGGGAGACCGATTCAATTTATGATCCTGTGATCCACGGCGGAGTAAAGATCCAGAAGCGGGACCTGGAAACCCGGGAAGCCAAAGCCCAGGGCGGCGCAACCCTTGAAGGCGCAGAATTTACCATCACAACCCTTTGTAAAAATCCGGTCCTGGTGGACGGGAAAGCTTATGAAAACGGCCAGGTGGTCGCAACACTGAAAACAGACGCTTCCGGAACCGCAGTTACTGCAAAGGATCTCCTCCCTTACGGCCATTACCGTTTTGATGAGATCAAAGCCCCGGAAGGCTACCTGAAAGACGGCGCCAAGTCCGTTGAATTTGACATCACGGAAAACGGGAAGATCGTTGACCTGACGGAAAAAGAATCTTCCATTTACAACCAGGTGATCCGTGGAGACTTAGAGCTTGTAAAAGTTTCTGATGGAAACCTGAACCGCCTTGCCAGTGTACCATTTTCCATCACTTCCGTCACTACAGGAGAAAGCCATACCATCGTAACGGATAAAAACGGCTATGCCAGCACCGCTTCCAAATGGAACAAGCACACCCAGAACACCAACCAGGGCAAGACCAGCGAAGACGGCATCTGGTTTGGCACCTCTGCCCCGGATGACAGCAAGGGTGCGCTGCCTTACGACACATACACCATTGAAGAGCAGCGCTGCACCGCCAATGAAGGCATGAACCTGCTGAAGTTTGATGTTACCGTATACAAAGATGCGGTCACGGTTGACCTGGGGACCCTTACGGATGACTACATTGAGATCGGCACCACCGCCCTTGACAAAGCCACCGGCTCCCATTTAAGCCAGGCGAAGGATAAGATCACGCTCGTAGATACTGTGGAATATTCCGGCTTAAAGAAAGGGCAGGAATACAGGCTTACCGGCACCCTGATGGATGCAGAAACCGGAGAGCCGCTCCTTGTTGACGGCAAAAAAGTCACTGCGGAAAAGACCTTCACCGCAAAAAAGGCGGAAGGAAAAACCGAAGTCAGCTTTACCTTCGATGCATCCGGATTATCAGGAAAAACCACCGTGGTATTTGAGGAGCTGTACCAGAAGGACCTGAAACTGGCCGTCCATGCTGACCTTGACGATACAGACCAGCAGGTTTCCTTCCCGCAGATCCAGACATCCGCAAAGGATTCCGATACCGGGGAACATATGGCAAATGCCGATGAAAAAGTCACGCTCACAGATACCGTTTCCTATAAAGGGCTGATCCCCCATCTGGAATATGTCGTAAACGGCACCCTGATGGACAAAGAAACCGGGGAACCAATCCTGGTTGATAAAAAACCGGTCACCGCACAGACAGCCTTTACTCCGGAAACCAACAGCGGCACCGTAGAAGTCACTTTTACCTTCGATGCCACCACGCTGAAAGGAAAGACCACCGTGGTATTTGAATCCATCACACAGGATGGCAAAGAAGTGGCTGTCCATGCAGACCTTGAAGACGAAGGCCAGCAGATCTTCTTCCCGGAGATCGGGACAAAAGCGGAATACGCGGATACCGGCACACAGATAGGTGAGGCAAAAGAGCAGCTTACCATCAAAGATACGGTCTCCTACCATCTCATCCCCGGAAAAGAATACAAAGTTTCCGGTACGTTAATGGATAAGGAGACAAAAGAGCCGGTTCTTGACAATGGGAAGCCGGTTACCTCTGAACTGGTCTTTACCCCGGAAAAAGCAGAAGGCAGCGTGGAGCTTGCCTTTACCTTCGATGCCTCTGCCCTGAAAGGGAAAACCATTGTGGCTTTTGAGACGGTATCCTATCTGGAAAAAGAAGTTGCCATCCATGCAGATATTGAAGATGAAGGGCAGAGCATCTACTTCCCGGAGATCGGAACGCAGGCAAAGAATGCAGACACCGGGGAGCAGATGGCACCGGCGGACAAAAAAGTGACCCTGACAGATACCATTACCTATAAAGGGCTCATCCCGGAGCTTTCCTATACGGCAACCGGTACGCTCATGGATAAGGAATCCGGAAAGGAACTCCTGATCGGTGGAAAGCCAGTGACATCCAAAACAGAGTTCACTCCAAAAGAAAGCAATGGCACCGTGGAGGTATCCTTTACCTTTGATGCTTCTTCCTTAAAAGGAAAGACCATCGTTGTATTTGAATCTGTCACCCAAAATGGCAAAGAGATCGCCGTGCATGCAGACCTTGAAGATGAAGGCCAGCAGATCCTCTTCCCGGAAATCGGGACAAAAGCAGGCTGTCCGGACACCGGCAGCCAGACGGGTATCACCAAAAAAGAACTTACCATCAAAGATACGGTTACCTACCATCTCATTCCAGGCAGGGAATACAGGATCACCGGAACCCTGATGGATAAAGAAACCAAAAAGGCTCTGAAGGTTGACGGGAAAAAGGTCACTTCCGAAATTATCTTTACGCCAGAAGAAGCCACTGGAAGCGTGGAGCTTACCTTCACCTTTGACGCCAGTGCGCTGAAAGGGAAAACCCTGGTAGCCTTTGAATCCGTATCTTACAAGGAAAAAGAGATCGCGGTACACGCAGACATTGAAGACAAGGGCCAGAGTATCTTCTTCCCGGAGATCAGGACCACCGCCAAAGACGGAAAGGATGGAGACCAGAAGGTACTTGCGGAAAAAGAGACAACGGTTGTTGACACCATCACTTACAAAAACCTGGTTCCCGGCACCGAATATAAAGCTGTCGGCACACTCATGGACAAGAAAACCGGAAAGGCCATTGAAGTAAACGGAAAGGCTGTGACTGCCGAAGCCGCCTTCAAACCGGAAAAACCGGAAGGAACCATCGAAGTATCGTTCAAATTCGATGCCACTTCCCTCTCTTCCGGCGACCTCGTTGTTTTCGAGAAGCTTTATGACCTGTCTGGCAAAAAGGAGACGGAGATCACCAGCCATGAAGACATCAAGGACAAAGGCCAGACCATCACACTGGAGGCTCCAAAGAAAGATACCCCGGATGTCTCCACCCCGGTAAGGACCGGCGATGACACCCCGATCCTGCTTTATGCCGGCCTCGCCGCGGCAGCGCTGCTTCTTGGTGCCGCAGCCGGTGTCCTGAGATCCAAAAATAAGAAAAACAGTAACCCGAAAAAATAATTTCCATGCAGGCGGCCCTTTGCGGCTGCCTGTCTTATTAAGGTGATGAATGATGGAAACAAAACGAATCGGCACAGATGCCAGACATATCCGGCGGTTTCTGGATACCTGCGACGGGAACTGGCATGAATGCATCTACGTGGACTGCCCTGTATGCGAAGCACCGGGGACATGCAGACAGCCCGGATTTTTATTTCATCCGGATGAGCGGGCAGCTCCCCTGATCCTTCCGCTATCCGATGCGGATATCCTGTTTTCCCGGTCCCCGGAGCCAGAGGAATGCCTCCTGCGCATGGACCTGGCTGTATTCCTCTCCATGTACGGAGTGTACCTGAAGGCCCTGCACATCCCTGCGCGCGGCTGCCCCTGCATGGAGCTTTTAAGGTTCCAGGAAGATGAATGTTATGACTGGTAGGTTGCTCTTTGGCCTCCCGTGCCGTACAGATACTAAAAAGGAGGTATCCGAACATGACAGACCTGACAGCGATCATCCAGACCATCGACCAGATCTTCACAACCGTTATCTTTATCCCGATGCTTTTCATCCTGTACTGCAGGGTCACATCCCTCCAGAAGAAAAGCAGGCGGGTTTACCAGGCTTACCGCATCTGCGTGGTACTGGCGGTATTATTCCTGCTCAGATATTTCTGTGCAAAATTTATTTTCACCGAAGTCAATTATCCGCGCATTGCCGAAAGCGGCCTGTTTCCCCTGATCCGGGCAGTCTTCTATCCGGACCAGCCATAAATATGGCAGATTGTGGCAGAATGTCCCCAAAAGGGACCTGTTTTGCCCCTGCCCCTATGGGAATTCATCACGCATTTACTTACAATATACGTATAGAAAACGTAAAACTCATTGTATATCAGCATTTATTACGTATAGAAAACGTAAAGCGAGGTGAACGTTTATGAAAAATATAAAAATACGCTGTCCCTATTGCGGAAGCCCTGCAGTCTTAAAAGATGCTTCCTATGTGCATCATGAGAAATCCAAAGGCGGCCAGCTTTATGTATGCAGCCGTTATCCGGCATGTGATTCCTATGTAGGTGTCCATTCCGGAACGATACTGCCAAAAGGCACCCTGGCAGACCAGAACCTGCGCAGGAAACGGATCCAGACACACCGGATCTTCGACCAGATCTGGAAAAGGGGGATCTTATCCAAGCAGGATGCCTACCGCTGGATGGCAGACAAGTTCTGCCTGAACCCCAAAGATGCGCATATCGGAAATTTCAGCGATTATATGTGTGACCAGCTCATACAGGAAGCATCCAAAGTCCTGCACAATAACCAGAAGCAGTTCTCCCCGGCAGGCTGCAGAAGGGAGGCGGCATGAATGACAATTCTGTTATAAACCAGCTTGTAGAAGACCATCTGGACCTGGTGCCGAAAATGGTACGGGCGCTGACGGCATCCTACACCCGCCTCCCGCACCAGGAATATGAGGAACTGGCCCAGACCGGCTATCTGGCCCTGTGCCATGCAGCCGCCGGCTATGATGGGAAACGTCCTTTTATCCCCTATGCGCGCTCCGCCATCCGCAATGCCATCTATGATTACTGGCGGGAGTGCAAAAAGCAGAAGGCACTGTTCTGCTCCCTGGATGCCATGCTGTCCGGCGATGAGGCGGATGATCACTTCTCCTGCCCGGACACCAGGAGCATCTCCCCGGAGCAGCAGACGCTTTCCAGGGAGTCCACGGCTTACCTTATCAATCTGGAAAACCAGAGCAGCGGCATCATCCAAAAAGGGATCACTTCCCTGCGTTTACAGCAAAACGGATATACCAGCACAGAGCTTGCCAGGCTCTATGGCGTACCGTCCAACCACATCCGGGCATGGCAGAGCAAGGCCAAAAAACGGCTCCGGCAGGATCCGGAACTATATGCACTTTTAGCATAACAACAAAGGAGGGGCTTTTATGCTGACACTTTATACTGCAATCGGTTCTTTAAACTTTCGCAACTGCAATGGAAAATCCGTCCCTATGGTGATCAATAACCGTCAGGAATACGGGCTTTCCGGGCATGAGCTGATTTTGTGGAGCTGCCTTGCTTTCCAGATCCTTCAGATTCATGAACTGGAAAGCTTTTACCAGACGAGGCTGAAAAACAGCAGCCTTCCCGAAGGCATGGGATTCTCCCATTACCTGAACCGTCTGATCCTGCGCGGGCTGGTCGCCAAAGGCTGCGGGATCTCCGGTGTGGATGCCCTTTACGGCCTTCTCGGAAATCTCCATATCCGGCCTGTGGATGACCGTTTCCGTATCCGGCTTTTTACCTGTATCCGCCTGCTTACAGAGGGCAAAATAAAATACAGCGACTGCTGGAAGTATCTGAAAAAGGAAAAGAACACACCGATTGAAAATACTGTCCTGCAGCTTGCCCAGGCCGTTTCCCTCACCACGGCAGAGCTTGTAACCTGCATAGACCGCGGCAGCATCCCTGCACAGGATGATGAGGTCATGGAGAAGCTGTATGACGGCACGGATGACAGTTATGAGACACTGGCAGAAGAAGCACAGATCTGCCACACCCAGTACCCCATCCTCCAGGCTGTGGGAAACCTGTATCTGAACAAACAAATTTCATTTCAAAGTTTTTGAAAGGAGACCTATGCCAAAACCATTATTTTCGAAGCTGATTGTCCAGGCGGCAATCGGCTTCTTTTGTGTTTTATTTGGATGCGCCTTTTCCTTCCAGATGGAAGATATGCTCTTTTTATTCATGAGCCTTGCCATCGGCATCTGCTGCATCCTCCGCTGCGTCCTGCTCTACCGCCTGATCCGCCGCAAAGACTACCAGATCCTGACCGGAACCTGTACCGCAAGGGAAATGTCCCTGCTGAAACGGACACAGCAGATCCGCCTCTCAGATCCCAATGGACGTGAGTATACCTTTACCGTCGATAAAAATGTAAAACTCCTGCAGGGGCGTACCTACCGGGTCTACTTCCGGAATGCCCGTGGCACGGACGACTCCATGCAGTCCTATCAGGATTTCCTGGGATTTGAGGAACTTGCAGAAACAGATTAGTATTCCATATGTAAATTTAATCATGGTAAAACGATAAAAAGGCTCACTAGAAAACACAACATATTTTCTAGTGAACCTTTTTATTCAATAAGCTCAAATCCAGTTTAGTGCACGCACCGCCCTGGTAAAAACCTCTAACGATTTTTGTTCTATGAATGTTATTCTACTCTTTCCCCACATCCTTGTCAATCAATCGCCAAAAACTTTTAGTTAACGAATTGACATCTGGGCAATCTCTGTGTATACTTATCACCAGAAAATAAATGAGAGCAGAAGCAATGTGCGTCTTTAGTGTCGGTAAACACATTGCTTTTTTGCTATATTAATAGAGTCATATGTTGTTCCGTCCTGGAGCTGCGTAGGATTCGTAATATTAACAAAGATATCGCACTTGCAGTTTAGCGGGTGCGATTTTTGTTTGTCGAGTTGATATATTTATCTTTGATCTGTTTTCCTCCAGTCCTATACTCCAATAATCTCCGTGGTATTTTTTCTATTTTGTATCTAAATCGAATACATCATGGCATTATTTCGCATAATATATTTATTATCTGTATTCAAATCATTGACAATTCTTGATTCAACGCATATAATGGAGACAGAAAAATAATGAGGAGGTGACTGGTTATGGTAGACATGAATCTTGTTATTGCCAACAACATCAACGTATTTCTTGAACAAAACCACAAAAAACAGGTGGATCTGGCAAACCATCTACATGTTTCAAGGCAGATTGTAAACAAAATGCTGAACGGCACACGTACTATCAATGCATCAGAACTGCTTCAGATTGCCCAGTTCTGTGGCACAAATATGGAAGCACTGACTACGGTTCCGGACAATTATGAGGAAAACGATGTGTTCCATGTTTTTATGGGGCAGGCAAAAACAGAAGAGGCCAGGCAGTCTATCCGGGATATTGATACACTGATCGAACTCATTCTTTTCCATGATAAGGTAAGGGAAAACGGAATGGCAATGCGGGAGGAGTGGACGGATTTTTAATGGGAAATGTATTAGAAAACAGCCTTTATATACAGGACAACGCCAAATTCGAAGAACTAACACGCGCTGTGATCCAGTTCAACAGTATCTATAATGGGAACAACATCATACAGGATGATATTTTTTCCGTGCTGGTCAATTATGCCCGGAAAAACCGGGAATGTCTGGATCTGCTCCGCTTTCCGACAAAAGATGATGATCTCTGCGCCCTTACGTGTGTACAAAAGGGCAGAATTTTTGTCTATGTGAATTCCTGGCTTCCATTATCAAAACAGATCTTTGCCACAGCCCACGAACTCTATCATATCTGGTGTTTCATAGAAAACAAAGACCGGAGTGTATTGCGGAAGGGATCTTTTTTAAGTGCTGCCACTATGGATGAGGATGTAAAAAGCCAGGAGGACCGGGAGGCGAATGCTTTTGCCGGACTGCTTCTTGTCCCCTCCAGTGCCCTACATGAACAGATGCAGATTTATGGTATTGACAGGGAGCATCTTGGCATGGAAGAGATTCTCCGTCTGATGGCAATTTTCGCTGTTCCGTACAAAGCGATCCTGATGCGGCTTTGCGAGGATGGATACCTGGATCAAACTGCTCTGATGCGTTTTTTGTCGGTTTCAAAAATCACTTATGAGAAAAGTATTCTCTATACACCGGATACACAAAGATGGCAGAGACGTACCCCGGAAATCCTGCAGACGGGAAGCCTACAGCAACTGATCGACCAGAACCAGGAATATGAACTGCTCACGGATACGCGGGCCACCTCCGATCTGGAGACTCTCCATAAAATATGTTCCCGCTATGGTACGGATAGAGGACAGCATCTATGAACAAATGTGCATTATTTGATACTGATTTCATCTCAAAACTTCATATAACGAGAAAAGATGATGAAAACCGGCTCATAGACAGAGTTATGGAGCTTCCTGGCTATCTGTTTGTCTGCCATGAACAGATCTGTATAGAATTAGGCCGTCACAATGCATCCGCAATCATCTGGCTTCAGCAGAAAATAACGGAAGGAAGCATACAAAAGTTTTCTGATGCCGACCTTCTGGCTCTCTTACATCCGTTGTATGGCAAAAACAGCATTTCGATGTTCCTCTTTTATCTGAATAATGCCTGCAGCCTGTTTGACGGAAGCTTTTACGGAAAATACTATGCAGAACTTGAAAAAAAGACATCCCTTCCTGAAACAGAGTTTACCGCTGAACTTTCCCAGTGCGATGCTGATATTGGATGTGACAATAACCTGGGGGAAATAAAAAACTATGTTTTACAGCAGGTACTGCAAAATATAGAAAATATTCAGCTTTATGTGTTTTGTTCTGATGACAGGCGTGCAAGGGCTGGGCTATCCGGTACAGGCGGCATTCCCTGTATCAGTGCTCTCTCATCCTTCTATGTTTTGAAAGAGCGGTTACATCTGGAACGCAACGAAGCAAAACAATACTTCGACTCCTGGATGCAGCTCCACCAGGCCAGCCACCAGACTGCCTTCAAGATACATAAAAACACAAAAGAAATGCAGTTAATGAAAATGGACGGTTACGAAATATTTGACCGGATATACAACGGCACAATGACCATTCTGAAAAATGGAAATTTGAAATTGCGAGAGTGAGACCAAATTACTCCCGCAATTTTTATCCCCTACATCATTACCGGTTTATGCTGCACTGTTCATAACGCATGATATAATCCATCCGGATCTCTTTCATCTGTTCTAAGTTTTCTCCTATGTTTCAAGCAGATAATCAAAAAGTTCCGATGCATCTGTGGAATGCACTATCCGGTCAAATCCCCTGTCCGCGTTGTACCATTCCAATACTTCACATCCAAACGAATGCGCATCTACCACACAGAAATCCTTCCCATATTCCAGTCCTTTTCATCTTAAACTGAGAATTATCTGATCAATGCTAAATTATATGCCACAAATCAAAAATATTTCTTTATTTGTGACATTAGTTTAATACAATCTGTTTCTTCTTCAGCACTACTCCCATAATATTTTTGACATATTTATTGACTCTAATAGTATAAATATATTATTATGAAGTTGAAAGGAATGGATACAGATATGCTGAAAGAATATTTAGAAAAGACCTACGGCTACAATGAGCCGATCCTGATCAGTGAAATAAAGCTGGAAAGTCTGAGTGATAATGCATTGCGCCAGTATTTTAAACGCATGGTAAAATCCGGCGACCTGATCCGCTTTGATACCGGGATATATTATCTCCCCAAAGCTTCCCGCTTATTAGAGAAACCTTATCTGGATCCAATTAAAGTAATTACCCGCAAATATGTTGAAAATGGCACGGAAACCTATGGATATTTTTCCGGGGCATATTTTTCCAACCAGCTTGGACTTACAACCCAGATGCCTGCAGTGATAGAGATCGTAACCGATAAAGAGGCCACGAAAGGCCGTACTATAACAGTCGGCAGCCAGAATGTACGTCTCAGGCATCCGGCCATGCAGATTACAAAAGAAAATGCCCTGCTCCTGCAAATTCTGGATGCAGTCTCTACAGCAGAAAAATATGCGGAGCTCCCCCAACAGGAAATGACGGCCCTGCTGAAACAATATCTGTGTAAACACAGCTTCACCCGAAAACAACTTGCAGAGGCCCTGCCTTCAGTTACTGCCCAGACAGCGAAAAAACTTATCGAATGGGAATTGATTTATGAATTTTCATAGTTTTTCACCGTTTTTAATATTTTTACCCTGGACAGCCCTTTTAACGTTCAATACCTGTATTCAAATCATTGATTACCAGATTTTTAATAGAAATCTTTTATCTCACGCCTCATTACCAGTTTATACTGCACTGTTCATACTGCATAATGTAATCCATCCGGATGCCTTCCATCTCTCTTTTCCGCTCGTCCGGAAGAATTTTTAATATCTCCTCTTCATCCATTTCTGTATTTCCATAAAGCTTCTGCATTTCAAAAAGATAAATCTTCTCCCATGTCTCAAGCAGATAATCAAATAGTTCCGATGCATCTGTGAAATGCACCATCCGGTCAAAACCCCTGTCCGCATTGTACCATTCCAATACTTCACATCCAAACGGGTATGCATCTACCACACAGAAATCCTCTGTGCGCTCCGATAATTCCCGAAAAATCTCCTTTACCTGCATACAGTGCTCCATCTCTGTCTTTGTCATATATTCCATCCGCATACCTCACATTAATTTCTGAATCAGTTTTTCCAGGGACTGTTTAAATCTGGCATCATCTTCTTCTGTCCTCTTTGCAGGCCCTTTTATATGGTTTCTCTTCTTTGCGTTTCTGGCCTTTTTTGCCATATGCCGTTCCATGAGCATCTGGTCGATATTATCATTTGTGTACCATCTCCCGCTCTGGTGAATCCCATATGCCCCTTTTCCAAGAATCATGGCAGCCACGCCATAATCCTGTGTGACCACAAGATCTCCCTTCTGACAGATATTCACCAGCTTAAAATCCACTGCATCCGCACCGGCTCCCACCGTAATCACTTCACTATATTCCGACTGCAGAATATGGTTCGTATCACACAGCAAAACTACTGGGATGTCATATCTCTCTGCTGTTTTCTCAACAATGCGCACTACCGGACAGGCATCCGCATCTACCAATATCCTCATATTGCCCTCCTTTCTATCTTCCGCAAGCTGGGAGTGATCTGGTCAATTCCAAATTGTATGCCACAAATCAAAAATATTTCTATATTTGTGGCATTAGTTTAATACAATCTGGAAAAATGCAAATTCACATTTATTCATTATACCATTCCTCACTTGCAATGGATATACTAACTTGTCATATCTTCACCGCCCAAACATCAATATATTGTTCATTTTCATTTGACACACACCATATCTTGTGCTATTATAATCTTGTATTGAAGTTTTTGTGTTATCCCGACACGGGAGTCTGGACCATTCATCCAGGACACACGCAAGTTTAAGTTTGGAAATCAGAGTCATTAGGACAGCCGTATTATGCGGCCTCTTAATGGCTCTTTTTTTATTTATGGGGAATCTGGACTACAGGTTTCCTATTCTTTTATCTATTTTTATTATTTTAACGCCCAAAGAGGCAGAAAGGAGATTTAACATGGCAATGATTCACTTTATGGGGAGACCGACAAAGGATCCCGTCATGCAGCAGGGAAAGAATTCAGGAGCGGAGTATATCTCACTCGACATTGCGACCACGCAGCGCAGCCAGGACAAAAATAATCCGTATGAAAGCGTTTTTTATCAGTGCTATTTCAGCAAGTTTCTTGCAGAGCGCCTGATAAAAGCCGGCGTAAAGACAGGAACCTGCCTTTCCATTACCGGAAGCGTGGATATCCATCCATTTCTTTACAACAAAGGACAGCGGGCAGGCCAGGCTGGAGTAAGCATTGAAGTGTCTGTAAAAGACTGGGAATTCTGCATTGCCAACAGGCCTGAGAACGGAGCCAATACAGCCCCGAATGGAACTCCTGCCGGCGGACAGATGGCAGGCAATAACGGAGCTGCAGCACCCGGAGCCGGGAACGGCCAGCCCCCTGTGATGCAGGGCGGCGGATACATGAATACTCCCGGAACTTCCAATGCCGGCATGACAAATGCTCCGGCACCACAGGGAAACCGCGGTATGCAGCCCGGCACTTTTAACGGTGCCCCCGCACCCAATCCGGCTATGGCAAATGGAATGTACCAGCAGAATAATTTCCAGCAGTCTGGCCAGATGACGTATAACGGCACCATGCCAGGCGCCCCTGCTGGCGGAGGCTTTTCCAGCGTCCCGGAAGGAATGGCAGGACAGCTCCCGTTTACCGTTTAATTAAAGAATCACCCCACAGGATGAGGAATTGCATGGCCCGGCAGGCCACTGCAGTTCCTCTTTTTTATCAGAATGATTGAAGAAAGGATGTCTCTTATGAGAAAGCAAAAGAAGAAAAGTAAAAGCCGTATGTTTCTGGCTGTTATGGCCGCTGTTTTACTTGCAGTACTGATCCTTCTGCCCCAATACGCAGACCGCCCCATCATCACATGGATTGCGGTAACCGGGATTGCTGCAAGCTTTGCCCTGCTTCTGGTTCCTCTCCTTCCCCGGCTGGTGCGCCCTGGGCGTTCCCGGCAAAAGAAGAGAGCCCAGAACGCTGACAGCCCGGAAGAAATTTCTGATCTGGAAACCCTGCTCTGGAGACAGATCAGCTTTCAGATCACCGGGAAACTGAAGTCTGCCTATCCGGAAGCCACCTGGGACTTTACCAGGCGCCCCAGTGCAGACAGGCTCCTGTCCGGCAAAACCCTGCGGATCCGTACCTTCCATACCGGAAGCTACAACTTTGCTGAGGTATCCCTGGATGCTTACGGGAACCTGAACCTTACCATGATGACTGTGGAAGCACTGTTTCCCCATGAAAAGGATACTCCTTTGGAACCGCCCATGCAGGTGGACCCCAAATCCTGGTATACGCTGATCGGGAAACCGCTTTTACAGAACGTGATCGGGGACCTGCAGGCCAGGGGACACCAAAAGCTTTTCATCAATGAATCCGGTGAGATCTTTATCTTAAACGGGGATACCCCGGAGGTAAAAGCAGCCTTTGAGCACTTCCCGCCAAAAAAATACTGGAATGCCCTTACGGACATCTTCATCCATGATGAATTAAATGCAAAAGAAACCAGCGACACCCTGGAATTATCCTGGATGTCATAAAGGAGGAAACAATTATGGCGATCGGAAACATGATACCAAACTGGAGCTTTAAACGCACCCTTCCCAAACCCTTTGAGGATTACACCGATGACTGTGTACGGACAGATGTATATTCAAAATACTGCACACAGCCGCGTAAACGCTCTACCCTGCATGCCGCCACGCTCCGGGCAATCCTGTCCTATATGGAACTGGAATCCCCGGATGGCACAAAAGCCCCGGAGGAACTGGGCGCTGTCGGAAGCCAGGGCAACAATTTTACCATTGCGGAATATCCCAGCAGGACCGGGAACCTGCATGTTGTCATCTACAACCGGGTCAACGGCAAATTCATTGCAGGAAGTTATCCAAGCCCTATAGATGCCGAAAGCGAACCGGAAAAATATATGCTGAAGGAAGATGAAAACAGCGGTGCTGCACTGATCTTTGCCCTCCTGCCTACGGTCATGGCAGATGACGAGTTTAATGAACAGTACCAGACATTGAAAAAACTCCGGGACGACGGTTACACCGACATGGAAGAGGCAGTAAAAACAGCCGCTGTCCTGTGCGATAACATCTACCGCCGCGTCCGGTATGCAAAGGAACTGCCAACCGGCGGAATCCCAAATGATACTCCTAATAACGGCTCCATACAGAAGGTTACACCTTTTGCCGTCCAGAAAGGCACTTATGCACCCACCACGACGATCCTGGGCACCTTCCAGGTGATCCGGCCCGGTGCTGCAGTAAAAGCCGTAGCCGCCGCTATCGCCCAGGCAGATTTTGTAGACAAATACATCCTGTCCGAATCCCGGACGCTTACCCCGCAGGAAGAACTGACTGTGCCAAAACTTGAGTCCTGGTACATCATACCACCGGAGATCAAGCGGATCTGTGAGCATGCAAAACTGACTACAGATACGGTTTCACCCATGCGGAATTTCCTTCTGCGCGGCCCCGCAGGAACCGGAAAGACGGAAGGAGCCAAGGCCATTGCTGCCGGGCTGCACCTACCCTACCGGTGCATCACCTGCTCCGCCAATACGGAAATTTTTGACCTGTTAGGCCAGATCCTGCCAGATGTGGACGGGAAATTATCCGCACTCCAGAGTGAATACCCCACATTCCAGGATATCATGATGGATCCGGCGACAGCTTACCAGAAGATGACAGGAACCTACGATGAATCAGTCACAGAGGACGCGGTATACCAGAAGCTTATCGACACCATCTTTGATGAGATGCATGAGCATTATAAAAACCAGTCCTCCCACCAGAAATTCAAATATGTGGATACACCTCTTGTAGAAGCGATCCGCTACGGTTATCTCATCGAGCTTCAGGAGCCGACGGTTATTGCAAACCCCGGCGTCCTGGTAGGGCTTAACTCCCTCCTGGACCGGTGCAACAGCGTCTTTTTGCCAAACGGCGAAGTGATAAACCGCCATCCGGACACTACCATCGTCGTAACGACCAATAATGATTATGCAGGCTGCAGACAGATGAACCAGTCCGTGATCTCCCGTATGAACCTTGTGATCGACCTGGAGGAACCGGACGAAGAAACCCTGGTACAGCGCGTACTCGGCATCACCGGCTGTTCCGACAAAAAGGCCGTGCGGACTATGGCAAAGATCGTAAAAGCGGTGTCGGAATACTGCAGGGAAAACCTGATCACAGACGGATGCTGTGGCGTCCGGGAACTGGTCTCCTGGGTACAGTCCTACATGGTATGCGGGGATATCCGGGAAGCGGCACATTACACTGTGCTGTCTTCTGTGTCCGCGGATGCAGAAAGCCGTATGGAAGTGGAGACGGGCTGCCTGGATTCCATCCTTGCGGCATAAGGCGGTGACAGCCATGACAAACAGACCTGTGACAGAAGATGCCATGCGTGGGATCTTTGCATCCAACCTCTGTTACCTGCGGAAATCCAGAAGATGGCAGCTCTCCCAGAAAACCCTGGCTCGGATCCTTCACATCCCACGGAAATCAATTATCAATTACGAATCCGGCAGAACCCTTCCGCCCACATACATTACTTACCGTATGGCAGCTTATTTCGGCTGCACTATGGAAGAGCTTCTGACAGAAAAATTATTTTAAAAGAAAGGAAGAATAAGATTTGAACAGCAACCAGAAAAAATTACAGCAGATGATCAAAGACCAGTCACTCTCCCTTACGGATGATGAGCTGTTCCTCTCCTCTGCCTACCAGAAATACCAGACCTCTATGGCAAAAGCGGCTACCGGCCGCTACCGCCAGGGCCTGCAGGTACTTATGGAATGGGATCCTTCTGAAGATACGGATGTTGCCTATACGGACAATTACAAGATCCATATCAACGCAGCCAACCGGATCACCCAGAGTTTCCCATCCCGCATCCTGCGCTCTGAGAGCATCAGCGGGCTGAACGGGCATGAGACCGGCCACCTGCTGTATACAGACTTTACAGCGCTTGCGCTGTACTTAAACAGCATGGCCAAAGGCTCCTTTTACCCGGAGCCGCCTTCTGCCCCTGCACCGCAGCATGACCAGAACCTGGAGGAGATCATGGATATCGTCGCTTCCGGCGACAGGGCCGGCTGCATGACACTGGAGCGTTGTGCATCCCATATCAGCAACATCCTCGAAGATATTTACATCGAGGCCCGTATATCGGAAGACTATCCCGGCACCTATAAACTTGGAATTGAATTGAACAGCCTGCGGATGGCGGAGCAGATGCCTTCCATCCAGCAGCAGATTGATGAGAAATACCAGGATTTTTCCATTGCCGCAAACCTGATCCTTCAGTACTGCCGCACCGGGTCGGTCAATAACCTCTACGGTTACTCCGGGCCTTACCTGGATATTCTGGAAGAGTGCATCCCCTATATAGACGATGCGCTGTATTCCGATGATGTGAGGGACCGTTTCCGGACCACCAACCAGCTCCTTGTTTTCCTGTGGGAGTATATCAGGCCGCTGGTCAAGGACATGGAGGAAGAGATCAACAAACAGGGGGAAAAAGATGCAGAAAACCTTCTGGAATCCATTCTGGGCAGCCAGATACACGGAGGCGCACCGCTTCCGTCCGGTAAAAACGGGGCAGCCCCGAAGCAGGCAGAAAAAGGGAAAAAAGAACAGCAGGAAAATCCCCTGCCGCCACAGGCAGCGGATATCCGGCAGAATCATTTCCGGCACGCACAGGAGGTTGTACAGGAAGAGGGGAACCGGATGGCTCTTGCAAAAACAACTTCCATCCTGGACGGCAATAATCCCGGCATCACCTACAACCACCAGTACCTGGGTTCCAGCTATGAAAAGGCTGCAGACGATATCTTCCGTATCCTGAATGATGTCGCCACGGAAAAAGCAGAGGCCCAGTACCAGCAGGAACTGGCCGAGGAGCTGCAAAAGGCGGCTGATGACATCCATTACGGAAACGCCCATGCAGGGATCCATGTGACAGTCAACCGGATGCCGTGTGTGACCGACCATATGATCCAGCAGTACCAGACGATCGCGCCGCCGCTCATCAAAGCTTCCCGGCGGCTGCAGGCAACCATCCGCCCACTTCTGAAAGAAGAAAGCGAAGGCGGCAAAATGAAGAACCTGCAGTTTGGGAAACGGCTTGACATGCATGCACTCCACCATGAGGACGGAACTTACTTTATCAGGAACCGCCTTCCGGATGAAAGCCCGAGGCTGGCTGTTGCGATCCTGGTGGATGAAAGCGGCTCCATGTCCTGTGCTGACCGCATCACCCATGCAAGAAAGGCTGCCATTGTCGTGTATGATTTCTGCAAAAGCCTGGATATCCCGGTTGAGATCTATGGGCATTCTACCGGATACGGCGTAGAGCTTTATTCCTATGCCAGCTTTGATTCTGTAGATGCCTCGGACCGCTACCGCCTGATGGACATGAGCGCCCGGGACGGAAACCGTGACGGCGCCGCCCTGCGGTTTGCAGCGGAACGCCTGGTAAAACGTCCGGAAAAGAAAAAGCTGCTCATCATCATTTCTGATGGGCAGCCCGCCGATTACGGGTATTACGGCACAGAAGCAGAGGCGGACCTGCGGGGGATCAAGAAGGAATATAACCGGCAGGGGATCACCATTTTCGCCGCTGCCATCGGTTCCGACAAAGAAAACATCCGGCGCATTTACAAGGACGGCTTCCTGGATATCACCAACCTGGAAGACCTGCCTAAAAACATGGCGCTCCTGGTAAAACAGCATCTTATATAGAAAGAAGGGACAGACAATGAATCAAAATGAACAGGTACGCTATTCTGACCAGATCATCAAGGTACAGACGGACCGGAAACTGATCGCGGCCTATGACCGGCTGCGGTTTACCGCACTGACCAGTTACGCACAGCTCCATGCCAAAGGGGAATACATGGAAAACGGGCATAAAGCCCATTCCCTGATCGGGATCACGATCCAGGATTATTCCAACGGCACAGGAGACAAAAATGTGATCGTCCAGTTTAACCTCTCCCCGGAGCAGATCCAGTTCTTCTTAACACGGATCACTGCCGGTTTTCAGGAATTCGAATGGTCGCAGAGCAAGATCTACGGCCAGCCGGACGGGCAGGGGTATTCCACGGCACAGCAGTTTTCCATTTCCCGCCATACCACTGACCAGAATGGGCGTATGATGAAAAGCCCCTGGCGCATCCAGATCGTAAACGGCAGAGGCATCAAAGTACAGAACCAGAAGGGCGGATCTTACATGCAGTCCGGAAGCTTCCTTGCGGAAAAAAGTGCATTTATCCAGCTTACGGATATGGATCTGTATACGTTTCTCAAACGCACGGATTCCTACATCACCAACTGGGAGGCATGCGTGGCCCCTTCCCTCATCCAGAACGGGAAACAGGCTTACGCAAACTGGCAGGCGCAGTGGCAGGCACAGAGCCAGACGCAATATCCGATGCAGAACGGACAATACCAGAATCCGGCACAGGGAATCCCCTATGCCGCATAATACCAGTTTAAGAAGGAAGCGGCCAATGGCTGCTTCTTTTCTTGTGAATGAAAGGGGACGCTTATGAAATACGCAGATATCTGCACGATGGATACCCAGGGCCGCATTGTGATCCCTGCCAGGATCCGCAGATTTTTAAAAATAGCCGATGGGGAACCTCTCCAGGTAGAACTAATCGACCAGGAGATCCACCTCCACCGGTGCAATGACACAGACGCAGATTACCGGAAAGCCAAAAGCTTCCTGGCAATCCTGCATGGCAGTATCCGGCATGCCGTTTTCCTGTACTCAAAACATCAGGTGATTGCTGCCGCAGGCATATATCTCCCGGATGGCACGCCTGTCCCGGATACACTGTCTGCCTACGTAACTGCCGGCATGAAAGCCACACTGGAACCAGAGCCGCCTGTCTTTATGCCCCCTTACCGGGAGCCGGTGGCTGCACTGTTTCCTGTACACGGCAAACGCCCGGCTGCACTGGCTGTGCTTTCCAAAAAACCGCTCTCGGAGATGGAGCTTGGATGTGCAGGGCTGATCGCCAGCATGCTTGAACACGAAATAAACCAATGAACGGAAGGAAGGATGAACATGAGAAAAATCCATGAATTAAATGACCAGCAGAAGCAGTTTGCTGCCCTGCACCATGACATTGTAGAAAATTTTTTAAGAAGGAACCTGCTTGATGCAGACGAATTTTATGATGTTGTCATCTTCGGCTACCTCCTGGCTGTACAGGAATATCTGGAAAAGCCGGAACTGGCAGAATATGCCTTCAGCACGATCGCATGGCGCAACATGAAAGACTGTCTGGCAAAGGAATACTTCTACCGCACCCGTGACAAGCGCACGGCTACCGTTACCCTGTTTGAGGACGAAACCATGTCCCTTGATATGTTTCTCCCAGGACGGAGAACCTGCATGGACGAAGCGCTGGGGAACCAGGAGCTTCTGGTAAAACTGCTCTCCTGCATGACACCAAAGGAAAAGGAAGTCGTACATTTAAAAGCAGACGGCTACACCTACCGTGAGATTGCAGAAAAATGCAGCATTACCATTTACGGCGTGGGCAGCCGCTTCAGCAGGATGCGGCGCAGGATCCGCAACATGGCCCTGCTCTAAGGTTTTTGTCAATGAATGATTTACAGATAAAAGGAGAGTAATCACTATGACTCAGAAATTTGGAGAAATACCCCAGAAGCAGAAAAAAATATTTTCCATAACAGGCAGCCTCGCGCTTCCACTCCGTGTAGGGGAACGTGCTTTTATCTACACTTCCAGACATGCCATGATGACTTCCAATGTCAAATACATCCTGGAAGTCTCGGAAAACGGCATTGTCTTTGAAACCTTACATACTGTCTATGATCTTCGCTATGAAACCATTGCGAAGCCAACCGAGGTGATGTGTGCTTGATGACCTATGAACTGGGGAGCAGCCTGGAAAAGCTGCTCTCCACCTTAAAAAAGAACCGGGAAAACGTACCGCTGGAAACCTTAAAGACCTGTTATAAAGAACCTTATGAGGCCCTGATCGCACAGATCAATGAAACCGCCAGTGAATTTGTCAGATCGGTGGTTGTCACCCAGCTCCCGGTAAATCCGGATGTCTCCATTGACGAGCAGGTGGATGTGATCAACCGGGCCATTGAGGAATCCGGCCTGATCCGGCAGATGAGCCTCTGCATGTCCCGTACCTATGATGTACAGAAACTGCACGTAATGGCCCTGGGGCTGCGCAGGAAAATAGAGGATGCACTTGCTCCTTATACTGCAATGAAGAACTGCCTGGTGGCGGACCCGGTAAATCCGGAGAAAACACCTGTGATCTACAATTCGATTACCGGAAAAGTCTACGAAAATGACGCATGGATAGAAAAGGAACTGGACCTTAAAGGCAAGGTCCTGCTCTACCCCATGCCAAAACCAAATGTCTCACAGACCATGATAAAGGAGGATACCCATGAAAGAACAAATGAATCAGGCTATGACCGTCTGCCTGTCACAGCAGGAAATTGACCGGATCTATTACAGACAGCAGCGTATTTACTGGGAAGCGGACTTCATAAACCGCTGCCTGGAACGGCGTGCAGAGGAAACCGGCCTTTGCAATCTCAATTACGAAACACTGCCTGATGACTCGGCTCTTCTGGATACAGCATATGAAATGTACCAGAAAAAAGAGGACTGCAATATCGCTTACAATGACACCCTGGATACCGTAATTGATGAAATAGAATCCGGCATTTCCAAAGGCATGTATCAAAAGACTGCCGGCCATCCTGTTCCGGAAAAGATCATCCTGCTTATGGATGAAAAAGAAGTGGTCCGCGTCTTATGCCAGTCACCGGAGGCCCATGTGCTGATCGCTGAAATTGACCGGTTCGCCGCAAGCCAGGAGACCCTTGATGCCATCCTTGCACAGACTGCATCTATGCCCGGATTTTATCCGGCCAGCCTCTCGGAGGCAGCAACCCCCGGAGACATCACCGCAGCCATGCAGGATGCCCCAAAAAGGGATCCCAGAGTCGCTGTCGTAATTGACAACGGCATCGTCAGTTGTGTGAAGTCAACGGATCCTTCCATCCTGGTTGAGATTACAGAGCTTGACAAAGACTATGCTTCTTTTGAAGAAATCAACCGCGTATATGATGCGATTGCAAAAGATCCAGACCTTCAGGACTGCCTGTACCATATGGAGATTCCAGGCTATGAAACGGAAGAAACACAGGAGGAGGACGAATAATGGCAAATGTATGTGGCGATGATGTTTACTTCTTTTCCAGCACCAATCCGGAGGGGCTTTTATCCCTCTGGGAAGATCTGGAAGCCTCTGTGATTATCTGCACGGATGCAGATAAAGCGTGGATCGGGAATCTTTTTGAATATAAAGGGATCTGCACCACCGGTATCGGTTTACGCGGCACTGTGAGCTATATGGAACGGGACGAAGGCCATATCCTGTTAAGCACAGACGCGGCCTGGACTCCGCTTCTGGAAGCCTATGCTGCCATAGCGGATACTTATGGTGTGGAATTCGTGATGCTCAGTATTGAACCCGGAGAAGGGATCTATTACAATACCGATACTTCCGGGAAGTATTTCCCTGACCGGTACATGGTCAGCATACGGGATGAAGCACTGGTTACCCCATCCGGAGAACGCATTACAGAAAAGCTGGAATACGACAATCCCTTTGCACTGGCCGAGGATATCCTGGCATGTTTCCAGGCTCTCGGCTACGAAGCGGAATCTTTCGAAGCACTCAAAGACCTCCTGGAAGAGTCGGACATTTATATCCATGAATTTGAAAATCCGTATCAGCCAGATGATGCGGCAGCTTAAAGGAGGAAATACGCATGAAGATCTTTATTTTAACCAGTTATTCTGCAGGCTTAAACGATCCGCTTATCTCCTTTTCCTATGAAGATATCTACCGCAAAATGGAGAAAAGCTTCCATACGGCCCTGGATGGTATCGAGCAAACGACGGACGAAAAAGAAAACACTTCCCTGGATACATTCAGCGCCACTGCCGTTATTCATGGCGACTGGAGCGAGTGGGCGATTACAGAAGTCGATTTTCCTCTTTCTGACGCTTTTCATCCTGCTCTTACAGACGGGAAAAGCAATGCCAGTGGAGGAAATTCAGCCATGACTGATCTGGAGCTTGACATCTGGAATGAATGGCTGAGGGAAAAACAGGGACGCTTAGAGGAAACGCTGCAGGCGATCTCTCCTGAAGATAACCCCCAACGCTATTACCGGATTGCCGGCCATATTGATGGTATGATTGATGCCCTCACTATGCTGACAACCGTAGAAGATGGAAAACGGTTCTGCAAAAAACTGGATACTTTCCGCAAAAAGCTTCTGCAAACCGGTGATTACGATGCGGATGGCAATGAAGTCCATTCCGGAAAGAAACAATAGGATTACCTGGGCCGTTCACTTTGGACGGCTCTTTTTAAAACAAACGAAAGGATGAGAATATGGAATATTTATTTGTATTTGCCGACGGCGGCTGGTGGCTTAAAATTGACAGTGTGGAAAAACTGACGGACTACCATGAGAAAATGAAGGATGGCCATTATGAGGATGCCTTCCAGATGTATCTGCATAAAGGTTCCCCGGATAAGATTCTGGAAAACCTCTCTCTGGAAGAGCGGATCCAAAAAATGAATGACCGGAACTTTAAATTCCTTCAGGCTGCTGTCATACAGGCGCAAAAAGGGAATGGCAATATCTTTGACGGATTCCGCTGGCTCAATATAGAAGCCGGCATGCATCAGTTAAACACCATCCGGGAGCATGGAGTGGTCTACATCAATCCTGCGGGCGGATGCACCTATGGGCTGGAATACACACAGTTCTGCAGGCGCAAATCCCTCGTCTTTCCGGATTTTAAGAAAAGCGATATCCGCATACAAAAGTATGATTACGGCAGCCATTACTATGCCTTCGTGGGAGATATGCAGGTGCGTGATGGTGACAGGCTGAAATGGAATACGTATGAGGAAGCCTATCGCAATGCTTCTGCATTAGTCGGCTGATCCACGTATTTTCCCTATTGGACGAAAGTATAATTTCTGTTATAATAGATTTGTAAATAAGAGGTAAGCAATTATGAGTATCCAATCTGATGTGGTGATTCGAAACTCGTAAGGAGGTCAAATCATGATATCCGGAAAATATTTTTTTAATGGGAAAGACATAACCATGAACCTGTGCATCCAAATCCGTGATGTTATAGATATCATACAAGAAACAACCGGAATGAATTTTCCCGATGCAACCGTTTCTTTTTATGAATCTAAAACATACGAAGCCCTGCAAAACACCCAAAATGCCCTGTGGGCTGAATCTGCCGGTTATATTGCAGACCGTTATTTTGAAGAGCAGAAAGAAAGGATTTCCGTCTGAAACGCAAAATACTTTGAGCCGCCCATCTGAGCGGCTCTTTTTTTACAGGTTTTCCCAATCCACACCCACGATCTCACCCGCTTTTCTGCGGTAATTGTTCAGTTCCGGAAAATATGTCTCCCTGCACTTTTCCGGCATATCCTGATCCAGTCTCATTATCGTATCATACCCTTCCACATCCACACATCCCGGATGGCTGTAATACCACTGCCATCTCCAGTTTCCCAGTAATTCCTCCGCCATCTCAAGCGGTGTCCGCATTACCCTGTCAATATGCAAATGGACTGCCGCCCGCTCGCCATCCTCCTCATCCGGCAGGCTTTTTCCAATCACCGCTATGTATCCAACTCCCGGCAGGATCCCAATCCGGTAATCAGGAGATGCCTCTACAGACTCCTGAAAAAGCAGCAATAATGCCTCATACTTTTCCGTTTCCCCCTTATTACCATAACACATGTTCATTCCTGTTTCCTCCTTTTCAATGGTCTGTATCAAGCATACGCGTTTCTTCCCTGCTTGTCACACCTTTTCTTTCTCCTCCATTGTTTTTACTATATATAGTGTTTTATCATTTGACTTTTTCTATATATAGTGTTACACTTATCTTGTATTTCATTTTTGTGTTATCCGGAACGGATATGCTACACGCAGTTTAGGTTTGTACGATAGTCAGAAGGAAACTCTGCCCTGCAGAGCCTTCTGGCTTTTTTTATTTTGCAGGATACCTGCAGCAAGTGGGAGAATGAACATTTTCGTGTCCATTCTCTTTTTTTGTGCAGACAGAAAAATGCAGACAACCGTACAGGAAAGGAGGAACCAGGAGACGTCTTTCCGGGGATACAAAAATAATACAAAAAAAAGAAAAGGAGAATGAAACAATGAACCTGTATATCACTGGAACACTATTTAAAAATGGAAGCGTCATCTTTACGGATTTCGGCATGGTAAAGCAGGATGCACCGTTACCCCTTGACAGCCAGCAGGAAAAGATGCTTGCAGATGGGGATTATGTCCATCTTTCACTGTTTCCCCTTGGCGGAAAATGGTGGCGTGATCCGCAAAAATATCCGTCCTTATGGAATATATCTCCCGGATCGGAACCCCATCCCCACTGGTATCAGAAAAAGACACACAACAGGATTTTCAGAAAGGAAGCCTGCCGCTGGTGGAAGGAGCATGTCTATTTCCACAGGGAAATCTACACCCTTGCGAACGGCACATATTTCCTGAAGAACTGCCATGTCAGGGAAACCATCCGGGATGTATGCATCTTCTGCGAAGATACCATCATTGACAGGATGAAAGGAACTTCTACTGCCGAACAGGTTTGCGGCAGCTCCCTGATCCGTAAAATGTATGATTTTTCACAGGTGAAGGCACTGCATGGTTTTTCTGCCGTCCAGGAAATGAACCAGCATGCTGCCATCGGGAGTATGTCTGATTTTTCCCTTGTGGAACGGATGCGCCAGAATGCAAAGATTGAATGCATGCTCCAGGATGCCAGAGTCATCCAGATGGCTGACAGCAGCATCGTGGGAATCATCCGGGGAAAAGCATCTGTCAGCTATATGAGTGACGATGCACTGGTAGGACAGGCAGAATCCGGTACCCAGGTCGGCCAAATAGACGGCCATGCAAAAATCGGATCGGTTTCCCGCCCGGAAAACCAGAACGATTTCCAGAATCCGGATCGTTTTTATCAGCCGTTCATGTAAAACACATAGCAGAAGGAGGTACAAATGGAACATAAAATTTCCAGAATCAAAGAACTGGTCCATGACCTGAATAAGCACCGTCATGCTTACTACAACTTAAATGAACCCACGATTACCGATCAGGAATATGACCGTCTGTATGATGAACTTTCCGGACTGGAAGCGGAAACCGGAATAATTCTTTCCACTTCCCCCACCCAGACCGTCGGCTACTATCCTGTCAGCAGCCTTGCCAAAGTAAAACATCCGGTTCCGCTGCTCTCTCTGGATAAAACAAAACAGGTATCGGAGATATGTGCGCTGCTTTCCAGAAATTACGCACTGCTGATGCTGAAGCTGGATGGCCTGACAACCAAGCTGGTCTATGAAAATGGAACTCTTATTCAGGCATCCACCCGAGGGGATGGGGAGACCGGAGAAGATATTACGCATAACATCCCTGCTTTTCGTAATGTCCCGCTTACGATCCCATACAGGAAACGGCTCGTCATTACCGGGGAATCCTATATCCACACGGATGATTTTGAACGGCTGAAAGGTACGCTCCTGGACAGTAACGGCAAGCCTTACCGGAATGCCCGGAACCTTGCTTCAGGCTCTGTAAGGAACCTGGATCCGGAGAAATGTGCCGCACGCTGCGTCTATTTCTCCCCGTTCAATGTCCTGGAGGGGATGGACGAATCTCCATACAGCGACAGCCGGCAGATACGCCTTTCGCTCTTAAAGCCTCTCGGTTTTGACATCTGCCCGTATGTCACGATTGAAGGGCCTGCCCCGTCAGAAGAAATGGTAAACACGGCAATCAGCAGCCTCAAGGCAGAGGCCCAAAGACGCAGGATCCCGATAGACGGCATCGTAGCGATTTTCGACAGCCTGAGCTATTCCAGAAGCTGCGGATGGACCGGACACCACTATAAAGACGGGCTCGCCTATAAGTTTGAGGATGAACAGTATGAAACCATCTTCCGTGACATTGAGTGGACGCCCACCCGTTCCGGTGAGATCGCCCCTGTCGGTATTTTCGATACGGTAGAAATTGACGGCTGTGAAGTCTCAAGAGCAACGCTTCATAACCTGACATTTATCAAAAACCTGGAACTGGTTCCGGGATGCCGGATCCTTGTTTCCAAACGGAACATGATCATCCCGCATATCGAAGAAAATCTTGACCGGGGACAGTACCACGATATCGTACCGCCGCTTTGCCCATGCTGCCATACCAAAACATGGATTGACCGGAAAAAAGCCAGTGACGGAAGGATCATCGAAACGGTACACTGCAGCAACCCGGCCTGTGACAGCCAGGTTCTCCGCAGATATGAGCATTTCGTAGGCAAGAAGGCCATGAACATCGAAGGCATCTCCCTGGCTACGCTGGAGCGCTTCCTGGAGCTTGGTTATCTGAACTCCTTCCAGGATCTGTACCATTTAGACCGGTACAAAGACCAGATCATCCAGCTTGAGGGATTTGGTGAAAAATCTTTTGACCGACTGTGGAATGCCATAAACAGAAGCCGGAATACGGATTTCGTCCGCTATCTGGTCTCTATGGATATCCCTATGATCGGGCGCACCAAAAGCCGTGTATTAAGCAATGTCTTTCAGGGAAGCCTGGATGCGTTTGAAGCTGCTTCCACCGGCGACTATGATTTCTCTGCCCTGGAAGATTTTGGAGAAATACTGAACCACAATATCCATTCCTGGTTTTCTGATGAGGAAAACCTGCGCTTATGGAAAGAACTGCAGAATGAACTGACATTTGAATCTAAGGAGGAAACCATCATGAAAGAAACAAGAGAAAACCCATTTACAGGCCGCACCGTTGTCGCAACCGGTAAGCTCACCCATTTTACCCGCGACGGCATCAATGCAAAGATCCTGGAGCTTGGCGGCAAGCCCGGCAGTTCCGTGACGAAAAAGACAGATTACCTGATCTGCGGGGAAAAAGCGGGCAGCAAGCTGTCCAAAGCGCAGGCTCTTGGAATCCCGGTTCTTACTGAACAGGAATTTCTGGATATGATCGCTTAATACGGTACGGCATGATTTGACCAAAAAACGGAAAGGTGCGGCGCACGGCTGCGCCTTTCTTTTATAAAAAAAGGAGATTATGATGAACGACAGAGAAGAACTTATGAAACATTACGAAGAAATGATAATCGGTGTGGATGAGCCGTTTAAATTCCACTGTACCCAGTGCGGAAAGTGCTGCCTCCACCGTGAAGATATTTTATTAACTGCCAAAGACCTGTTCCGGATTGCCCGCAAATTCCAGGTAAAACCCGCCGAGGTTCTTGAGCAATATTGTGAAACCTATATCGGGCCCGACTCGCGCCTGCCCATTGTACGGGTAAAATCCCGCGGGAACGTCAAACGCTGTGTATTCCTAAAGGACCGGAAATGCGCCATCCATGATGTAAAACCAGTCGTGTGTGCAATATTTCCCATTGGCCGCGTTTTTAAGCTGGAGCTTGGCGGAGATATTTCCCAGTCTGACGGCATGCTCAAAGCCCAATATATCTTTACCAATCCTGGATGCGGGGATGATTCTAAGCAGCATACAGTAAAGGAATGGCTCAGTGATTTCAATATTCCTCTGGAAGACTGGTTCTTCTCTGAGTGGAGCCGGATAACCATCCTGCTTTCCAAATACATAAAGATGCTTGAAGGAAAAGTTTCCGAAGAAACTATGATCCAGATGTGGAACACTGCTTTATCTCTCCTTTATCTGGCTTATGATATCAATAAGGATTTCCAGACACAATTCCAGGCAAATACAGAAAAAATACTGGAAGTTTTCCGGACGATTGCAGAGCTTGGCGAAAAACTGCTGAACGGGGAGGCTGCAGTATGAGCATGACTATTTCCGTATTGTAGCCCATTTTAATCATACAGGAAAGAAGGTTCTTAAATGAAAGAGATTCTTTACGAATGGTGCCCCTACTGTGAAACAGAAATCCACATGCCCTGGGACATTAAAGCACAGGGCTTTCTCACAAAGTGCCCGGCCTGCGGCCACAGGCTTCTGTTCTGTGGGGAATGTGATGCAAATTGCGACTATGACCACAGCACCGATCTGTGCCTGCACATAGTTGAAGCCATGTGGGAGGCGTTAACCGACATCCCATTGGAGCTGCCGGAAAATGCCGAAGAATATCTTGCAGAATCCATAACCCTGCATGATATCTCCTTCCCGGCTGGTATGACACGGACAGAGCTGTGGCAGTGGTTTGACAGACATCACCCGAAAGGTGTTGCCTACCTGCTCTATGAAAAACACTAAAATGACAAGGGTGCAGTTTCTGCTGCATCCTTTTTTAAGGAGGACTTTATGCTTATGAATGAACTGATACTGGAAAATATACACCCTCTTGAATGGAACGACCGGATATCCTTTGAGTGCAGCGGCTGCGGTGCCTGCTGCCGCCATGTAAAAGAAAGCGTGCCTTTAGAAAGCCTGGATGCTTTCCGCCTGGCAGGCTATCTGAAACAGCAGGGGCACCCTGTTACCTGCATGGATGATGTCCTGTGCCGGTATGCGGTCCCCGTTCCTATCAACGAATGCGGCTATTTTCTTTACATGCTGGGCACAACCGGGCCGGATGACGCCTGTATCTTTTTAAAAGATAACCGCTGCACCATACACGATGCAAAGCCGCGGGCCTGCCGGACTTACCCGCTGTCTGCAGAACCAACAGCCCCTGGCTTCCGCTATCACCTTTGTACGGAAAAGCCCCATCATTTCCACGGAAAGGCTTTTAAAGCAAGGGATTTTATGAAGCGGTATTTTACCCAGGAAGACCGGGCATTTGTCAGTCTGGATTTCCAGTCTACGGTTCCCATCGCAAATCTTTTGAGACGGATTCCCAAAGAGCGGAAAAAAGCAGCCCTTGTTCTCTTTTTGCGCTATAAATACTCAGACTTCGACCTGAACAAACCATTTATGGAGCAATATGAAAGAAATACCGAAAGGCTTCTCTCTGCCCTGGAGACATTAACGGAAAAGAGGTAACCTCCAGAAGGAATCTGGCAGGAAAATGTATTTTCCTACTGTATGGATACCTGATTCTTTGTTATAATGAAACATACACTTTAGAAAGGATCCTAAGCATGTATCTGAAACGGACAGTTTACAGCCAGCTCCTGGAATGGAAAAATGAGCCTGCCCACAGCACACTGGAGGTCAATGGTGCCCGGCAGGTTGGCAAGACATACATTATCAATAAATTTGCAGATGAGAACTTCCGGCACAAAATCTATATCAACCTTTTTGACAGATCCGGGCAGGAATTCATGGCATGTTTCCGAAAAGCAACGGACTGGACGCCCGGAACGCCCCGGCCAGCAGAGCCGCTGCAGGATGCGTTCCGCCTGTTTGATCCCTCCTTCGAGGACAATGCTGATACCGTGATCATCATTGATGAAATACAGGAATCCTCAGAGATTTTTAACTGTATCCGTGAATTTACCAGACAGTTCCAGTCCCGTTTTATCGTGACCGGGAGCTATCCGGGCCGTGTTCTGGAGCCGGAATTCCGTTTTTCCAGCGGAGATGTGACCAGTATGCGTATTTTTACCCTTTCCTTCCAGGAATTTCTGGAAGCATTTGATGCATCCTTGTATCAAAGATACATTGGGCTTCCTATGGGCCACGCCGATGACACAGATCCTGGAGTATATGATGAACTTCGGGATGCCTTTGAGGTGTACATGCAGATCGGCGGCTATCCAAAGGTCGTAGAAACCTATCTGAACACCCGGAACATATCCCTGGCCCAAAAGGAGCTGGTAAAAATCGTCCATATCTTTTTGAATGAGTCCATGCGGTATTTTACAGACATTGAAGATGTCAGTGTATTTACCAATATCTTTTTAAGCATCTGCCGGATCCTTCTCCGTGAGAAAAAAGGATTAGAGGAAGGCAGTATCAGCGAGGAACTGCAGAAGCTGGTAACAAAAAATTATTCCAGCAGGCTCTCAAAAGTAACCTGCTACCGGGCTATTAACTGGCTCTACCAGTCAGGTATCATCGGATACTGCGGAAAAGTCACGGAACTGGATATCCTGGATTTTAAACCGGCAAGCCGCTGCTTTTTTATGGATCTGGGCATCACGCATTATTACCTGTCCCGCTCCGGTGCCGACAGTGCAACGCGCTCCGGGACATTGAATGAAAATTACGTTTATATCGAACTGTTAAAGCGCCAGGAATTTCCGGAGGAAATCATTTTCGAGACACCGGCATTTGCCACCTACCGGGGCGGAGAGATCGACTTCGTTGCACAGAGCATCCAGTCTTCTACCCGCTATCTGATCGAGGTTAAGTCTGGCAAAGGTACAGCAGCAACTGCACTGAAAGCACTGGAACATGGCAAAGCCCAAAAACTGCTCTATCTGAAGGGAGATACCAAAGGCGGCATTGACGGAAAAATCGAAACACTTCCGATCTACATGCTGGAGCGCTACAAATTCAATTAAATACACCACTGTTTATGAAGGAACTGTCCGATGGATGGTTCCTTTTTTATTCCCAATACCGGAAAGCAAACACACTTTATACGAATCACAGGAGGAAAACATCTATGAATATAAAAGATAGAATTGCGAAATTACTGGCACTGGCAGAAAGTCCGAATGAACATGAAGCAAAAGCAGCTCTTTTAAAGGCAAGGGAACTCATGGCTGAATATAAACTCCGTCCTGAAGAGATTTCACGCTCTAAAGATGAAAAAGTCATCCGCCGGACAACAGACATTACCTGCACCAAGATGACGAATACCTGGGCCACACGCCTGTCTGCCATCATCGCATCCCACTACTGCTGCCGTGCTTACCGCACCCACAAGAAAGGTGCCAAAAAAGTAACCATTGGTTTTGTCGGATTAGAAGAGGATTTTGAAATCTGCTGCCGTATCTTCCGGTATGCATACGACTGTATCAACAGCAGATGCCAGCAGATCAGAAAGAAATATCAGGGGCTTTATCATCCGTCCTATCTCCGTGAAATCACCAATGCTTATGGGGATGGGTTCTGCAATGGGCTTATTGACGCTTTCGCAAAACAGGAAAAACAGCATGACCAAACCTGGGGTATTGTTCTCGTTACACCCCAGTCTGTGCTGGACGCGATCTCTGCAATGGGTAAAGCAACAGCTTACGGAAGCATAGACTGCAGCGGAAGCAAAAAGAAATATGCATTGGAAGGATATGAAGACGGCAAAAAATTCGATCCGTCCACCAAACTCCAGGAAACGGTCATTGATCCAAAGCAGCTTTTAGCATAGCCAAGACTATGGAAAAAGTAATCACTGTTGAACGTACAAAGACTTCGAGCCGCCCAAAACCGGACGGCTCTTTTCCTGTCAAAAACTGTCTGATCTTATACCTGACAGCTTATCTGTTCCTGTTATCCATATAGATCCACCATATGATCTTTCTTCGAAAGTCCCGCAGTATCAGTG
>JAETSN010000025.1 GCA_021769625.1 [Clostridium] symbiosum | reverse complement strand
CCCTCGAGATGAGATATCCGCCCCGAAAGGGGAGAGGCCCCTCCGAGACGAGGAGGTAGATAGGCGGGAGGTGTAAGAGCAGCGATGTTTGTGCTGACCCGTACTAATAGGCCGAGAGCTTGACCAGAAGGTTGAGGGAGAAGGATGGAGATTCAGTGTTCGGTTTTGAGGGTATGAACCTTCAGAAAAACAGCTGCAGTTTTGGATTCACAAAGCGGATTCCGTATATAAACTGCAGGTTTTTGTTTACATAAGTGAAAATATTAAGGTACAAAAGATAAAAAAGAAGCAGCTTGCTTCTTTTTTTTTATCTTTTATAGTATGCAATTTGGAAATGCTGTGGTATAATTGTGATAGATTTACGGGAGAATCCCATGATAGACCGATAATAATGTGAGGTGGAATATGGATACAAAGATTTTGTTAGAGAACGGAACGAATGAACTTGAGGTATTGGAATTTATTTTGGATGGAAATTCTTATGGCATTAACGTGGCAAAGGTGAAAGAGATCATTACTTATCAGCCGGTGACACCGGTTCCCAATGCTCATCCGAGTATAGAGGGAATTTTTATGCCGCGTGAAACAATGATCACAGCGATCGATCTGAAGAACTGTCTCCAGAGAGGGGAATGCAAACCCTCCGGATTATTTATCATCACGAACTTTAATAAACTGGATATTGCATTTCATGTAGATAATGTTGTCGGCATACACAGGGTGTCCTGGAGAGATATCATAAAACCGGATGCTACGGTGAGTACAACAGAAGAGGGGATTTCTACCGGAATTATTAAATATAATAATAAGCTGATCATCATTCTTGATTTTGAGAAGATCGTATCTGATATTAATCCTGAAACCGGACTGAAGATTACGGATATTGACGAACTGGGAGAGAGAGAGAGAAGTGATGTGCCGGTTCTGATCGCGGAAGATTCCGTTCTGTTGAATAAACTGATCGTGGATTCTCTGAAGAAGGCGGGATATCACAATCTGATCCATACAAAGAACGGGCAGGAGGCATATGATGTTATTCAGGACTGCAAGAGAGAGGGAACTTTAAAAGAACATGTACAGTGTATTATTACGGATATTGAGATGCCGCTGATGGATGGGCACCGCCTGACAAAGCTTGTGAAGGAAGATCCTGAGACAGCGGATATCCCGATCGTTATTTTCTCGTCTCTGGTAAATGATGAAATGAAAAGAAAAGGTGAGGCACTTGGTGCGAATGCGCAGCTGTCAAAACCGGAAATCGGTAATCTGGTAAGAGTGATAGATGAGCTGACCAGATAAATGTTATAGAAGTGCGAGAAGAGTGTACCGATTCCAAGGTACACTCTTTTATATGCGCAGGGGCGCACAGATGAAGTATGTCAGCAAGCTGACATGCGCCCCGCGCGGTGAGCAGGGAAAAAATCTTCCCTGCTCGATAGCACGGGTGCGGAGGGGAAAGATGCAGCATAAGCTGCCCGCACCCGGCTCGATTGTATGGGTGCGGAGAGGAAGGGTGCAGCATAAGCTGCCAACACCCGGCTCGATCTGTATGAGGGGAAAATTATGCCGATTCAGGATATAAAGGAAGCTGAACTTGTGCTTGTCGGTATTGGCGGGGAGATGCAGGTAAAACTTCAGGATTTAAAAAAAATACCTAATTTTAATGCAAAATTTGCTGTCCTTCAGGAAGATGAAGAGAAAGAGTGGCTGATCCCTTTTTTGATACGATATTATTTAAGGCCGGAGTATCATCCGGAAATCGTCGATGCATATAACAAGTTAAAGAGGATCCTGGAAAACAAAAATTATTTTATTGTTTCTTTATGCAGTGATGATCTGATACGGCATATCGGTTTTGAGAAAGGGCGGGTCACTTTGCCCTGCGGCGGTTATGAAATGATGCAGTGTGCGGAAAACTGTAGGGAAAAGCTGTTTCCGGCGGGAGAAGGATCCTGGGATATGATATGCGGCTGGATTGAGGACAGGGTTTCTTTTAAAGAGTTGAGAGAGCCGAAATGTCCGGATTGCGGAGCGGCGCTTGTTATGAATCAGTACGGGGTGCCTGAATATCATGAGGGCGGCTATCTGGAGAGCTGGAAGCGGTATACAAAGTGGCTGCAGGGGACAGTAAACAGAAGACTTTGTATCTTGGAATTAGGAGTCGGTATGGAGCTTCCTTCCGTGATCAGGTGGCCCTTTGAAAAGATGTGTTTTTATAACCAGAAGTCTGTATTTTGGAGAGTACATAGCAGTTTGTATCAATTATCTGAAGAAATAAGTATGCGGGGAACATCAGTCAGGAAAGATCCCTTAAGTTTTTTAAATGAATTATAATACATTGTTGATTTTGGAGGCATAGGAAATAATGAATTCTGATGAGGAACGTTTGGAAGAAATGTTAAAGGCTGTTATGGGAAATGAGAATGCAGAGCAGCCTGATCAGAGTGAGGAGATGTCTATTTCTGATATCATGGATGATATGCTGGGAGAGATATCCGATGATGATCTGATGGGGGATCTGCCGGAGATACCTGATGATGATTTGATGGGGGATCTGCCGGAGATACCTGATGATGACCTGATGGGGGATTTGCCGGAGATATCCGGTTCCGGTACGGCGGATGATCTGTCGAATGTATCTGATGCGGATATGTCCGATACGGATGCGGTGAGTAATAAAGCCGACTCAGATTCTGATATCATGGCCGATCTGTCTGGGGAAATGCCGGAAATGCCGGAAATGATACCGACCGTGGAAGAAGACAAGGTATCGAAATCGTTAATGGATATGGAAGAGAGCATGGCGCCGAAATCCGTACCGAATAAGAAAGGGGATGAAATGCCGGTAGATCCGCTGGCTTTGCTTGATATGTCGGAAGAAGAGATAGACCGGGTCCTGGATCAGGAGACAGCCGGAAGTAAAACTGTTTCTGAAAAAGCAGCTCCTGAGAAAGAGCTTTCTGATCTGCTGAGCGCCAGTGACGAGCTGTCCGATATTCAGAATCTGCTTTCGATGTCGGATAACCATGAAATGGTAGCTGATGAAAGAGCCGCAGAGGATATGGCATTTGGCAGCGATGTGGATCTGGATTCGGATGATGTAAAGGATCTTCTGGGACTGACGCCGGAAATGGAGGAAGATCTCCTGGGGGAGGCTGAAGAAGGGGCTGAAAAAGAACCTGAAAACAGGCCTGAGGGGGAAGCCGAAGAGGCAGGCAAACCGAAAGGAAAACAGGCAAAAAAAGAAAAAAAAGCATCTGATAAAAAGAAAGAAAAGAAGGAAGGATTTGGGAAAAAACTTGCCATGCTTTTCTTTGGCGCGGATGATGAACTGGATGAGGAGGCGGAAAAGCCGGCAGGAAAAAAAGAGCAGTCCGAAGATACGGGTAAAAAAGGAAACGCGAAAGCGGAGAAAAAAAAGAAGGAAAAGAAGAAAAAACCGGCTAAAAAGGAAGGACCGGATCCTAAAAAGGCGGCAAAAGAAAAACAGCAGAAAGCAAAAAGTGCTGAGAAGGCTAAGAAAAAAGCGGAAAAGGCTGAAAAGGCAGAGAAGGAAAGACGGGCAGCCAAAAAGCTTCCAAAGAAAAAGGTGTTTGTCTGGGTATTGCTCTGCGCTTCGATCGCGGCAGGCATTTTACTGATGAATACGATCGGGATGGATACACTGCATCTCACCGAGGCGAGAAATGCGTTCTATGATAAAGATTTTGAGACAGTTTATCAGCTGATGAACGGCCGGGAGCTGGAGGAGGAGGATCAGATGCTGTTTATGCAGTCTTCCGCGATACTGCATCTGATGCATGCGGAAGAATTTTACGAAAATCATCTGAAGATGGAAAAGCCGGTGATGGCACTGGACGATCTGATGAAGGGTGTGGACAAATATCAGGAAATAGTGCAGGCCGGTGAGCAGGATCTGATCACGCCGGAGCTGGCGGAGCAGTATCAGAAAATCCTGCAGATACTGCAGGATAAGTACAGTCTGTCTGAGGAAGGCGCGATGGAGATCAATGCGCTGAAGGATGATTATGAGTACAGCCTGCGGTTGGAGGCTTTGGTGAACGGTGAGGTTTATCAGAGCCAGTCGGAGATCGAGCAGCAGGAGGAGGAAACAGAATCAGAGTATTCTGATCTGGAAGACTTACTGCCGGAGGAAGAGGAATATTTGAATGACAGCGGTAATTGATTATGATGCGGGAAATATAAAAAGTGTGCAGAAAGCCCTGGAATTTCTGGGAGAGGCAGCGCTTGTCACAGGGGATCCGAGAGAGATTTTGAAGGCTGAAAGGGTGATCCTGCCGGGCGTAGGGAATTTCGGGGACGCGATGGCAAAGCTGAAGGGATTTGGACTTATTCCAGCCATAAAAGAGGCGGCAGAGCGGGGAACACCCTTTCTGGGGATCTGCCTCGGGCTGCAGCTTTTGTTCGAGGAGAGCGAGGAGAGTCCCGGTGTGAAGGGGCTCGGGCTTCTCCCCGGAAAGATCGTCCGGATCCCGGGGGCGGAAGGCCTTAAGGTGCCGCAGATCGGTTGGAATGCCCTGGAGTATCCTTCGGAGGGAAGGCTTTTTCAGAATGTGCCGGAGGGTTCCTACGTCTATTTTGTGCATTCCTATTATCTGCAGGCGACGGATAAGAGTATCGTGAAGGCGACCGCCGAGTACGGTGTCACGGTGGAAGCGTCCGTCGAGCAGGGCAATATTTTTGCCTGTCAGTTTCATCCGGAGAAGAGTTCGGATGTGGGACTGCAGATCCTGAAAAATTTTCTGGCGGTATAGATAAAACAGGTGTCATTCGAATTGGTGAAAGTGAGATTATATGCACACAAAGAGGATCATTCCCTGTCTGGATGTCAATAACGGCAGGGTGGTAAAAGGTGTTAATTTTGTAGATCTGCGGGATGCGGGAGATCCGGTGGAGATCGCGGCGGCGTATGACAGGGCCGGCGCTGACGAAGTGGTTTTTCTGGATATTACGGCTTCCTCCGATGAGAGAGGGACCGTGGTGGATATGGTGCGCAAGGTGGCGGAGAGGGTCTTTATTCCCTTCACTGTGGGCGGCGGTATCCGGACTGTAGAGGATTTTAAGGTGCTGCTCAGGGAAGGGGCGGATAAGATATCCGTAAATTCCGCGGCCATAGACAGGCCGGAGCTGATCAGCGAGGCGGCGGACAAATTCGGAAGCCAGTGCGTGGTGCTGGCGGTAGACGCGAAGAGGCGTGCCGACGGCAGCGGTTTCAACATCTATAAGCATGGCGGCCGCATCGATATGGGAATCGATGTGATAGAATGGGTGACAAAAGCGGAAAAGCTGGGCGCCGGGGAAATCTTGCTGACCAGCATGGACTGCGACGGTACGAAGGCAGGGTATGATATAGAGCTGACGAGGCAGGTGGCGGAGGCGGTATCTATTCCGGTGATCGCTTCCGGCGGTGCAGGAACACTTGAGCACTTCCATGAAGCGCTGACGGAAGGGAAAGCGGAGGCGGCGCTGGCGGCGTCCCTGTTCCACTATAAGGAGCTGGAGATCTGCCAGGTAAAGGAATATCTGGCTGCAAAGGGCGTGGCGGTGCGGCTGTAGAGTAAGCAGGCGGGGGATCGGGAAGGATACAGTTTCTCCCGGAAATTTGGCACATAGTAAAGAGTTGCTACAGAAAACGATCTGACAAAAAAAGGAGAAACGGAAGATGGCGGCGATTGACAATGATTGGCTGGAACCTTTAAAACCGGAATTTCAGAAGCCTTATTACAGAAAATTATTTGAAAAGGTGAGGGAGGAGTATAATACCAGAAAGATATTCCCGGCGTCCGAGGATATTTTCACGGCGTTTCATCTGACACCCCTGGCGGACGTAAAAGTGGTCATTTTAGGGCAGGATCCTTACCACAATGACGGACAGGCACATGGGCTCTGTTTTTCGGTGAAGCCCGAGGTGGAGATCCCGCCTTCCCTTGTGAATATTTATCAGGAGCTGCATGACGATCTGGGCTGTTATATCCCAAACAACGGTTATCTGGTGAAATGGGCGAAGCAGGGCGTGCTGCTGCTCAATACGGTGCTGACGGTGCGCGCACATGCGGCAAATTCTCACCGGGGCATCGGCTGGGAGGAGTTCACGGATGCCTGTATCCGGATCTGCAGCGAGCAGGACCGGCCTATGGTGTTTATCCTCTGGGGGAAGCCTGCACAGACGAAAAAGTCCATGCTACACAATCCGAAACATCTGATCCTGGAGGCACCCCATCCGAGCCCCCTGTCCGCCTACAGAGGGTTCTTTGGCAGCAAGCCTTTCAGCAAGACGAATGAGTATCTGCAGGCGAACGGCCTTGCGCCGATCGACTGGCAGATAGAAAATGTGTGATACTTATCTATGGTGGGGAAAGGCGGGGATCATATGGGAAAACAATATAATATCATGACGTCCTGTGATGACGGGCTGGTGCCGTATGTGGCGGTGGGGCTCACGGCGATGGCATATAACCTGAAGGACGCGGAGATCGATTTCTTTTTCCTCCACAGCCGGGTCGGCCGAAATAATATAGAAATGCTGAAAGCCCTTTGTGAGAAGCTGAATAGCGGGATGATCCGTTTTCACGAGATAACAGTGCCGCATGCAGAAGTTTATGATGAACTGGCAAAATATGGGACCGGCTGGGCGGGGGAGGCATACTATTCCCTGTGCGCTCATCTGCTGCTTCCGGAGGACGTTGACAGAGTTTTGTATCTTGACGCGGGCGATACGCTGATCATGGGGGACATTGATCCGTATTATCATTATGATTTTCAGGGGAAGAGCCTTGTGGTGACAGCTTCAGGTTATCGAGTGCGTGCCGGTGAGCAGGTACTGTTCGAATCGGACGATCTGGGGGATCCGCTGATAGGACTTCCCTCGATTCTGAGAGGGATTTTCAATTCCGGTTCGTATGTGATGAATCTGGACAAAATGAGAGAGGACGGGAGGACTCTGGCGGATTATCAGTATCTGTCCAAGATGCTGCGCGTACTGTTAGGAGTGGAAAATCATGATATTTACTGGGGGGATCAGGGACTTTTGTCGGCCGCTTTTGTGGGCGATATCAGATGTTATGGTTTTCCCGAGATCAGGGATCTGTGGTATATGCCTTATAACTTCTGTCTCTGGTATTTTAACAGAATGACGAAAAAGCCCGATTATATTCCGGCGATCCTACATTTTGCGGGAACGGCTTTCAAGCCGTGGGATGGTACATATCCTGTTTTTTCGGAGAGATTTCAGAAGAGGGAGAGGCTGCATTCTCTGGATGAACTGAAAGAAGGTCAGGCAGAATATTATTATATGTGGCATGAGTATGCGCTTGTGGCAGATCATATTTTGGAGAAAGCAGGTTTTTAAACCGGCGCCCGCAGGTACGAACATAAAATGCTTCGTCGCCACGCTCGCGCCGGCTCTGTTCCTCAAGAGCCTGTGAAACAGCGCAGCGGACACTAAGCTCGTGAAATACCATGTGAAATTTTGCTTTTTAAATTTCACATTGGCTAATTGTGCCGGCGTTTTTCAAAGGGTTCCTTAAGCATTTTATGTTCTTGCCTGCTGACTGAGGTGTTGATTAAATGACATTGCCTGTCAAAACACCGTTTTTTCCTGCAGTTTTATCAGCAGCACTTCAAACTGTTCCACGGTTTCGCTTTCTGCCCATAGGTTGCAGCCCGTTTCGGATTCCGCCCACTGCCTTGTATAGACGAGCGTCAGGGGGCGTTTTGTTTCATCTGTCTCATCTACCAGTTCAAAGTTGACGATTTCCGCATTTTCGATCAGAGAAAACAGGATACAGGCGTTCTTTTGCAGCAGGGCGGTTTCTTTTTGACGGTTAACGCCATGACTGCCATATTGTTCCTTATCTTCCTCGGAAAGGGCAAAGGTGATGGTCACGGCGTAAGGCTCGCTGTCGTCTGTCTGCAGCGCAAACTGCCGGTAAGCCATATCCTGCGGGAAAGTCAGGTTATAGATGATATTCCCGACGGCGGAGTTGTCCCCGATATATTTTGTGCGGTGAGAAAACAGCGTTTTTGCGGAGAGCGCCTCCTCTTTCATGGCGGAAAGCCTGAAGATCCAGCGGACGGCGGACTTTGCCTCCTTGGCGGCATCCGGGGAAACTTCGTCGACGGGATAGCCGTAGCAGAGATAAACGTCCCCGTTTTTCTGCAGCAGGATATAGTAAAGGATCTGTTCCTCCCGCTGCGGACGGATCGCGATCCACGCTTCTTTGTTTTCTTTTAAAAGGTCGGGAAGGAAAAAGCCGTTCTGACTGTTTTCGGTGTCGATATCTATGTCATTTGCAAAGTTCTTTCTGGTCAGTCGGAGCTTTTGTGCAGTGCCGCAGGAGATCCACTGGCCTTCCGTATTTCCTCTCTCGAGAGAGGTATCCGCAGATTCCATGAGCTGATAGTCCCCGGCGAGGATATAGAGGGGTGCGGTTTCGGGTGTAAAGGAGAAGTCATACTGGGGCGCTGCATAAACAATGGATTCGACCAGGTAGGGATGGCCGAAGGGTTCCGGTGCGGCCAGGAGCTGCTCCTTCGGGTCGGTCAGCAGGCAGAGGGCTGCGATGACGCATACTGCGGCGGTCAGCAGGATCAGGATAGACGCCGGTTTTTTCCATGTTTTGGCGCGGATGATCCGCTCTTTCAGGTCCACCTCCCCGAAAGCCGGAGGGCAGGCAAGCGCCGGTATTTTTTTGCGGTTTTTCTCCCTGTCACATCCGATCAGCGAGAGCAGATAGTTTTTCGTTTCCTCTTCCCCGAGATTCCGGATCACTCTTTCGTCGCAGGCGAGCTCGATATCACGGCACAACAGAAGGTAAGCCGCCCAGATCAGGGGGTGGAACCAGTAGATGGAGAGCAGCAGGAAGGCAAACGCCTTTATCAGATGGTCTTTGCGCGCAAGGTGCGCCCTTTCATGGGCAAGCACATGGACGAGGACGTCCTCCTTCAACCGGAAGGGGATATAGATCCGTGGCCTTATCAGGCCGAGGATAAAAGGAGAGCGTACGCAGTCGCTCTGCCAGATATTGTCCTGCAGCAGAACAGCGGTGCGCATGTTCCTTTGCAGTTTCAGATAGCTGAAAATAAGATAAAACAGCATAAGAAACATGCCGGCAAACCAGGCAAAGACAGCGCAGCGCATGATGAATTTCATCGCGTCCGCGCCGGATGCCTCCATGGGCAGCCGGGAAAAAGTATACTTTGCTGTGGGATTGACTACCCGGTCTATCGCCGTGACGCCGCTGTGGATCTCCGGAAATTCTCCGGGCTGCAGGGTTTGGGGAACGGTTTCGGCACTGGGGATCAGGCTGAAGATGCTTTCCGGCGAAAAGGGAAGGATCAGGCGCAGCCCCACCAGCCCCCAGAGCATGCAGGTGAACTGTTTCGGCATCCGCCGAAGAAGGAGCCGAAGCAGCATGACCGCAAGCACGATCCAGCCGGCTGTGATGCTCATGTTGAGAATTTTCAAAAAGACGGCAGTCATCATGTCATATTTCCTCCCCGATCAGTTTTTTCAGTTCTTCCATTTTTTCATCCGATAATCTCTTGTGCCGCCCGAAAGCGGCGATAAAAGCGGGAAGGGAACCTTCAAATTTTTTCTCGATCAGTTCCTCCATTTCCGCTTCCTGTATCTCATCTTTGGAGATCAGGGAAGTGACGATCGTATTTTCATTTTTGAGGATCCCACGCTCGGACAGCCGCTTTATGACCGTATAGGTTGTCGTGGACTTCCAGCCGAGCTGCTCTTTGCAGAGATTGACAAGATTCTTGCTTTTTATAGGTTCATGCTCCCAGAGGATCAGGCAGAAACGATATTCGCTTTCAAAGATTTTTGGTGTGTCCATAAAAATACCTCCACTACTCTAATGCGTTAGACTATATTTAATCTAACACATTAGAGTAGTGGAGGTCAACAAAAAAATTAAAATTTACCGCTGACCGACACTCATTCATACTCCGCAATATCGTAGATCAGCCGCTCCGTGTCCTCCCAGCCGAGGCAGGGATCCGTGATGGATTTCCCGTAGACGCCGCCGCCGATCTTCTGGCAGCCCTCCTCCAGATAGCTTTCCACCATAACGCCTTTCACAAGTTTGTGAATATCAGGATTCAATTTCCTGCTGTGCAGCACTTCCTTGACGATACGGATCTGCTGTTTAAACTGTTTGTTGGAATTGTTGTGGTTGGAGTCAATGATGCAGGCGGGATTGACGAGATCCCGTTCATTGTATAATTCCAGCAAAGTATTCAGGTCTTCATAATGATAGTTGGGCAGGCTCCTGCCGTATTTGTTGACGGAGCCGCGGAGAACCGTATGGGCGAGTTTATTGCCGTTTGTCTTGACAGCCCAGCCCCTGTAGATGAAAGAGTGGGGCTGCTGCGCCGCGTGGACAGAGTTCAGCATAATAGAAAAATCGCCGCTGGTAGGGTTCTTCATGCCGGCAGGCACATCAAAACCGCTGACGGTCAGCCTGTGCTGCTGGTCTTCCACGGAACGGGCGCCGATCGCCACATAGGAGAGAATATCGGAGACATAACCCCAGTTCTCGGGATAGAGCATTTCATCCGCGGCGGTCAGGCCGGATTCACTGATCGCCCGGATGTGCATTTTCCGCATGGCGATGAGGCCCGCCAGAAAGTCCTCCTGCTTGTTAGGGTCAGGCTGATGGATAATGCCTTTGTAGCCGTCCCCGGTAGTGCGGGGTTTATTGGTGTAGATCCTGGGAATCAGGATCAGCCTGTCTTTTACCTTGTCGTTGATCTTCGCAAGCCTCTCTATGTACTCGCAGACCGAATCTTCGTTATCCGCAGAGCAGGGGCCGATGATGACCAGAAATTTATCGCTGTCGCCGGTGATGACGGCGCGGATCTCAGAGTCCCGGATGCGTTTTAATTCTATTAATCTGGCGGGAAGAGGGTACTGCTCCCTGATCTCGTCGGGGGTCGGCAATAATTTTATAAATTCAAATGACATGTCATTGCTCCTTTGTGCAGGTAATTTTAAACCTTACACATTATACATGATTGGGTATAAAGATGCAAGGATGGTGTTTATGTTCTCAAAGGGATTTTGCAGGGAGGAAATGTCAATATAAAACCCTCGAAAGCAACAAGGCTTTCGAGGGAATGAAATTAATAACTGACGGTTGGAGATTCTAATTTGTTCTGGTTTTTGGCTCTTTTCTTCTGGGCTAAAGCTAAAGCTTTATCATATTCTTTTGCCTGAAGTAATTCGATGATATCATCCCAATCCTCAATATTGTCAAGCAAAAACTCATCATATTGTTTATCGCTCATTCCCATAGATGATCACCTCCGATTAAAATGTTTTCTCATAACATTTACATAATATCAAAAATGATTTTTTGTGTAAAGTTTATTTGCTTTTGTATAATTCTCGTTTTGTGTCGTGTTTTGTATGCCGTATTTGTGGTAGTTTTTGAGAGCTGTCCGCGGAAATAAAGTTGTAACAGCAGCGGCTAATGAGATATAATCAAAAAGAAATGGATGTCTTTAAGCTTGGAGGTAAAGTAAATGGTAAACAATGAAAAAATGCGAATAGCCTTGAAAAGTTATAAAGAAGCTTTTTCAGAGCGTTGGCTGGATGAAAAATTCAAATGGGAAGCTGTAAAGTGGTTTCAGGGCCATTGGGATATCAACGCTGAGAACTTTAGCGAGATGTTTGCCGTGTCTACAGAAAAGACCTGTGGTTTGCTGGCATCAATGAACAACTTTCCAAGAAAAATGATGATCCAATATGCAGAAAAAGATGCAGAAGCGGTAAGAGCTATGTTTATCCGTCTGTTTGATGAGTCGAAGGCTGTTACAGATAGAGTTTTACAGTTTCAGTCGGATGCACAGGATTTGTGTGAGAGTCTGTCACCGGGTTATCAGCATTATCAGAGGCCAATGGCAATTACGGTATATCTTTGGCTGAAGTATCCGGATAAGTATGATATATTCAAATACTCTGTCTGTAGAGGGACAAGTATATACCTCGAAAATGATTTTAAGCCGACCAAGGGACATACAGGCCAGAACATAAAGGGAAATGCAATACTTGTGGATGCCATCCGGAATGCAGTAAATGAAGATACGGAATTGATTTCCATGTTTGAGGAAAGTCTGGATGAGAGCTGCTACGAAGATAAAAGTCATAGAACCCTTGCTTTTGATGTGTCTTTCTATATTGCAAATTATCTGACAGATGATACGAAGATAAAAAAAGAAGAATGGATTGGTACGGATTATGATCCGGGTATTTCCGTGGAAATGTGGGAAGAACTTTTTGAAGAGGAAGATATATTCAATGTGGGGAGTTGGGAAATCCTATATAGAATGCTCGACTATGGCGGAATGGCAACTTGTAAGCAGTTATCGGTAAAATATGGCGAAAGTATCAATTTCTACAACAGTGGAGCTACAGTCCTTGCGAAGAGAGTCGCAAACAGAGTGGGCTGTGATGTGCCTTTAAAAGATAAGGATGGTTCAAAGATATATTGGACTATTCTTTTCACCGGAAGAAATGCGGAGTCAGATGAGGAAGGCACTTTCGTGTGGAAGCTCAGGGATGAACTGACAGAAGCATTGAATGATGTGGACTTTTCTGATACAAAACTTTATGCCCGCCATTCGGAAAGTGATGTGAACTACTGGTGGTTGAACGCAAATCCGAAGATTTGGAGTTTTGCAAATATTGATGTAGGTGAAGAACAGGCCTACACCATGTACAATGATAACGGAAATAAGAGAAGAATTTTCCAGAACTTTTTGGATGCTAAGGCAGGAGATCTGGTTATAGGATATGAGTCAAATCCTGTGAAGCAGATTGTCGCATTGTGTCGAATTATTGAAGAAAACGATGGGGAAAATCTGTATTTCGAGAAGACAGAGGGATTAACAAGCCCGATAGACTATGCAACATTAAAGGACGCTCCGGAACTTGAAAAAATGGAGTATTTTATAAACCCGCAGGGAAGTTTATTTAAACTGACAAAGGGTGAATATGAGTTCATCATGGATATCATCCGTGATGAAAATCAGGAAAATCCTATTGAAAGTCAATGGCTTGATATATATAGCAAAGAGGATTTTTTGGCAGAGGTGTATATGACTTCCGAGAAGTACGATACCCTGAAGGGACTACTGCTAAATAAAAAGAATATTATCCTGCAGGGTGCTCCGGGTGTCGGAAAGACGTTTGCGGCAACAAGGCTGGCATATTCCATTATGGGCGTAAAGGACGAAACAAGAGTAAAGTTTATTCAGTTCCATCAGAATTATTCCTATGAAGACTTTATTATGGGATATAAACCAAGTGGAGATGGATTTGAACTTAAGACAGGTATCTTTTATGAATTTTGTCAGAAGGCGGCGAATAATCCTGACTTATCCTATTTCTTTATCATAGACGAAATTAACCGTGGAAATATGAGTAAAATTTTCGGCGAGCTTCTGATGCTTATTGAAAAGGATTATCGGGGAAAGAAGCTTACTCTGGCTTATAACGGCCTTCCATTCTCAGTGCCAAAGAACCTGTATATTATTGGAATGATGAATACAGCGGATCGAAGCCTGGCATTGATTGATTATGCACTTAGACGAAGATTCAGCTTCTTTGCAATGGAGCCGGGATTTGGTTCGGACGGTTTCAGGGAATATATGAAGTCCTTTGATAATGACACATTTGAAATACTGATAGAAAAAATCAAGGACCTTAACTTTGAAATTGCCAGGGACCCTTCTCTTGGAAATGGTTTCTGCATTGGACACAGCTATTTCTGCGGACAGGATGAATGCAGTGATGAATGGATGCAGTCAGTGGTTGAGTATGATATTCTTCCGATGCTGGAAGAATACTGGTTTGACGAACCTACGAAATTACAGAAATGGCAGAACATATTAAGAGGGGTGTTTAACGATTAATGACAAGCGATAAAGGGATTTTGATAAAAAATATATATTATATGCTGGCCTATGCTTTCCAGTCCCTGCGTCAATCAAATTATGCCTTGGTGGCTGCGGAGGAGTTTGAGAATATTCACGATATGTTTGCGGCCATCCTTGGCAAAGGCGTTGCAAGCCAGCTCAAGCAGGGATTGTACAGGGAGTATATATTACAGGAAGAGGAGCGTTCTGTACTTCGGGGCAAACTTAATATTCAGGGGACAATCAGAAACAAGATACAGCATAGGCAGAAGCTGTCCTGTGAATACGATGAACTTTCAGAGAACAATCTGTTCAATCAGATATTGAAGACTACCATGAAAATTCTGGTACGACAAAGGACTGTGAAGCAGGAACGTAAAGTAGTATTGAAGAAAAATCTTGTATTTTTTGACAATGTGGATGAAATAGACCCCGGCATGATTAAGTGGGACAAGATTCGGTATCAGAGAAACAATCAGAATTATAGGATGCTGATGAATGTATGTTATCTGGTAATTACAGGATTGATACTATCGACAGATAAAGGGGAAGTGAAGCTTGCAGCTTTTCTGGATGACAGAGCCATGCATAGCCTCTATGAGAAGTTTATACTGGAATACTACCGATATCATCATCCGGAATATAAGGCGAATCCTGATACAATTCCCTGGGATATTGATGATGGCGTGATTGAATTTCTTCCTGCCATGGTTACTGATATTACACTGAAGTGTGGTGAAAGAACTTTGATTATTGATGCAAAATACTATACCCATGCCATGCAGAGCCAATATGATGTACAGAGTATTCATTCCGGCAATCTATATCAGGTATTTACCTATGTGAAAAACCTGGATAAGGATAATACCGGTAATGTTGCCGGAATGCTTCTATACGCCAGGACGCAGGAACAGATTACACCGAATAACAAGTATTCCATGGGTGGCAATACCATATGGGTAAAGACTTTAGATTTGAATCTGCCATTTTCGCAAATAGCAGAACAGTTGGAAAAAATAGCAGGAGATTATTTTGGTAAGAATGAATGAATCGCAAAAATGGAGGGAATATGGCAGATACGAAAAAGTCAAATTCTTTAGTCCAGCAAAGGGCAGAAGATGAAATATTTTGTATGGTTGAAGATTGGCTGGGATGTAAAGTGAGTAGAAATCCCAGGGTAAAGATGAGTAATAATGACTCAGTACATATCGAACCGGATTTCTATTCTGAAGAACATAGTATTATAGGGGAAATCTTTTCGCATATTGGCATGAATAAAAAAGGACAAAAAGGTAAAATAGCTACTGATATTCTTAAAATGCTTTTGATTGAAAAAGATCGCGGCAGAAGCTTTAGAAAAATAATTGTGGTATGCGATGAAGTGGAAGAAAAAACACTGACAGGGAAATCGGCACTTGCGGAAAGTATTTATCAGTTTGGAATAGAGTTGAAGCGAGTAGAGATATCGAATGAATTAAGAGAAACTATTATATCAGCGCAAAATAAACAAGTTATGATAAACGGGTAGGTGGAAATGCTATGGAAAAAATCGAAGCCTTAGAAAAGGTTGGAGAATCTCTTCTTTCGGGAGAACAGGAAACGGCAAAGATGTTGATAAATGAGCAGTATCCGTTTAGACATATGAAAGCAACCGGAAGAGCATATACGGATAAACAGAAAATGCAGCAATTTAAAAAGGATGGTTTTATAGATAGGTATAGTGGACAGAAACTGGTGAACCCCGGATTCCTGAAGGTTTTATCTCATTATATGCCGGAGGAATTTCCGTATCACTCGCATTGGAAAATGGAAGAGTGTCATAATGCATATTGGGAGTTCATTCCAACGGTGGATCATATATACCCGGTTGCACCTGGCGGTACCGATTCAGTGGAAAACTGGGCTACCACATCCATGTTGCATAATTCTATTAAAAATAACTGGACTTTGGAGCAGTTAAACTGGAAATTGTATGATGCAGGCAACTATGAGGAATGGGATGGACTGACAGCATTATTTATTGAACTGGTAAATGCAGACAAATCATTATTGGAAGATTCATATATCAAGAAATGGTACAGATTATCGTGTTAATTAAAGGATGGTAGTCCTCTGATTACAGTGAAGTCATTGTGGTTGGTGCAGGAGCAGACATAGTTGTTTGAGAAACTGGTGTTAGAGAAGCATGAGTATAGAAATGCAGAGAAAATGAAACTTTATGATTGGAAAGAAGATTAGGAGGATTTGCTGTGGAAAGAACAATCAGAGTGACAGGTAAAGGAAATTTGTCGGTAAAACCGGATACAGTCAGACTGATTATGACGATGGAAGGAATGGAGAAAGAGTATGATGTGGCGTTGGCAGAGTCTGCGAATATGACAGAACATTTGAAGCAGATGTTTTCAGACTTAGGATTTGAGGGGGAGAATATTAAAACCTTAAGTTTTTATGTAAGTGCTGAGTATGAGAGCTATCAGGCAAAGGATAAAAGTTGGAAAAGAAGATTTGAAGGATATAAATATGTGCATCGAATGAAGATTGAATTTCCTGTCGATAACAAGAGATTGGGTAAGGTACTTTATAAACTTGGTAATTCCCCGGTCAGGCCGGAGCTTCGAATAGAATATACGGTAGCGGAGCCGGAGAAGTGCAAAAATGAGTTGTTGGAAAATGCGGTAACAGATGCAAAAGCAAAAGCAGATGTGCTTTCAAAAGCATCGGGAGTAACTCTGGGAGAGATTGTTACAATAGATTATTCTTGGGCAGAAATAGATTTTATATCAAGGCCAATGGATAAACTGACGCTGGAAGAATGCTGTATGAGAAGTTGTGAGCCGGACGAAGGGTATGATATTGATATTAACCCAGATGATATTGATGTGAAAGACAATATTACGATAGTGTGGAAGATAGAATAAATAGGCAGTTTGGTAATATGCTTTATAAAGCCGGTATTGAATACGAAACTGGCGGCTGGATAGATTCTGCTGAGATTAAGCGTCTCATCGATACGTATTTGAGCTAAGAAATTCTCAGGTAGCGCCGCAGGGAGATGAGCTGCAGGATGGAGAGCAGGATCTGGCTCGCCAGCAGTGCCCAGAGGTAGCCCTTGATACCGAATACGGGGATGGTGAAAAATACAAAGGCAAGCCTGACAAGAAGGCTTGCCACGCCGTAGAAGAAGGACTGTATGGTTTTCCCCAGCCCGTGGAGGATGCTGGAGAGGGTGGAATTCATGTAGAGAAAAGGGCACATGAATCCTAAGATCTGCAGGTAACTTCCCGCCCGTTCCTGGTGAAAGACCAGTTTCCCGAGGACGGGGCCGGACAGCAGGAAGAGGATAAGGCAGGCGAAGCCCAGGAGCAGGCAGTAGTTGACGGAACGGCGCACCGCCCTGGCGATGGTGCGCTCCTGATGCAGCGCCTGTGCTTCCGAAACAGTGGGCAGCAGCATGACGGCAATGGAGCCGGTGAGCGCCGTGGGAAACAGGATAAAGGGAAGAGACATACCTGTCAGGATACCGTACTCGCTGAGTGCGGAGGCGGTATCAAGGCCGAACATGCGCAGCCTCTCGGGGATGGCTATGGCCTCTATGCTCTGCAGGAAGTTCTGGATGATGCGGCCCGCGGAAAGGGGAAGCGCCATCATAAACAGTTCCGGAAAAAGAGCAGTGATGGAAAAAGTTTTCTCCGCTGTTCCAGGCCGTAATCCGGAGGTCCGAATACGGCTTTCCTTTCGAAAACAATGCCATAGATATAGAAGGGACAGGAGCGCGGAAAAAGCTTCCCCTGCCACCATACCGATGACGGCGATGGAGATATCCGGCGTTTTGCCGGCATTTTGTGCAAAAAAAGCGCTGCACAGGAAGAACACGCTGCCGACCCGCACGATCTGTTCGAAAAGCTGGCTGAAAGCGGGAAAGCCGGCGGATTTCCGGCCATAGAAATAGCCGTTCACACAGCTGTGAATGCTGGAAACCGGAAAAGAGAGCGCCAGAATTTTAAGAAGCGGCGCGCATCGCTCTTCCAGCAGAAAGCGGGCTGCAATCTCCTCGCAGCGGAAGTAGACGAAACAGGATATGCCGAGGGATAGAAGGATGGATAACAGCATGCCTGCGGCGAGGACGGTAAAACTGCGGGATGCACCGATACGGGAATCTCCGGAGTCCGATATAGCGCGGGAGGTTTTGCCGGAGGAAGTTTTATGCTTTGCCGCCGGGTAAGAGGAAGCAGCCGGATGCATGGTATTTGAACCGGCAGAGTGTGCGGCGGCATAGGTGGTCGCCGTGATGCGGGAGATCGCCGTCTGGAAGCCTGCTACAGAGAGAGAGTAGGCAAGCGCCATAACGGGGCTGATCAGCTGATAAATACCTATATTTTCTGCGCCGAAGGTACGGGACAGGAAGATACGGTAGAAAAAACCGATGATTCTGCTGATCATGCCTGCGGCAGTCAGCAACAGAGCGCCGCTCAGGATGCGGCTTTTTTTGATCCTGCGCGGGAGTACAGATAAAAAAGTGAGTATATTCATAAGGGAATTCTCCTGATCAGACAGATCGATAACTTAAATTAAATATATGCGGCAGGTTTTTCTAAAATAATTATAAAATCAAACTTTTCTTGAAAACAAAAGAAAATAAAAGAAAATATGAGATATAGAAAGAAAATAAGATATTTTAAGACTTATTTGGGTTTGCAAAGAGAACCATATGAAACTAATATATGTTTTAGTTCTTAGCACTCGATTGAAATGAGTGCTAACAAGAAGACATCACCGCAGAGACAGGCGGAACATTGAAGGAGGTTTTAACATGAAATTAGTTCCATTAGGCGACAGAGTTGTATTGAAACAGTTAGCAGCAGAAGAGACGACCAAATCGGGTATCGTACTGCCCGGTCAGGAAAAAGAGAAACCGCAGCAGGCAGAAGTTATCGCAGTAGGTCCCGGCACGGAAGATGTGAAGATGGAAGTTGCAGTGGGCGATCAGATCATCTATTCCAAATATTCGGGAACAGAAGTGAAACTGGATGAAGAAAAATATATCATCGTGAAACAGGAAGACATTTTGGCAGTGATCAAATAAGAGGAGGCGTAAACTATTATGGCAAAGGAAATCAAATACGGAGCAGACGCGAGAAAGTCTTTAGAAGCAGGCGTAAATAAACTGGCAGATACGGTCAGCGTGACATTAGGACCCAAAGGACGCAATGTTGTACTGGATAAGTCTTACGGCGCTCCGCTTATCACAAATGACGGTGTGACCATCGCGAAGGAGATCGAGCTGGAAGACGCATTCGAGAATATGGGTGCGCAGCTTGTAAAGGAAGTGGCGACAAAGACCAACGACGTAGCGGGCGACGGCACAACGACAGCGACCGTTCTGGCACAGGCTATGATCAATGCGGGTATGAAGAACCTGGCGGCGGGCGCTAACCCGATGATCCTCAGAAAGGGTATGAAGAAAGCGACCGAGTGCGCTGTGGAAGCGATCAAAGATATGAGCGCGAAGGTGACAGGCAGAGACCAGATCGCCAAAGTGGCAGCGATCTCCGCAAGCGACGAGGAAGTGGGCGAGATGGTTGCGGAAGCGATGGAGAAGGTTTCCCAGGACGGCGTTATCACGATCGAGGAATCCAAGACCATGCTTACAGAACTGGATCTGGTGGAAGGTATGCAGTTTGACAGAGGTTATATCTCTGCTTATATGTGCTCCGATATGGATAAGATGGAAGCGGTTCTGGACGATCCCTATATCCTGATCACAGACAAGAAGATCAGCAATATTCAGGACATCCTGCCCGTTCTGGAACAGATCGTACAGTCCGGCGCAAAACTGCTGATCATCGCAGAGGATGTGGAGGGCGAAGCGCTCACAACCCTGATCGTCAACAAACTGCGCGGCACATTCAACGTGGTTGCAGTGAAAGCTCCTGGCTACGGCGACAGAAGAAAAGCTATGCTGGAGGATATCGCGATCCTGACAGGTGGCCAGGTGATCAGCTCCGAGTTAGGGCTTGAACTGAAGGACGCTACCATGGATATGCTGGGACGCGCAAAATCCGTGAAAGTACAGAAAGAAAATACAGTGATCGTGGACGGCTGCGGCGAGAAAGATGCCATCAGCGCAAGGATCAACCAGATCAAAGGCCAGATCGAGGAGACCACATCCGATTTCGATAAGGAAAAACTGCAGGAGAGACTTGCGAAATTATCCGGCGGCGTAGCTGTGATCCGTGTGGGCGCTGCTACCGAGACCGAGATGAAGGAAGCGAAACTCCGCATGGAGGACGCTCTGAATGCGACAAGGGCAGCAGTGGAGGAAGGTGTTATCGCAGGCGGCGGTTCCGCATATATCCACGCATCCAAGAAGGTTGCGAAACTGGCGGAAGGCCTCGCAGGCGATGAGAAGACAGGCGCCCAGATCGTTCTGAAAGCTCTGGAGTCTCCTCTGTACCACATCGCTGCAAACGCAGGCTTAGAAGGCGCTGTGATCATCAATAAAGTATATGAAGCGGAAGCAGGCGTCGGCTATGATGTACTGAAAGATGCTTATGTAGATATGGTGGAAGGCGGTATCCTTGACCCTGCAAAGGTGACAAGAAGCGCTCTGCAGAATGCGACCAGCGTGGCGAGCACCTTCCTGACAACAGAGTCAGCAGTGGCAAATATCAAAGAAGAAACCCCTGCAATGCCCGCAGGCGGTGGCGGCATGGGCGGGATGATGTGATCATCCAAGCCATGCATCAATAGAAGAGAAAATGCCCGGCGCAAGTTTACTTGCAGCCGGGTATTTCTGTTTCTATTAGTGTAGCATGACATCGGATTGCATTTTTTATTGCAATTTGGGCATAATTATGCTATAATTGTGTCGAAGAAAGGAGCGAAGCATTATGCCACTTATTATGCCTATTAAGGATTTACGTAATACAACCGAGATTTCTAATATTGCACACAAGGAACAGGAACCCATTTTTATTACCAAAAACGGATATAGCGATTTGGTTGTGATGAGTAGTGAATTGTATGATAAATTCGCAAGGATTAACCGCATTGACCAAGCTATCTACGAATCCGAACAGGAAATTGCAAACGGAGCAGAGGCTGTTGACGCAGAGATAGTTTTTGCAGAATTGGAGAAAAAACATTTTGGATAAATACAAGGTAAAAGTCAACCCCAGAGCAATCCGTGAATTAGACCACATTTACGAATATATCACAAATGAGAAATTGGCTCCTGAAAATGCCAAAGGACAGGTTGACAGAATTAAGAAGTCTATTTTAGGTCTGGACACATTTCTGCAGTCCCATCAAGAGCGTAACGAGGGCAGATATGCCGGAAAAGGCTACCGTCAGTTATTGATTGATAATTATATCATCATTTTCCGCATTGATGAACCATGTAAAACAGTTTATGTAGTAACAATACAGTATCAGGGACGAAATCTATAAAACAAGCGTCGTGATACGAACAAAGAACGAAACGTTTGAGAGATCAAAAATCGAGGAGGTTTATGTGATGTTCGACGAAGTATCAGAATGGCTGGATAATTTATTGGAAGATGTATCGGAAACAAGTATTCCGGATGAAGTGACAGCTTTCGGCTTTAATCTGTATGATGACGGTGACCATAACTGGTCGATGGAGTTGGTCGGGACATCGGAATTTGATGTAGATAACGAAGACTGGCTCTGTGATGAAGTGACAGACTTTGGTACAAGAGAAGAACCGTTTCAGTGGAACAGGAAAGCGGAATGGGACGAAATACTGAACGATATCACCTGTGTCTTAAAGGAATATTTAAAGAGCGGAAAGTACGGAGCTGTTCTGAAAGAAAAGTCGGGGGTCGGTGTCGGCTTTGTGGACGGTGATGTGGAAATTCTATATGTAAGATAGAAAAAATTGTTTTGTAAAGCAATAAAATGGATAGTATCCTAACTGGCTGTCAGGTATATCAGCCATAAATATATTGTTGCAGAAAGGATGATTATATGGAAGAGCAATTCTCCCGCACCGCCCGTATCCTTGGCGAAAACGCTATAAATACTCTTTCCGCCAAACATGTCGCCATCTTCGGCCTCGGCGGCGTGGGCGGTTATGTTGCCGAAGCTCTGGTCCGCAGCGGTATCGGAAAATTCGACCTGATCGACCACGATAAGGTGGATATTACCAACTTAAACCGCCAGATCATCGCCACCCATAAGACCATCGGCAGAGATAAAGCCGAAGTCATGAGAGAGCGTATGTTGGACATCAACCCTGATGCCGAGATCACGATCCGCTCCTGTTTCTTCCTGCCTGAAAACGCAGACATTTTCCACTTTGAAAACTATGACTACGTGATAGATGCCGTAGACACCGTAACCGCCAAGATCGAACTGGTCCTGCGCGCGCAGGCGGCTGGCGTTCCCATCATCAGCAGCATGGGAACGGGCAATAAATTAAATCCCGCGGTGCTGGAAGTGGCAGATATCTACGAAACTTCGGTCTGTCCTCTCGCCAGAGTCATGCGCCGTGAACTGAAAAAGCGGGGGGTGAAGAAACTGAAAGTGGCCTATTCTAAAGAAGAGCCGGTTATGCCTGCCGGAACAGACATCGGTCAGGGAGTCTTCGGGGCAGATCATAGAGGGACGAAAATTGTACAGCCGGGGAACGGAGAGAGAAAATCCACCCCCGGCAGTACGGCTTTTGTGCCGCCTGCCGCCGGGCTTTTGATCGCTTCGGAAGTGGTGAAGGATTTAATATAATGATATTTCTCTCGATTCGTGTTAAATAATGTTGCTTTCTGAAAAATATTCATGTGTTTTAATGCGAAAAATGAGATAAAATCCGTTGATATTCACACGAATATGAATTTTCCTTTCCAGTCGGCAAAGTGGATATGAAGACATTGTATCCGATGGATGTGGAGGAATTTATGATCGCAATGGGAGAAAAAAAACTTGCAGAACAGATAAAAAAGTGTTTTCGGACAGATGCACCAATGCCCCTGCCCCTTCACGATGCAGCCATGCGACTTTACCGGCAATATCTGATTGTAGGGGGTATGCCGGAATGTGTGATGCAGTTTGTTGAAACAAAAAAAGGGAGGCATGGCAGAAAATTATGTTAATATTCAGTTGACCGTAAACGGGTATAAAACCTGCTACTGGGAATCTGAGCGGGGGGCGGAGGTCGATTTTGTCATTCAGCGCGAAGGAAAGCTGATACCCGTTGAAGTGAAATCCGCCGATAATACAAAAGCCAAGAGCTTAAAAGTTTATATGGAGACCTATAAACCGGATTATGCCATAAAGCTTTCGGCGAAAAATTTCAGCTTTGAGAACGGAAAAAAGACCGTTCCTCTCTATGCGGCATTTTGTATTTAAGGCGTTGAGGCAGCTTCCGAAAAATCGGATGGAAATTTCAGGGTGGATATGTTAAACTGATAAATGACCTGAACATACAAAGTGTTGTATGGGCTGATCGGAGCCTGAGGTGGGGAGATGATGTGTAAAATGAAGAAGAGAATCTTAAAAATACTGGCATCGTTGACGCTGTGCATCAGTGTGCTGCTGCAAGGCCCCTGTCTGCTAAAGGCGGACGCGGAGGCCGTATATCCTGCGGAGCGCAACAGCTACTACGGTCTGTTGGTGCCGACACAGCTCACGAAGATAGGGGACACATTTTATCTGGTGGACAGTTATCATGACCAGGTATTATATAGTACTTCGTACGGTGTGCTCTCAAGCAGCTGGAAGGTGATGGCGAAAGATTTGGCGCAGCCTCATTCGATCGCGGGGGACGGGGCTGTCTTTCTGGTCACCGATACGGAAAATCACAGGGTAGTCAGCTATAGGAAGGATGCGGAGGGGTTTGTAGAGCTGCAGGCGTTCGACAATATCGGCGTGCGGCCCCACTACGTTGTGTATGATGCGCCCACCGGACTGTTTTACGTCTGGAGTTCCATGACCGGGGAGATGTATCTGTTTCGGAGAAAGCCCGATACGGTGGAGGTATATCTGGAGAAGGTGATGAGGATTCCGGAATTGTACGGAAAATATGTGCGTTCCTTCACGATAGAGGGGGATCATATCTATTTCCCCTGCGTGCACGGCAGTTCGATCGTGGAGGCGGATAAAGATACGTTCGCGATCAGAAATATTTATCCGGTGCCGGAAAAGATTGCGGGCATGGTGCAGCTTACCAGGATCCAGAATTATTATTATCTGACGGTCTCCACCGACATCAATTTCAACCAGAGGGCGGCAACGATCGTCAGGGCGAGAACGTTGGAAGATTTCGGCACGGGGAATTATGAGAATATGAACTGGTATTTTGGCGGCGACGGGGCTCCTTACTATATTTCCGCCGCGGATGGTTCCTATTTTACGGTGGTGATACGGACGACAGGCAGAGCCTGCGGGTATAAATTTGATGTGGTGGACGATCAGATCTGCAACAGGGAGGAATTGACGTATTAGTAGGATGAAAACAAATAGCCGCTTATGCGGCTATTCGTTATTTCCGGATATCGTAGCTGCAGGTTCCGTTTCAGACGGATCATCCTGCGGCTGTGCTTCCGACCGGCTTGGTTGTTCTGGTTTTTCTGGTTCTTCGGTTTTGTCCGTGGTTTCTTCTTCCTCCGGATAATATTTCCGGGAAATGTACGTGGAGGTATCCGCATCCGTGCCTTCTGGAACGAAATGTATCACGCCCACCGTACCGCTGAAAGCCGGGGAGAAGATATGCTCCCGGAGCTGTTCGGTGATCATGCCGTCCCAGGGAGCGTGCAGATGTCCTGCAAGCACCTGTTTTACCTGCGTATCTTCACTGAAGATAAGGTTGAGGTAATTCCACATCGTATCGTCCGGCTGATAGTCGGGGCCCACCCAGTAGTATGGCTTATTTCTGACCTTCATGGATAATGCCTTTAAGGACTCGTCCACATTGGAGCCATAGGGAACGTGGGTGACCGCAATGACCGGCTTGTTTTCCCTGGCGGCTTTCTCATATTGTTTTTCCACGATCGAGAAGTTTTCTTCCGTGATATTTTTGGTGGAGTTATTGATACCGATCAGTACAAATTCTCCCATATCCAGATATTTTTCCTCCGGATCATCGCCGTCAATTCTCTGATGGAGTGTATAGATATCCTGCTGTGTAAAGTTGTCGCCCACATACCATGCGCCGTAGTCGTGGTCTGCGCGGATGTATAAGATCTGTTCTTTGTCATAGCGCAGTTCATCATATCCTTTTTGGAATGCTTCCATGTTGGATACGCTGCAGTAGTCCATCATATCGCCGCCGAATATCAGAGCGTCATAGTCGCCGGCATTGAGACATTTTACAATATCCGGCCACAGATCTTCGGCATGCACGCCGTCCTCTGTGACAGCGAGGGTTTCGTAGCGGCTGTTTATCTTTATCATGGAACCTTCTGAGACGCCGCCGGGTTTGTGGTCGGTGATCATATGCAGGTCGCTGACCCAGGCTATTTTGTACTCTTTGCTAAGGCCTTCGAGAGGGACATAGATCTCTTCCAAAGTCAGATTGTACTCCGGATCCGGGTATGTGACCGGCGCATCCTCCGGATCCGGCTCTGTGTCATTTCCGGATATTTCAGGTTCCTCCGGCGGCAGAAATTCTTCTGCCACCGGACTTTCCGCTTTTTCGGTCGTATCTTCACGATTTAAAGCAAACATAAACAGGATGACTGTTATCACACACAGAAACGCCGCCGTGATACAGGAGAGCAGAAGGATATTTTTTCTCTGCCTCAGTCTGCGTTTAAATCTTTTTAAAAAGTTTTTGCCAGTTCTCATAATGCATTGATCGCTTCTTTATAGATGTTGCGGATGTATTCCCGGCCCTCGGGACTGACACCGTTGTTGCTGCCGGAAGGTGCATACTCTCCAAAATCGTTAAAGTACCAGAAGTCGTTCAATGAGATGGTGCTCGAAGCATTGGAGCTGTTTCTGCCCGGAACAAAAAGTTCCTCCCCGTTGAGATAGACATTTTCGGTATTTGCCAGATAGTTGTAAACGTCGGTGCAGGCAGTCTGCATGATCTTTGACCTGCCGGAATCGCCCAGAGCGTCGTAATAGAGAGCCAGATCCCTCATGAGAACGGGGTTGTAATCTATACTTTCCGCGAGGGAAAGGATAGAGGAGATGGCGGACTCCGTTGTGACGCTGCCGTCTTTCATCCCTTCGCTGAGGTCTCTCTGTGTGATCCAGGCGAGAGCGTAAGCGTAACGCAGTGTGAGAGGATCGTTTATATTCTCCCGGTCGACAAGCCCGACGGAAGCGGCATCCTGCATATACTGCCATGCGGTGGTACGGGACCATTCATCCCCGGTTCTCAGGTCATTAAAAGTCAGGATATATTTTTCTTTATATCCGTCGGGAAATTCCGCGTAATTCTGATCCAGCTCATCGGTGGTGACGGTCAGGTTAGCGTCCCGAAGCTGCGCGCCGAGATCGACAGCTTCTTTTAATGTTATGTCTATCTGCTGATACAGCGGCGCGGTAACGGACTGGCTTTCCCAGCTTTCCACCTGTTTCAGGATCGAAGTGGTATAAAGGGAAAAGGCATGGTCCGCGAGCGGGCTGATGGTGTCTGCAGCATTCTGGGAATCATATTCCGATGCCATGGAGGCATATGCCGTCAAAGCGCTGGAGAGTTCAGCGGCAGCGCCGTTGTGATCTTCGCTGTTTTGCATTTCTTCGGCGGCAGCGACCTGCTCGGCGATGGGGGCAAGTTTCTCTTCCAGTTCGGCAGATATATCTTCTGTTCCATCGTCCGCGTCTGTTTCTTCTGTTTCCGCTGTTTCCGCATCTTCGTTTTGTTCCGCATCTTCCTCTGCAGGGGTGGAAACAGATCCATTGCCGGAGGGAAGCGTGATGATTCCCGTTTTTATGAGCGCAAACAGGCCGCCTCCGAGCAGAAGGAGTACCACAAGGATCACAATGATGATGACGGCAGTTTTTTTCCTGGGCGGTTCTTTTGATCCGCCTTGAGAGGTGTCGCCTGTGACGGTGCTGTTTGCAGAGGTGCCGCCTGCAATATTGTTGTTTGCGGCAGTGTCGCTTGTGAAGGTGTTGCCTGTAATAGTGCCGCCTGTGACGATGCTGTTTGTGGTAGTGCCGCCTGTGGCAGTGTTGTTTGCGGTAGTGCCGCCGGTAGCAGTGCCAGACGTGGCAGCACCGCATTTTGTACAGAATCTGGCACCCGGTTTTAAGGGAGCGCCACATTTTTTACAGAAGGATGCCGATACTGGTTCCGGAGCAGGAACAGGTTTCGGCACAGGTATGGGTTCCGGAATAGGAACAGGTTCCGGTGCAGGTATCGGCTCCGTTACGGGAACAGGTTCCGGCACGGGAACAGGCTCCGTTACGGGAACAGGTTCCGGTGCGGGTATGGGCTCCGGTACGGGTATGGATTCCGGCACGGGAACAGGCTCCGTTACGGGAACAGGTTCCGGTGCGGGTATCGGCTCCGTTATGGGAACAGGTTCCGGTGCGGGTATCGGCTCCGTTACGGGAACAGGTTCCGGTGCGGGTATCGGCTCCGTTACGGGAACAGGTTCCGGTGCGGGTATGGGCTCCGGTACGAGTATCGGTTCCGTTACAGGAACAGGTTCCGGTTTAGAAACGGATTCCGGCTTTATGACAGGTACAGCAGTACCGCATTTTGTACAGAATTTGGCACCCGGTTTTAAGGGAGCGCCGCAGTTTTTGCAAAAGGCGGGGGAAGAAAGCGTTTCCGCTTTTATTTCTTCCACCGGCGCGGAGGCTGTCTCCGGCTGGATATCCACAGACGTTTCGGGAACTGGGATCACAACTTCCGGTTCCTGAACGGCATCAGGGATCGCTTCGATAGAGACATCCTCTCTGGTTTCCGGCGTTGCTGCAACGGTTTCCGGCATTGCGGCAGCCTTAAAGGGATTGCCGCAGTTGGTACAGAATTTGGCGCCCGGCTTTAAGGCAGCGCCGCAGACAGGACAGACAGCGGACGCCGCGGCAGGTTCCGCCGCCGCAGCAGGCTGGGGATTGACGCCTGTTAGTTTATGACCGCAGGATTTACAGAATTTAGCGTTATCCCGGTTTTCAAATTGACAATTAGGACATTTCATGATTAGATACTCCCTTTTCTTTTATGAACTGGTTGATAAGTTACATTTATTTCTGCGGGCAATGAGTCAGGGATTGCCTGCGGGTATTTGACTTAAAAAACAGGAAGGATACAGACAACACTGTCATCGATCTTTTCTGCATCTTTTTTGTTCCAGAGATATAAGTCTCCATGATAGTATTTCTGACTGTAGTCATAGAGATAAAGTACATTTCCGTTTGGAAGCACGCTGTAGGCATGCACATCGTCGGCGATTTTTTCTGCTTCTTTTCTGGTGTAGGTTTTTAAAGTGCCGTAGCCTTTATCGCTGTTCCAGTCGATATAGTAAGTGATCCGATCGGCATCTTCACTGCGGTGAATGGTGTAGGCGTTTACGTCGTAATCGATCCTTTCCTGATTGATGTACAGTTCGCCTTTGTCTTCTTTGTAATCTTTGAAATACAGAAGCTTATCCTCGCTTATGAAATAAATGTTATCCGTGCAGACATCACTGTCATACAATTCCGGCGTGCCGAGTTCCCCGGAGGATGAAACGGAGACACGATACAGTTCGCCGTAATTTTTGTCCTCCGGTATTTCGGCTAAATAGTAAAGCGTTTCGCCGTCAGCGGAAAGACAAAGGCTTGCCGCGTCATCCTGATCCAGAGAAGCGGAGACGGAGCCGGCGGCAACATATCTGTTGGCTGCAGAATAAAGAGCTTCCGTGATCATGCCGCTGATGGAATAAATATCTTCTGTTTCGGAAAGCTTTACGGTGACGTCCCCGGACTGATCGTAAGCCGTATATGTAATGACAGGTTCATTGGCCGCGCAGGTGTAGGAAAAATTAGTGAAAGCATCGCTGACAGTGGATTCTTCCTTTCCGTTATAATAGCAGAGGGTGTAAGCTGTCTGCTCCATTTTTTCTTCGGCCAGATATTCGCGGGCATAGTCACGGTCCCGTTTTGCGTTGTATTCCTCGAGTTCTCTCTGGTAGGTTTCATATTTCGCGTCATAGTCGGGATCCGTCCAGCTCGGAGATTCCGGCTCCGGCATAGCGGCATCGGACTCTTTTTTGTCGTCATAGACATAGTTGATCAGGGGAACTTCCGCGGTTTCCGCCTTTACATAATAGGCCTCGCCCGACTCGTAAACTTTTATTACACCGTATACGTCGGAGGAGATTTTTTCTTTATCCTTACCGGCTTCCTTTTTATACAGGGAACCCTCTTTGGTATAAAATACGGTAGAGAGATCTTCGGAGACATAGTCCAGGCTGGAAAGATCGCTGTCAAGCTTTTCCCTCTCGCCTCCCTTCACGGTAGAGTAGAGCGCATATTCCTCATTCATATACAGTATGGTCCTTCCGTCGGCGGACACACGGTAATTCAGGATGTCGCTGGCAACTTTCTGCTTATCCTCTTTTTTTCTGTCGTATTGATAGAGTGTGTTGTTTTTTTGGTATGTAACGGCGGAGGCGTCATCGCTCACGGAATAGGAGACCACATCGGAATCAATCTTGAGCGCTTCCTCCTTCGGGCGGTTTATGTTGCGGCAGTAAAGAGAATAACCGCTGTCGGAACCGTTGATCCTGTCCGGGAAAAACAGCAGGGAGCCGTCTTTGCTGAGGCGGCAGGCACTGCCGAGGATATATGCACCGGATGAAAAATCGTAGTTATCATAGGCATCGTCTTTGACAAGCCTGGACGTGATCTGCCAGGGATCTTTGCTGGAAAAATCGGTATAATAGAGTTCTTTGTCCTTGACATACATTGCATAATTTTTGGAGGTCCCGCCTGTACTTCCTCCGAATAATACGAAAATGCACACAAGGGCAGCGGCGACAATGACGCCGATCCCCGCAAAGATAAGGACTTTTTTGGATTTTTTCTTTCCGGGTTCTCTCTGTTTTTTTTCTGAGTTCTTCTTTTTCTTATCGCCGCTTTTCTGTTCATTGCTGTTCCCTTCAGGCTTGCTGCCGGCCGAAAGAGGAGAGCCGCAGCTCTTACAAAAGGCGGCGTCGGGATGGGAAGGAGAGCCGCAGTTCGGACAGAAGACCGCGTTATAAAGTCTCGATGAACAATTCGGACAGACAGCAAAAGAGGTGTTTACCTGTGTGCCGCAGTTCGGACAGAACACATTTTCATCAAGCGGTTTTCCGCAGTTCGAACAGAACGGATTCTCCGCGTTCACCTGTGTACCGCAGTGGGCGCAATACACGGCGGCTGCAGGCTGGTTGGCCGGAGCCGGTATCGGTGCGCCGCACGAGTCACAAAAGCTGGCGCCGTCTTCCAATTGCGCCTGGCATTTGGGGCATATCAACATGATTCATATTTCCTCCTGTTTAAATAGTATACTTGTGGAATATAATCATTCCATTCTGTCATATCGGATGCCGTACACAGATACACAGAAATATATCATGAGATATATAATTTAAGGAAACGATTATTATAGAATTCCGCCTATAATCATACATAAATACACTACATTTGTCAATAAAAGCATCTTTGTATCTTCCGTGCTTGACGAAACAGTTCAGAGAGCTTACAATGATTTTGGGGAAATGAAAAAATATGCATTTTTATGCAGATGATTGGAGAACAAGGAGGATAAAAAATGTTTTGTTCAGAATGCGGGAATCCTTTGAATGATGATCAAAGGTTTTGCCCCAAATGCGGTACGCCGGTGGAGGGAAACGGACAGCCGGCGGATGCGGGTGTCGGCGCGGGGGGAAGCGCACAGGCGATGAGTGCGGACATCGGTGCGGGGAACACAGCGAATCATGCGGCAGGCCGGCAGGAAGCGGCGGGTTATCAGACACCGCCGCCGGGAGATGCAGCGGGCTATCAGACGCCGCCGGGAGATGCAGCGGGTTATCAGACACCGCCGACAGGAGGAATGCCGGGATACGGCGTACCGCCCATGGGAGGCGCGGCATATGGAATGCCGACCGGACCGGCACGCGGAACTGTGGCAAAGAAGACGGATCGGAGTATCTGGATCTATATTTTGCTTTCTCTTGTCACCTGCGGTATTTATCCGTATTTCTTTATACATAAACTGGCGGAGGATGTCAATGATATCTGTGCGGGGGACGGGGAGGACACAAGCGGTATTCTGACTTTTATTTTACTTGGATTTATCACCTGCGGTATTTACAGGATCATCTGGTGGTATAAGCTGGCAAACCGTCTGCAGGCAAACGGCCTCCGGTATAATGTGACGATCCAGGAAAACGGTACGACCTATGTGATGTGGGTACTGTTCGGTTCTTTGCTGTGCTTTATCGGACCTTTTATCGCGTTGAATTTTGTGATCAGAAATACCAATAAACTCTGTGCAGTATATAATCAGTACAATGGCCTGGTCTAGTTTTCGTTTTAAAAACGGAGTCCGGGTACAGCCGGTTCCCGAGCTTGACGAAACGGGATGGAGGGCTTACAATGGTTTTTATGAAAAGCAGAGATATATATTTATATACAGATGATTGAATTACAAGGAGGAGAAAATATGTTTTGTCCCGAATGTGGAAATCCTTTGAGCGATGGCCAGAGGTTTTGTCCTAAATGCGGTACGCCTGTGGAGGGCGTCGGGCAGCCGGCGGGCGCGGATGCGGCTGCAGAGAGTGATGGACAGTCTGTGAATACGGGTGCTGAGGCAAAGAACAATGGACAGCCGGAAGATGCCGGTTTTAGCGCGGGGAACGCCGGGCAGTCTGTGAATGCGGGCACCGGAGCGGATAACGGAGGCTTTGGAGCAGATACCCGGCAGTCAGCGGGGAGCGGCGGTTTCGGCGCGGGGAATACGCAGAGCACAGGAAATGCGGCGGGTCCGTCCTATGGGCAGCAGGCTCAGACAGGGGGCGGTGCAGGCGGAGCGAAAAGCGGCAATCTGGATATGGTGATGCGGATCGCCTGCGGTGTGTTTGCAGTGTTCTTTTTGATATCTGCGCTGACAAGGATTCCTGCTATTTTCAGTACGATTTTTAGTCTGAGTATTGTGTATTTTATCTCGACAATTCTTGGTTTTGCGGCGGCGATCGTGATGACATTGAGTACGGCGGCTTCCGCGTGGAAGTGGAGCAGTAAGCTGAAAGACCTGGTTTTCGGAGGAGCGGTTCTGGGTGTGCTTCTCAGATTTTTGTCTCTGATCATATTTCTTGCGGCAAATCTGATCACATATAGATATTTTATCGGAGGAAAAACTATTTTTTACTGGCTGGGATATGTGTTCGTGGCGGCAGCGCTTTTCGGGCTGATGTACGCGATGGGTTGTGCGCCTGTCATAGGTGAGACGAAGGAAGAACTTCAAAATAATATTTCGGCAGGACTTTCCGAACTCTCCGGAGCGGCAAAGGATATACAGAAAAAACAGGCGGAAAAAAGCGCCGCAAAGCAGCAGAGCGCGGCAGCGTACCAGGCGCCTCCTGTCGGAGGAGCAGGATATCAGGCTAATCCCGCGGGGGATGCGGCGGGGTATCAGACGCCGCCTGCAGGAGGAGCGCCGGGATACGGCGTGCCGCCCATGGGTGGTGTGGGTTATGGAATGCCGACCGGGCCGGCACGGGGGACCGTGGCAAAGAAGACGGACCGGAGTATCTGGATCTATATTCTGCTTTCTCTTGTCACCTGCGGTATTTATCCATATTTCTTTATACATAAACTGGCGGAGGACGTCAATGATATCTGTGAGGGGGACGGAGAAAGCACAAGCGGCATTCTCGCATTTATTTTCCTCGGATTTATCACCTGCGGCATTTACAGGATCATCTGGTGGTATAAGCTGGCAAACCGCCTGCAGGCAAACGGTTCCCGGTATAATGTGCCGATCCAGGAAAACGGTACGACCTATGTGATGTGGGTACTGTTCGGTTCTCTGCTCTGCTTTGTCGGACCTTTTATCGCGCTGAATTTTGTGATCAAAAACACGAATAAACTTTGTACCGTATACAATCAGTACAATGGATTGCGATAAGCCGATCCGGGGTATCTTTTGGGAATGAGAGTGCTCTGTTTATAAGAGCGAAAGAAAATATCGAAATAACAATGCGGCATCCTGACGGGGAAGTTTCGGCATCCTCTCGGGGTGCCATTGTGTTCCTATGACAGGCAGCGAGAGGTGGGAGATGGCCTCGACCTCCTTGTCCTGGGCATGCTGGATGATCTGCAGATTTTTCCCGAGGGTATCGACGCATTGATGGTGGCAGCTGTTGATCAGCATATGGGGGCCGAAGAGGGCGTGCAGAAAGGAGCCGGGCAGGTTGTCGGCGGGGTGGAAGGCATCCTTCCCCGGATGCCGGTGCAGGGACCGGTTGGATACTTCCCGGATCGTGCCGCCAAAGTAGAGGTTGATGAGCTGCATGCCTTTGCAGATGCCGAAGACAGGCTTTTTCATTTTCGCAAACAGATCAAGCGCATGGAGCTGTTCCAGATCGAGGGCATGGTCCGGGGTATTATCTCTGGTGCCGGAAATTGACAGATTCGTTTTGAAGGAGCCGGCAGCCGTATCAGAATCTTTGCAGTCCTGAATAGCGGAGGGACAGAAAGAATTGTGGGAATCACAGCCACAGGCAGGAAGAAATTCCATAAGAGATTCGTAACCGGAAAGGGCAGCAGGCACATCGCCGCCGCCGGGCAGCAGCAGGCCGTCAAAGACGTCAGGATGTTTTTGGATATAGGAAGCATCAGGGAAGATAACGGCCTGGCAGGATACGTTCTCCAGAGCGGTCTGGTAATTTTTGTGCAGAGAAGGCGAACCGATGATGGCAACTTTTTTCATGGGGACCCTCCGGGGGATTCTTGTTTTATTATATGCGGAAATGGAGGGAAATGTGCGGGGAAATGGAGGCTCGGACGGAAGAACAGCCGCTGCCAAAGGTGTATCATGCTGATATCTTTGGCAGCGGCTGCTTTTTTCGCAGATCATGCGCGTGCGATCGCGGTCACTTCATATCCGGCGTCCGCAATGGCTTTTTTGAAGACCTCATCGGCGATTTCCCGGTCAGCCTTGACATAGGCTTTCTTTTCTTCTAAGTTCACTTCGGCGGTCACGCCCTCAAGAGCGTTTAAAGCGTCGGTCGCGTGTTTCTGGCAGTGTGCGCACATCATGCCTTCGATGGTTAAAGTCAGTTCTTTCATGGTTTGTTCTCCTTTTTCCGATATGATCGTTTTTGTTATATTATTTTCGCCTGCTTCTATCATAGTTTTTGCAGACGCATTTTGCAATATACTTTCCTGTGGATATTCCGCATCTTCTGTATTATTCCCGATGTTGTTTTCGGTAATTTCAGTGACAGTTGTGTCATATTTAGCATCGCCCTGCGCCCTGAGTGGTTTGAAAAGCCGGAGCCTGAGCGCGTTGCATACAACGCAGACACTGCTGAGGCTCATGGCGGCGGCGCCGAACATGGGATTTAACTTCAGCCCGAACGCCGGATAGAGAAGCCCTGCCGCGAGGGGAATGCCGATGCTGTTGTAGAAGAATGCCCAGAACAGGTTTTCCCGGATATTGCGGATCACCGATTTGCTGAGCCGGACAGCATTGACGGCGTCCATCAGGTCGTTTTTGATCAGCACGGCGTCCGCGCTTTCGATGGCGACGTCGGTCCCTGCGCCGATGGCGATGCCCACATCGGCCCTGGCGAGGGCGGGGGCGTCGTTGATGCCGTCCCCGATCATCGCCACCTTATGCCCCTGTTCTATCAGTTCCCGTATCTTCTCCTCCTTCTGGTGGGGCAGTACCTGCGCGATCACATGTTTGATGTGGAGGCGTTTTCCGATGGCGGCGGCGGTCTTTTCGTTGTCGCCGGTGAGCATGACCACATCGATCCCCATCTTTTCAAACTCTCGGATGGCTTCCATGCTGGAAGGTTTTTCCACATCCGCTACGGCGATCATGCCGAGGATCCGGTGGGCGGATGCGGGATCTTTCCCCGTATTGTCTCTGGAAATACCGTCGGCAAAAGAGGGAGCGGTATCGGCAGCACTGGTGTTTTCTTTCCGCGCAAAGAGCAGCACGGTCTTTCCCTCGTCCGAGAGAACGGCAAATTTTTCCTGTATGGAGGACAGGTCAAAGCCCTCTTCCTCCAGCAGCTTCAAATTCCCGGCAAAGTAAGTGTCTTTCCGGTAAGTGCAGCGGACGCCTCTGCCGAAGAGCGCCTCAAAATTTTCCGCCTGCCACGGGGCGTTTTTCCGGGGAACGGCGGCACCGTTTATGACAGATGCGTCATCACTGTCCGGGGAAGCGGAACGCGCCCCGGCATCCGGCATAATCTCCATGTGCGCTTCGGCATATTGCAGGATCGCCTCCGCCAGAGGATGCTCGCTCTGCCGCTCCAGTATAACGGCGGCCTGCAGCAGCTCTTGCCCGGAGATGCCCAAAGGGATCACATCGGTGACTTCCGGCTTGCCCTGAGTGATGGTGCCGGTCTTATCCAGCACCACCGTATCGATGGAGTGGGCGGTTTCCAGCGCTTCCCCGGATTTGATCAAAATACCGTTCTCCGCGCCCTTTCCGGTTCCCACCATGATCGCGACGGGGGTGGCGAGTCCCAGCGCGCAGGGACAGGAGATGACAAGCACCGAGATGCCGATGGACAGGGAAAATTCAAAGCCAGCCCCCGAGAACATCCAGATCAGGAACGCCAGCAGGGCAATGCACATCACCGCGGGGACAAATATGCCTGCGATCTTATCCGCCAGTTTGGCGATAGGCGCTTTGGAGGCGCTGGCTTCTTCCACAAGGCGGATGATCTGGTTGATCGTGGTATTCTCGCCGGTCTTTACCGCCCTCATCTGAAAATAGCCGCTCTTGTTTAAAGAGGCGGAGATCACGGTATCGTCCACGGCCTTCTCCACGGGGATGCTCTCCCCGGTGATGGCGGATTCGTCCAGAGAGGAGGAGCCGGAGGTGATAACGCCGTCCACCGGCACATAGGCACCGGGCTTTATGATAACGATATCCCCTTCCTTGACCTGATCCGCGGGCACTTCCCGCTCCGCGCCGTCGGGGGAGAGCACAAGGGCGGTCTTGGGCGCCAGATTCACCAGTTTTTCGATGGCTTTGCCGGTCTGCGCCTTGGAACGGCTCTCCAGATATTTTCCCAGCGTGATCAGGGTCAGGATCGTGCCGGCGGATTCAAAATAGATTTCCATGCCATAGCGGTCCACCAATTCCATATCCTGATGGCCCAGCCCCCAGCTTAAGCGGTAGATGGCAAACACGCCGTAGACGACGGCGGCGGCGCTCCCCACGGCCACAAGGGAATCCATGTTGGGGCTTCTGCGGAAAAGGTTCTTAAAACCGTGGATAAAATAATTGCGGTTGCAGTACATGATCGGCAAAAGCAGCAAAAACTGGGTGAAAGCGAAAGTGACCGTATTTTCCGGCCCGTGGAAAGCGCGCATGATAAGATCGGGCACCGGCAGGCCGAACCACTCGTAAAACATATGGAACATGGATACATACATGAGCGGGATCCAGAACAGGAAGGAGCAGATCAGGCGCGCCTTCATTTCCTTCCGCGCCTTCTGCATGGTTTCCTGCAGGGAATTTTCTGCTCTTTTCCCGGCGCTTCCGCCGCCGGATGAACCGGGGGACGGCGAGAGGGAGGAGGCGCCGTAGCCAGCCTTTTCCACGGCGGCTATGATCTCATCCGTGTTAAGTATCGATTCATCATAAGATGCCTGCATACTGCCGGTCAGCAGATTGACTTCGCAGGTATTGATGCCGTCCAGCGCGGAAACGCATTTTTCCACTCTGGATGAGCAGGCGGAGCAGGTCATGCCTGTCACCGCGAATTTTTCTTTGATCATTATTTCATCTCCTATAAAATTTTATTTCATCAGTTTCTTCAATGTCTCGCAGAGTTCATCCACCACTTCGTCATTTCCGTTACGGATATTATCTGCAACGCAGGTTTTTATATGCTGGGCGAGCAGCGCTTTGTTGAATGCATTTAACGCGGAAGTGACGGCGCTGACCTGAGTGATGATATCCACACAGTAGCGCTCCTCCTCCACCATGGCGCGGATGCCGCGAATCTGTCCCTCGATCCGGTTTAAGCGGTGGATCAGATCGCGGTATTCCTTTTCCTCCCTGTGTTTATGCTTTAAAAGGCAGTCGCCGTTGCAACAGTTTTCGGTCTGGGTCTTATCATGATTTTTTTCCATGGTAAAAAATACCTCCTATATACCCCGGTGGGGTATATCATAAACCGAAAAGAAATAAATGTCAACCGTTTTTTCAATTCTCTTTGACGAAACCGATGAAAAAGAATATAATAATAAGCATGGTGCAGGACTGCGCACATTTACGAAGGAGCTGAATATACTATGAAAAAACTGGAAGAATATGTAAGAAGCATACCCGATTTCCCGGAAAAAGGAATTATTTTCAGAGATGTGACCAGCGTGCTGCAGGATGCGGACGGCCTGCATCTTGCGATCGAGACGATGCAGGATCTGGTGAAGGACCTGGATGTCGATGTGATCGCAGGCCCGGAATCGAGAGGGTTTATTTTCGGGACGCCGATCGCCTATAATATGCACAAGCCTTTTGTGCTGATCCGCAAGAAAGGAAAACTGCCCTGTGAGACGGTATCCATCGACTATGCGCTGGAGTACGGCACGGCGACGATCGAGATGCATAAGGATTCGATCAAACCCGGGCAGAAAGTGCTGATCGTGGATGACCTGATCGCCACCGGTGGTACCACAAAGGCGATGATCGACCTCGTGGAGTCTCTGGGCGGCGTGGTGGTCGGCATCGTTGTATTGATGGAGCTGGCCGGCTTAGAAGGCAGGAAAAAGATCGAGGGCTACAGACTGGATTCCGCGATCATATATCCCGGGAAGTAAGAAGTCGGTTATAGATAACTGTTTCTGAAGTACGGTTGCAGCATGGAGATAATATATGCCGGAAGAAAACAACAAAACTGTGATTGAAGATGGAAAAATGGAGCCGCTCGGTGAGTATGGAGGGCCTGAAGATCTGTATCAGGACCTTATTCGCCGTGTCAGGAAATACCATCCGTCGGATGATATCCGCCTGATCGAAAAAGCTTATAATCTCGCCTACCATGCCCATGAGGGACAGGTCAGAAAATCCGGCGAGCCTTATATCATCCACCCCCTCTGTGTCGGTATCATACTGGCGGATCTGGAGATGGATAAGGAGACCATCGCAGCGGGGCTTCTGCACGATGTGGTGGAGGATACGCTGTATACGGAAGAGGAATTGACGGAAATGTTCGGCTCGGATGTAACGCTCCTTGTGGACGGTGTGACAAAGCTGCAGCATTTCAGCGCGGAGGGGACCGGTAGCGTAGGGAAGATTACGGACAGGGTGGATATTCAGGCGGAAAATCTGCGAAAGATGTTTCTCGCTATGGCAAAGGATATCCGTGTCATCATCATCAAACTGGCAGACAGGCTGCATAATATGCGGACCTTAAAATACATGCCGCCGGAAAAACAGCAGAGGATCGCGAGGGAGACGCTGGATATCTATTCGCCCATCGCAGACAGGCTGGGCATCAGCAAGATCAAGGTGGAGCTGGACGATCTGTCCTTAAAATATCTGGAACCGGAGGCTTACTATGATCTGGTGGAGAAGATCGATACCAGAAAGAGCGTGCGGGAAGCGTATATCCAATCCATTGTGGACGAGGTGAAAGCGCACATTGAGGAGGCGAGGATCAAGGCCACTGTAGACGGCAGGATCAAGCACTTTTTCAGCATTTACCGGAAGATGGTGAACCAGAATAAGACGCTGGATCAGATCTACGACCTGTTTGCCATACGGATCATCGTGGACTCCATCAAGGACTGCTATGCGGTGTTAGGTGTGATCCATGAGATGTATACGCCAATCCCGGGGCGGTTTAAGGACTATATCGCGATGCCCAAGGCAAATATGTACCAGTCTCTTCATACGACGCTGATCGGGACAGGGGGAAAGCCCTTCGAAGTGCAGATCCGGACGGAGGAGATGCATAAGGCGGCGGAGTACGGTATCGCGGCACACTGGAAATACAAGGAGGCGTCAGACGGCAAGAAGACGGGAAAGGACCAGTCTGAGGCGGAGAAGATGGCATGGCTGCGCCAGATTCTGGAATGGCAGCAGGACAATACCAACAACAGGGAATTTATGAACCTCGTGAAGAACGATCTGGATCTGTTCTCCGATCAGGTGTACTGTTTTACGCCGAACGGCGAGGTGAAAAACCTGCCTGCCGGTTCTACGCCGATCGATTTTGCCTACGCGGTGCACAGCGCGGTGGGAAACCGCATGATAGGCGCGAGGGTCAACGGAAAGCTGGTGACGATCGAGTATGAGATACAGAACGGCGACAGGATCGAGATCCTGACGAGCCAGAATTCCAAGGGGCCGAGCCGTGACTGGCTGAAACTGGTGAAGAGCACACAGGCGAGAAATAAGATCAACCAGTGGTTTAAAAACGAGTTAAAAGAAGACAATATTGAAAAAGGCAAAGAGATGATAGCGGCCTACTGTAAGGCAAAGGCGATCAATCAGCCGGATATCATGAAGCCGGAATATATGGAAGGCGTGATGCGTAAGTACGGTTTTAGGGACTGGGATTCCGTGCTGGCGGCGGTAGGACACGGCGGGCTGAAAGAAGGCCAGATCATCAACCGCATGGTGGAGTTCTACGAGCGCGACCATAAAAAGAACATGACCGACGAGGAGGCCATGGCGGCGATCGAGGAAAATGCCAGGGAAAGAAGCCAGCAGACCGGCAGAGGCGGCATTGTTGTGAAAGGGGTGCACGATGTATCTGTGCATTTCAGCAAATGCTGTTCCCCCGTGCCGGGAGACGAGATCGTGGGCTTTATCACAAGGGGCAGGGGTATTTCCATCCACCGCACGGACTGTGTGAATGTGATCAATCTGGACGAAGTGGACAGGGAGCGCCTGATCGAAGCGGAATGGCAGATGCCGGTGGGAGAGGAAACCGGATCCGAGAAATATTTCACGGAGATCACGATCTACGGCAACAACAGGAGCGGGTTGCTCGCGGATATATCCAGGGCGCTGACGGAAAAAGGCATTGATATCTGTTCCATGAACACGAGAGTGAGCAAGCAGGGGATCGCCACCCTTGTGACAACGTTCTATATTTCCGGGCGCGAAGAGCTCAATCGTATCATTGAGAAACTTCGGATGGTGGAAAGCGTATTGGATGTGGAAAGGACGACAGGCTGATGGGCAGAGGACCGGAGGCGGAACAGACGACGGCATAACGGAATGTATGCCGGATGCAGAAAGGACGACGGGCTGATGGCAGATTTAAAGATCGGAAAGATTACGATGGGTTCCTGCGCGACGAACTGTTATTTTGTTTATCGGGAGGGAGAGAACAGGGTATTGTTCTTTGATCCGGCGGATCAGGGGGAGTATCTGTATCAGGCCCTGACGCAGAAGGGGTTTGAGATAGGTGCGATTCTTTTGACACATGGGCATTTTGACCATATCTGGGGCGCGCAGAAGCTGCGGGCGCTCTCCGGGGCAAAGATATATGCCTGCAAGGAAGAGGAGGCGCTTTTACTGGATGCCGGCATGAATGTGTCGGAGATGGCGGGAAGGGCCTGTACGGTCAAAGCGAACCAGTTTTTTGAGGACGGGCAGGAGATGACGCTGGAGGGGATGACGTTCCGCGTGATCCTGACGCCGGGGCATACGGCGGGAAGCTGCTGCTACTATTTTGAGGAAGACGGTATTTTGGTATGCGGAGATACGCTGTTTCAGGAATCCGTGGGCAGGACCGATTTCCCGACGGGCTCCTACTCGGAGATCATCCGTTCCATCAAGGAGAAGCTGTTTGTGCTGCCGGATGACGTCAGGGTATATCCGGGACATGGTGAGTCGACTACCATCGGGTATGAGAAGATCCATAATCCGTTTTGTGTGTAGAGGCGATCGGCCGAAGGGCTGGCTGGTTTGGGATGTTGATTTCCGGGAGCAATAAGCCAGACCGATGTGTTTGCACATATATTTGACTGTGGGAGTAACCGCTTAGGTTGGGAACTGGAGCGGTTATTTGCATTTATAGAGTTTATAGAGCAGTCGGCTAAATGAGGAAAAAAGATGTACATTATCAGGATAAACAAAGCAAAATACGAATATGAAATGCATGCTCTTACAAAGGCTTTCTACCCGGAGGAGGATGTGAAGGTGCTTTCGCCGGAATCGGCGGTGAAAGACAGAGCGGTTCTGGAGACGGCGCCGAGGCTGGAGATCTTTTTTGAGGATAGCAGAACGAAGATCAGGGGCGAAGCAGGGGAAAGAGAAATCCTGTCCGAGCGAAAGGATGAGTTCGGGGCTGCTTTGTATCAGTATCTTTCGGCTCTGACCGGAAAAAAGCTCCCCTGGGGAAATCTGACCGGCATCAGGCCGACGAAGATCGCCATGATCATGTTGGAGGAGGGAAAAGGGGAGGAAGAAATTCTTGATTTTTTGCGGGAGAAACATTTTGTGTCGGAGGAAAAAGCGCTTCTCGGGCTGGATATCGCAAAGCGGGAAAGGGAACTGCTCTCACAGATAGACTACGACAACGGATATAGTTTATATATCGGTATTCCCTTTTGTCCGACGACCTGCCTGTACTGTTCCTTTACTTCGTTCCCGATCGTGAGCTGGAAAAAGAGAGTGGGAGATTATCTGACGGCGTTGGAGAAGGAAATTGATTTTACGGTGGACGTTTACCGGGACAAAAAGATCGATACGATCTATATTGGCGGCGGTACGCCGACAACGCTGGAGCCGGAGGAGCTTGAGCGGCTTTTTGCAAAACTGGAAAATTCCTTTGACCTGTCGAAACTGAAGGAGTTCACCGTGGAGGCGGGGCGCGCCGACAGTATCACGGCGGAAAAGCTGGCTGTCCTGAGAGCCCACGGCGTGACGAGAATTTCCGTTAATCCCCAGACCATGAAGGACGAGACGTTAAAGCTGATCGGCAGGCAGCACACGGTGGCGCAGGTGAGAGATGCTTTTATGCTGGCAAGACAGGCGGGATTCACAAATATCAATATGGATATCATTCTGGGGTTGCCGGAGGAGACGAAGGAAGATGTGGCAGCCACGATAGAAGCTCTGAAAGAACTTTCGCCGGATTCCCTGACGGTGCATTCCCTTGCGGTAAAGCGGGCGAGCCATCTGCGGGCGTGGATCGAAGAACACGGCCTGTCCATGTTTAAAAATACGGAGGAGACGATGCGGATCGCCGCGGACGGCGCAAGGGCGCTCTCCATGAAGCCTTATTATCTTTACCGGCAGAAAAATATGGCGGGCAATTTCGAGAACGTGGGGTATGCCAGAGAAGGGTGCTTTGGTATCTATAATATATTGATCATGGAGGAGAAACAGACCATCCTAGCGCTTGGGGCCGGGACGATATCGAAACGGGTATATCCGGACGGGAGGATCGAGCGGCGGGAGAATGTGAAGGATGTGGCGCTGTATATAGAAAAAATTGACGAGATGATCGAGAGGAAACGGAAGCTGCTAGAGGATTGAAAAGAGTTTTTGCTGCGCGACAAAATGGGACTGGTATATTAATATAAATCTTTTATGGTATTATTTGACATAACATGCTATAATCCTCTTAGTCAGATTAGAGCAGGTAGGGATAGTCTGCGGTTGTCCTTTCTGGAAACGGAAAGGAGGTCGGTATGAATACGTTAGAAGTGCTTACGTTAGTGCTGGTGATTTTTGCAGCCTTGACATACATAGACAATAGACACAACCGCAAGTAACGGAAAAGGCTATCCTCTACTGTGAATAGAGAATAGCCAGTGATCCGTTTGTTTTTCTAAAATTGATTACTTGTTTCCGATTGAACAACCGTCGGACATGCTTGAATCCTTCAGCTTCTATGATGATTATAAACCAACACTGCGGATTTTGCAAGAGGGTTTAGGAAATGGGGGTGTTTCGGCACTCCTTTTTTTGCGGATTTTTAAGCTATTTTATATGAAAATAGTCTTGTCGGCAGGAACTTTTTTACTTTGCCGTTTTTTGTTGACTTTCCGACACGCATGTCTTATAATATTTTCCGACACATATGTCGGAAAGAGAGGCGCTTATGAATAAAAGAGGACAGGAGACAAGGAGACAGATAAAGAAATGCGCGTGTTCTTTGTTCGCGGAAAAAGGTTTTAAGCAAGTGACAATGAAGGATATCTGCGAAGCGGCGAATTTGAGCAGAGGCGGCCTATACTGCCATTATGAGAGCACACGCCAGATCTTTCAGGAGATCATCGACGACATGACTGATGAGCAGGACAATGAGATCGCTTTCAAAATAGAACAAAATTGTCCGGCAGTAACCATTTTGGATGAAATTTTAGACAAATATGAACAGGAAATGCTTGACAGCCGATCTTCCCTGAGCATTGCGATATTTGAGTATTTCAGCATTCGTGATATCGCGGGTCAGAGTAATACATTATATGAACAATATTTAATTTCAGCGAATACGTGGAAGAGGCTGATACAATACGGGATGGACAGGCAGGAATTCAATGAGGTGCATGCATCCGCGGTATTCGATCTGATCGTGTTTTCTTATCAGGGGGTGCGGATGTACAGTAAACTGATGCCCGTGGACAGGGAGACGCCTTCCGGGATAATAAAAGAGATAAGAAAAATATTGGTGAAGAACGGCGGGAAGGGGTGAGCGATTTGAAATTGAAAGTGGTCGGTAGCGGCGGCATGTCAATCATACCGAGTTCATTTTGTAAATGCAGGATCTGCGAAGAAGCCAGACAAAAAGGCGGCAGGTATGAACGGTTGGGGCCGAGCCTGTATATAGACGATATAAAAATGCTGATCGATACGCCGGAAGATATTGCTGTAGCCTGCAACAGACAGGGGATATCGGAGGTGAAACGCCTTTCCATTTCCCATAGTGACCCGGACCATGTCAGGGGTATCAGGATCGTCGAAAAGATAGGCTGCGACTTTATCAGGGGGACAAGTATGCCCATTGAATTTTATGCGCTTCCGGAGGTCGTGAGAGATATCGATCGGATGAACCGCGGCTGTTTTCAATATTATGGCGATGTTCTTCATTGTATTTCTGTCAATGAAACATCACATATAAAAATAGACAATATCGACATAGACCTGATCAACAATAATCCGGACAGAAATATCACTTTTTATGTCATAAAAGAGGATGGGAAAAAGGTCATCTACGCCTGTTGTAATCCGAAGCCATTTGCCCACAATGATCTGTATTTTGACGCGGATATTCTGATCATCAGCATGGTCTCTGACGATGGTATTTTAAACGACGGGACAAAACTGATCGATACGCCGTTGAAAGACGAAATATTAACGCTGGATGAAGTCATGGAACTGAAAAACCATTACAGGATCGGGAAGGTCATCGTGACGCATATTGATGAGATATGGGGAAAATCATACGGCTATTACAATGAACTGGAAAAGAGACTTGACAATATCTTGTTTGCCTATGACGGCATGGAGATCATAGTTTGAAAAAGGATGCCGCTGCATAGTGATACGGAGGAGAGAATGATGGCATGTGAGAAGATACGGCTTGTAAGGCCGACACCAGAATGGAAGAGTAAAGCGCTTGAATACCGGCAGGAACATTTTGACGTTGGGGAGCGTATTATCAACGGAAGCGAATTGTTTGACAGGATCGTCTCCTATGACGAATGGCTTGAGAAAGTCACTGCCAATGCAAGGGAGGAAACGGTCGATCCCGACTGGGTTTTGACGGATACATTTTTTGCAGTCAGGGAGTCGGACGAAAAGATCGTCGGCATTGCCGATCTGCGGTATCAGTTAAACGATTTTCTGAGGGATCTCGGGAACTGCGGATACAGTGTGAGGCCGTCGGAAAGAAGAAAGGGATATGCTTCTGAAATACTGAGGCAGATATGTGCTGTCGCGAAAGAACACGACCTGAGACAACTGCAATTATCGGTGGAAAAGGACAACGCCGCCTCGATAAAGACGATCGAGAAGAACGGCGGGATCTATTGCAGGAGCTTTATTTTTGAAGGTGAGGAAGCGTTTGTATATCTGATAGATCTATAAGGGAACTATAAGCCGTGGATAGATTCTAAAACGATAAAGCGGAAGGGGAACGATTACGGGCCGGAGTGGTTGACATGTTTTTTAGCAGTACTTGACAAATGCTCTGATATTAGGTACTCTTTTGTTGGTGAATTGAAATATCCCGCAGAGGCAGGCGGATATTTCATCTTCGCGGCAGCCGCCGATATACGTGCAGGTACGTCTGTCTGGCTCGCTGTCCGCGGAAGTAAAGAGTTTGCTGCGGAATAATACCGCAGACGAAGGAGGAGATATAAGATGCAAAAGAAAATGTTTGAGTTTAAGACTAAGACCATTGTGGCGACGGGTCTTGGCGCGGCGTTGTTTACCTTGCTGTTTATGTACGTGAAGGTTCCGACAGGCATTCCTGAGACGGATATCCAGACAGCATACGGGATCGGCGCTTTCTTCGGCGCGCTGTTCGGACCGATCGCCGGCGGCCTGATCGCGTTTATCGGCCATGCGCTGTCCGATTCCGTGCAGTACGGTTCCGCGTGGTGGAGCTGGGTTATCGCCAGCGGGCTGGCGTGCTTCGGTATCGGGCTTGTCTATCCGAAACTGAAAGTGGAAGAGGGAATTTTCGGCGTAAAGGATGTTGTGCGTTTCAATATCTACCAGATCATTTCCAATATCATCGCATGGGTCATTGTTGCGCCGGTGCTGGATATCGTGGTTTACGCGGAGCCTGTAGAACTGGTATTCAAACAGGGCTGGGTAGCGGCAATCTCCAATGCGGTTTCCGCAGGTGTGATCGGCACGATCCTGCTCTTTGCCTACAGCAAGACAAGGGCGAAGAAGGGTTCCCTGACAAAGGAAGGCTGATGAAGGATCAGTAAAAGCAGTCATACAGGAATAAGGACTAAAATGAAAATAACCTATTTAGGACACAGCGGCTTTCTGGCAGAGACGAAGGAGCATTATCTGCTCTTTGATTACTATACCGGAAAGCTGCCGGTGTTTTTACCGGAAAAAAAGCTGACCGTGTTCGTCAGCCACAGCCATCAGGATCACTATAATAAAGAGATATTTGCGCTGCAGGACGGCCTGGGCGGCGCCTTAGGGAAAAGCGGCAGCGTATCCGCAGGCGACGGTGTGCGTTCAGGCGCTACGGGGAGCAGGATCACTTACGTTTTGTCGAAAGATATCCGCAGAGGACGGGCACAGGAGTTTGTCAGCGCGGAAAATGAACTGCTGTCCGTGAAGGCCCACGAAACCTACCGGTTGTATGGAGAACGGATGGTGGTCGAGACGCTGCGCTCCACGGATATCGGCGTCGCTTATCTTGTGACCATGTCAGAGGAAGGCAGGACATACCGTTTTTACCATGCCGGCGACCTAAACCTCTGGAAGTGGGCGGAGGAATCCAAAGCCCACAACAACAATATGGAAGCGAACTTCAGGCGGGAGATGGAGCGGATCCGGGGGCGGCATTTTGATATAGCTTTCGTGCCTCTTGATCCGAGACAGGAATCCTTTGCCTTTGGCGGGATGGATCTCTTTTTGGAGACGGCGGATGCGGATGTGGTGTTTCCGATGCACTTCTGGAAACAGCCGGAGATCATCCGGGACTATTTAAAGGCGAGGCCGGGAGTAAAAAATATTGTGGTATTAAAGGAAGAAGGCAGGATTTACGAGTTTTAAACAATGGTTCCAGCAGTCTGTGTTTTTATACGGTAATACGAAAATAGAAAAATTTGTAAGTCATACAGGCACTATCCCCTTCATAAACTGTTACAAGATAATGTAGTGAACAGCAGTTTATGGAGGGGATTTTGTATGGAACATTTGAATACCGCGGGCGGGGCGGCAGAAACCGCAGGGAATGACAAAGAATTCAACTTATACCGGGATATCAAATTCCGGACGGACGGAGAGATCTATCTGGGGGTGGTAGGGCCTGTCAGGACCGGAAAGTCCACGTTTATCAAACGGTTTATGGACCTGCTGGTGCTGCCCTACATGGAGAATGAGCACGAAAAGCTGCGGGCGCTGGATGAGATGCCCCAGAGCGGCACAGGAAAGACCATCACCACCACGGAGCCGAAATTTATCCCGCAGGAGGCGGCCGAGATCGCCCTGCAGGACGGCATTAATATGAAAGTGCGGTTGGTGGACTGCGTCGGCTTCATGATCCCGGGGGCGGCGGGCGCGCTGGAAGAGGATGTGGAGCGGATGGTAAAGACGCCCTGGTTCGAGGAGGAGATCCCCTTTACCCAGGCGGCGGAGATCGGGACGGAAAAGGTCATCAAAGACCATTCCACCATCGGGATAGCGGTCTTCTCCGACGGCAGTTTCGGGGAGTTTGGCAGGAACGAATACCGGGAGGCGGAAGAGCGGACGGTGCAGGAACTGAAACAGATGGGCAAGCCGTTCCTGATCATTTTAAATTCCGCAAAGCCCTACAGCGAGGATACGAGGCTGACGGCAAGGGAGCTGGAAGAGAAGTTTCATGTGGCGGTGCTGCCGGTCAACTGTGAGCAGATGAAACAGGGGGATGTGCAGCAGATCCTGCAGGAAGCCCTCTACGAATTTCCGGTATCCCAGATCGAGTTTTATATGCCCAAATGGGTGGAGATGCTGCCGCATGACCATGAGATGAAGCAGTCCCTGATCGAGACGGTGCGGGAGATGATGAAATCCGTGAGCACCATGCACCAGTTTATGAAACAGGAACTTGTCCTGGAGAGCCCTTATATCAACAATGTAAAGTTAGAACAGATCTCCCTTGCGGACGGTACGATACGGATCGTGCTGGAGGTGGAGGAGAGCTACTACTACGAACTGCTCAGCGAGATGATGGGACAGAAAGTGGAGAACGAGTTCCAGCTGATGCAGATCCTGAAAGAATTTGCGGCGATGAAGCGGGAGTACGTGAAGGTGGAGGAGGCGCTGGATCTGGTCAGGAGAAAGGGGTACGGCGTGGTTGCGCCAGAGAAGGGGGAGATTTCCTTAGCGGAGCCCGAGATCATCCGGCACGGCAATAAATACGGCGTGAAGATCAAGGCGGAAAGCCCTTCGATCCACATGATCCGCGCCAACATTGAGACGGAGATCGCACCGATCGTGGGAACGGAGGAGCAGGCGAAGGATCTGATCGAGTACATCAAGGATGCAGGGCAGGCGGAAGAGGGGATCTGGGATACCAATATTTTCGGCAAGACCATAGAACAGCTTGTGCAGGACGGCATTCACGGAAAGATCGGCATGATGGGGGATGAGTGCCAGTTGAAACTGCAGGATACGATGCAGCGGATCGTAAATGAGAGCAACGGAAAGATGATCTGTATCATTATCTGATGTCTAAAAGAGTAAAATATTTACGGAAATTACAGAAAGAAAAAGGGTGGATTTTATCATAACTTTGTGACATATGACGGTTGTGGACATATTCCGACCATGCTATACTTAGGAACGTAACATTTATAAATTTTTTATAAACTCAGGAAATAGCTTTTCGATATAATCCGGATGATAGGGTTCCGGAGTTTCTACCAGATACCGTAAATATCTGACTATCGGAAGGAAAGATAAAGTACAAAAGAAGGTTCTCTTTTCCCCGATATGCTTCGATGAGCTTTTTCCTCACACATGGCGAAATGCCAAAGGAGGAGAAGAAAAGAGTATGGAGAATTTCTTCAAAGTGAAAGAAAAGGGTTCCACCGTCAGGACCGAAGTACTGGCGGGTCTGACCACATTTATGGCAATGGCATATATCCTGATGGTAAATGCCGGCATGTTTGCCGAACTGGGTACTGTATCCTATAACGCAATTTATGTTGCAACAGCGATTTCCGCTGTGATCGGTACGATCCTGATCGGCCTGCTTGCCAATCTGCCGCTGGCGCAGGCTTCCGGTATGGGCCTGAATGCATTTTTTGTCTACACCGTGTGTTTCGGCTTCGGCCTGACCTATGCCAACGCGCTGGTACTGGTGCTGGTGGACGGCATCATCTTTATCATTCTGACCGTGACAGGGCTCAGGGAAAAGATCTTCGAGGCGATCCCGAATCAGGTGAGGGTGGCGATCCCGGCAGGTATCGGACTGTTCATCGCTTTCATCGGCCTGCAAAATGCCGGTATCATTGTGAATGATGCGGCAACCTGTGTGAATCTGGTATCCCTGAACGTATTTTCGGGCACCGCCACATGGGGTTCCGTTATGCCCATCCTTGTGACTTTGGGCAGCGTGATTGCGATCGCGGTGATGTCAAAAAGGGGTGTGAAGGGTTCTGTGCTGCTTGGCATTCTGGGCGGCGCGGTGGTTTATTATATTCTGGGCTTTACGGTTTCCGGGTTTTATGAGGGATTTGGCGCGTCCTTAAGCTTTAATCCGCTGACGGCCTTTGCGGATTTCGGTTCCCAGGCATTCGGCAAGGTATTTACGGAAGGTTTTGATTTTTCCGCATATCTGGCGGAACATACCTCCACGGAGCTGATCGTGCTGGTGATCACTACAGCGCTGGCTTTCTGTCTGGTGGATATGTTTGATACGCTGGGAACATTGTACGGCGCCTGCGCAAGAGGCGACCTTCTGACAAAGGACGGCAAGGTGCCCAATATGGACAAGGCTATGCTGGCGGACGCGGTGGCGACGACCTGCGGCGCGGTATGCGGTACTTCCACCGTTACAACTTTCGTGGAATCCTCCGCGGGCGTGGCGGAGGGCGGCAGGACTGGCCTTTCTTCCATGGTGACCGGCGCATTGTTCTTTATCGCCATGTTCTTCAGCCCGATCGCGGCGCTGGTGCCGGGCTGCGCGACAGCGGCGGCCCTGATCTATGTCGGCGTGCTGATGATGAACTGTGTGAGAAATATCGACTGGCTGAATGCGGATACGGCTGTTCCGGCATTTTTGACGGTGGCGATGATGCCGATGGCTTACAACATCTCCTATGGTATTGCGTTTGGTATTATTTCTTATATTTTTATCAGCCTGTTTACCGGGAAAGCGAAAGAGATCAAAGCCGGTACATGGGTGATCGGCGTGCTGTTTGCGGTGATGTTCTTTGTGACACACTGAAGATGGCAGTGCAGCAGAGTCCAAATGAGGGACTTTGCCCAAAATAGAGAATGATCCTGAGATGGAGACCAGAAGAGCCCCTTGCAGTGGATGTGCGAGGGGCTTTTATGATGGGGAAGAATGGAGGAAGGGTAGGGAGGCGTCTGGTTGTCAGCGGTATCGCCGGGATCATGGCTGTCTGTACCTGTGCTACATAGGGGCAAAGTGGGGTTGCATATGTAAGGAATTTATGCTATGCTATGTAAAAACGTAAATAAAAGAATAGTCTTAAGAAAGGCTTTTGATATCGCACTGTGCTGTATGAAAAAGCCCTTCTTTTTTGTGGCCTAATAAGAAGTTGCCAGAAATGGCATTGAGTACGATCTTATCAGTGCGGAAGGCTGCCTTAAAAACGGCATTTTCTGCATGAATCAGTTAAGGATGGTGGGATGGAGTTGGAACGATCACATTTTATGAGTTTTAATGAGAAACAGAGAAAACAGACTACGGTAAAAGCCGTAGCAGGAGGAATCATGATTGCATTGCTTCTTCTTGTTACGACGATCTGGGTATCAAACAGCTCCAGAATCGGTACGAGTCAGGCGGTGAACAGGATCAGCGAGTTCTATCTTGAGGAACTTGCTGGCCGGAGAGCGCAGGTAGTGGCCGAAGAACTGAATACAAGGTTCTCTTACATGGAAAATGCGGTCGCCATAATGGACGATGCAGATCTGGAATCGCAGGAGACGCTGAGAAAGTTTTGCGGAAAGGTCAAAAGGCTCTGCGGTTTTAATAAATTTGCGCTGGTGGACGAGAACGGCATTGTTTATACAGAATACACTGCGACATCCGGTTACGATCAATATGATTTTCTGTCCGAGGAGTTGACGGAACGGGCGATTATCACTAAGAATATAGATCATGCCCAAAAACAGGTGATACTCGCGATTCCGGTAGAGGGCGTGGAATTTCAGGGCAGCAGAATGAAAGTCTGCTTTATTCAGATTGATTTGGAGGAAATGTTAAGCGCACTGACTTCACAGACCAATTACAACGAGACATACTGGAGCCTGTATCACCGCAACGGCGAGGATCTGACGAACAATGATTTCGGCAATCTGAAAGCTGGGGCGAACTTTCTCCTTGAACTGAGGAATGCGGATATTTATAACGGTTTCAGTTACGAACAGCTGCAAAGTGATTTTGCAAACGGCAGGTCGGGACAGATCTCCTTCAGCTATATGGGCGCACAGGAAAATCTGTGTTATATCCCGGTGGAGGGGACGGATTGGATGATGACGGTTTCCATCAGAAATAATGTCATTATCGAACAGATCAATTCTATCAGCTCCGGTATGCTGCGCCGTGGCGTTATCCAGATTGTTATTACAATAACAGCAATGTTCGCGGTATTTTTTGTGTTTATATTGCAGCTGCGGGAAAATGCCAATCTTGCTCTGGAGCAGGAAAAAGCGGATGGGGACAGAATCCGCGCGGCTTATGCCCAGATTGAAAAGGAAAAAATGTCCATGGATAATATTCATTCCGCCATGAATTCCGGTTTTTGGAGCATGGATTTCAACGAACAGGCGGAAATCATATCCTGTACATGGTCAGATGTGTTCCGCAGAATGGTAGGATACGAAAGCGAGGAAGCATTTCCGAACAGGCTCGAATCGTGGACGGATCTGCTGTATGAGGAAGATAAAGAGCGGATAGTTAAGGAATATTGGGATACGGTCAGGGATTTTGCCGGTGAAAAGACCTACGATGTGGAGTATCGTCTGTATACAGGCCATGCGGGGCTGCGCTGGTTTCATGCCGCCGGCAGGCTGTCAAGACGTGCGGATGGCTCTCCGATTACTTTCTCCGGGCTTTTTGTGGATATTGATGACGAGAAGAAAATGGAGGAGCAGCTCGCGGCGCAGAAGATCGATCTGGAAAATGCACTTGTAGCGGCACAGCATGCCAACCGTGCGAAGACGACATTCCTCAACAATATGTCCCATGATATCAGGACGCCTATGAACGCGATCATCGGATTTACTTCTCTTGCGGCGGCACATATTGGGGATACAGCGAAAGTACAGGATTATCTGGCGAAGATTACCACATCCAGCAAACATCTGCTCAGCCTGATCAATGACGTTCTGGATATGAGCCGTATTGAGAGCGGTAAGGTGAAGATCGAGGAAAAGGAAACATCGCTGCCGGAGATCATGCATGATTTAAAGACCATTGTGCAGGCCGATGTGACAGCGAAGCAGCTTGAATTCTATATCGATACGGCTGATGTGGTAAACGAGCATGTGATGTGTGATAAGCTCAGATTGAATCAGGTGCTTCTGAATCTGTTGAGCAATGCGATGAAATTCACCAAACCCGGTGGTTTTGTGGGCGTTCGTATCGTACAGAAGGGAAATGCGCTTGAGGGATGGGCTTCCTATGATTTCCAGGTCAGGGATACCGGTATCGGTATGAGTAAAGAGTTCTTAGAACATGTTTTTGAACCCTTTGAGCGGGAGAGGACGAGCACTGTCAGCGGGATACAGGGAACCGGCCTGGGAATGGTCATTACCAAGAATATTGTAGATATGATGAATGGAACGATCACTGTTGAGAGTGAGGAGGGTAAAGGCACTACTTTTACGGTATCTTTACGGTTCAGAACATGTGCCGATCCGGTACGGCAGGAGGTCATTCCTGAACTGCATGGACTCAGGGTGCTCGTGGCGGATGATGATTTCAATACCTGTTCCAGCGTGACCAAGATGCTTACTGTGATCGGTATGCGGCCGGACTGGACGACCTCCGGCAAGGAGGCGGTGCTGCGCGTCCAGCTTGCCACAGAACAGGGGGATGAATATGCGGTGTACATTATAGATTGGCTTATGCCGGATATGAACGGCGTGGAAGTGGTGAGACGGATCCGCAGGATCATCGGTGTGGAGAAACCGATTATCATCCTGACTGCCCATGACTGGTCAAGCATCGAGCAGGAGGCGAGGGAAGCGGGCGTCACAGCGTTTTGCGAGAAGCCGATTTTTCTTTCGGAGCTCAAAAAGATTCTGGAAGCGCCCTTTGTGATGCAGAACACGGAGGATAATCCGGTGGAAGAAGCCGTTTCCTTTGCGGGAAAGAAGATCCTGTTGGTGGAGGACAATGAGCTGAATCAGGAGATTGCAGTGGAGATTCTGCAGGAATCCGGTTTTGTTCTGGATGTTGCCGGCGATGGTGTGGAGGCGGTGGAGATGATGAAGCGTGCAGAAGCTGGACAGTATGATTTGATTCTGATGGATGTACAGATGCCGGTCATGAACGGCTATGAAGCCACGCGGCAGATCAGGGCGCTGGAAAATCCTGAGATTGCCAATATACCGATCATTGCTATGACAGCCAATGCCTTTGATGAAGATAGGAAGGAAGCTTTGGAAGCAGGAATGAACGGGCATATCGCAAAACCGATCGACATCTCGATGATGAAGGAGGTACTGCAGGAGATTTTGCTGTAGCAGGCGATGAGTACCCTTGAAGCCTTGAAGGCAGGTGCCTGCTTTTATGGTTTGCTTATATTATACTATATAAAATAAATAAAAAAGAACAGTCTTTAAGAAGGGCTTTTTAGTATTGCACTGCACTGTATTGTGTTGTATGAAGAGGCTCTTCTTTTTTTATTTCCGCGAGCAACGAGCCAAGTGCCGTGCTTGCACGAGCATTTGGCGACTGCTGCGTTTTCAAGCTATGATGCCCCGTAGCTTGCTGCGGGGTATTTCACTAAAACGAAATGGAGA
>JAETSN010000024.1 GCA_021769625.1 [Clostridium] symbiosum | reverse complement strand
AGCCACTTGAACACCTTGCCGCAGATATAGATGCCGTAGCAGGGTGGTGTATTGTAGAGGGAATCATTGTCCGCATGGGTCTTGAATTTCATCATGGTAGGCGTACACGGCAGCACATCGTCGGAGAGCAGATCCTCCCGGATGATCACGATCTGCACGCCCGCAGGCCCCACGTTTTTCTGCACACCCGCGTAGATCACGCCGTATTTTGTCACATCCACTGGCTCCGACAGGAAACAGGAGGAAACATCCGCCACAAGGATCTTCCCCTTCGTATTCGGCAGAGTATGGTACTTGGTGCCGTAGATCGTATTGTTTTCACAGATATAGACATAGTCCAGATCGTCGGGGATATCCAGATCGGAACAGTCAGGTATGTAGGAGAAGGTCTTATCCGCCGAGGAAGCCAGCTCTATCGCTTCGCCGTAGATCTTTGCCTCCTGATACGCCTTCTTGGCCCACTGCCCTGTGATGATATAGCCTGCCTTTTTGTTCTTCATCAGGTTCATCGGCACGGACGCGAAGATAAGACTTGCGCCGCCCTGCAGAAACAGTACCTTATAGTTGTCAGGGATGTTCATCAGCTCCCGCAGATCCGCCTCCGCATCCTTTATGATCTTATCAAACACTTTGGAGCGGTGGCTCATCTCCATCACGGACATGCCGCATCCTTCGTAATCCAGCATCTCGGCAGCCGCCTCTTTCAATACTTCCTCCGGAAGCACCGCGGGCCCCGCCGAAAAATTATATACTCTCGCCATTGTCATTCCTCCTTGAACCATATCTTTCTTACCAAATATTTATTCTACCGTTTCACCAAAGAGAAGTCAACTTGAATAAAACACAAAATTATGCATAACCATACCGTTTTTTGCATACAAATTTACATTTTCTCATGAGTCTCCTGCATCTTCCTCCTCATAATACAGGATCACCGGCACGCCGATCTCTATCAGCCCATACATCTTCTCCGCCGCCTCAAGGGGCAGGTTGATACAGCCGTGGGAGCCTTCCTTCTTGTAGATCTCCCCGCCGAACTCATCCCGCCAGAGTGCGTCGTGCATGCCGACGCCGCCCTTCACAGGCATCCAGTAATTGACGTGGGAGGCGTATCCCGGTCCTCTCAATATCCTGTTCTTCTGCTTTCCGTATACAAAATACACGCCCTCCGGCGTTCCCCTGCGCCGCATCATATTGCCGGTGACGATAGGGGTTTCGATCTCCACCTTTCCCTCCATGTAGAACCAGAGTTTTTGCTTCGTCATATTGATCTCCACATAGGTATCCCCTATATCATCTTCCCCTCTGGCATAGGCTTCTCTCAAATAGGACGGCGTATGCGTCTCACTTTTCCGCTCTGCGAGCGCTTCCGACAGCCACTTCTCTTCCGCCTTTCGGTCCAACTGCGTTCCGTAATTTCCCTTTTCCAGCGTCACCGTTCCGCCGCCTGTCATGGCAAACTCCCGGGGCTTTCCGTATGTGTCGTAGGTATCCGCCAGCTTATCCACCGCCGCCTTAACCTTTTCCTGATCCCAACAGAACACACCGTCCTCCCCCCGGACAAACACAAACTCTCCGCCGTCTTCCTCCTGCATCGGCGCTGCTTTCCCCTCTGCGGCTGCCGCGGATTCCACGGATCCTTTCTCTCCGGCTGTCCCGGATTTCCTGCCCTCCTCCTCTCCGGCAGCCCCGTCTGTCCCTGTTTCTTCCATTGCCAACAGTTCCACCAGTGCTTTCCGGTCAAACCTGACCTGCTCCGCGCCCATGTCATAGATGATCTCAAAATCCAGAAACTCCAGCAATTCCCGATAAAGCGCCTGCTGCTCCTTTTCCTCCTCATTGCTCTTTTCGTCATAATAGCAGGCGGAGGAAAGCAAAACTTCGGTCTTTCCCTCCTCTACCGCATTCACACACTCCCCATATGCCTTTTCGGTATCGAGGCGGTTCTTCTTCCCGTCGTAGAGCCTGATCCCCTCTTTCTCATCTTTTTCCAGCCGTATGCAGGCATCCCTCCCGATCTCCGCCTGCACCGTCTTATCTGATAGAAATGCCTCTTCAAACGCTTCCTTCCCTTCCTCCGTAAAGGAAACCGCCGGTTTCAGTTCATATCCCCCCGCCCGCAGAAACAGATTCTGCGGCCACATCAGGGGCCTCTGCTTCTGCAGGAGCTGCTGCAGTGATTTTGTATAATCCTGCTGCAGCATCTGTTCATCCAGTATAAAATGACTGCTGCACCGCTCTTCCTCCGGCAATTCCTCTCCACCGCTGACCGGATAGACCACCGTCAGTTCCGGCGCGGATATCTGCGAAAGCAGTTCTTCATTCACCTGCGCCACACTTTTTCCGGTGCAGTACACACCGTTGATCCAGGTGCCGAAGGAAAACCCCTCCATATAATAATAAGCGATCCCCAGATAGGCGCCCGCGCATAAGACAGCCAGCAGGACAACCGCATAACGTATCTTTTTTCCTGTCTTCATAAAAATCCTCTTTTGTTCCCGTCAATATCTGATACCTCTAACATATTATACCAGATATTTTTCTTTTTACATTACATTTTTCAAAATCCGCTTGCCATATGTTCCCCCTTCTGTTATACTCAGCTTGTGAAAACAAAAAAGACTGCCGTCTTTTGGACAGAATAATATTTCGATGTGCGGCATCTTTTAAAGCAGTTCGGACAGGCTTTCCGCCATGTCCCATATATCCGGCATATCGTCACAGCTTTCACTTTTTTCACGGACTATATACTATATATTGCTTTTGTAACTATAATAATTATATTGAAAATCAAAGAAAGGACTCCATGCATACTCAAACGATCGTCGGTGACAGGCTTTGGGACGAAATTCTGAAAGCCGTTGTCTACACCATGCCAAAACAGCTTTTCCCGCTCATCAAAGAAGTCTACGGCAAAGAATATCCCCCCGGCACTCCCATCCGGATCCTCGGGACAGAACACTCCACTTATCTGGACGATACAAAAGATACGCCCTCCTCCAAACTGATGGATATTTCGCTCCTGATCGCAGATGCGGATTACTACCACATAGAATGTCAGATGGGAAACGACCGGATGATGGTCGTCCGCATGATCTCCTACGATCTGCACTATGCCGTAGAACACTGCATATCGGAAGACCGCCTCCACAATGAAATACTGATCCGCTTCCCCCATTCCATCGTACTCTACCCCGATCAGAACAACGCCCTTCCCGACAGCCTGAAATGCCGTGTGATCTTTCAGGATGACAGCGAACATCTCTACCGGATTCCAACAGTCAGGATACAGTCCTACTCCCTGCAGGAGATTCACAGAAAACATCTGAATCTGTTCATCCCCTATCTGCTGCTCAGGTTAAAACCCCGCATCGCCTCCAAAACAAAACCTCTGACAAAAAAGGAATTGACAGAATTTCTGGATGATATTATAGTGATATTACAACAGGACTTAACTAATGGGTATTTAACACAGCAGGAGTGCAGTGATTATATCAATCTGCTTGTCCGTGCTTCCGAACATGTTTTTTACCACCACCCAAACTATCATCAGGAGGTGCAGCGCATGACAAAACCGCTCATTGTTCTTCCCAGTATGGAGATCGCTGAATTGAAAGAAATCCTTGCAGAGAAAGAAGCTGCTCTGACGGAAAAAGACGCCGAAATCGCCGAACTGCGTGCAAAGCTCGACGCCCTTGCTTCTTCATAGATCTTTTTTGTATATCACAAAAGACCGCCAACTCATTTCGTTGACGGCCTCTGTTCTTTCCCTATGAAAACTGATCTCCCGCTTATCCTCTCTTTGCCAGATCCTCCGCGTCAAACGCCTCACTGATCGGGCCGCCCGGCGATACCATCGGGAACACCTTATCATCCTCATTGATAATGCAGTTCAATACAACAGGCTTTCCAAGAGACAACGCCTTCTCCACGGCCGGCGCCACTTCCTCTTTCTTCGTCACAAGGATCGCCTCGCAGCCGAGTCCTTCCGCCACTTTGCAGAAGTCCACCTTATCCTGCAGAATCGTCTGGGAATAACGCTTTCCGTAGAACAGCGTCTGCCACTGCCGCACCATGCCCAGCACATGGTTGTTGATCACCACCTGTATGATCGGGATATTGTATCTGCTGGCGGTTGCAAGCTCATTCAGGTTCATGCGGAAACACCCGTCGCCCGCGATATTGACGCATATCTTATCCGGCATACCGCACTTTGCGCCGATGCAGGCACCAAGCCCGTAGCCCATCGTGCCAAGGCCGCCGGAGGAGAGGAAAGTTCTCGGCTCCGTATATCTATAATACTGCGCCGCCCACATCTGGTGCTGTCCCACATCCGTCGTGATGATCGCTTTCCCCTCTGTGATCCGGTCGATCTCCTCTATGATATAAGGGCAGGTCAGCCCGCTCTTATCGTAGGCCAGCGGATGTTTCTCCTTTAGCTCCGCGATCCTTGCAAGCCATTCGGGATGCTTTTTATCTTCCAGCCTCTGATTTAAGATCTGGAGGATTTCCTTCAGATCCCCGACTACGGACACATCCGTCCTGATATTTTTATTGATCTCCGCCGCATCAATATCGATATGAAGCACTTTCGCTTTCGCTGCAAAACTCTTCGGATCTCCCACCACACGGTCGGAGAATCTTGCGCCCAAGGCGATCAGCAGGTCGCACTCGCTGACGCCCAGATTGGAGGCCTTTGTTCCGTGCATGCCGATCATCCCTGTATAGACAGCGTCTCTTCCGTTAAACGCGCCCTTGCCGAGCAGCGTATCGCAGACCGGCGCGTCCACCTTTTTCGCGAATCTGGCAAGTTCCTCCGAGGCGCCGGATAGAATAATCCCGCCGCCCACATAGAGATACGGCCTCTCGGCCCTGTTGATCAGCTCGATCGCCGCCTCGATATCCGCCTCCGTATATTTTGCCTTTTTCTCTGCAGGTTCCGGTGTCTGCGGCGTAAATTCACAGGTATTTGCCGTCACATCCTTCGTGATATCCACCAGCACTGGACCGGGACGGCCGGATTTTGCAATATGGAAAGCCTTCCGCAATGTATCCGCCAGCTTTGTCACATCCTTCACTATGTAGCTGTGCTTTGTGATCGGCATCACCACGCCCGCGATATCCACCTCCTGAAAGGAATCCTTGCCGAGGGCGGGCAGGTTCACGTTCGCTGTGATCGCCACCACCGGAATGGAATCCATATAAGCCGTAGCGATCCCCGTCACGAGATTGGTCGCGCCGGGACCACTGGTCGCCATGCAGACACCCACCTTTCCGGTCGCTCTGGCATAACCGTCCGCCGCATGTGCCGCGCCCTGCTCATGGCTTGTCAGGATATGATGGATCTCATCGCTGTGCTTATATAATGCGTCATATACATTTAAGATCGTACCGCCGGGATAACCGAAAACGGTATCCACACCCTGTTCTTTTAAACACTCTATCACAATTTCCGAGCCTGTAAGCTGCATTCATATTCCTCCTGTAAATTAAATATATTTTGATTTTTTATACAAAAACTCCGGCGTCTGCGCCATCACTTCTTCACTTTCTCCAGAATCGCCCCCCTGTTGCCGCTGGTCACCATCTCGCGGTATCTCGCCAGATATCCGGTATTCACCGCGGGCTCTTTCGGCTGCCATTTCGCTTTCCGCTCCGCCAGCACTTCCTCAGAAACCTTTACATTCAGGCTGTAATTCGGAATATCGATGCTGATGATATCCCCCTCTTCCACCAGCGCGATAGGACCGCCCACCGCCGCTTCCGGCGACACATGTCCGATGGATGCGCCCCTGCTTGCGCCGGAGAAACGTCCGTCCGTGATCAGCGCCACGCTGGAACCAAGCCCCATACCCGCTATGGCGGAAGTCGGATTCAGCATCTCGCGCATGCCCGGGCCTCCCTTTGGTCCCTCATACCGGATCACTACCACATCGCCCGCCACGATCCTGCCGGATTTGATTGCCTCAATAGCATCCTCCTCGCACTCAAACACCCTCGCCGGTCCTTCATGCACCATCATCTCCGGCACCACCGCAGAGCGCTTCACCACGGAGCCGTCCGGCGCCAGATTTCCTTTCAGCACCGCCAGGCCACCCGTTTTGCTGTAGGGATGATCAAGAGGCCTGATCACTTCCGGATTCTTATTTACCGCGCCTTTGATATTCTCACCGATAGTCTTTCCGGTGACAGTCATGCAGCCTTCATTTAAAAGCCCCAGCTCGGACAGTTCGTTCATCACAGCGTAGACGCCGCCCGCCTCATTCAGATCTTCCATATAAGTGGGACCCGCAGGCGCCAGATGGCAGAGATTCGGCGTCTTCTCGCTGATCTCATTCGCCATGGCGATATCGAAATCAAAACCGATCTCATGGGCGATCGCCGGGAGGTGCAGCATGGAGTTGGTGGAACAGCCCAACGCCATATCCACAGTCAATGCATTTAAAACAGCCTCCTTCGTCATGATATCTCTGGGACGGATATTCTGTTTCAGCATCTCCATCACAGCCATACCGGCATGTTTTGCCAGTTTGATCCTGTCGGAATACACCGCCGGGATCGTGCCGTTTCCTCCAAGCCCCATGCCCAGCGCCTCCGTCAGGCAGTTCATGGAATTCGCCGTATACATACCGGAACAGGAACCGCAGGTCGGACATACCTTCTCCTCAAATTCCCGCACATCCTCTTCACTCATATTGCCCGCCGCATGGGCGCCCACCGCCTCAAACATGGAGGAAAGGCTTCTCTTTTCGCCCTTCACCCGCCCTGCCAGCATGGGTCCGCCGGACACGAATACGGTCGGCACGTTGATTCTCGCCGCCGCCATCAAAAGCCCCGGCACATTCTTATCACAGTTGGGAACCATCACCAGCGCGTCAAACTGATGCGCCAGCGCCATACATTCCGTGGAATCCGCGATCAGATCCCTTGTCACAAGGGAATATTTCATTCCCACATGCCCCATGGCGATCCCGTCACAGACCGCGATCGCGGGGAATACCACCGGCACGCCGCCCGCTTCCGCCACGCCCAGTTTCACCGCATTTACAATTTTATCCAGATTCATATGGCCGGGTACGATCTCATTGTAAGAGCTGACGATGCCGACCATCGGCTTTCTCATCTCCTCCTCCGTGAAACCCAGCGCATTAAACAGACTTCTGTGGGGTGCCTGCTGCATCCCGACTTTTACATTGTCACTCCTCATGTCTTCATCCTTTCTTCTCTGTTATATTCATTTCTGTCCATTCCCGCTGCCTGCAGCTCAGTCTACTTTATCATTTTGTTAATGTCTTTAAGCAGCCGAGAGGAAAATCAAATCCTCAAGGAGCCCCTTAAAAAGCGTCGGCACTTAGCGAGGTATTTCACGAGCTTAGTGCCCGCTACGCTTTTCACAGACTCTTAAAAAACAGAGCCAGCGAGAGCGCGGCGACAGAGGATTTGATTTTCCTCTCGGCGTCCGCCATCACCAACTTAATGGCATCACTTCAGTTTATTTTAGCACACTGTTTCACCTTTTTACAAGATGCACCGGCAATGTTGGATAAATTTCGCAGATCTGCATGCTCTTTTGCACTTTGCCGCGCAGCAGAAAACCCGCCATGAAGTACAAAGCACAAAAAATAACAGTCCGGTTTACGACAGTTGCTGTAAGCACTCTGCCGCCACACCGGACTATTCTCATATCGCTTTTATTCTCATGGGAACAATTTCTACAATAACTTTTCCAACACCGATCTGCCAATGGTCCCCTCCGGCATCTTCACGCCGAAATTATCGGCCACTGTAGCCCCGATCACCGCAAAAGTCTCCTCATTTTCCAGTGCGCCGCCGTGCTCCATCCTCTTGGAATATGCGACAAAGGGCACATACTCTCTGGTATGGTCCGTCCCCGTATAGGTCGGATCATTTCCATGGTCCGCCGTCAGGATCACCAGATCGTCCTTCGTCAGCTTCTCCAGAAGGACTCCCAGATTTTTGTCAAATTTTTCGATCTCCTCCGCGTAGCCCTTCACATCCCTGCGATGCCCCCACAGAGCGTCAAAGTCAACCAGATTGACAAAGCAAAGACCGTTAAAATCCCGGTCCGCGATCTCTATGGCCTGCTCCATGCCGTGCACGGAACTGTCGGAATGATGGGTCTCCGTGATCCCCTCCCCGCAGAAGATATCATGGATCTTGCCGATGCCGATCACATCAAAGCCCGCATCCTGCAGGGCGTTCAGCGCTGTCGGGCCTGAAGGCTTCAGCGCATAGTCATGTCGGTTGCTGGTGCGCTTAAACTCCCCTTTCTTCTTCCCCACATAGGGCCTTGCGATCACGCGCCCGACTCTCCACTCGTCCCGCAGCGTCAGTTCCCTCGCGATCTCACAGCAGCGGTACAGGTTCTGCAGGTCGAAAGTCTCCTCGTTGCCGCAGATCTGCAGCACGGAGTCCGCCGACGTGTAGACGATCATCGCCCCCGTGTTGATCTCCTCCTCGCCCAGCTCCTCAATGATCTTGGTCCCACTGTAGCTCTTGTTGCCGATTACTCTCTTCCCGCAGCGCTTCTCCAGTTCCGCGATCAGCTCCGGCGGAAAACCTGTCTCGGTAAATGTCTTAAAAGGCTTTTCCGTCTTAATGCCCATGATCTCCCAGTGCCCCGTCATGGTATCCTTTCCGCTGCTCATCTCACCGAGACGCATATACCGTCCGAGAGGCTTTTCCACGGCTTTCATCTCACCGCCCGCATGAAGATTCAGCATCCCCAGCTTTTGAAGGTTCGGTATCTCGATCCTGCCCATCCGATCCAGAATATGCCCGAAGGTATCCGTTCCCACATCCCCGAAATCTCCGGCATCCGGCAGTTCCCCGATGCCGAGAGAATCCAGAACGATCACAAAAATTCTCTTATATGCGCTCATTTTAGTCATTCGCTCCTTTCGTTTTGCCCAAATACCAACCATAATAAACTCTCATTTTTCATATTGTGCCTATTTCTCTATATATTTTTGCAGAAGTGTTCCGCCCTGCGATTTCTCGATTCTTTCTCTTCATACTTTCACAAAACAGCCGCGGAGCTTTTCCTTCATCCCGTCATCCGCAAACGAAACCTCCGCCGCATTTTTCATGCAGGATAAGATCTCCTCGTCCCGTATTCCGTAAGTTTTCGCGATAAATTCCAGTTCCTTTGTCAGGGACGTACCGCTCACGGCACGGTTGTCCGTATTGATCGTGATAAGCAGCCCCCTATCCAGAAATTCCCGCAGAGGATACTCCTCCGGGCTTTTTACTGCTTTCGTCTGCAGATTGCTGATGGGACACATCTCGATCCCCACACCGGCTTTTTTCACGAGTTCCTGAATATCGTTTCTTCCCCTCATGGCAATGCCGTGCCCGATGCGTCTTGCCCCCGCCTTCACCGCATCCGCGATATTGTCCGCATTGCCGCACTCCCCGGCATGTATCGTGTAGGGCATGCCGAGTTTTTTCACCTTTTCAAACAAGTTTATGAACTCCGCCATCGGATACTGCGCTTCCGCCCCGGCAAGATCCGCCGCACAGACACCGGTCCCTAAAAACTGCCGCGCCGTCCTGATCATCTCGTAATTCTGCTCTTCACTGTAATGACGCATGGCACAGACGATCACATTATACGCCACGCCGAAATCCTGTTTTCCCTTTTCCAGTCCTCCAAGCAGCGCTTCGATCGCCTGCTCCGTACTCATGCCTTCCAGACCGCAGGCGATCGGGTCAAAACGTATCTCCGCATAACAGACACTCTCACTGCCCATCGTCCTTAAGACATCATACCCTGCCCCCGTCAGCCCCGCCTGATCCTGCAGGCAGGCTATGGGCAGCACAAATTTTCCCAGATATTCCTCCAGATTCCTGCAGTCCTCAGATACCCTGATCTCTGTCTCCTCCACGCTCCTCCCAAGCCGCTCCTCGATAAATTCCCGGCTCAGGGAACCGTCCAGATGACAGTGCAGTTCTATTTTGGGCAGTTTCCTTAATTCCATGGTTGTCATGATCGCCTAAGCCCATCCCTTTATCCTGTGTTTTTTTCGTTATGTTTGTTTTCCTCTCAAAACAACTGCCCGATGTCAGTCAAAAGTACTCAGACCGGTCACTGCGGCCGATCAGGCAAGATCTGCCCGTCCGAATCCCTGCCATCATCAGGCAAGATTCGCCGGCCCGAATCCCTGCGGGAGCATTTCCCGCAAAGTACAAATTTCATACTCCTCTCTGCTCTTCGCCAGAATGATCCGGAAGGTATCCGGATCGCAGAATTCCATCATCACCTGCCTGCACACGCCGCAGGGAGCCGCATATCCCGTCAGGATTCCCTCTTTTCCGCCCACGATGCAGATGGCGTCAAACTCCGTCACACCCTCGCTCACCGCCTTGAAAAACGCTGTCCGCTCCGCGCAGTTGGTCGGCGTGTAGGCGGCATTTTCAATGTTGCAGCCTGTATAAAACTTTCCGTTTTTTGCAAGGAGCGCCGCACCGACCCTGAAATGGGAATACGGAACATACGAAAAATCCATCTGCCGGATCGCCAGATCGATCATTTCTTCTGTCAGTTTCTTATCCATCTCCTGCCCTCCTATTCTATTTCGGTTTCACATATATTCCAACTCACAAACGCTTCGCTTTTTGTTCGTATTCCTTGCTTTCAGCTCGGTCTATTCCAGTCCCGCATAACCTTCACCTTTAATACCCTGTCGCCTCTTCCTTCTTGATCAGTTTGATGATACGGCTCGTGCCGAGGCGGTCCGCCCCCAGCGCAAGGAATTTCTCCGCATCCTCCAGAGAAGAGATGCCGCCCGCCGCTTTGATCTTCACATCCGGCCCCACATGCTCCGCAAACAGCTTCACATCGTCAAAGGTTGCGCCTGCCGTCGAGAAACCGGTGGAAGTTTTAATGTAATCCGCTCCCGCCTTCGTCACGATCTCACACATCTTTATCTTCTCTTCATCCGTCAGCAGGCATGTCTCAATGATCACCTTCAGTATCTTATCGCCGCATGCCGCCTTTAACGCACGGATCTCCTCCTCCAGCAGATCGTACTTTTTATCCTTCAGCCAGCCGATATTGATCACCATATCGATCTCCGCCGCTCCGTTCGCGATGGCATCCTTCGTCTCGAATTCCTTCACGGCGGTTGTCATATAACCGTTTGGAAATCCGATCACGGTGCAGACCGCCACCTTTCCCTGCAGATAATCCGCCGCCTGCTTTACATAAGAAGGCGGGATACACACGGAAGCCGTCCCGTATGCCACCGCATCGTCGCAGATCTGCCTGATTTCCTCCCAAGTGGAAGGCTGCAGAAGCAGCGTGTGGTCAACATGCTTTACCATTTCTTTTACATCCATAATCATTCTCCTATTCCAGTTCCGCATAAGCCGAACTCCTACTATTTCTGCAATGTCATTTAATTAACACCTTAGTCAGCTGGTAAGAACATAAAATACTTAAGGAGCCCTTTGAAAAACGCCGGCACAATTAGCCAATGTGAAATTTAAAAATCAAAATTTCACATGGTATTTCACGGGCTTAGTGTCCGCTGCGCTTTTCACAGAGCGCGAGCGTGGCGCCGAAGTATTTTATGTTCTTGCCAGCGTCCGGCATCATTAACTAAATGACATTGACTATTTCTGATCCTGCTTTATCAGTTCCCGAATCGCTTCCACCGCCACCTGGATCGCTATATCCGTGTCATGCACCACGGGATTTTCCAGCCCCAGCTTCTCCCGCTCCTGATTCGCCACCACAAGGAAACAGGACCCCGTCCGCACATGCAGATAGCTCGCCACAATAAACAGCGCCGCCGATTCCATCTCGGACGCCAGACATCCCAGCCGCTTCCACGCTTCCCACTTGTTCATCAGCTCATAGCTGACCGGCTTTGTCTCCGGCTCGTGCTGCCCGTAGAACGAATCCTTGCACTGCACCACCCCCGTATGGAACGGATAACCCTTCTTTTTCGCCGACTCCACCAGCGCGTTTGTCACCACAAGATCCGGCACGGCCGGGAACTCGATGGGCGCATATTCCTTTGTCGTCCCCTCCATGCGGATGGCTCCCGTGGCGACCACCACATCCCCGCTCTTCACCTCGGCCTGCATCCCGCCGCAGGTGCCGATCCGGATAAACGTATCCGCTCCGCAGCGATAAAGTTCCTCCATGGCGATAGAAGCGGAAGGACCGCCGATCCCGGTGGACGTCACACTGACTTTCACACCGTCCAGCGTCCCGGTATAGGTCACATACTCCCTGTTGTCCGCCACCAGAACCGGATCTTCAAAATACTGCGCTATTTTCACACAGCGCTTCGGATCCCCCGGCATGATGACATATCTGCCGACCTCTCCTTTTGCCACCTGAATATGATACTGCCTGCTCGCATCTTCCGAATAGTTCTTCATGCTTTTCACCCCACCTTTCGCTATGCTTCTATTTTATTATTCCCTCTGTTATTTTGCAATAAATTTTATGACAGGTCGATCTTTTTTTCTACAATTTTTCTAAGTTCTTCATATTGTTCCTTACTGATCAGAATTTTCTGTCCCTTTTTTGTGATCAGGCCCTCCTCATAAAATTTCTTAATGCTTCTGTTAATGCTCCTTAAGCATAACCCCGTCTCGTCCGCCAGACTCTGTCTGCCTGCAGAAATTTCCAGCCAGCCGTCCTTATGATACTTTTTATAGTGGTCCACCAGAAACAATGCCAGCCTGTCCGCTCCCTGCATAAACAAAAACAGTCTGTTGTTCCTCCCCTCCGCCAGAAGATATTCACAGATCTGCTTTGCCTCATATTTCATCGCATGGATATCCGAGTACATCCATTTCCCAAATACCGTTCTGGACAGTTTGACCACCACACAGTCCGTCACGGTCCAGAGATTCGTCCTGTACACATCCTCATCCGTCATAAACTCCATCCCTCCGAACGCATACAGTTTATCGAACCGCATGTAGTTAAAAGGCACCCCGTATACCCGGTAATCCGCCGCCTCCACAACTCCTTTTATCACATAATATATGGTATCCGCAGGTTCCCCCTCTTTTACAAGGAGGGTGTCTTTTTCTATCTTTTCTATCCGGAACTCCTTCAGCAGCCACCAGGGCGCATCATGGAAATATTCCGTAAACTGCTCCCGCCTCTTATTGTCTGTCTCTTTCAAAAACGGCGTCAGATCACATACCGTCTCCTGCCTCATACGGAAACCTCGCTTTCTATTTTATGCGCGGTATCCCCTTTCATACATTTCGAGATACACTTTGAGATGCCTTCCGAAAAGAACTGAATCACCGGGCCTGCCGCAAGCATCGTAACTACTGTGATGATCCCGAGCCTGCCGCCTGAAATAACCCCCAGCAGAACACAGCCCGCGTCAAAGCATATTTTTACTGTCCGGTATTCTTTTTTTACTTTGTCCCTGATCAACATCACCGTACCGGTAAAAGGATCCAAACCGATATCCGCCGCAATAAACATAGCCACTCCGAAATACAATAACATACATCCGATAAACGCTCCCAGAATCTGCAGCGGCAGCGTCTGGACAGGAAACAGTGCATGGTACAGCTTTCCGCCCAGGTCAACGATCACCCCGTAGGGAATAATATAGATAAACGTACCGATATTCACATAGCGCCTTCCCGCTAAAAATACAATGACAGTCAGCGCAAAATTCACAAAATTGGATGCCATGCCGAGCTGCTGCGCCGAAAGCCCCAGCATATTTCTAAGCCCGTCATATACGATCCCGATCGGATCGTTCCCCAGAGACGCCGCCGCATTAAAGGCGATCCCCGTTCCTACAAATAATATGCCGATCACTGCCAGCATCGTCTTTTTTGCTTTTTCCCTGTTCATCGGATCGTTCCCCGCTTCCTTCTTCTTTATCCGGCGTATCCGCCGCAGTATAAACCCTGCTGTCCGCCCACCCCGGCCAATGCGCCATGCCTGTATCTACATTATGACATACGCCTTAAACTCAAAAAAGGACTACAGTCCTTTTTTGATCGATCCGATTTTATTTTGTCATATTTTCACTATTTTATGTCATGATATTTATGCAATATATACATATTCTTTTGTTCTTCTATCCTCAATCGAAGCCCCGCCTGGTCTTTCATCCATCTAAGCCTTGTCGTCTCACTGCGAAAACCGCCTGACCTCCTCCGGTTTCTCCGGATGTTCCCCCAGATGCTTCTCCATCCAGGCCAGATCATACCAGCGTCCGAATTTGTAGCCGCACTGATGAAATCTTCCCACCATCCGGTAACCCATATGTTCATGGAACCGGATACTGTCATAGGTCAGATATTCATCCTCGGTTTCCGGACAGGCAATACAGGCATTTGCATTGAGAATATTCTGCCGGGCCAGGGCCTTTTCCAACGCCCCATATAAAGCCCTGCCGACTCCCGTTCTGCGGCTGCCCCTGTCCACATAAATAGCCGTCTCCACCGCCCAGTCAGCGGCAGGCCTTTCATTGAAAACGCCCGCATAGGCATAGCCCGTGATCTTTCCGTCCTGTTCCGCCAGCAGATAAGGATATTTTTTCAGTATAGATTCTATTCTTTTCCGAAACTCCTCCACAGACGGCACCTCGTATTCAAAGGTGATGGCCGTCCCCTTCACATAAGGCGCATATATTTCCAAAAGAGCCTCTGCATCCTCCGGCCTTGCTGTTCTGATCATATTCTGTCCTCACCGGATCCTCTCCGCGATCTTATCCCCCATCTCCGCACAGTTCACCTGCGTGCATCCTTCCGACATGATGTCCACGGTCCTGAAACCGTCTTTCAGCACCTGCTGTACCGCAGCGTCGATGGCGTCCGCCTCCTTGTCCAGGTCAAAGCTGTAGCGCAGCATCATGGATGCGGACAGGATCGTGGCGATCGGGTTTGCCTTTCCCGTCCCGGCGATATCCGGTGCGGAACCGTGGCTCGGCTCATACAGCCCGAACTTGCTGTCATTTAAGCTGGCGGAGGAAAGCATACCGATGGAACCCGTCACCATGCTGGCCTCATCCGACAGGATATCCCCGAACATATTCTCGGTCAGGATCACGTCAAACTGCGCCGGATCCTTCACAAGCTGCATCGCGCAGTTGTCCACCAGCATATGCTCCAGTTCCACATCCGGATAATCCTTTGCCACCTCGTTCACAACGGCTCTCCACAATCTGGAGGAATCCAATACGTTCGCCTTGTCCACCGAAGTCACTTTCTTCCTTCTCTTCCTCGCGATATCAAAACCCTTTACGGCGATCCTCCTGATCTCCGTCTCATCGTAGGCCAGCGTATCGATGGCTTTCCGGATGCCGTTCTCCTCCACGGTCTTCCTCTCGCCGAAGTAAAGCCCGCCTGTCAGCTCCCGCATGATCATCATGTCAAAGCCCGCCGCACTGATTTCCTCCTTCAGCGGACATGCCCCGGCCAGTTCCTCATACAGATAGGCAGGACGCAGGTTCGCAAATAAATTCAGGGACTTCCGCAGCTTTAAAAGCCCTGCCTCCGGCCGCTTTTCAGGTGGGAGCTGATACCAGGGTGAAGTGGATGTATTGCCGCCGATGGAACCCATCAGCACCGCATCCGCCGCCTTACAGTTCTCTATCGTCTCGTCCGTCAGGGGAATCCCATGCACGTCGATGGACGCCCCGCCCATCAGCACATCCTGAAAGTTCATCTCATGGCCGTATTTTTCCGCCACCTTCCGCAGCACTTTCTTTGCCTCCGCCACAATTTCCGGTCCGATCCCGTCGCCGGGTATACAGGTGATTTTACAGTTCATTTTTTTTTCCTCCGTCTGCTATATTTTCTTATTTCAATATCTCTGCCCTACAACGGCATGCTTTCCCCAAGTCCTGTTTCTGTTTCTTTATTTTCCTATTTTAGCAGAAGCGAAAGAACCATGCAACGCAAAAAAATAAGACGCCGCAGCGCCTTATTCCCGTTTTCTCAACTTTCCGCTTTCTCCACTTCCGAAATCGCTTCTTTTTTCATCGGAATACGGCAGTTTTTATTGTTGCCGAACTCTACGATCACCGTATCGTCCGTGATATCGATCACTACCCCGTAAAAACCGCTTGTCGTACATACCACATCGCCGATCTCTAAAGCCGCCAGCATGCCTGCCACCCTCTTCTGTTCCTTTTTCTGGGGCCTCATCAGGAAGAAATAGAAAAATCCGACAATGAGTACCAGATAAATGATCATGATCATACCGCCGCCCTGGGCAGCATCAGCCGTCAATAAACTTAACATTCTTTCATCCTCGTTTCCGCGCATACCCCTGCGCTTATCTGTTCTTTCCATGCTGCGGTCCACACCACAGCCCGTTGCCACAGGAACAAAGCCTGTTTAACTATCATACACAAATTTTGACTTTAAGACAAGCCCTATTTTTACAGTCTTTATTCTTTGCCCGGATTTCCACGGCAGATCACCTGTCTTCACCGGCTCCTCCGCTCCCGTCTTCTTCTACTTATTTTCCATCTGCCCCTGCGCCATCCGTTCCAGCTTTTCCTTCTTATAAACCGCAAATCTCCCCGCATCCAGCGCATCCCTGATCTCCGTCATCATGGTGTTATAAAAATACAGGTTGTGCAACACACAGAGCCGCATGCCCAGCATTTCCTTCGCCTTCAGAAGATGCCGGATATAGGCTCTGGAATAACGCCTGCAGGCGGGACAGCCGCAGCCCTCCTCGATGGGACGCATATCCTTTTCATATTTCTGGTTGAACAGGTTGATCTTCCCGTAATTCGTATACAGATGCCCGTGCCTGCCGTTTCTGGAGGGATAAACACAGTCAAAAAAGTCTACGCCCCGCTCCACCGCTTCCAGAATATTTGCCGGCGTCCCCACGCCCATCAGGTAAACAGGCTTATTCTCCGGCAGATAGGGCACTGTCTCCTCCAGAATATGATACATCTCCTCATGGGTCTCCCCCACCGCAAGGCCGCCCACCGCATAGCCGTCCAGATCAAGCTCCGAAATCCGCTTCGCATGTTCAATCCGGATATCGTCAAAAACAGCCCCCTGATTGATGCCGAACAGAAGCTGGGCAGGATTGATCGTCCCCTCCTGACCGTTTAACTCCCTCATCTTTTTCTGACAGCGCACAAGCCACCTCATCGTCCGGTCCACGGAATTCTGCACGTAGAGCCTGTCCGCCTTGCTGGAGGGACACTCGTCAAAAGCCATCGCTATGGTGGAACCCAGATTGGACTGGATCTGTATGCTCTCCTCCGGTCCCATAAAAATCTTCCTGCCGTCGATATGGGAATGGAACGCCACCCCCTCCTCCGTGATCTTCCTCAGCTTCGCCAGAGAGAATACCTGAAAGCCGCCGGAATCCGTCAGGATCGGCCTCTCCCACGACATGAACTTATGCAGGCCGCCCACGGACTTTATCAGCTCGTCGCCCGGCCTCACATGCAGATGATAGGTGTTGGAAAGTTCCACCTGTGTCCCGATCTCCTCCAGATCGGATGTGGCAACAGCCCCCTTAATGGCCGCCACCGTCCCTACATTCATAAAGACAGGGGTCTGCACCACGCCGTGTACCGTTGTCAGTTCCGCACGCTTTGCCCTGCCTTCTTTCTTTAATACTTTGTACATACATCCTCCATGTCAGGCTTCTTTATCACCCGACATTACCGTATTCAATAATCCCGCCGCAGGCATGGCGCTTTGCCCGCAGGAATAAGATCACCTTCCCTACAGGTTCTCTACATACTCCTCCAGCGTCAGCCCCTGTGACATGATCTCCTGCGCTGCCGCCCTGCCCACATACCGGAAATGCCAGGGCTCATACTCGATGCCCGTTATGTATTCTTTTCCCTTCGGATAGCGCAGGATAAATCCGTACTCGCCGCAGTTCTCCCGCAGCCAGATCCCCGCTGCCGTCTCCCCGAATCCCTCATCCAGTGATTTGTAGGAATCGGTATAGATATCCAGCGCAAGCCCTATCTGGTGCTCACTGGTTCCCGGCACATTTACCACCCGCGCCGAGAGCTTATAGGCATCCATATAGGACATTCCCCGTTTCATATACCGCTCGATCTTCCGGTCAAATAAAAGTTCCTGCCTTTCGAGAGTGCGGTACGGAGAGCAGACTTCCAGCGCGATCCCGTCCTTTTGGGCGGCCTGCAGCATGCTCATAAATTCTGGTATGATCCGCTCGTCGCACTGCAGGCTCCCCTTGATCGTCCCCAGCGTGAACTCATAATCCTCCGGGATCGGATGCCTGTTATTGACAAGCAGCAGATTCCAGTCATCCGCGGAGACCGCTCCGGCCTCCTCCACCGGCAGCTCCAGTTCTTCCGGATCATAGTTTGCCAGAATCTCATCCGCAGAATAATTATCGATATCATCCCCTGCTTCCGCTTCCGGATTGACGATCTCCTCCGTCCCTCCTTCCGCCGGCAGGATTTCCTCTTTTTCCACATTCTTTTCTGCTTCCGCCGCCTTCGATTCCGTAGCCAGCGTGATCACCTCGGTCTCCAGATGCTCCGTAAATACCTGCTGTTCCACTTCTCCGTTTCCCTGAAACATGGGCGCACAAAAACTACAGCTAATGGTGAAAAACACCAGAAGCACCGCCAGCGAGATCAACTTCTTCGTGTTGGAAGCCAATCCCTTACCCATATAAAATACAAGGAGCAGAACCGTGAGCCCTAACGTAATGATCCCTTTAAAATAAGGATATTTCCGTATTTTCTTCCTGGCTCCGAGTATCACTTTTTCCTTCCAGGATTCATTCATCTTCTTTTCCCATATGTATTTCCTTGATCCGTGTTCCCTAGTATAACATATATTTTCCGATATTGCATTGTTTTTTTTATGAATTTTTATTATACTTATAAATATTGAAAAAAGGAGACATTCATTATGGCAGGTTCAACATACGGCACCATCTTTAAAATAAGCACCTGGGGCGAATCCCACGGCAAGGCATTAGGCGTTGTCATCGACGGCTGTCCCGCAGGGCTTCCGCTTTCGGAGGAAGATATCCAGATCTATCTGGATCGGAGGAAACCCGGTCAAACCTCCATTTCCACTCCCCGGAAAGAGAGCGATCAGGTGGAGATCCTGAGCGGCATCTTTGAAGGAAAGACCACGGGCACTCCCATTTCCCTGATGATCCGCAACACCTCCCAGAAATCCTCGGACTACTCCCAGATCGCGTCCTGTTACAGGCCGGGACATGCAGACTATCCTTTTGACGCCAAATACGGTTTCCGGGATTACCGCGGCGGCGGCCGCTCTTCCGGCAGAGAGACCGCAGGGCGTGTGGCGGCAGGCGCCATCGCCCTGAAACTGTTATCCCGGCTGGGCATCTCGGTCTGCGCCTACACGGAAGCCATCGGTCCTGTTTCCATAGATTATAGCCGTTTCGATGAAGCAGCGATCCTGACCACCCCCACCTGTATGCCGGATGCGGAAGCCTCCGCCAGGGCGGAAAGCTATCTGAAGGAATGCCAGATGGCAAAAGATTCCTCCGGCGGCGTGATCGCCTGCCGCGTCACGGGGCTTCCCGCCGGTATCGGAGAACCTGTCTTTGAAAAACTGGACGCTTCCCTCGCAAAAGCCATGCTCTCCATCGGCGCAGTGAAGGCCTTTGAGATGGGGGACGGCATTCTCGCCGCCAAAAGCAAAGGCTCCCAGAATAACGATGCTTTCTACACGGAAAACGGCTCCGTCCGCAAAAAAACAAACCACAGCGGCGGTACTTTAGGAGGAATGTCCGACGGGAGCGAACTGTTCTTCAAAGCCCATATCAAACCCACCCCCTCCATCTTCCAGCCCCAGGAAACGGTGAACCGAGAAGGGGAAAATGTAACGATCCAGATCCAGGGCCGGCATGATCCGGTGATCGTGCCGAGGGCCGTTGTTGTCGTGCAGTCCATGGCAGCCCTGACCATTCTGGATCTCATGATGCTCAACATGAATGCGCGGGTGGAATATCTGGAGGATTTCTATAAGAATTAACATTTTTTGATTCAATGAATAGACGTATTTTCCTCACATCTGAATTTTAACCTGAAATGCACCTGTATACGATCCGATTACGGAATATGCAGGTGCATTTTTACAGTGAAATACCCCGCAGCAGTCGCCAATATGCTCAAGCCAACCAAAAGTTGGCTTGAAGCACGGCACTTGGCTCGTTGCTCGCGGAAATAACTGCTTTACTCTCACTTACCTGTTGCATGTGTTCCCGATTTTGTTCTCAGAAACACCGCATCCGTCCCGGTCACTCCATCTCCAGCTTCTGCTTCAGCTTATAATCCTCCCTGTCATAATACCGTACCACCTCCGGATGCGCGATATAGAAGCGTTCCCCTACATAAAGCCCCCGGTAATTTTCTCCCTCATACCCGTCATCCAGCTTTTCCGAAAGGATCCTCTCAAACCCGCTCCCATTCCACCGGTACAGCTCATACGTCCTCTTCACACCCCGGTTGTAAGATTCCGTCACAAAACCGATCAGATTTTCCTCCGGGTCAACCAGTACCGCTTTATACTCATACAGCGCAGGGCTGTAGCTTATTCCGTCAAGTACCTTGCTGCCGAGCGTCTTCAGCGTGGCCGGATCGGACATATCGAACATCACCAGCTTTAAACCTTCCTGTGCCCCGCTGCTTTCATCCGTCTCGTATCCCAGCCCCAGCAGTTTATCGTCGCCCCAGAAATGCAGGTATTCGGAAAATCCCGTGATCTCCAGCTCGCCCACCAGTTTCGGTTTCTTCTCATCCGACAAATCAGCCGCAAAGAGCGGGTCCGTGTTCCGGTAGGTGATGAAATATGCCATATCCCCCAGATATCTTGCCGCGTAGATCGTTTCTCCCACCGCGATATGGTTCAGTTTCCCTGTCACTTTCAGATTTTCATCCAGCAGGAACAGACAGTTTTCCCACTCGTTTCCGGAAGTATCCGTGGTCAGCACGCGAAGTTTATTATTCTTTTCGTTGATGGCGAAAGTATCCCGCACGCTGCCCCTGACAGATGCCGCCGCCTCGCCGTTTAAATAGCCACCTTTCAGTGAAAATTTCGCGATCTCCGTGGCCTCCCCGACGCCGTTATAATTGCTGCGGTACAGATACAGCGAATCCTCCCCCATATAGATCTCGGAACCGTTATCCAGTATCATCACGCTATCCCTGACTGTCTCCGGCCTGTTCACGGATAGAGAAGAAATGATGAGCGCCCTCTCCCCGCGGTCCCCGAGATAGATACAGTCCTCGGCGATCTTTCTGGCATTCACCTCCGGGATCACCCCCTCCGGTCCTTTCCCGTAATCCTCCATCAGATATTTATCGGTGAACAAATATAAGATACTGCCGTCCTTTCTGGAGGTGACATAAGCTCCGTCCTGTGTCGTCTTTCCTGCCAGAACAGGATTTTTCCTGTCGCTGATATCATAGGTAATGACGGACGTTGCCACATCGGTATCAATATATTTCATCGCGTAATCAAATCTTTCATCACCCTCCGTCTCTTCCAGACTGGCCCTGCTTTCCTGCGCCATCAGGATCAGCAGATCGCCGTCCACATACATTGCGCAGATATTCGCAGCACCGCTCTCCGTGTCCGCCTCCAGTTCGCCCACCTGTTTCATCTCTCCATCCTTTGCAGACACAATGCTGACAGAACTGCCCCTGAGCAGATAAATATATTCCCCGTCTGTTTTTACAATATCACTCTCGTCGATGCCGAAGGTCTGCACATTTGTCCTGGAATATTCCTCCTTTTCCGCCGAAAATTTTTCTTTTTCTCTCTGCAGGTCCTGCACAGAACCGCTGCTTCGCGCTTCCTCCGCCACTGCAAAATCCATGCCGGACGTCATTGCCGCGTCAGCCGTCATGCCTTCCTCCATAGCGCCGCTGTCGGCCGTCTCACCGTTCTCATTCATTATTATTTCTTCCAGATGGCCATAAACCTCATCGTAGCTTTCCGCCAGCGTATAGAGATCCCCGGCATCTTTCCGCTCGATCTGCTTTACTTCCCCTCCTGCCCCGGCATCCGCCGATCCATCAGATCCTTCTTCCGCACCTGCCTCCAGTACCGCGCACTCTTCCTCAGGAGCATCCTGCGGCGCAGCTTCCGCCTCTGTCGCCACTGCCATATCCATTTGCTGCAGATTTCTCCGATGTGCCGCTGGACACACCCAGATCAATCCCGCCCATTCTCATCAGGGAGATACAGCAGATAGTAAAAACCGCCGCCGCGGAAAGTCCGGCTATCAGTTTCGGCTTTCCGATGCGGAACTTTTTTCCGCCCTTTCCTCCCCCCTTCGCTTTTTCCTGTTCCAGTCCCCGGCACTTTTCCAGTATGCTTTCAGGCGAAAGGCTCTCCGGTACTTCAAAAGCTTCCGCCGACTGTCTTATTTGCTCTAACAATTCCTGTTCCGTCATACCAGTACCTCCCGTCCTTCCAGTTTTTCCGCCATCTTTTTCAGGGCGCGGCTCTCCCTTGATCTGACCGTATTCGCGTTCATACCTGTTATCTCGGAAATCTCCCTGCTGGTATAACCGCCGAATACATGCATACCGATGATCATCCGATCCTCCTCATCCAACTCGCCAAATACCCTGCGCAGATGATAATTCTCCACCATATCGTCCGCGCCCGACATATCCCCGATCTCTTCTTTCCACTCCACCGGTTTGTTCACATATTCCTTTCGCTTCCGCCTGCACTTATTGGACAGTATCCGAAATACCCAGCCCTCAAAAGCCTCCTCACTCCGAAGCTTTCCTATCGTCACCCAGGCATCCGTCACCGTATCGCTGACCACATCCTCCGCGTCCGCAGGATTTCCCAGCATATACAATGCAAACCGGTATAAATTCTGATAGATCTCTCTGTACAACTCGGCAAAAGCTTCCGCGCTTCCCTGCTTTGCCTCTCTCACCAACTGCAGTTTTTTCTCCATGTCCCACCTCTTTTGCATCCGCCTCCCAGCTATTATATGGAAGAGGTTTTCATCTTATAAGTGTACCGCAATTTTCCATTTGTTGCATTGTATATTCAAAAAAGAGTTTTCCGTCATTTATCAGGCTGTTATCCGCTTATTTTCCCGGGCATCCCGTATTGTATCTCGCTATTTCATATGTTATAGTCAAATTATTCATCGGAAGTAATGTACTGGACAGGATACACCTATCGCTATTGGAATTGCTACACCGGAGAGTACAGCAGAGAAATTTATAAAACTGCTGATGCAAAAACAATGAATGAATGCTGGCTTTGCTTCCATACTCTTGATGTCGAAATGGCGATTGATGATCTGAAAGAAATCTATGCGCAAAAATATGATGTGTAACATAACGACACAAAATGCGGCGTTCCTGTTTTCCCTTTTACAGGACAGAGGAACGCCGCATCCGCGCCGTATTCAGTTCTCACTTATGCTTTCTCTGCAATATTGTTGTCTGGAATTTCAGGGTTACCCCTGTTTTTACTCCTGCGAAAACTCCACCAGCCAGTTCCCCTCCGACTGCACGGACAGATAATAGCTGTGCGATTCGTTCAGATATACATTCTTTCTCTTCTTCCCGTAAGTCCCGGCGCCGTTGGCGAGGAGCAGCCTTGTATCATCGTTGAGATCATAGAGCCAGACGATATAATTCCCCTTTTCCGCCCAGTTCGCGCAGTAGACGTCATGGGTCCCGTCATCCCCCTTAAAGCGTCCCGAGACAAAATTGCCCGTGCCGGACTGGGTCATCGTCGTAAACTGCAACACCGGCGTCATCACGATCTGCCAATGTCCTGTGGCAAGGATCTGGAGCGATGTGGCGTTTGTCCCTTTCGCGATCGTCGTACTGCCCTCATAAGCGCCGACCTTATTGACAAGAACCTTTGACTCCCCCGCCGCATTGGTATAGAGCAGTCCGAAATAGCCGTCCGTATCGGTGCTCACCACATGCACATCATAGGGAACCGGCGGCATATTCAGCCCATGGATATTCTGATTTCCGTCCCCCTCATAGACGTAGCTGTCCGCCGCATCTTTATTTGTCACCATGATCTGGCTTGCGATCGCCGGATTGTCCTTCACAAAAACAGTAACCAGCGTCTCACCGAGTGCCGCTCCTCTCTTATACAGAAGCCGCGTATATCCTTTTGAATCGAGCTCCACCCATTCCACACTGCAGATATTCCCATCCGCGACCGAAAACGCAAGCTCCGTCCCCTCCGGCATATTCCTTGCCGCCACATTCATCGTCACCTCATCCGCCTGAGGACTGAGGGATATCAGATTCGTTGAAATATCCACAAACGGAATCTCTTCCGCCTGCACCGTCTCCGCAGACGCCGCCATAAGCCCCATAAAGAGCCCCGCCGCCATGACAACCGCCATTATTTTCTTCCCTTTTTTTGATTTCATCATTATATTTTTTATACTTTTAAACATAATTATCCCTTTCTCTATATGATTCAATTGCTCACTTTTCATATATTTTCCACAACACAAATATCACATAATCCTCTATAAGCATCCTATAAATAATTCCGCTATCGTAAATTTTTTACTCCCTTTTCGGAAAAGCGTTCTCATTAATGACTCAGCAACATTGAATTTAGACATCAATATTGTCTGTGAATAATTCTGGAACGCCTTGTTCTTTCAGTGATGTTCTATCTTTATCAGACAAAGGAATCTTATGAAATTTGCCATCCGTTTTGTATTTGCCATCTTCAATATCTGAGTACAAGCCACCCACAAAATCCAACCATTTCGATGCATATTTTTCCGGGTTAATAATCTTAAAAAAATCATATCCTCCCGCTTTATAAAAAACCTGTATAGCTTCATGAAGAAAACTATTATCTGTTAGTTGTAGTTCTGCCGGAATGATAAAATCATGATTATCCCATTCTTCATAATTAACTCTTTCGGGTATTTCCAACATAGGTAATCCTCCACAACTCCTGATTATTAGTGCAATTATAATCTGTTTTTAACGGGTACGCAATTCCGAAAAGGGGTATTTTTTATTGACATTTCTCTGATATAACAACACATACCATTTATACCGTTCTCAGATTGCGTCCCGGCAGCCACAGCCAGCTCCGGGAAGTGTCTGGGGATGCTTTTCACTCTGCAGGAGGCTTAGTAACTCTTAACTTCCGGAAATTTGCGTTATCCGAAAAAATCCATCTGTCTGAGCGAAGCGAGTTATGGATTTTTTCGGATGCCCTTAGCAGATTTACGGAAGTTTAGAGTTACTTGCCTCCGAAGCCCCGAAAAGCATCCCCAGACACTTTCCGGAGCGTCCTCCCCTGCATCCCTCTACTGAAATAACCCCAATATCTTATTCCAGAGATTCACAAACACCGCCTTAAATCTCCCCCACATGCCGATATCCTCTCTGGGCACCTCGATATCCGTCACATTGTCCGCATCATCATCCGCGGTGATCTCCGCTGTCCGCATGATGATCTGAATACTGTTCGGCGATTCATTCTTCTCCGAAGTGAAGGAAGGAAAGCTCTCCGTCACATCCAGATTCAGGAAATTATGCTCCTCCTCTATCTCATCCAGTTCATTATCCACCGCGTCCTTCACGGTATTTTTCGCGTCCCGCATAATGTCCACACCGTCCGCTATGCCCACACCGCTGTGCATCACGCCGGTCAGGCCGTTCAGCGTCAATGTCAGCGAAGAAGATAAGGTATCCTCCGTCAGCTCCATTGTCGCGCGGATGCTGGACAATGCCGCCTGCGTTGCGGAAAGCGTCATCTCCGTGGCACTGATCAAGTCCGTGAGCTGAGTAATAAGAGTCTGTACATCCTCCCGCACCGTCTCATCCGTCCACTTTGCCATGGAATCCACGGTTTCCATGGCGCTGTTCGCCTTCTGAAGCAGTTCCTGACTGTTGGAGATCAAAGCTTTGCCGGTATCGCCAGCATCCACGTTCAGATTTTCCAGAGTCGCTATGTAACTTGTGAGAAACGACTTCAGTCCTGCATCTGCTCCCGAAGGATCTGTGATCTTCACCTGACCTGCTGTAGCCGGATCATATCCCATACTTTTGATGGCTTCATCGACTCCGGCTTTAATAGCCTGATGCTGCGGATTCGTGGAACCTCCTGCCGCCGCGGCATATGCCGCGCCCACATCAGCCGCACTCATTCCCAATTTTTCTGCCGCTGCCTGAAAAGCTACCTGCTGTACTGTCGGGCTGCCGCCCGCGGGAGATGATCCGGATATTCCCGCAATCCCCTGCAGCTGCTCGATCTTCTCCTGATCGATCGTCCCGTCCGCGATCTCATTCAGCATTCCCAGCGAACCGTTCAGATTGCTCAGGTTTGCGCTCATATCCGAACCGAAACTGCTGAGATTACCGATGGTATACATCATATCCGCCAGACGGTCGATGGTCTGGTCCAGATTGTCCTGATCCGCCTGCGTCTGGGTATTGATGATCTCCAGATATGTCACCATATTTTCCAGCGAGGTAATAGCCGCATCGGCGTCCGCCTCCATGGATTCCCTGTTCTTATCATAGATCTGATGCGCTTCCTCCGCTCTCTTCAATCCCTCTTCCACGCTTGCGAGGTCGTCCCGCATCCCGTCGATATTGTCCAGGATCACATCCAGCGCGCCGTCCATGGCGTCCACGGAATCCTCCACCGTATCCCGCACTTCCCGCACATCGTTGACGATCTCGAGAGAATCCAGCGTCGCCGGTACTATCATAAAGAACACACCCATGCTCTCATATTTATTGGTGCCTATATCCACCCTGAATTCGCTCTCTTCTCCGGGAAGCGCAAGAAAGATCGCCGCCTTCTCCGTCCCCAGCGTCTGAAGCTGCGCACCCGGCGCCTCAATGCTCAACGTATCCTTCATATCCACGATCGTACCACACATCAGGATCATATTGTTCTTATAGTAATCCGGAATATCCTCCTTCGGCGTCACATGGATCAGCGTCGTCACAAGCCCCTGCGCGCCCCCTAAGTCCGCTCCCGCCGCTTCCACGCCATTTAGACGATAGGAGACATCGATGTCCCAGGGCACTTTCGTTTTCAGATCTTCCGACTTGCACTCGTAGTAAAAATACTGTTTCTCCGTGTCCTGCAGATTCCATGTCACTTTTCCATTGTCCACCACCGGCTGTGTGCGGTCACTCATGTTGATGATCTCATCATACTCGCCGTAGTCTTCTATCACGGTATTGCCGTTCAAAAAACATCCCTTTACAACACTGATATCGTCGATTGCTCCGTAATAGTCCATATTGACATACATGGATTCATCGATCTCCACCTTCGGCGCTTTTGCCTGCAGCGGGGTACAGGCCGCACCCGCCAGCATGGCCGCCGATAAAACCGCTGCCGTTATCTTTATAAATCTTCTATTTTTCTTCATGATCCGCATCCTCTTTCCCTTCTCTGATTTCCGCCGTCTCATCAGCTTCCCGGCGCCTTTCGTAAACCTCACTGCTGTCCGGTTCCCGCAGGTTTTCCTTCTCTTTATCCTTTTCGGTTTTTCGCCGATTTTCCTCTGCTTTATTGTTTTCGGCTTCTCTCGGTTTCTCTTCCGCATCATCCCGATAAGTCTCTGACAGTTCCCGCTCTTTCCGCTTTTTCTCTTCCTGCAGCCTCTCCAGTTTCTCCTGTTTCTTCTGCTCTTTCATTCTTCTCACGATGATCCGGTACTCTATCTTTTCAAGCCGCTCGACGATCAGGGAATCCTCTTTCTCTCTCGCCTTCAGCCGCTTTGCAATGCGTCCCTCATCCTTTTGTTTCTCTTCCTGTCTCTTTCTCTTTTTCTCCGCGGCTTTTTCTTTCCATCTGCCGACGATCTCCTTCTCTTTCATGATCTGTTTATCCAGTATCGTCATCAGTCCCGGCACTGCCAGCAGCACGAAACTCATACTCAGGATCGCGCCGCGCCCCACCATATGTCCGATATCCCGGATGGCTTCCACCGAGACCACAAAATAGATCGCATAACCCGCAACCGTCAGGATCGTGCCGGAAGTCAGGATGGACAGCATGCTCGCCTGCAGTGCGCCCAGCGCCGCTTTTTTCGGTTTCATGCTCTCCCTCCGGTCCAGATAGTTATTGATCAGTAGGATCGAATAGTCCACGGTCGCGCCAAGCTGGATACAACTCACCACCACCATCGCCGCAAACATGAATACCTTGCCCTGCAGATAGGGTATCGCCAGATTGATACAGATTGCCGCGCTGATCGGTATGATCGCCGCCACAGCCAGCAGCAGCGACTGGAACGCAACGATCACGACAAGCGCCACCCCAAGCAGGGAAAAGGCATTGACCATCGCGTAATCCGCGTCACAGACGACCTTCAGGTCCTGCGTGGAAGGCGTATTGCCCGCCACATAGGAATTTTCCGGATAATAGGATTTTACGATAGCCTGTATCTCATCCGATGTCTCAAATGCCAGATCACTCTCCGCTTTTGTCCTGGTAAATACAAGCATCCTCGTATAATGTTCCTTCCGCAGAAGCTCTGTCACGCTGGAGGGCACGATCTGCTCCGGCACGCCGTTCGGCAGCATATCCGACAATGCGGTCACGCCCCTCACATAACTTAAATCTTTCAGCTCTCCCGCCAGCTCCCGCTCCAGCACAGGGGAACCGTTCGGCACCATGACAAGATAGAGATTGCTCCGCCCGAACTTCGACTCTATAAGCTGTTCATCATCATAGACAACCGTTCCCACGCTGGCGCCGAGCGCGCTGTTCCCATAGGTATTCACGTTGGAATTCTGCATCAGGTAAGTCGGTATAAAGATGATAGCAATAAACACCAGCACTGCATACCGGAGCCGGAACACTCCGCCCGCCGCCTTTTTAAAGGACGGCATGATGATCCTATGCTGTGTCCGCTCGATCAGTGGATCGAATTTCAGGATCAGAGCGGGCATAAACAGAAGCACCGTCACAACACTGCTGATAATGCTCTTGCCCAACACGAATCCAAGATCCTGCCCGATCAGAAACCGCATGAAGAACAATGCCATAAATCCTACAAAAGTGGTCATGCCGCTGGAGAGGACCGATACCGCCGAATGCCGGATGGCGTTCACCATCGCCTTCTCTATGTCCGGCTCTGTCTTTTTCTCCCGCATGAAAGTATGTAACAGGAAGACCGAATAGTCGATGGAGATCGCAAGCTGCAAAATTGCCGCCACCGAACTGCTGATAAAGGAGATCGTCCCCCGGAAAATGTTGGTCCCCATGTTGATCACGATCGCCACGCCCATCACGATCAGGAACAAAAACGGCTCCGCCCAGGAATCCGTCGTGGCACAGAGGATCAGAAAGATCATAATGACCGCGATGACCGTTATGATGGCGATCTGTACTTTCAGGTTCTCCTGCAGGGATTTGTTCTCCACCGCCGGTCCGCCGTAATGCCCTTTCTCCCCAAGAATACCGCTGATCTCGTCAAGAGCATCATTTGTCAGCTCCGATGTGTCGCCCTCCGTGAAAGTCACATCCATCACCGCGCAGTTGTCTTTATAGTAATCTGTCTGCCCGGCGATATCGATAAATTCTCCGGACATGTAGACATCGCTGCTGATCCAGGACACCATATCCACGCCTTCCACGTTCTCCATCATCTCTTTGTAGAGCTGCGCTTCATAGGGCGTGACATTCTCTATCATGATGCGCGCCGTACCCGGATAACCGAATTCCTCCTCCATAACATTGATCGCCTCTTTGGATATCATGGTATCCGGCAGATAGGACGTCAGATCATAGTTGACGCCGACAAAAGGAATGCAGACGGCACAGATGAGCGCCAGCCCGATAAAGATCCGCATGATCTTCTCCCTGTGCCTGACGATCCCTTCGGGCAGGGACGTTTTTCCTTTCCGAAGATCCTCCAGACGCTTCTCCCTGTTTTCCAGTTTCTCTTTTACCTTCCGGCCTGCCTCTTCCCTTGCGGCCTTTGCCTCAGCTTCTGACAACTTCATATTTACTTTCACCTCGCAAATGTCTTTTATCATTTAACAAGATATCTCTTAAATCCCCCCGTGTCTTTAGACAAAATTTCCCATTTGTTTTATTTTTTGTCATTTTTTCAATTTTGTCTATTTCTTAAAGACAGATTGTCGGGTATTGTAAAGTAACAAATGTGAAGAGAATTTCTAAGCCTGCAAAGTACGCAGACTAAGAAATTCTAAAACTTCACACTGGGATTTGTTTGTGCCGCTGTAGGCGGCATAACGGGAAATAGGAAAATTCCGGCTGTGGATCTACGGAAAAATCTATCGAAATACAAAGAAGCGAGGATAACGATATGAGTCTCAATCAGGATATGAAAACCGCTTTTTTTGAAATGCAGCTCCAACATTTAAAGCGGCGCAAAAAAAGTCCGCTCACCCTCAAGGCCGCGGACCATATCTTAAAAAATTATAAACGGATGTTCCATCTGGACAGTTCCGTCTCTTTCACAAAAGAAACGCTCGAAAAATTTATGTATCTGTTTTCGGAAGAGTCGCCGGCAGTTCTGGTAAAGTGGCTAGAATCTCTGTTTCCGTGAGCATATTGTTTTTATACTGATAAATATAAAAAGACAATCTTTCTATGTTTTCCACCAGCTCCTTCATATTTTCGGACAGCAATTTTTCATCCGCCTTCATGCCGCCCATCGCCCATTCGATGACGACACCCGTCAGCCCATGGGCAAATATTTTGGACGCCAGCCTCTTTTTCTCCGGCGTGAGCTGCCTTCTCACATCCAGATCTTCCACCGCCGTCTCAAACAGGATCGTCAGCATTTTCAACAGATATTCCTCAAAAAAGTTGTCGGAACATTTGATGGTGTTCATGTAAAAAGCCTTATTTTTCCGCATGATCTGCAATAATTCATAGAGCTTTTCATCCCAGTTTCCGAAAGAGATATCCGCAGTCAGCGGCACGAACGTCTCATTGTAGTAGATCCAGTCCAGCAGTTCATATTTATCGCTGAAATGGTAATAAAAAGTCTGCCGGTTCACGCCGCATTCCTTCACGATATCCCCCACCGTAACATGCTCAAAAAGCCGCTCGGAAGCCAGTCTCTTCAAACTTTCCGCCAGTTCCCTTTTTGTGATATTCGCATTTGCCATTATTTAAAACTCCTTTTATGATATAGATCCCCTCATCAGTAAAGTTTTATCGTGGCGTCATTCCATTTTATTTTTCTGCATTACCGTTATTTTTATGTCTTATCATTTCCACCAGATTCAGCTGGAATTCAAAATCCCGCCTGCTCTTTATGGCGTTGCTGGATAAGATCAGCCCCGCAAAAAAAGCCTGCAGCGCCGCCAGCATCACAAAGCAGCACACAAACAGGGTCGGAAACCTCTCCACCAGTCCCGTCTCAAAATAAGTCGCCAGCACCGGGACTAAAAATCCCACGGAGAGAGCCGCCAGCACCACGCTGATCAAAGTAAAAAACTTAAACGGCTGATAATTCCTGAAAAGCCTCCCGATCGTGCCGAGAACCTTGATCCCGTCCGAATAGGTATTCAGTTTTGAAACGCTGCCCGCGGGCCTGTCCCTGTACTCCACGACCACGTTGTCGATCGCCATATTGTTGTTGACCGCATGGATCGTCATCTCCGTCTCGATCTCAAACCCCCGCGACAGGATCGGAAAGGTCTTCGCGAAATTATAGCTGAAGGCGCGGTAGCCTGTCATGATATCCTTGATATCGCAGGCAAAGATCTTATTGATCGCCATCCGCACAAGGGAATTTCCCATGTTGTGAAAGGGCCGTTTATTCTCCGTAAAATAGGTGGAGGAAAGCCTGTCCCCCACCACCATATCCACCTGCTTTTCCAGCACCTTATCCGCCATTTCCCGGGCATACTCCAAGGGATAGGTATCGTCCCCATCCGTCATGATATAACATTCCGCCTCGATCTCCCGGAACATCCTGCGGATCACGTTGCCCTTTCCCTGCTGGTACTCGGGGCGGACGATAGCGCCCGCCTCCTTTGCGATCCTTGCAGTCTGGTCGGTGGAATTATTGTCATACACATAGATGACCGCTTCCGGAATATATTTTTTTGCGTCCGCGATCACTTTCCCGATGGTCTTTTCCTCGTTATAGCATGGAATCAAAAGTGCGATCCTGTCCATTCCTTACCCCCGTTACCGTTCATACCCGTAAACCGGATATCCTATCTGTCTTATCCGATCACCAGCTTCTTAAAGTTCTTTTTGCCTCTCTTTAAGATAACGCCGTCCCCGTCAAACGCATTCATATCGTAGGATGCCCTGATATCCGTCACCTTTTCGTCGTTTACGCTGACACCGCCCTGTTCGATGGCGCGCCGCCCCTCGGAGCGGGATGCCACCAGCCCCGATACCGTCAGCATGCTGATCAGATCGATCCTGCCGTCCTTAAAGTTATCCGCTGTCAATTTCGCCTTCGGCATGTTTTCGATGCTGCCGCTGCCGCCGAACAGCCCTTTGGAAGCCTCCTTCGCTTTGCCCGCTTCCTCCTCGCCGTGCACCAGATTGGTCAGTTCATAGGCCAGTATATCCTTCGCCTCGTTCAGCTGGCTGCCCTCCCATTTGTCCATCTCGTCGATCTGTTCGATTGGCAGGAAGGTCAGCATCCGCAGGCATTTCAGCACATCCGCATCCCCGATATTGCGCCAGTACTGGTAGAACTCGTAAGGTGTGGTCTTATTCGGATCCAGCCATACCGCGCCCTTCTGGGTCTTGCCCATCTTTTTCCCCTCAGAGTTCATCAAAAGGGTGATGGTCATGGCGTAAGCGTCCTTGCCCAGTTTTTTCCGGATCAGTTCCGTGCCGCCCAGCATGTTGCTCCACTGATCGTCCCCGCCGAACTGCATATTACAGCCGTAGCGTTTGTACAGCTCCAGAAAATCGTAGGACTGCATGATCATGTAGTTGAACTCCAGAAAGCTTAAGCCCTTCTCCATCCTCTGCTTATAGCACTCCGCCCGGAGCATCGTATTGACGGAGAAGCAGGCGCCGATATCCCTGATAAATTCAATATAGTTCAGGTCCCGGAGCCACTCGGCGTTGTTGACCATCATCGCCTTGCCTTCCCCGAACTCGATAAAACGGCTCATCTGCTTCTTAAAGCATTCACAGTTACAGTCGACCATCTCCGTTGTCATCATACTCCGCATATCCGTCCTGCCGGAGGGATCGCCGATCATCCCGGTGCCGCCGCCGATCAGCGCAATGGGCTTGTTCCCCGCCATCTGCAGCCGTTTCATCAGGCACAGCGCCATAAAATGCCCCACATGCAGGCTGTCCGCCGTGGGGTCAAACCCGATATAGAAAGTCGCCTTCCCGTCGTTTACAAGTTCCCTGATCTCCTCCTCGTCCGTCAACTGTGCGAGCAGGCCTCTTGCCTGCAGTTCTTCAAATATCTTCATAATATGCTCTCCTTTTTGTATTGGTTGTGGTTAATGGAACCCGGACGCCGGGTGAGAAATAAAATTCTCCGTCGCCACGCTCGCGCTCTGTGAAAAACGCAGCGGACACTAAGCTCGTGAGATACCTCGCTAAGTGCCGGCGTTTTTCAAAGGGCTCCTTGAGAATTTTATTTCTCACCCGGCTGGCTAAAGCGTTAACCATATAAAGCTCATTTCAATTTTTTTGCTTTTTTATATATTTATTTACTGTTTTAAAAAAGAATATCATAATTATCGACAAAAAGATACTGCCTGCCAATATAAATATGATCCTTGCGGGGTAAGAGTACTGGTACAGGTAGACCTGCACCATCTGGCCGGTCCACCAGTGGACGCAGTAGATCGGCAGGCTCAATGTGCCGAGCCATTCAAAAATCTTCCCGTGGATCTTTCCCGTGTAGCTTGCGCCGCTCAATGTGATCATCAAAGATACCGCGAGGATGCCGATCACCGTCTCAAATGTATACGCATTCGGCTCCGATGCCGCAAAGACAAAGCACAACACGATCCCTGCAATTTCCACCGCCGTCAGTAAAATTCTGGCGGGTATCCCAAATTTTTTCTCCGCCAGCTTCCCCGACGCCAGATAAATGCCAAACCCCAAAGTGAGATTGGAAAAAGCCACCAGAAGCCCCGAATAGCCGACCGGCGTTGTCTCTCCCCAGCCCCAGGAACCCCCCATATGCAGGATCATCCAGCCGTGGATCAAAACCGGTACAAACCATACGATATAATGTTGAAAGGCATCTTCCGCCTTCAGGGCAAGATAGACGATCAGCGGCAGCGTAAACATCATCGCCGACACATACCATAACGGTGCATTCATGTAGAGGTCCAGCCTTGCTGGAACCACCCCGCCCATCGGCAGAAAAAGCAGTTCGAACGGCAAAATTGCCAGCTCATGCACCATATCCGCCGAAAAGTTCCGCACCGAATAGATACGCCAGAGATAGGCGATCAGCGTCCCGCACGCCGCATAGGGAAATACCCTTTTGATCTTCTTCAAGGTATAGTCCACCGCATAGCGCATTTTCTGAGAAATCTCGCCCTTTTCCTTCGCGATATGCCTCATCGCCATGGCGCCGGAAATGAAAAAGAAAAATTCCACCGCCACAAAACCGCTCGGCAGCACGGTCCCCGTCTCAAAATCCTGCGCATTGTGATGTATCACGATCATCACGCAGAACAAAAATCTGCACAGCTCGATATATCCATTTTTTACTTTCTTCTCTCTATCCATCTTTATTTGTCTTTCCTTCGGCGTCCTCCTGCCAATACTCCCTACTTATTTGCCATCAGCTTGATCATCCCATCATTCAGCCCCTTGACCGTCAGCTTATACATCGGGAACAGCTCCTTGATCGCCGTCTCCGCCTCCCGCCAGGGCGCCCTGCCCGGCGCCATCTTGGGATTCATCCACACGATCTTTTTATAGTGCTTCTTCATCAGCTGCAGCCATTCAAAACCCGATAATCCGCCGTTCGGCCCTCTGTAATTTCCGCTGTCGGAATACAGTTCCTCCGGCGCCATCGCCGCGTCCCCCACGATGATCACCTTATAATCGCTGTCCAGATTGCGGAACATCCACTCCGTGTCCACCCACTCGCCGTTCTCACACTCCGGCGTCTTGTACAGCTTGCTGTAGATACAGTTGTGAAAATAGTAACACTTCACATCTTTAAAATGATTCGACTTGTTCACCGCCTGAAACAGATCGTTCATCAGGCTGCTGTAGGGGATCATCGTCCCGCCGGAATCAAATAATAATAACAGCTTCACCGCATTTTTCCGGGGCTTCTCCATCACGATCTGCAGACAGCCGCCGTTGTTGCAGGTCTTGTCCACCGTGCCCTGGATATCCAGCTCCGTCTTCGGGATATCCAGTTTTGTGGAAAACTGCCGAAGCCGTCTGAAGGCAAGCTGGAACTGCCTGTTGTCCAGCACCCTGTCGTCCCGGAAATCCTTGTATTTTCTGGCGCCGATCACCGAAAAAGCCGATTGGTATCCGGTTTTGCCGCCCACTCTCACGCCGCCCACATTGCCGCCCATATTGCCGAAGGATGTCTTGCCCATGGTGCCGATCCAGAAGGAACCGCCGTTGTGTTCCTCGTTCTGGTCCCGCAGCCTGTCCTTGAAAGTCTGCTCCACATCCTCCTTGTCGATGACCGTGTTGTCCTCCATCTGGTTTAAATGCGCCCTCGCCTCCTCATGGGCGAGCTCCATCATATCGGACTTGTCCAGCCAGCGCAGCATCTGGGAGGTAACTTCATTCTCGGTCTTCACGCCCTTAAAGCATTCCTCAAACGCCATATCAAATTTATCGAAATCCGTCTCGCTCTTGACAAGGATCATCCGCGCAAGATAATAAAACTGCGTGAGGCTGCTGCCCGCCATGCCCTGATCCAGCGCATCCTGCAGCGTCAGCCACTCGCTCATCGTGATATGAAGCCCCTTCGCCTTACATATTTGAAAAAATGGGTAGAACATCGTCACGCTCCTTTTATATACTGAACGCTGAAACATGTATCAACGTAATGGTTTTGCCGGATTATATGCCGTGCTGCCGCACCGTCTCCAGATCCTCGTCCTTCTTCACGACCACGCCGAGGAATGGCATCTTCGAGCGCAGCACATCCGCGGGAATACCGCCGATCTGCAGCGCGTTGATCCAGTCGATCAGTTCGGAAGTGCTGGGTTTTTTACGGATATCCCGCATGGAACGGATGTCATAGAAGATATCCATCGCCTGCTGCATCAGGTTCTCCTCCACGTTGGGATAATGTGTCTTTATGATCTCCGCCATCAGTTCCTTATCCGGAAAATCGATGTAATGGAAGATACATCTCCGAAGGAAGGCATCCGGCAGTTCCTTCTCCGCATTGGATGTGATGATCACGATGGGGCGGTGTTTCGCCTTCACCGTGCGCTTTGTCTCATGAATGTAAAATTCCATCTGGTCCAGCTCCCAGAGCAGATCGTTCGGAAACTCCAGATCCGCCTTGTCGATCTCGTCGATCAGAAGCACCACCTGTTCCTCCGACTCGAAAGCCTCGCCCAGCTTTCCCAGTTTGATATAGCGGGCGATATCGTCCACACCCTCCTCCCCGAACTGTCCGTCGTAGAGACGCTGGATCGTATCATACATATAGAGCCCGTCCTGCGCCTTCGTGGTGGACTTGATATTCCAGATGATCAGCTTTTTCCCAAGAGACTCGGCCACCGCCTGCGCCAGCATCGTCTTCCCCGTGCCAGGCTCCCCCTTGATCAGAAGGGGCTTCTGCAGCGCGATCGCCACGTTCACGCCGTCCATCAACTCCCTTGAAGCTACATACTGATTGGTACTGTTAAATCCCTGATCCATTTTCATCCTCTTTCTGCGCATCTTTTTCCCTGTGACAGACCTGCGACAGATGCGCGGGTGCAAGTCCTTTTTAATAAAATATAGTAATTATATCGTTTAAACAAATACCGTAGAAATCAACGAATTTATGTCGGAAAGTAATCTATTCGGGCTTATGCCTGCCGCTGTCATTCATCTCAGTCTTATCGTTACCTGCTCGCTCCCGTCCGACACCCAGTACACGCTGATCTTTTCCATCCCCTTCGGCACCAGCACATACTCTTTCCAGACGACATGCTCTCCCGGCGGCAGTATATTGCAGTTTTCATAATTCCCTGCGCCCCAGTAATCCTCATCCTTCTCCAGCACGTCGATCCACTCGCCGTTTTCTCCGTAGTAAAAACACAGATTTTCCAGAGAGCCCAACGTATCATTGACCGTGCTCACAAGTTCGTAGGTGATCTCCGTCACCTCCATCTCCTCCGCGTCGTCCGCCTCCACATGATCCGGGATCAGATACCCTTCGGGTACCTCATCCAGCAAAACTGCCTCGCAGCCTGCTATCGGCGGGTAGGCGTAAGGCGTACAGACATCAAAATACAGCTCGCTGACATACCCCGAGTAGCAGACAAGGCACACCAGAACAACGATCGCACAAAACACAATGGAAAACACGTTCAGCTTATTCTTCATGGCATCTCCTCCCCAAGGACAAGCGGAACGCTCACTCTCTTTTCCAGAATTGAAACGCCGTTTTTCTCTTTCGCCTGATCAAAAGAGATCGTGACTTCCTCCGCGTCTTTGCCTGTCAGAAAATAGAATTTCCCGGTCTTTCCCTCTACGGAACTGTAGTCCAGATAATTATATCCGGTCAGGATCTCTTCCCCGGCATCCTCGTTCAGGGCGTATAGTTCTTCGAGGATATCATCCGCAACATAATAGGAGGATTCTCCCCCGGAAGACTCCTTTATCAGGATATCCCCCAAAGTATAGCTGTCCATATACTGATTGCAGGTGTACCCGTCCGATAAATATACCATGCCTGAAGTCCAGCTTCTGTCCCATTCCTCCGTCTGCAGTATACCCACTGTTACCGCAACCAGTTTTTCACCCCCCGGTATATGGGCAGGTATATCATCCAGCATGGAGGTATCGACCACTTCCGCCTTTTCCACAATGAGCATCCTGCCGTTTATCTCAAACACTTCCCCCGCTCCGGCATATTCCTGTTCATAATCCAGCGTGCTGTAGCTCTCCGTCAGGCTGATCCTCTTTATATTGCAGGCGGCGACCGTCATGATGATCGAAAGCGCCGCTATCACGGCACAGATCGGCACGATGATATTTTTCTCTTTTGCTCCGTCATCCGCCTTTGCCTGCCCATACCGGTGCTGCAGATCATTTCCCTGTTGATAGGAGCCGGCCCCGCCGCCCTTATTATTCCCCGGCTGCCATGAACCGGCACGGCCCGCCTGATAAGGATTTCCCTGTCCTGCTGCCCGTTGATAGGGATCCGCCGCCTGTGCCTGACGCGGCGCAGCCTGCTTTGCCTGCGGCTGATGCATATTTTGCCTGTCATACATCCTGTGGAGTTCCGCATGCTGCTTCGCCGCCTGCGCATCTGTGGAGGTCTTCACCTCATCGCCGAACTTCGCGCTGAAATACTTACTTACATCGTACTCTGTCTGCCTGCTGTGAAAATACCCGCACTTCGGACAGATCCCATTGTACATTTCCTCATCAAAATGCTTCCCGCATCTTGCACATCTCATAAACTTCTCTCCAACCATATCTCATTTCGCTCTAAAGAGATATTTCACAAACTTAGTGTCAAATACCATTTAGTTAACACCACAGCCAGATGGTAAGAACATGAAATACTTAAGGAGCCCTTTGAAAAACAGAGCCTGCGCAAGCGTGGCGACGAAGCATTTTATGTTCTTACCAGCGTCCGCTTGGGAATCACCACCCCGCACTGATCTCAATCTTCTTATCCCGCAGCATCAGCTCATCCAGCGCCTGCGCCGCCGGTTTTCCCTCAAACAGCACCAGATTCACCTGCTCAATGATGGGCATCTCCACCCCATACTTTTTCGCGAGCCCCATCGCCGCCTTGGCGGAATAGACGCCTTCCACCACCTGCTTTACCTCATCCATGGCTTCCTGCATGGTCTTTCCCTGCCCGATCAGGATACCGGCGCGCCTGTTGCGGGAATGCATGGAGGCACAGGTCACGATCAGGTCCCCGATACCGGTAAGGCCGCAGAAAGTCTCCAGTTTCCCGCCCATGGCAAGCCCCAGCCTGCCGATCTCGGTCATCCCCCGCGTGATCAGCGCCGCCTTCGTATTATCGCCGCAGCCCAGCCCGTCGGCTATGCCCGCCGCCAGCGCGATCACATTCTTCAGGGCGCCGCCCAGCTCGATCCCCAGCATATCCGGGCTTGTATAGACACGGAACACCCTGTTCATCAGAAGATTTTGAATGTATTCCGCCGTTTCCTTTGTCTTTGCTCCTGCCACGATCGTGGTGGGCATTCCCTTCCCCACTTCCTCCGCATGGGAAGGCCCCGAGAGCACCGCCACATCCGCCCCCGGCACTTCCTCTTCGATGATCTCCGACAGCGTCATCAGCGTTTTTTCTTCCACGCCCTTCGCTACATTGACAATGATCTGTCCCTCCCTGACAAAAGGTTTCATCATCGCCGCCGTGCTCCTCGTAAACGGAGAAGGCACCGCCAGAATACAAAGGTCCATCCCTTCTATCGCTTCAGCGATCTCGGTCGTATAGGAAATGCTCTCCGGCAGTTTCACGCCCGGCAGTTTATCCAGATGCTCCCTGTTTTTTTTCAGCATGTCGATCTCTTCTTTTACGATGGACCAGACCGTCACTCTATGCCCGTTATCCGCCGCCAGTTTGGAGAGCGCCGTTCCCCAGCTTCCCGCTCCGATCAATCCTATTTTTGCCATACCCTGTTTCCTTTCTATCATGATAAACTTACAATGATCCTCTCTGACTTCTGCTCATATCTCCCTCAATCTGTATCTCATCCGCATTTTATCCTGTCTGTACCGTTCCGGGTTTCTGTTTTATCTCTCCTGTGTTTCACCCTGTCCCTGCTGCGGTTTCTCTTCCTTCTTCTTCAGATAGGTCTTTCTCTCCTGCCCTTTTAACAGCCGTTTGATATTCTCCCTGTGCTTACAGTATGCCATCACAGCCAGCAGCGCCGACACAATATACATCTCATTTAACGCCGCCTGGGACATCCCGAACACACCCATCTGTCCTTCTATGATGATCTGGATCATAAATCCCGCATACACAAGAAGAGATCCCAGCGATACATAGTGCGTGGTAAAAAAAGTGCCGAAAAACACGATGACGCCCATGATAAAAAAGCTCCAGTGGAAACAGATGATCAGTCCCGCCGTCGCCGCAATGCCTTTTCCTCCCCTGAAATGCATATAAAAAGGAAAATTATGCCCCAGGATCGCCCCCGCCGCCGCATATAATACGAGCAGATAGTTGATATCCGGCGCCATCTGCGGCGCAATGATGAAACGCGCGATCAGACAGGCGACAGCACATTTCATGATATCCCCGAAGAGCACTAAAACACCGGCCTTCACGCCGAATGTCCGCAGGGTATTTGTGGTGCCGGCATTGCCGCTGCCCTTTTCCCTGATGTCGATTCCTTTCGATTTTCCGTAAATATAAGCTGTCTGAAACAGCCCGCATACATATCCGATCACCAAACAGATCACGCGTGCCATAATCTTTATCTCCTATTTTAGTTCCGCATCTTCCCCTCCCAGTACCGGTTGCGGCAGAGCGATTTACAGCCGCATTGCGTCTGCAAATCCTCTGGGCACTGTCCGGGGAAGATGCTGTTCTATTTATCCCCTTTGCGTTCGCGGATAAAGAACTTCAGCGGCGTCCCTTTAAATCCGAAAGTCTCCCGGATCTGGTTTTCAATATACCTTGTGTAGGAAAAATGCATCAGTTCCTTATCGTTGACAAATATCACAAACGTGGGCGGTTTTACCGCCACCTGCGTGATGTAGTAGAGCCGCAGCCGCTTTCCTTTATCCGCCGGGGGCTGCTGCATCGCCACCGCCTCCGACATGATCTCATTCAGGACGCCGGTAGCCACCCGCAGCGCATGATTTTCATGTACCGCTTCTATTATATCATATAATTTGGGTAATCTCTGCCCTGTCAGCGCAGAAATATATAAAATTTCCGCATAGGGCATAAAAGACAGCACCTGCCTGATCTTTTTCTCGTATTCCCTCGTGGTCTTATCGTCCTTCTCGATGGCATCCCACTTGTTGACCGCGATGATCATGCCCTTTCCACGGTCGTGGGCGATCCCTGCGATCTTGGCATCCTGCTCCGTGACGCCGTCCACCGCGTCGATCACGAGCACCACGATATCCGCCCGCTCCACCGCACTGACCGTGCGGATGATCATAAAGCGTTCCAGTTCTTCCTTGATCTTGTTCTTCCGGCGCAGCCCCGCCGTATCGATAAACACATACTCCTTACCGTTATAGGTCACTTCCGTATCCACCGCGTCTCTTGTGGTACCCGCGATATCCGAAACGATCAGACGGTTCTCGCCGAGCAGCCTGTTGATGATGGACGATTTCCCCACATTGGGTTTCCCTACAATGGCAACCCTGATCTTGTCATCCTCCTCCTCATCGCCCGCCGCCTCCGGAAAATGCGAGACGACCACATCCAGCATATCGCCGAGCCCGGTCCTGTTAGCTGCAGAGATCGCAAGGGGCTCCCCGATGCCCAGATTGTAAAACTCGTAGACCGCCAGCATGTCCCGCTCCTGCGAATCCACTTTATTTACCACGAGCACCACCGGCTTTCCCGCCTTGCGCAGCATGTCCGCCACCTTGGAATCGGAATCCAGAAGCCCCTGTTTTACATCCACCATGAACAGGATCACATCCGCCGTGTCGATGGCGATCTGCGCCTGCTCCCGCATCTGGGAGAGCAGGATATCCTTGCTCTCCGGCTCGATGCCGCCTGTATCCACCAGCGTAAATCTGTAATTCAGCCATTCCGCATCCGCGTAGATCCGGTCTCTGGTGATCCCCGGCGTATCTTTCACGATCGATATTCTCTCCCCGGCAAGCACATTGAACAGTGTGGACTTACCCACGTTGGGCCTGCCCACCACCGCCACCACCGGCTTTCCTCTTTTCTTCGCCATAAACTGCCTCCATACTGTATTCTATCTGATATGCGGTTCAAACATCACACGAACCCTGTGCACTTCCCAAACCGCATCACACGCTTTTCCCTGTCTGAACCTCATATCATCCTGCTATATCCTTTTTCACAACCTATCACATTTATCTCTCTTATACATCCCCGCCTTCTCCCAACATGCAGGAGAGCAGATCATACCCGCTTGATTTTACAATATCTACCGCCACTTGTAAAGTTTTTTCCACTTCCCCCACCGTCACATCATCCAGAAACACATCGGTCCCGCTGCGCAGCATATTGACAGGCAACAGCAGCCTTTCCCCCAGCTCTTTCCCCCGAAGCTGTCCCATAATGTCCTGCCCCGTCAAAAGCCCGGACACCGTGATCTTTTCCCCGAAAAAGCGGTTGATGATCTCATAGACATGTATTTTCAGATCCGGATACAGTTCCTCCGCCTGGCCCGCCATTTTGCTGATCACAGGAAATGCCAGCTTCCCGGTGGCAATGGAGATCTCCCTTCCCTGCTTTTCCGCATCCGGGATCCCGGCGCCGCTCTCCCGCCTCTGTCCTGCCCGCATCTTTCTGGCTTCCACATTTCTTCCGTATCCCCTTTGCTTTTTCTCCTGCAGCGCCTCTTTGAACTCATCCTCCAGAAGCCGCAGCATCCCCACGCCGTTTTCCAACTGCAGATAGCCGTCATAGCGCTCCGCCTCGGGGAGCTCTCTCCCTGCCAGCAGATACCACTCATCGGAAGCATGCACAAAATGAAGCCCGTGCTCTTTGACAATTTCCTTTTGAAAACTTTCTATACAGTCGATGACCGCCTCCGCATCCTCCTTCGTAAAAGGCTCAAGCGGATACAGCCCTTCCCGGAAATCCGAGAGTCCCACCGGCACAACTGACACACTTGTCAGGTATGGCAGATATTTCGTCAGGTCCGAAATGCTCCGCTCAAGTTCCGCACCGTCATTGATCCCCCTGCAGAGCACGATCTGCCCGTTCATCCCGATTCCCGCCTCAAAGAGCCTGTCCGCCTTCTTCAGCGCCTCCCCCCCAAAACGATTGTGCAGCATCATGCATCGCAGCTTGGGGTTTGTGGTCTGGAAGGAAATATTGATGGGCTCTAACCGGTACCGGATGATCCTGTCGATATCGTGCTCCGACATATTGGTCAGCGTCACATAATTCCCCTGAAGAAAAGACAGTCTGGAATCATCATCCTTAAAATACAGCGTATCCCGCATCCCCTTCGGCATCTGGTCGATAAAACAAAAGATGCACTTATTATGGCAGCTTTTGTACTCATCCATCAGTCCGTTCTCGAACTCCAGTCCCAGATCTTCCCCGGGCTCCTTCTCGATCTCCAGAATGCACTCTTCCCCGCTCCCGGCGAGGACAGCCACCTCGATATAATCATCCTGTACCAGATACTGGTAATCAAAAATATCGTCTATCTCCTGCTCGTTTATCCTTAAAACGGCATCCCCGGGCTCCAGCCCCATCTCTTCCGCAATGCTGCCCGGCAATACCTTCTGAATGACATGTCCCTTTTTCTTCACGTTTAATGCCTCGTTTCTTTTATTGATCTCTACCTCCCATTTTTACTTAAAATAAAACGGGAACCTTCTAAAATAAAGCGAAACTGCGTTTCCCTTCATTCAGAAGTAGCGATGAGTTATAAGCCTTCCAGCTTATAACTCATCTTCATTCTACAAGAATTTCCTTGACGTGTCACGAAGAATGTTATAAATTGAGATATGTAAAACAAATTTCGACATTTTCAGCCGTCATAGGAGATACATTACATGGCCGACGCATCAAAACTCGAACAGGCGCTTCCGGTAGCGCCTTTAAAGATCGCAGCTCTGGACTCTGCCGCAGAAATGGGTAAAGTTATCAATGATTATCTTGCAGCTTTTCGAAGAGAAACCCATAAAGATCTGACAAATGACCCCGCGTTTCAGGGATACCATGAGGATAATTTTCTTGCAGAAGTGGAATGCCCGCGTTTCGGCACTGGCGAAAGCAAGGGGATCTTCAAGGAATCCATCCGCGGCAAGGACCTTTACATCCTGTTGGATGTCTGCAATCACAGTATCACCTACCAGATGAACGGTTATACAAACCATAAATCGCCCGACGACCACTATCAGGACTTAAAAAGAGTCATCGCGGCGGCGGGCGGAAAAGCCTACCGCATCACGGTCATCATGCCTTTCCTGTATGAGAGCAGGCAGCACAAGCGAAGCGGCAGGGAATCTCTTGACTGCGCCTATGCCCTGAGAGAACTTTCTGACATGGGTGTCAGCAACATCGTCACCTTCGATGCCCATGACCCGAGGGTACAGAACTCTGTGCCCCTGTGCGGTTTCGACAGTTTCATGCCCACATACCAGTTCACCAAGGCATTGCTGCAGGCGGAACCGGATATTATCATCGACAAAGATCACACGATCGTTCTAAGCCCGGATGAGGGGGCGTTGGACCGCGCCATCTATTTTGCCAATGTACTGGGCGTGGATGTGGGAATGTTCTATAAAAGAAGGGATTATTCCACCATTGTAAACGGAAAAAATCCCATTGTCGCACATGAATTTTTGGGGGACAATATCGCCGGCAAGGATGCCATCATCGTGGATGATATGATCTCCTCCGGCGAGAGCATGATCGATACCGCCCGCATCTTAAAGGAATTTAAGGTAAAACGGGTATTTATCTGCACGACTTTCGGTCTCTTTACAAACGGGATAGCTCTCTTTGATGAAGCTTTCGAGAAAGGATATTTCGATAAACTGATCACCACAAACCTGACCTATCAGTCGCCGGAACTCTTGAAGCGTCCCTATTATGTGACCGCCGATATGAACAAGTTTCTGGCCTCTATTATCGACTTTATGAACCACAATGTATCTATGAACTTCGTGCGGACGCCCACCGACAAGATCCGCAGGCTGATGGAGGAGCATAACCTGAAACTGATGGAAACGGCAGAAGCCGCGCACGTATGACAATATGGGTTGGCCTCATCAGTCAACCCAGAAACCCTCTGGGGAACAACTCCTCTCTGTCCCGGGCGTACATCATCTTTTCACGCGCTCTCTTTTCGATCTTCTCTATCTCCCACGTTTCGCGGTGCAGCCTTGCGCCAATTTCATCATATCCGTCCCCGGCAGCGGTCCCTCTTATCACTGCCCGTTCACTTGCTGTCAGAAAGCCGCCGTCCTTCAAAAATTGTTCCAGCGCCGCATTACATTTGGTGTCGCCTTCGTTTGTAAGCGACAGATCAAAGATATACCCGGCGGCGTATTTCGGAAACAATGCTTCCCTCTCTCCGGCATACATCACCTTTTCAAGCGCCCGCTTTTTCATCTTCTCTATCTCCCCGTCTTTTCGGTACAGCCCGACGCCGATTTCCCTATTTCCCTTCCCTCTCACGATCCCCCTTATCACCGCCTGTTCGCCTGCCGTCAGGAATCCGCTGTCTATAAATTTTTCCAGTTCCGCGTAGTATTCCCTGCGCAGCACAGTATTCTCCGGATTTCCTCCCTTTTCCGCTGATATACTGTTTATGTCTATCGGTATGAAGTCCAGCAGCGTTTCTCTGTCTTCTCCGACCGGCTTATCCAACGATACTTCTTCTTTCGACTCTTTGCGTACAATATCTCTCACCATCCGGGATACACACTGAAAAGCATAGGTACTGAACCTGACCTTATTCTGCTGCAGATCAAACTTCTCCGCTATCTCCGTGATCATTTTCAGCCTGGCTTCCTGCAGAAGATCCTCTTCCATGTGCCGGAACCCCTTCAGACTGTTGACAGCCTTCCTCAGCAGCCCGTCATTCTCTTCCAGCAGAAGATTCCCGGCCTCCTTATCGCCTTCCCGATACCGCCTGACTAACTCTCTGTTGCGCACATCTTTATCAGCTATCCCTGCTTCAACCTTTTTTACTTCCGGTTCCATATCTGAAACAATCTCCTCTCCTATCGGCCATCCGGTCCTCCGGATCTTCCCCGGCGTGCTTTTTCTCTGCGCCTTGCGTCCTCTTCTTCCCTGTCCTCCCTCTCTATGATCTCCCGCTCCTCTTCGCTTAGATCCTCTTTGCCCAGAATCTGCGGACTCTTATCCGCATAGAAGAAAGAAGAAAACTCTGTGTCCAGCTCCTTCGGCGGCACATCATATTCCATCGCCGCATTATCCAGCCGGTAACCGTTTTTCAGGCTGCCGTTTTCTTTCAGGGCCTTTAAGTACTCTACAGCCTCCCCCACCGTGAAAAACCCTTTCACCGACATGTAAAAGACCATCCGGCGGTCGTCCATCGGGATCCCTTTTATCCTGGCGCTGCCCCATTTGATCTTTCTCTCTCTGGCACATTCCTCATAGCAGATGACACAGGGATAACATGGAAACCCATTGTGAGCCTTCGGGATCTCCGTCTCCGGGATATTATCGCGTCCCATAAGATAGAGGCCTGCGCCTGTGCCTTCCTCCACATATAGCGGTAAAATGACCCTGGTCTGCTCCTTTTTCTGCATATCGTCCCGCAGCAGGCGGCATACCTTTTCGCACTTCTTTATCAGCGCTTCGTCAAACTTTCCCGCCGCCTGCTCCTTTGGCATGCCCGCATCCCGGGCAGGTATGTCCCCCTGCCCGCTGTTTTGTTCAAAAAAACGTAACAGCCTGACGTCGTCACTCTCTTTCTTTGAACTGCGCTCCCTTTTCTCATTGTAGGCAAAGTCGGCCGCCTGCTTTTTCAGCAGGCGATCCTCCAACTCCTCCTGTGACTCGCCGGGCAGGCTTGCCTTTGTCTTTGCCGACATCTTTTTCTGTTTGAGCAGCTGATCCACCAGCGCATCCCTGGCCGCCTGGTACTCCTCCCGGGTAATATACCGGTATTCATCACCCATAGCCAGATACGCGACCCTCAGACGCAGATAATACTCTTTTTCTTCCTCCTTATCCGCCAGAAATTCCCGCACGGATTTCTCCGACTGCAGTTTTCCCCTCGCGCGGCGCTCTTCTCTCTCCCTAAAATACCGGTAGAGCAGGCTTTCTTCATAAGACTCATCAGCCCTGTGCGTTTCATACTCCTCCACCAGCTTCCTGCCCAGTTCTTCACGGCTCTCTATCATTTATCGTACCTCCTCGCTTTCCGCACTGCCTCCCGCACAATACCGGGCAGCTGTTTTACGCTGTCAGTCACAAGCCCGTATGTCTCCTCCAGCGAATAGGCGGACAGCCTCTGCTCATAGAGGTAGAGATCGACCATCTCCTCTATCGCGCCGGCAAACGCCTCTCCATCCCAGGTGAGTTTCCCCTCTACGCCCTCCGTGTAGGACAGTTCCCTGAAGCGCAGATAATACCTCTTATACTTTTCGGCGTCCGGAATACGGTGCAGGACCATCGCTTCCCCTACCTCGTGCTGTCTGGCTAATTCTACCCACCAGGAATCTTCTTCCTCTTCCTCCGGGCTGCCGTAAAGAATATCATACGAATCCTCTCCGCTTTCCAACCTGACAGCCAGCGACTCATTCGCCGCATCTGAAAGTTCTTCCCGCTGCCTTACTTCTTCCGCATAGAGAGGATCCTCCGCCATCCGGTCTTTTTCCCTCTCCTCGTTCCCGGCATAAAAGTCATCAAACGCTTTGGCTCTCTTTTCATTGAAAAGCTCTATCTCCCGCTCAAGAAACGCTTTTTCCTCCTCCGTAAAAAGAGAACCCGCCACGTCTCCTCCCAGCAAAGAGAACACTTCCTGCGCATACGCAAAAAAGTCATGGAAGCTGTATGAGAAATACCCGCACTCCGCTTTCAGCAGATCCGCTCTGTTTTTGCACGCCGACCGCCCTGTACCGCGTGCCATGCGGACGATGTCCCCGTAGGCCTGCGCCGGCTCGAACGGTTCCCTCTCAAAGTCTTCCGGGGAAGAAATGTAACTCTTCCAGGCGATCCCAAGTATCGTGCAGTAGAGAAAGCTGCGGTACAGTTCCTCCTCTTCCGGACTGTAATCTCTGTGCGCTGTGGACATGATCTGTGTGATCAGCTCCTCGAGGCGCGCATCATCCACAATCCCCTCGTCGTTTATGATCTTATTCTCATAGGTTTTACTATATCCGCTTATCACGTCTCCAACCTGCTCCAGCAGATCTTCCATACGTGTCCGGCGCTCATAAAGTGTTCTTTTTGCCTCTCTGATTTCATTCTGATTCATGATTTTTCTCCTTTTCATCGGTCGCAGACAGATTTTCTTTTTGTCCGCGGTACATTGTTAAATTGTAACATACAGCCCATCTTGCGTCAAAACTTATCCACTCCGGCTGTCCGCGTGGACCTGATATATTTCTGCGCATTTTTACCGCCTTTCTATTCTAGTTCCGCAGGCAGGCAGATAGTACACAAGGATGGAGCTTACATTTCCGGCCGCTAAAAAATGCGTCCGTAAATGAAGCTGTGCACTATCTGCCTGCATGCTGTTTTTTAGTTCCGCAGGCTGTCTCCGGTTTCCAACCAATGTTTATACTTCTTTCCTTTCCGCATCGTTTGGCGCATCTCCGCTGCCATCTGCTCCAGACATTTCGTCACCATCCCGTAAAGCTCCTCAAGCGAATAAGCACAACACCCGTTTCTGTAAAGATAACAGTCTGCCATCTCTTCTATCTCGCTCAAAAATTTCTCCCTGTCCCAGATAAGCTCTCCTTTTACAGTGCCTGTATAAGACAGTTCCCGAAAACGCAGATAATTTCGGATATATTTTTCGGGATCATAGATGCGCCTCACGATACGCTTTTTCGCGCGTTCTACTGCGCTGCCTGCTTCCACCCCGGACAAAGTGTCGGATTCATCCTCATCCTCCGCTGCATGCGGCTCCTCACAGATCGGCGGACATGCCGTTTCCTTTCGCTTTTTTTCCAGCGTTATCCTGCCCTTCCCGACAAACGCCTTTTCCTCCTCGGTATACAGGGAATACACTTTCTCTCCGCGCAGCAGAAAACACACTTCCGGCATATATCCGAAAAATCCCCGTATTTCATCCGTATAGTTTGCGCTCTCCATATAGAGCAGATCCTCCTTGCGCTTCGGTGTCGATATGCACGTATCGCGCGCCATGCGTACCACATCCCCCAATACCCCCGCCGGCTTATACTCGCCATAATCCATGGACAGATGGCACAGATTCCAGTCCCATTTGATCCCTGGCAGCGTACAATAGAGGAAACTGTAATATAGTTCTCTTTTCTCAGGCTCATACTCCTTCTGCGTTGACGCAAGCAGCTCCGCGATCAGCTCTTCCAGCCAACTTCCATCACGATCCATTTCAAGAGGCCGTGAATAATCATAATCATAACCATCTACCACATCGGCGACCGCCCGGAGCATATCGTTCATATGCAGCCTCCGGTTGCGGATCTCTTCCATCATCTCTCTGCCTGTTTTTTCCTGTTCCATATGCGTCTCTCCTTTTATCTGACACGTTTTAACACTGTATGCATCCTGCTGATCAGTTCAAACGCTGCTGCAAGAAGCATTAAGACATTCATTTCCGGATCATCCCAAAGCGAACTGATCAGTTTCACCACCTCAAGTACCGGCTCCAGTTCCTCATCCTTATAGCGCCCCTTTTTTATGTCTTCGCGCAGGCTTATCACAGGATCTTCAATCTTCAGGATGCCTAACGCCTCTTTTAAAGAACCGGCGAACTCCTGTCCGCTCAATCCCTCAAATGAGACATTTTCCATGCGAAAGTTTTTCGTAAAACTGTAATTCATTTTCATAAAATCCCTCCTTCTATCCCGGATCCACAGACACTCATATAACACTTATCCGTTGCTTCCGCAGATACCCTTACGGCACTCAAAAAACAAAGTGCTGCCTGCCTTCCTCTTCATACAGCGCATCCTCCAGCATAACACAGAGTTTATTCTCCATCCCCCGGATTCCCTCCCCGTCTTCTGCTGCCTCCGCGACCAGCTTTTTACAGGTTTCCGGCATCAGGCTGATCTCAACGCCAAACTCTTTCTCCAGTTTCCTGACCGGGCTGCAGTCGGCGTCCATCATATATAAGAAATCCTCTTCCGTCATAGGCTTCAAATTGACGATCCGGCGGATCCTGCCCAGAATTTCCGTCATGATCCCAAAATCGTGCAGATTCTTCCTCCCGATCGGCGCATCATACGCTCTCACCTTCTGGCTGCTCTTTCCAAAACCAATACTGCAGCTCCGTTTTTTCTCCGCGATTTCTTCCGATTTCACGGAAAATGCGCCGCAGAATATAAAACTGATCCTGGACGTATCAACCCAGACGCCGCTTCCTAAATCTATCCGTGTTCCCTCCAGCATCTTTAAAACCTCGCCCTGGATGACTTCACTCCAGTTTTCCCCCCTGGAATTTGTCTTTGGCATGAACATCTTATCCGCTTCGTCTATGACAAGAATGGCCTGGCCGCTTCCCAGAAATTTGTCGGAAAGCAGCAGGCTCGCCCATTTTTTATCCCCTTTCCAGCCGTCCGGGGTGATATTGCTCCCATCGACGATCTCGATCCTCTCGGGAAAAAGTTCCTGTAAGCATCTCCAGATATATGTTTTGCCGCAGCCGCTCGGCCCTATGAACATTGCGTTGGAGCTCCTGTTACGATGCAGACAGTTAAAGAGTATGATGGAAGCTGCCCGCTTCGCTTCGTTCTGCTTCCAGATACGCTTGTCGAGATAATCATACAGCTTCTCTCCTCTGTCAAACTGCCGCAGCAGATCTGACTCCTTATCGAATTCTTTATCGAATTCCTCATCAACGTCAAAGTCGTCAAGATCGTCAACCTCATAAAAACTTTCGTCATACCACGGTCTTTTTCCCGCTGTCCGGTTATCGTACTGCATTGTGAAATCTCCTTTCTCTGCGCCCTGTTGTTTCCTATGATAAAAGGATCATAGGTTCAATGCCTATCTGTATCAGGACGCCTTTTGTGATGCGCTCCAGAGTATCTTTGTTGAGCCTTCCCTGCTTTCTGAGGATTCTCACGGCGTCAAGCGACCTCGTCTGTGCACACAGGGCAACCGCATCCCGTGTCACTCCCTCCTCTCTGTTTGCGGGGATGAGGACGTTCGTCGGCAGATCAAGCCTGTTTATCTGTGTCGTCAGCGGCACTACGGTATATACATGGTTGTGGCAGTTCACCCAGTCATTGCTCACAACGACCACCGGACGTTTTCCCGCCTGCTCGCTCCCATGCCCCGGTGCGCCGAGGTCTGCCAATAAAACGTCTCCTCTTTTAATGTTTCTTTTGCCTGTTCTGCCCATCTTGCTCTTCTCCTTTCTTTGTGCATCAAAAAAGGCGCATGGTTTACATTGCGGACTGTCTGCCGTTTTTTCCATGCGCCTTTTCGGTGTAAGCATCTTTTATGCATTTTCTTTTTCACGCTAACTTCCGTTTGCCCGCTTCGGCGGGCGCTCAAGTCAGGATCGTGAAATTTAATATTTCACGCTGCCTCCCCGGACAGCCGGATTGCCTTCGTCTGAAGTTCCGGCCCCTCTTTCAGTCATCGTTCCCCTCCATCCACCAGACTGCGTCGTCCACCGCCTCATCATAAGCGTCGACGAGGTCTTCTCCCTCTGCGTCAAGAAGTTCTTCCCAGTCAATACTCATTTTCCGTTCCTCCTTTTCATCCTGTGATCTTTCCGTGTTTCGTTTTCTGTAAGAGACAGCCGCGCTCCTTTCTCAGCCGCCTCTATACCTACATGATACGCGCATACTATTTTCTTCCGTATTTTTTACGGACGAAAAGGCAGCGCTCCGCTTTGCTCTGCATCTGCTTTCTGCACGCGGAGCGCTGCCACTGTACTTACATGATACGCGCGCCCTGTTTTCTTCCGTATTTTTTACGGATGATCAAAAATCTCCGTACGGCTATATTTTTTCTTTTCCCTGCATCGTTTCAACGCCTCCACTATTTTGCAGCCAGCATATCCGAATACAGCGCCAACTGCCATGCCTCCCACAACATCTGTCGGGTTCAGAACATGATTCCCGGAAAAAACAACAATGCAGGCAATCGCCAAAACCGCTTTCCAGAAGTTATTCTCCCTGGAGAAGCAGAGCGCTGTGAGCGCGGTAAAAGCAGCTGCCGCAGATCCCGAAGGAAGACGAAATCGGACACCCATCAACAGCCAGGCTCCCGTACGGGAATCCTGCACAGCCAGATGTTTCAGGATCCCGTCACAAAATATCACATCCAGCCCCAGTCCGACAAGCATCACGATTCCGGTCTTTCTTGTCTCAGGAATTGCAGTCAAAGCACATGCCAGCGGGATCCAGATGATCCCGTAATCTATCAAAAACAATCCGATCGGCATCCCCGCTTCTCCAATGTCATGAAAAAAATGCCATATATTGAATCCTGTTCCCATAACCTGCATTCCCCTCCGGCTCTCTCGCCACAAAATGAAAAAATCCTTCCATGTCTCCTCACACCAGCATCATAAACGCCCCCAGATTCCCCCTCTGCCCGTAGCTTGCTCTATGAGAAAACAGAAGTTCCGGATTACAGCACGTACAAATATCCGTCACCTCGATCTGCTCCGACGGGATCCCTGCCTCCAGCATAACCTGGCGGTTTGCCTCCCACAGATCGAGCTGATATTTTCCTGGTTTTGTCCGAAACCAGAGCGAGCAAGCTCGCTCACGAGATTCGCTCCGCGAACTCGAATTACCGATACCATTTTCCTTGCAAGCTCGCTCACGGGATTCGCTCCGCGAACTCGAATTACCGATATCTTCTTCTGTATTCGGAAAAGCCCTCCGAAATTCCCCGATCACATCCTCACTCACTTCATAACAGTTCTGACAGATGGACGGCCCGATCGCCGCATGGATATCCTCCGGCTTTGTCCCGAAAGCCTTTCCCATCTCTTCCACCGTCTTTTTCCCGATCTTCTGCACGGTTCCCCGCCAGCCCGAATGGGATAAACCGATCGCCCGTCTCACCGGATCCACAAAAAACAGCGGCACACAGTCCGCAAAAAAGGTACAGAGCACAATTCCCCTCTCCTGTGTGATCAGCCCGTCCACATCCCTGTAATCTTTCGGCTTTACCACACCTTTTCCCCGGTCTTTGTCCGTCACCAGCCTGATATGATCCGTATGGGTCTGATCCGAGCAGACCATATCCTCTGTTTTGCACTCGAGAACCGCCGCGATCCGGCGGTAGTTCTCATCCACCGCCTCCTTCTTATCCCCTCTGGTATAGCTGAGATTCATGGAGGCATAGATCCCCTCACTGACGCCGCCCACTCTTGTGGAAAAAAGATGGCGCACCGCTCCCGTCCTTTCCAGCCCCGGAAAAGTGAGATAGGTTACGCCATTTGCCGCCCGATGCAGTCTTAAAACTTCCTGACTGCCCTTTCTTTTTATTTCCATCATGCTATTCTCTCTCCTTTTCTCTGCAATCCGCTTCAGTCTCCGGCCTGCCGCTCAGCCATGCCATTCATAAGTCATCGGAACATACATTTCTCCCGGCAATATAACAGATCGACTGATGACTTACTTCACATAATCAAACGCATTCCGATACCACCTGATCTCTTCCCCGCAGATCGCCACCACATCAAACCGCACCGGCGAAAAATCTCCCATATGATGCATCATCCTGTAGTAATCCGCCACCCTGCAGATCCGCCGTTTCTTCCGATAGCCCACCGCCTCCTCCGGCATTCCCTTATCCGCATCCCTGCGGTACTTTACCTCCGCAAAAACAGTAACCTCCCCGTCCTTCGCCACAATATCGATCTCCCCATACCGGTTCCGAAAATTGCAGCACAAGATCTTCAATCCCTGCTTCTCCAAAAACAAAGCCGCCTTCTTTTCATAAGCAGTTCCCACTTCTCTCTTATTCATAACGCGGACCTCCGGCCGCAACCAAAAATAAAATAGAGCCAAAACTCTGTTGACTGTGCTACAATGCACATAGGCTAAAAACCAACAAGGAGGTTTGACTCTATGTGCAAA